>NZ_JAVSMH010000005.1:0-185487 GCF_033283605.1 Staphylococcus sp. NWU MKU2 | reverse complement strand
TCTCTCTACAACTATAAAAAATAGCTGTGAAAAAATCTATCGTCATAGATTTCTTCACAGCTAATCTTAGTATGTTTAACATTTTATTTTGTATATCTATTTATTCTACTGTAATTGTTGTTGATTGATCTTGTGCACTAACTTCTTTAGGTAAAATAACAACTAGGATCCCGTCTTCGTAGCTTGCTTTAATTTGTGACTTATCAATATCGTTAAATTCAAAATGTCTAACTAATTCACCACTTGCACGTTCACTTAATTGAACGCTACCTGTTTGTTCAGATACATGCTTTTGAACTTTAATTGTTAATGCCGCATGTTCAAATTTAAGTTCAATTTCAGACTTATTGACACCAGGTAGTTCAGCTTCTAATACGTATTGATTTGTTTGATTATAAATATTTGTCGGGAAACTTTTTGATGAAAATTGGTTAAAAACTTGTTCACCTAAATCACGGAATACGTCTTTTGGATTATTCTTGAAAATGGATTGTTCAAAAAACTCTCTATTATTCATACTAATGTCTCTCCTTTATTTAAGCGTGCATACCATAGTTGTAAAATGATACTTTTCAAGTACATTATAGTAATAGAGAGGATTAACGTAAAGCGAAAGGAATTATAAAGAATAAGGCGCAGATTAAGTGCGGAATAGTAAATCCATGGCAAAAGTCTCAATATGTATAAAGCCTAGTAATTGTGAAATTAAGTGTTTCGCTTTTGCCAGGATTAAATATTAGTGAGTAGTATAATCGAAGTTATTTGAAATAACATGTTTTAAGCTATTAACAAGATTATCTTTTTCGTCTTGTGAAATATCAAAGTCCTCAAAAACTTGGTCAGAGATAGCTTCCAATGTAGGTTTAATATTAATACCACTTTCAGTCAGTGTAATTTGAAGATTTCTTTCATCTTCTTTTTCACGCATACGTTGTACGTAGCCTTTTTTCTCTAATTTCTTTAAGAGAGGTGTTAGGGTTCCAGAATCTAAAAATACGCGACGACCAAGTGATTTAATATTTATCTTTTCTTCATTTTCGATGGCCATGATGACCATAAAGCTTGTATATGTTAAATCATGCTTTTTTAAATAGTAAGTATATTTTTTTATGACTTCTTTAGAAGTAACATATAATAAAAAACATAATTGATTACTTAAATAACTATCTTTAATATACATACATTTCCCCCCTTAACTTATTTAAAGATATTATGAGCTAAAAGTAATGTCAAGACTGTTGCCATAGTATTTCATGGACTTTTAAAGCCTTTTAAACTATATTTGAAAGTACGTCTACATGTTTAATGTATGTGTCGATTTATTTTGAATTAGAGATAAATTGTTAGGACATTTTGTTACAGAAATACTGAAATACTTTAAAATTTTCTAACTATCATTCATAATAATTTAGATAGTAACTAGAGATGATGAGACTAGGTTGTGTACAAAGGAGTTCAAAATGAGTAAAAAACAAAAATGGATTAGAATTTGTATTATTTTGGCGATTTCATTAGTAGTGGCAATTGCTTTCTTTTTTGCTATGAAAACGTATCAAGGTCATAGAAATATTAAAATGGTAGATAGTTATATAGAGCAGAAACATTTAAGTGATGATATTAAATCGGAAAAAACACAATATAGTGCAAAAAAAGGGGTTTATTACAAAGAAGTTGTTTTTAAAGATGAACCTCATATGACATATGTCATTCAACCTATAGGAACACGTAAAGGTATCTTTGCTGAAGGCTTTGATACTGAAACTAAAAAAAGTATTAAAGATGCAAAACATAATTATTTTAACCAAAATTTTAAACCTTAATTTCGCATTAAATGAGGATTAATATTTTACACGTAATGAAAAATAAGGGGAACAGAATTCATAATGATTTCTGTTCTCCTTTTTATAGTATTTTTAATTATTTTAGCTTGATTGAATAGTATATATATAGTTAGCTTTAAAAATTTTATATCCCATTTCATAATTATCTGATATAATTAAGCGATGTCAGATGAAGGGGGTTTCAACATGGCTCTGTTCAAGAGAAAAATTAGTTTACCGATGCAGGTAATCATCGCATTGGTGCTAGGTGTAGTTGTAGGTTTATTATTATTTGGACAAGATAACGTAGCAAATTATATAAAACCGTTCGGTGATGTTTTCTTAAATTTAATTAAAATGATCATCATACCAATTGTATTCTGTGCATTAGCATTATCTATATCTAACTTAGGGGACTCAAAGAAGATAGGTAGCTATGGATGGAAAGCAATTCTTTACTTTGAAATTATAACAACAATCGCCATTGGTTTAGGACTAATCATTGGTAACTTATTCAAACCAGGTGCTGGTTTAGATCCAGACAAATTACCTAAAGGCGATATTTCTAAATATCAATCATCTGCATCCGCAGCAGAACAATCTACATATGGCAATCACTTTATTGATACCATTGTAAATATTGTACCAACAAACATATTTGAAGCATTAACTAAAGGCGAATTATTACCAATCATCTTCTTCGCAGTATTCTTCGGTTTAGGATTAGCTGCAATAGGAGAAAAAGCAGATCCTGTGAAAGGTTTTTTAAATGGAACGCTTGAAGCAGTATTCTGGATGATTAATAAAATTTTAAAATTAGCACCAATAGGTGTATTTGCGTTTATTTGTACAACAGTAATGACTTTTGGAGTATCTGCTTTAATACCATTATTAAAATTAGTATTAGTAGTAGTGTTCGCGATGGTGTTCTTCATTATCGTTGTTCTAGGAATTGTAGCAAGAATCTGTGGTATTAGTATCTTCTCAATCATTAAAATTTTGAAAGATGAATTATTACTAGCATTCTCTACTTCAAGTTCAGAAGCAGTATTACCAGTAATGATGAAGAAAATGGAAAAATTCGGAGCGCCAAGAGATGTCACATCCTTTGTTATTCCAATAGGTTACTCATTTAACCTTGATGGATCAGCGCTATACCAATCAATTGCAGCATTGTTTGTTGCACAAATGTATGGCATTCATTTATCTATATCAGAACAAATTATCTTAATGGTGACATTAATGGTTGCCTCTAAAGGTATGGCTGGAGTACCAGGCGTTTCAATCGTAGTATTATTAACAACATTAGGAGCTATGGGCTTACCAGCACAAGGACTTGCGTTAATTATCGGTGTAGACCGTTTATTAGATATGGTTCGTACATGTGTTAACGTAATAGGTAATGCATTATCAGCTGTTGTTATCTCTAAATGGGAAAAGGTTTATGACAAAGAACAAGGTAAAAAATACTTAGAATCAATTTAAAAAAGAAATCTGACATTTTTAGTATCGAGCGCATAGGCTCGATACTTTTTTATTGCTTAAAATTATAAAGATTTGTGTATTAATACGTTATGATATTAAAAAACTGCCAACGAAGATTTCTCTTCATTGACAGTGATTTATTGTAATTTACATACCCTTCATATCATGCATTTCATGAATTTTCATCATTAAACCATGTGGTACGTCATCGTGATCTACTTTAGATACTCTTGAAAATTTATCTGATCCTTTTTCTTTGACTAAAAATACGAAGTCGCCTTTCTTAACATTAGCTTTGCTATCAGAAGGCAATTCAACATTTTTTTCAATTTTTTCAGTCTGTTCATTTACCATCTTATCAATTGTATAGTCGTTTTTCATATAGCCATAATACGTTTCTTTTTGACCACCTGTCATCATCATGACAACAAGAACGATACATACAATTAACATGATAGCAATAAGTGCAATACCGATACCTAAACCCTTTTTATTCTTCATTTTATAGACTCCTTTAAAAAGTTCTATCTCTTTTATACATAAAATACTATTAAATTGCAATAAAATAATAATGTATATTAAATTGAATCATAATTTAATGACATAAATTAAATCAAAGGCGTTAACCAATTAATCAAAAAAAGAGAGTTCAGAACTTGATTAACACAGTCCTAAACTCTTTATTATAAACAGTTTTTTAAATTCTATACAGTAATCGTTACAGGTGTATCGATGTCATCATCATTCATTAATTTGATGGTTTTAGGTACGACTTTTAGCACACATAGATTTGGATCTTCTTTTGAATTAAAGAATGTTTTATCTTGCGTTTCCCATAGCCAGTCAATTACTTTTTGATCTTCAACAATTTCTATATTTGCTTCAATTTCAACAAAGCTATTATTTGTTGTTTCATTGTAACCTAATAAAATATATGCATGAGGATTATTTTTAATTTCTTCAACTTTAGTACTCTCATTACTTGTTTTAGTATATAAAGTTAATTCATCATTATAAAATACCATATAACGACTATTTGGTTGATTATTATATGCTGTTGATAAGACGCCGACTTTTGAAGTATCTAAGACTTTTTCAATTGATTGAATCACTTGTTGTTTATCCAAATTTATCATCTCCTTACACTATTTATAGCCTAAATAATGTTTTTTAAACTTACATCAAAAGTATACTAAGAAGGTTTAATACAAATATATTTCACTTCATCATGTTTTAGCGTTATTTGAAATGCGGCATAATCATTTTCTTGAATCAATAGTTCAGTCTTTGGATGATTACATCTATCTAATTGTTGAATAATATCTTTTTCAATGTAAACATCACGCTTATCTTGTGGAATTAAATGTTGTATTGAGCCATGTTCATTATTTAATGTATTTACAATAAATAGGGTGTTTTCTTTAAAGTCATTTTCAAAGATATAGTGTTGTTGGCTATCAGATAAATAACGGTCATTAATTTTATTGAAAAGTATCACATGATAATTCCCATCTTTGTAACACATTAAATAATTATTCGATATTTGAAATGACTCATTACTAAATGTAGAAACAAATCGATATAAATGCATGATAGGTAATAGACTACCATGATTATTAAAGAGTGAGATATACATCGGATCTGTTTCTATTAATTTATAGCAAACGCCACCACCGTGTCTCATTAACTGATATAGATGACATACGAGATCTGACAATTGAAGTGACTGTGTACCATTATTAGTGTATTTGAAACATTTTAATGATAGGTTGCTATAAATAAACTGAGTTGACGGTATATTAGAGCCCTCTATAAAACGCAAATAATTTTCAAAGTGCGTCGATGAGTGAGTAAAGCCACGTTGTATATCAATAAGCACATTCTTGGTATCAATATTTTCAATATCAACAAAGTAAAAATCAAAGTTCATACGATGCATAATATCATATGTTTCTTGTAATGAACCCAGTTGTCTTAACAAACCATCAACCATTAAACTAAATTTGATAGCACGGTTTTTATTCTTGAGTTTAAGGTGTGCAAGGTGGATATCATGAATAGACATTGTTTCAGTATCAAATACAAGCATGAATTTCACTAATTTTTTATTCCATTTATAATCTCTATTGTTTTGTAAGAATATCATAATCAATTGGTATATCATTTTAAATTCTTGATTATTTTTAATAGTGACAGCTAATCTAATATTTTTTTCAAATAATTTCTCAAAACAACGATTTAATAAATTTAAATTTGTGTGACGACCTACCATGTCACTCACATCATTAATTAAAATCGCTGGTCTAGGTAAATAGGATAAATCAATATCAAAATAATCATTAAACACAAATTGAAATAATTCATTTATGTTTTGAAAATCTATAAAAGCCGTTGAAAATTGCGTCTGATCTTTAGGATCGTAATTAGCAATATCAATTTGTGTGGTCTCCGTGGTCAAATGATTCGTAAACTCAAATTGTGAAATTAAATTTAAAAAAGATTGACTAACTGAACTTCTTATTAAAATAGAGGGCAGGGGTTCTAATTGATTTAGCATCGTACGAAATTGCTTAGGGCTCGCTTCCAAATGTTTTTTAAATTGATTAGTAAAATTGGTGTGACTACTAAAACCTGATAATTCGGAAATCGTTGTTATAGAGTGATTCGTTGTCATTAGTCATTGTACAGAGTGATTAACTTTTAGACTGGTATAATAATCTTTAAAATTAACATTTAATATGCGAGCAAACAAATTAGAACAATATGATTCTGAAATAAGTGCATGTTGTGCAATATCTAACAAAGATAGATTAGATGTAATGTTATTGTTAATAAACATGACAATATTAGACAGTAACTGATTATCGATAGACATAGTCGGTACATATAATGTTGTGTTTCTAACTACGGCTTCTTTATACAACGTTCTTATAATTTTAGATACTGTTTCACTATCTTGTTCTTCATTATTTGAAAAGTTAGAAATGCATTGCAAAATTTGAGATTTAATAAAATGATTCGACTGCAATAAATAACGGTCAAAGAAACAATTAAAGAAATCATTATCTTCTATATAGAAGTAAGCTATAGGGATTTTTAACTCAATTAAATCTTTAGCATGATCGATATTAAATAAATCACCTTGATTGACTATAGCAATATGGTTTTGAATATCATTCTTTTCACCATTAATAGTAATCGTTAATTCATTAGTTAAAGAGAAATATATAATAATATAATTTATATTACGCGAAGGGGCGGTTGTTAAATGTTCATGTAATAGAAGGGAATTACTCATGTATGTTGTTCTCCTAGCTTTTTTATTTATTGGCTAAACATTACTGGTCAATTGAATTGTGAATAATAAAAGTAATTATAAAATAAAAGTAAGAAAAAATTAATAACTAAAAATAAAAAAATTTTGCGATTATTTTGTGAAAGCGATAAAAATTTTCTCAAAGAAGCAACTTAAAGGAAAAATTGAAAATATAGTGTGACTGATTTGGAAAATTTTAATAGCGTGGGACAACTTAATTTGATGCATAATAAATATAGATTTCGAAACAGAATTGATTAAACATCATTTACATTAATTTAATTAATGATTCGAAATCTTACATTCATTAGTTCTGTATTAACATCATGAAATAGCAACATAAAGTATTTCCACAACAAGAAAAGCTATAATTAAATCATTGAGTTCAAATTCTGCCAACATATTAAAGTTAATGATACAAGTACCAACACTATATTAAAATTATTAAATTCTATATCAATGATTAGACTCGACAACAAGAATTTTCCATCTTACACAAGTAAAGTAAATTATTTTGTGCGTGATATAGAAATTCAACTCATCTTCATCATGAATTAAACAACTAGAGAGATTGAAAATTAATAAATTAAATAATAGTCAGACACCACACCTAAGATTTGCCATTCAACTTAGAATAAGAATATGTATGCGTATTATTAACAATGGTATTAGCAGTAGCATGCTAATGTATATTACTAAGGAACCTAACTCCACCAATTACTAAATCACTGATGCATAAGTAACAGTTTTAATATCTACCATCCTTTAATATACTGATTTTATTATAGGCGTAACATCAAGAATAATATTTTACAGAAAAACAGAATTAATTTTAAAAAAGTTGGGACAACACATGCGTTGTCTCAACTTTTTTGTTTTATAAATTTAGCGAATAGCAGTAGCATTTCTATTATTTTAAGTACTTAATACATACGTAGTAGGTGCTACTTATTTCCGTGCCAATAAAATTTTTCATACCTTAAGTATTCTCATTGGAAATTAAGCAGGGTACTTTTTTGAAGGTAAGAAACTTCATATTTGTCGGCTAAGTATTTTATAAAAATCAGCAATTCATTACTTTGAACTTTATCTTGTTTGAAATCAGTTTTTAATTGAGCTGATTTGTTTTTTTCCATTTCATTAGCTTTGTGTTTAAAGTATCCCCACATATGATCGTATGCATTCATTATTGAACCATTGGATGGAGTCGTTTGGAGTGCTTCATTAATAGCTAGTTGAACTTCATTTAAAGTTGGAGATTGCTTAAGTAATTCACGAATATAATTATAATCCTGTTGACTATGGTACAAGACATTATATTTTTCTTCTCTCCATAACTTTTCAATATAGCCACGTTCTTTCATCAAATACCGCCTCGCTCACTTATTTTGTAAGTTTTAATATGTTCTTCCCAGAAACTTAGATTACAAATCTAAAATATGAATAATTGGTGAAGATAAAAAAGGTTATTGCGTTATTTTTTGGAACCGGTTACAATAAAATTAATAAATAGAACCGGTTCCATTCAATAGGAGGGGAATTTAATGAACTATAAAAAGTCGGCTGAAGAAATTCTTGAAGCTGTAGGTGGGGAAGATAATTTAGATGCTATGGCTCATTGCGCCACAAGATTGAGACTCGTACTTAATGATGAAAGTAAAGTAGATGAGGACACTTTATCGAAGATGGACGTTGTTAAAGGTACATTCTCAACTGGCGGTCAATATCAAATCATTATTGGTTCAGGTACAGTCAATAAAGTATTTAATGAACTTGAAAAAATAACAGGGAAAGAGGCTTCTACAACAGCGGATGTTAAAGATAAATCCGCTCGAAACATGAATCCATTACAACGATTCGTTAAGATGCTTTCAGATATATTTGTTCCTATTATTCCAGCCATTGTTGCTGGTGGGTTATTAATGGGGATTAATAATATTTTAACTGCGCCAGATCTCTTTTATGATAATAAATCTTTAATAGATGTTCATAGTCAGTTTGCTGGATTAGCAGATATGATTAACATCTTTGCAAATGCACCATTTACGTTATTACCAATATTAATTGGATTTAGTGCAGCGAAACGATTTGGAGGTAATCCATTCTTAGGTGCAGCTTTAGGAATGATTTTAGTACATCCATCATTAATGAGCGCATACGATTTTCCTAAGGCTGTAGAAGCGGGTAAAGCAATTCCACATTGGGACTTATTTGGTTTACATATTAATCAAGTAGGTTATCAAGGACAAGTGTTACCAATGTTGGTGGCAGCATATATTTTAGCAACTATTGAAAAGTGGTTACGTAAGGTTATTCCAACTGTATTAGATAATTTATTAACACCATTATTATCTATTTTAGTTACGGCATTTCTAACATTTTTATTTGTAGGACCATTAACAAGACAGCTTGGTTATTGGTTATCAGACGGATTAACATGGTTATATGAATTTGGTGGTGCAATTGGTGGGTTTATCTTCGGTTTATTCTATGCGCCGATTGTTATAACAGGTATGCACCATAGCTTTATCGCTGTTGAAACAACATTAATCGCTGATCAAGCAAAAACGGGAGGTTCATTTATCTTCCCAATTGCAACAATGTCTAACGTAGCACAAGGTGGTGCAGCATTAGCAGCATTTATCATCATTAAAAATAACAAAAAATTAAAAGGTGTTGCATCTGCAGCTGGTGTATCAGCGCTATTAGGTATTACTGAACCAGCAATGTTTGGTGTAAATCTTAAATTAAGATATCCATTTATAGGTGCAATCATTGGTTCAGCTATTGGATCAGCTTATATCTCATTCTTTAAAGTTAAAGCCATCGCTTTAGGTACAGCTGGGCTACCAGGATTTATTTCTATTAATCCAGCACATGCTGGGTGGTTGCATTACTTTATTGGCATGCTCATTGCTTTTATTGTCTCTGTAGCTATTACTTTAATTTTATCTCGACGCAAAGCTTATCAAGCAGCAGCTGAATAAACGAAATAAAGTCGACATTCTGATTTATGCAGAATGTCGACTTTTTTGTATAATTAGCAGTTATAATTTTTGTTTTCGCCATAAGAAGATACTTACTATAGTCACAAGAACGAGTGAAATTCCTACAATGAAGAGCCACGATGAATAACTCTTTTCATCGAGTGGAAGCGGTACGTTCATACCGAAGAAACTAAACACAAGTGTTGGTAATGTGAGTAATACTGTAAATAATGTAAGTGTCTTCATAATATTATTCATTTCATTAGATAATAATGAAGAATACGAAGTTGTAATACTCTCTAAAATGCCAGTATATAATTCTGTCGTTTCAATCGCTTGGTTATTTTCAATCACTAAATCTTCTAATAAATCTTCATCTTCTTCAAAACGTTTTATGGCAGGTAAACGGAATAATTTTTTAATAATTGTATCGTTACCTTTTAATGCAGCTAGAAAATATACCAAACTTTTTTCAACTTCCATTAATTTGTAAAGCTGTTTATTGGTAATATTATTTTTTAGTTCTCGTTCGATGCGGATTCGTGATTTATTTAAAAGTCTTAAATTTCTGTTGTAGTGGTTTGAAATAGTTAATAAAATATCTAGAGCAAAACGACTATGAAAATTTAAATTAACATCATCTTGTCGTGCATAATTCTCTAAGAATTCATTTTCAGCATCAAAGATTGTCAAAATAAGTCCTTTTCCGATAACAATTCCTAATGGGATTGTAACGAAAGATAAGACGCGACGATGCGTAGAACTTACAATAGGTAAGTCGATGATGATAAGGGAATAGCCTGTATCGTCATCATATTCAATACGTGCGCTTTCATCAGCATCTAATGGATCTCGAATAAAGTCCTCGGGCAAATTATAGGTTTCAATTAATTGTTCAATTTCTTCTCGTTCAGGTTCTACAACATTAATCCATGATGCAGAGTGATCTAAAGTCGTTTCAACGATGTCATTGTTAGTTGAATGTTTATATGCAGTTAGCATGGCTAATGATTCCTTTCATATTCATTTAGTCTCAGTTGGATTGGGTACGTTCATAATGATTTTGAATCATAATACGTAATGGGCCATTATAAATAATATTAAAAATATGTTTTGTTAAATCATTTACAGAAATACGATTATCGTCTTGTACCCAATATTTGATGATTGAAATAGTAGCACCTGAAACATAACTATGAAAATACATTTCAGGAATACCATCTATCTCATGTTCAATACTAATATATTTTTGCAGATTTTCTTTAATTAAGGAATGAACTTTTTCTTCAAGTCTACTTTTACGTTCTAATTGAAGAATCGTATGGTAAAAGTCCATATTATCGGAGATATGTTGTAATACTTTGGTCAAAATATTATTAATAAAATCATCAGCTGTATTTTCTGGTGTACTAGTGTCGAGTTGATTAAATTGAGTTGATGACCAAATTTGTGAAATGTATTCATCTTCCATATCAGTTAATAACATGTATTTATCTTCATAATGTAAATAAAATGTACCACGATTAATATCTGCTTGATTTGAAATATCTTGAACAGTGATTTTGTCGAGGTCTTTCTTTTTTAAAAGGTCTGTAAATGCACGTTTAATAGCTGATTTTGTCTTTCTTATTCTCCTGTCTTCCTTCATTAAATATCGACCTCCTAATAGTAAATAGACAAAAATCTACAATCTGTTCAATAACGTACGGTATTTGAATAATTGATTATTGTTTATTTTTGACTATCTCATTATAATTTACAAGGTATTAAATATTCAACACATTGTTCAATAAATTTTAGGAGGTTAGATTTCATGAATATTTTTAAAAGCAAACTATTATGGCTTGCACCTATTGCAGCGATATTATTATTAGTTATATTCTCTTTGGCTTTTTATCCAGCGTTTAATCCAAAACCAAAGCAATTGCCAATAGCCGTTGTAAACAATGATAAAGGTGTAGACATTCAAGGTAATAAAGTAAATATCGGGAAAAAAATTGAAGATAAATTAATGGATAGTGATTCTGATACTGTTAAGTGAGTTAAAGTTGATAAAGAATCAGATATTAAAAAAGGTCTTAAAGATGAAAAATACTATGGGGTAGCTATTTTTAACAAAGACTTTTCAAAAAATGCAATGAGTAAAACACAAAAAGTAGTAATGGATAGTAAAAAAGCAGAAATGAAAGAAAAAGTTGAATCAGGCGAAATTCCAGCCGCAGCTGTTCAACAAATGCAGAAAAAAATGGGCAATCAAAAAGTTGATGTAAAACAAGCGACATTTAAAACAATTGTAAATAAAGGTGCAAGTATGCAAGCAGCTACCATTACTGGTAACGTACTTGATGGAATGGGAGATAATTTAAATAAACAAATTACTTCTCAAAGTCTTAGCACATTAGAAAAGCAAGACGTTAAAGTGAGTGCCTCAGATATTAAAGGCATTACAAATCCTGTTAAAGTTGATAATAAAGAAATTCATAAAGTAAAAGATCATCAAGGTGGCGGTAACGCACCATTCTTAATGTTTATGCCAGTATGGATGGGATCACTTGTAGCATCAGTATTATTATTCTTTGCTTTCAGAACAAGTAATAACTTCAAACTTCAACACAGAGTTATCGCTTCATTAGGCCAAATGTTATTAGCAGTTATTACAGCATTTGCTGGAAGTTTCGCGTATGTCTACTTCATGCATGGTGTATTAGGATTTGATTTCAATAATACTAATAGAGTAGCACTCTTCTTAGCTATATCAATCCTTGGATTTATTGGATTAATTCTAGGCATCATGGTGTGGTTAGGCATGAAAGCAATTCCAATCTTTGTTATTTTAATGTTCTTTAGCATGCAATTAGTAACATTACCAAAACAAATGCTTCCTAAAGGCTATCAAGGTTGGGTTTATGACTTTGATCCATTTACTCACTATACAAATACACTTAGAGAAATTATCTACATGGGTAGTCACATTGAAATGAATTCAACTATATGGATGATGATTGGCTTTATTATATTTGGCGCAATATCTAGTTTAACTGCAGCTATTGTAAGAAAACATAGTAATAAACGTACTGAAATTCCATCATAAGAATTTAATTTTATCCCTCGATTTAGCAGATTGCTATTAAATCGGGGGTTTTATTTTAATAAAAAAATCAGAAAATTTAAACTTTAATATATCGATTGACTATTATTAAAATCGGAGTATTATATTCGTTAGACATCTAACGAAATGGAGTGAGACCATGGATGCAACGTATCAATATTTAGTCAGAATGTTAGCGCATGAGATGAAACATTATGCTGACCGTAAACTAGATGAGTACAACGTTACACAAGAACAAAGTCATACGTTAGGTTACATGTACAGGCACAAAGATCGAGGCATTACACAAAATGAATTATTAAAGACATTTAAAAGAAAGGGATCAACAGTAAGTTCAACATTGAAGGGTTTAGAAAATAAAGGACTTATTTATAGAATGGTTGACCCTGACGACTCCAGACGTAAAAATTTAAAACTAACTCAAGAAGGTATGCAACTTGTTGAATCTTTTGTAAGTATCTTCGATGATATAGAAGCTATTCTTGTTAAAGATTTTAATGAGAGTGAGAAGCAACAACTTAAGGACTTATTTGAACGCATGTTGAATAATATTAAGACAGAAAAGTAATTATTATGGCTAGCTGTAATTTAAACCAAGTTGTGAAATTCAGCTAGCAAAATTTTTAAACTAATAGTTAGATATCTAATTATTAGATGTCTAACATAAAGGAGATTATGGAAATGAAAGACGAACAATTATTTTACTTTGAGAAATCATCAATATTTAAAGCTATGATGCATTTCTCATTACCGATGATGATAGGATCACTACTCAGTGTCATTTACGGAATCTTAAATGTATATTTTATTGGTTTCCTAGATAATAGTCATATGATTTCAGCTATTTCTTTAACATTACCTATATTTGCAGTATTGATGGCGTTTGGTAATTTATTCGGTGTTGGTGGTGGAACTTATATTTCTAGATTGCTAGGTGCGAAGGACTACACTAAAAGTCATTATGTAAGTAGTTTTTCAATATATAGTAGTCTAGTATTGGGACTTATTATTGCTGTTGTAACCTTACCATTTACAGATCAAGTAGCTAGTATTCTAGGTGCAAGTGGTGAAACGTTAAACTATACGAGTGATTATTTGAAAATTGAATTCTTAAGTACACCGTTCGTTATTCTATTCTTCGTTTTAGAGCAGTTTGCTAGAGCCATTGGTAAACCGATTATTTCTATGATAGGAATGCTTTCAAGCGTTGGTATAAACATCATTTTAGATCCTATTTTAATTTTTGGTTTGCACTTAGATGTTGTAGGTGCAGCATTAGGTACTGCAATTTCAAATACTGTTGCGGCGTTATTTTTCATTGTTTACTTTTCTAGAAAAAATGAGACCTTATCATTTAATATCAAACATGCCAAAACAACTAAAGCAATGATGCAAGAAATTTTTAAAATTGGAATTCCAGCTTTCTTGATGGTAGTTCTAATGGGAGTAACTGGTTTAGTCGTTAATTTATTCTTAGCAACATATGGTAACTATGCGATAGCAAGTTACGGCATCTCATTTAGACTTGTTCAATTCCCAGAACTAATCATAATGGGACTTTCAGAAGGTGTTGTACCTCTAATTGCGTATAATTTCGTATCTAATAAAACAAGAATGAAAGATACCATTAAAGTGGTCATCGTGTCTATTGCTGTTATATTTGCAGTTTGCATGGCTGTCGTTCTTGTAGCCGGACATTCAATTGTTCATTTATTTAGTACGGATCCTCAAATTGTTACTCTAGCTACATTTATTTTAAAAGTGACTATGACATCATTACTTTTAAATGGCATTGGATTTTTATTTACTGGCATGTTGCAAGCTACTGGACAGGGTCGTGGGGCTACAATAATGGCCATCGCACAAGGAACAGTTATTATTCCAGTTCTATTTGTCTTAAATAGCTTATTTGGCTTAAGTGGTGTCATTTGGTCATTATTAATAGCTGAAACAGTATGTGCATTTTTAGCTATGTTTATTGTGTATTCACTAAGAAATCGATTAACAGTTGATAAAGCATCTTTAATTGAAGCGGAATAACATAGTATAGTGGTTTTAGCACGAAAAAATACTGGCTAAATGAATTGAAACCGGCAATAGCACTAATAATAAGTTGTTTATAATCTATAATTTTATAAAATGGGTGAGCGAGGCGATGAAATGATTTCGATTTCAGTCTCGCTTTTATTTTTGGATAAAAAGTGACAAATTAGAATAATTATTGTTAAATAGCACGCATTATTTTATCATAAGTAAATGAGCAAAATTTTATGGGAGGACGTCAATGGTGAATTTACAGCGAAGTTCTAAAGTAGCTTTGGCATTGATAATGACGTTTTTATTATTGTTAATTCCAACTCTTCATAATGTCGCATCTGCGCATGCAACTTTGGAAAAAACTACACCACCACAAAATGGGGTTATATCGAAAGCGCCTAATACGATAGAGTTAACGTTTAATGAACCCGTTAACGCTGAATACTCAGGTATTACAATATATAATGATAAAGGGGATAAAGTAGGGGATATTGATCCTACAACAACCGGACATTCAAAGACACTTACATTTCCTACTGATAAAGTTCAACAAGGGACACAGCAATTAGAATGGCATACAGTTTCTGCTGACGGTCATGAGATTAGTGATCGTTTTGAGTTTTCAGTAGGTAAGAAGACAGCTAACGGTATTGATACATCTCCAGCATTTTACGAAAAACCTAATTTCTGGTTTGGGTTATTCAGATACATAGCTGAAGGTGCAACGATAATTCTTGTAGGTCTATATTGGTTAAATGGTATTGCACGACGTAATAACCTATCTACATTCGATGTATTTCCTAGACATATTGCAGTGTCCTTAATAATGATGATGGCATACTTGATGTCACTTGTACTTTATTTAATGACATTGTCTTCGGATGTATTAGATGCAATACTATCTCTTGAGCCTAGTGCAATAACACAATTCCCTTACATATTAAGTGCCATTGCTTTAATTGTATTAAGTGGTTTATTCGTCTTAAGAAACATGGAGAAATCATGGTACTGGATTGTATCTATTGCAATGATTCTAGCAATGAGTATGTCAGGGCATGTATGGTCACAAAGCGTACCATTATGGTCTATCATACTAAGAACACTACATTTAATAGGTATTAGTTTATGGTTAGGTGCATTAAGCTATTTATTGATTTCAGTATTTACACGTAAAAAAGATGCCGTAGATTTATTGCGAGAAATATTATTCAAAGTTAATGCTGCAGCGGTAGCAATAATCATTATTTCAGGTGTATTAATGTCTATTGATCAAACGAAGATTTTGTCAATTTGGACAAATATGCAAACTTGGACGGTATTCTTATTAATTAAAGTTTTTGGTACTTTAATGATGATGTTATTGGGATTATTGCAAACAACACGTGCACTCAATAAACGTAATAGAGTAAATAAATCTTCATTAATTATAGAAGTCTTAATTGGTATATTACTTATTTTAGTCGGAGTAATTATGAGCCAAATCAGTATTCCATAAAAGGAGAAAAAAGATGATAAAAAAATTATTAGCGACAAGTTTCATACTCTTTTTTACATTAGGTTTCTTTAAAGTAGCAGATGCGCATGTTACTTTAAACCCAAAAGCAGTTGACCCAGAATCTTATGAAAAAGTAGATGTTAGAGTTCCTGTAGAACAAAAAGATCATACTGAAAAAGTAGAATTAGAAGTACCAAAAGAAGTTCAAGTTGTTAATATACAACCAGTAGAGGGCTATAAGTATAAGTTAGATAAAGATAAAAAAGGTAACATTACTAAAATTATTTGGACTGCTAAAGGTAAAGGCATTGGGCCAGATGAATTTATGGATTTTCCTATTGTTGTAGCCAGCCCTAAAGATGAAGGTAAGTATGCATTTAAAGCAATTCAAACCTATGATAACGATGATAAAGTTAAATGGACTGGAAAAGAAAATAGCGAACACCCAGCACCAACGTTAGAAGTTAAAAAGAATGCTAATGCAGTAGATGTAAAAGATGAAAAATCAAAAGATACTGCTAGTGAACAAACATCTTCAGGTGGCTCAATTGCTTTATGGATTGTGTCAATCATCGCAATTATATTATCATTAGTCGCATTATTTAAACATTCAAGAAATAAATAATGTAACGAGTGAGGCTAGGACCAAGTCTCTTTGTAAATAGGCATAACTTATTAAACTGAGTTGAATTGTATATCAAGTTTGACTCAGTTAAAATCCCTCACTCTCATAATTCGATTTATTAACAAGTGACTCAATATTACAAATATTGTCACTGTAAAGTTGATGATAATAAATTATAATATTAATGTGAGGGAGGCATTGTTTATGCGACGATTATTATATGCATTTTTGGTCTATATGATCTTGGGACTTTTCAGCGGGTTCTACTATAGAGAATTGACAAAAGCACATCATTTTACGGGTGATACACAATTATCTATTGTACATACGCATACACTGATTTTAGGTATGTTTATGTTTTTAATACTGATACCATTAGAAAAGGTATTTAAATTAAGTAGTTACTATTTATTTAACTGGTTCTTCATCGTTTATAACATTAGTGTTTTGGCAACCATTGGTATGATGGTAACGAAAGGAACATTCCAAGTATTAGGGAAAAGCTTTTCTCCAGAAGCATTTGCTGGATTTGCAGGTATTGGTCATACAGGAATGCTAGCAGGATTATTATTGTTATTTTTCTTAATTCGACAAGCAGCACTCAAAGAACCAAGAGATTAATTGATTTGAAGTTAGACTTTTCATTTTTAATAGCACAATCGTGTTATTGATGAAAAGTCTTTTTTTTAGCTAATAAAGTAGAATTGCAATTAAGATATGATTTTCTTCAATAATATATGCACATATAGTATAATTAAGGCAAAATAATGATAATAATTATCATTCGAAACGGGACATAATCTTGGGAGGATTTACAATGCAAGATGTAACTATAATTGGTGGTGGACCTGCTGGATTATTTGCGAGTTTCTATGCTGGTTTACGAGGAATGTCTGTGAGAATCATTGACGTACAAGATAAATTAGGTGGAAAAATGCAAATCTATCCAGAAAAGATTATTTGGGATATTGGTGGTGTAGCGCCTAAACCATGTAATGAAATCATTAAAGATATGATTAACCAAGGCTTACATTTCAACCCTAAAGTTAATTTAAACGAACGTGTAACAGATATACGCAAAATAGAAGAAAGACATTTCGAAGTAGAAACAGATAGCGGAAAAATTTATGAGTCAAAAGCTGTAATATTTGCTGTAGGCGGAGGGATTATTAATCCTAAGCCTCTTCAAATTAAAGATGCAGAGCGTTATCGTTTAACAAATTTACATTATGTTGTGCAATCTTTCTCAAAATTTAAGGGAAAAGATATTCTAATTTCTGGTGGGGGTAACACTGCTTTAGATTGGGCAAGAGATTTAGCTAATATTGCAAATTCGATTACACTTGTTTATAGAAAATCAGACATTAAAGGCTATGAAGCAATGATAAGCGTACTTAAAGCGTTAAATGTGAACCTGTTGCCTAAAACACAAATTAAAGAGTTAATAGGTGACAATAAATGTGAATGTATTAAAGAAGTAAAACTTGAAAATATTGAGACTGGAGAAGTTACGACACAAGCGTTTGATGATGTTATTGTTAGTCATGGTTTTGATCATGAGAATCCACTACTTAAAGACTGTACATCTAAACTTGATTTATACGATGAATATCGCGTTAAAGGCTTTGGCAACACGACAACAAATATTCCTGGCATCTTTGCTTGTGGGGATATTGTACATCATGATGCTAAAGTACACCTCATTGCTAGCGCGTTTAGTGATGCTGGAAATGCAGCAAACTTAGCTAAAACTTACATTGATCCTGATGCATACAAAGAAGGATATGTTTCAAGTCACAATGATGTATTCAAAGAATCAAATAAAAAAGTTATTAATCAATATATATAAGATTATATTAAGGGGATAGAAAATAATGATTAGATATTCTAATGAGCCACCAGAGGTTCAAGCGTATTGTGACTTAAGAGTTAAGGCAGGAATGAGCCCTAAATCAGTAGCTGCAGCTCGAAACGGTTTACCAAATGGCTGTTTCAATATTACGATTTATGAAGATCAACAATTGATTGGAATGGGCAGAGTTATAGGTGATGGTGGAACGGCATTTCAAATTGTAGATATAGCCGTTGATCCAGATTATCAAGGACAGGGCTATGGTAGGGTTATTTTGGAAAAAATAATGGCATATATTAATTCCGTAGCTGAAAAGGGAACTTATGTTAGTTTGATAGCAGACTATCCAGCTGATAAACTATACGAAAAATTTGGATTCAAGACTACTGAGCCAAAATCAGGTGGCATGTATATCGTGTTTTAATTATAAAAACCACTAGGACAAATCGAAATCATAGAAAAACATGTATTTATATTGTTTCATTCTATGATATTGAGACTGGATTGTCCTAGTGGTTTTTTTCGATTTAACTATGCATCAAAATCAATAATAATACGACCGAAATTATCGTGGTTTAAAACAGTTGAAATCGCATCTGGTAATTCTGAAAATGAAATGACTTTTTTAATATCATGAAGTTTGTCAGATTTTAAGTCAGTTGCTAAACGTCTCCAAACACGCTCACGTAATTTCATTGGTGTGAATACAGAATCTATACCAACTAGACTTACGCCTCTTAAAATAAATGGATAGACAGTTGTATCAAAAGAAACACCACCTGTTAAGCCAATTAGCGCGACACCACCATTATTATCTATACGATTAGTGACATAAGGTGTTCCATTTCCTCCAATAGGGTCAATGGCAGCTTGCCAAGTTCTTGAACCTAATGGCTTTTCATCATTATCTGTAATACGATCAATAATTTCATTCGCCCCTAAAGCTTCAAGTTTGTCACCGGCATATTTGTTTCCTGTACTAGCAACTACTTTATATCCTAAATTAGAAAGCATTAGCACTGCCAATGCACCTACACCACCAGATGCGCCACGTACAAGAACTTTGCCACCTTCCAGTGTCATGAAACCAGCTTTTTCCAATTTTTCAATAGCTAAACCGGCTGTATAGCCTGCTGTACCATAAATCATAGCTTCTTCTAAAGTCATATTATCAGGTAATTTAACTACCCAATCGGAATTTACACGTGCGTATTCACTAAATCCTCCATAATGACTTACACCCATATCATAACTTGTTACAATGACTTCTTCACCTTCATTAATTGTTGGATCTTCTGATTTAACAACGGTACCAGCTAAATCTATACCAGGAACCATAGGATAAGATTTAAGGATTTGATTATTATCCGTTGTAGCTAATGCGTCTTTATAATTAATACCTGAATAATGAACTTTGATTAAGACTTCACCTTCAGGTAAATCATCAGTAGTTAACTGAGTAAAGTCACTATTAACGCTTCCATCGTTGTTTTTATCCACTAAAAAAGCTTTAAATTGATTACTCATATTATGTGACTCCTTTATATATTGTATTAGTGGTTATTTTATACCCTTAATAAACCAGTTGTATGCTTCAAAGCCTTATAAATAAAAGGTAAATTAAAAGTCTCTGAGCTTCAAAAAATAAAAAAATTTTTATTTAAAAATGTATTTGAATTGTTATTGACACTTTATTGGGCTAAATCTATAATAAATTTGATAATGATTATCAATTGAAAAATTAAAAGTGTTTATATGAATATAAAAGACGACATAACAACGATATTAAGTTGGTGTTAAATATAATGTATACATAATTACACGATTCATCTTCAAATGATAATCTTCTAAACTATATTGAGGTGAATACATAATGAAAAAATTACCAACTATTTTATTAGCATCTTCTTTACTTTTAGCGGCTTGTGGCAACAATAGTCATAGTGACGATAATAGTAATAAAGATAAGCAATCGCAGAGTAGTAAAGGGGAAAACAAAGCAGCATTACAAAAAGCAACTAAAGAATATGAAAAGTATACTGATGGTCAACTTGATAAATTCTTGGATGGAACTGAAAAATTTGTTGCAGCTATAAAAGCTGATGATATGGATAAAGCGAAAGAATTATATCCTAAAGTACGTATGTATTATGAAAGATCAGAACCTGTTGCGGAAGCTTTTGGTGATTTAGATCCTAAGATTGATGCTCGTTTAGCAGATATGAAAGAAGAGAAAAAAGAAGATCAATGGACAGGTTATCATAAGATCGAGAAATCACTTTATCAAGATAATAAAATAGATGCAACAACTAAAAAAGATGCAGACCAATTATTAAAAGATGCTAAAGAATTAGATGCGAAAGCAGATACTTTAGATATAACTCCTAAATTAATGTTACAAGGATCAGTTGATTTATTAAATGAAGTTTCAACATCTAAAATTACAGGTGAAGAAGAGATTTATTCACATACAGACTTATACGATTTTAAAGCTAATATCGAAGGTGCACAAAAAATCTACGAATTGTTTAAACCTGAGTTAAATAAAAAAGATAAAAAATTAAGTGCTGATATTCAAAAGAACTTTGATAAAGTTAACCAACTATTAGACAAGTATAAAGACGGTGATGGCTTCAAAGATTATAGTGCAGTTACTAAAGAAGATAGAAAAGCTCTATCAGATGCAGTGAATTCACTTGGTGAACCACTAAGTAAAATGGCTGTGGTTACAGAATGAGTAAAATAGATCATAATCAAAGTGACCAAGTATCTCGTCGCTCTTTTCTAAAAATGTTAGGAATAGGTGGCGCTGGTGTGGTTATCGGTGCTAGCGGGGCAGGCAGTATTTTTTCATTTAAATCGATGTTCGATACACCTGAGAATGAAGATAAAGATGCATTTGAGTTTTATGGACGTGTACAAGCAGGTATTACAACACCGACACAAAAAAATTGTAACTTCGTTGCATTAGAGTTAAAGACTAAAGATAAACAAGCGATTAAAGACATGTTTAAGAAGTGGACGCAAATGTCAGTCAATATGACCGATGGTGCACCTGCTGAAAAAGATAGTCAAAATGAATTATTACCCCCTGTGGATACTGGAGAATCAATCGGATTAGGTGCTAGTAAATTAACATTGACATACGGTATTAGTAAATCATTTTTGAAAAAGATTGGTATGTCATCAAAAATCCCATCTGGATTTAAAGATTTACCACATTTTCCTAATGACCAACTAGATGATGAATACAGTGATGGAGATATTATGATTCAAGCTTGTTCAAATGATCCACAAGTAACATTCCATGCTATTCACAACTTAATTCGTCCATTTAGAGATGTTGTTAAAATGAAATGGTCACAAAATGGTTTTGTCTCTGGCAAACTAGAAGAAACGCCTAGAAATTTAATGGCATTTAAAGATGGTACAGTTAATCCTCGTAAAAATGACGAGCTTAAAAAGTATGTCTTCATTGACGACGGTTGGGCTAAAAATGGAACGTATTGCATTATTCGACGCATTCAAATTCATATAGAAACATGGGACCGTACATCATTAGAAGAGCAAGAAGCTACTTTCGGACGTAAACGAGCATCCGGAGCACCATTAACCGGTAAAAAAGAATTCGACAATATAGATTTAGACGCTAAAGATAGCAGTGGTCAATATGTTATCGATCCAAACGCGCATGCGCGACTAGCACGTGAAGTGAAAACATCAATCAAACGACGTGCATATAATTATAATGATGGAACAAATGCCAAAACGGGTGCGTTGGAAACAGGATTAATGTTTATTTGTTTCCAAAAATCAACACAACAATTTATTGATATTCAAAATAATTTAGGACACAGTGATAAGTTAAATGAATATATTACGCATCGAGGTTCTGCATCCTTCCTTGTGTTACCAGGTGTAAAAAAGGGAGGCTATATCGGTGAAACCTTATTTAACTAAATTAGTCGTTGCGATAGTCCTTATTCTAACGGTTATTAGAATTGTCCCAGCACATCAAGTGAGTGCTGCAGATGATAGCAAAATAAGTGATGTGTATGTAGCGATAACTGATGCAAAATCAACTATAGAAGATAAAGATAAAAGTAAAAAAGAAAAGCAAAGTGCACTTGCTGATATTAAAGAAAAAGTAAAATCTTTAAATATTAAAGATAACAAAGAAGGTAAAGACGTAAAGTCAAAACTTGAAGCGGTAGATAAAGCCTCTTCAATGAATGCTAAAGCTGATAAATTATCACAATTAACTAAATCATTAATCGCTTATGAAGATGCAGTTTCTACCAAAGATATCAGTGGTGAGATTAAAACATTGAAGCAACAAGTTGCTGCAAAAGATGATCCTATTAAAAAAGCAATCAAAAGTAAAAATGAGTCAGAGCTACAATCAATTAACAATAGTTTAAATCAAATTTGGACGACTCATGAAACAGCCATAAGAAACTATGATGAAGGTAAATATGGACAAATTGAAGTTAACTTAATGCAACTACGTGTTGCTATCCAAAAAGAACCTTTAGATACTAAGAAAGTAGACAATGCCTGGACAACCTTCAAATCAAGTATTGATACGGTCGATCAAAAACAATCCAGCTCAGATAATGGTAAATATAAAGTAACGCAACTAAATGATGAGTTGGATAAAGCGATTAAAGGGATAGAAGATAATAATTTAGATCAAACTGATGCGGCATTATCTAAATTTGTTCAAATTTGGCCATATGTTGAAGGGAAAATTCAAACAAAAAACGGTTCATTATATACTACAATTGAAGATAAAATACCGTATTATCAAAGTATTCTAGACCAGAATAACAAAGATCGCGTTAAAGACGGATTAAAAGACATCAACAATGATATCAAAGACACTGTTGGTCAAGACGGTTACACATTTGTAGATGTTATGATTATCTTTTTACGTGAAGGTTTAGAGGTATTGTTGGTCATTATGACATTAACTACAATGACACGTAATGTTAAAGATAATAAAGGTACAGCTAGTGTTATAGGTGGTTCAATATTAGGCTTAATACTAAGTATTACGTTAGCAGTTGTATTCATACAAACGCTAGGTAATAATGGATTACTACGAGAAGGAATGGAAGCTACACTAGGAATAATTGCAGTGGTTCTAATGTATATCGTTGGTATTTGGATGCATAGACGATCAAGTGCTAAACGTTGGAATGATATGATTCAAAATATGTATCAAAACGCTATTAGTAACGGTAATCTAGTATTGTTAGGTACAATTGGATTAATTTCTGTTTTACGTGAAGGTGTAGAAGTGATTATTTTCTACATGGGTATGATAGGAAGTATTACAACAATGGACTTCGTAATTGGTATTGCTTTAGCGATTATAATTTTAATTATCTTCGCATTATTATTTAGATTCATAGTGAAACTTATTCCAATTTATTACATCTTTAGAGTCCTTTCAATTTTAATTTTTATTATGGCATTCAAAATGCTTGGTGTAAGTATTCAAAAACTACAATTGTTAGGCACACTTCTACAGCATGGTATTGAAGGTTTACCTACAATTGGTTTTTTAGGATTTTATCCTAATATTGAATCAATAGTAGCTCAATTAATATATATAGTGTTTATTGTGTTCTTCATTTTAAAAAATCGCCAAAACAAACAAAAGAATACTAATCTAAACTAATTATCATGAATAGTAAAATAAAACCTCGAGACTTGTGGGAATAACAAGTACTCGAGGTTTATTAGATATTATGATCGTTGTGTAATTCTTGCGATAAACATACTGAATTCAAATAAAATAATCAAAGGCAATGTTAATAATAAATTCAAAGTAATATCTGGTGGTGCAATAATACTCGCCACTACAAAACAACCAAAATAAATATACTTACGATAGTGTTTAAGTTCATTAACATCGATTAAGTCAAATTTAGCTAGCCCCATAAATAATGTTGGGAGTTGAAAAAGAACACCAAAAATTAGCAACCATCGTATTAACTCATGCAAATAGGCTTTAAAACCAATAACAGGCTCAATACTTAAAACTTCAGATAATGTTAAAGAGAAATTTATAATTAATGGAAATCCTATAAAAAACGCAAATGCAACTCCAATTATAAATAACAGTGCACACCATAAGCTATATTTAATAATAAATCCCCGTTCATTAACATGGAGGCCAGGTGCAATAAAAGCCCATAATTGGTAAAACACAATAGGTATAATTAAACACAACGCTACAAAGAAGATAATCATAATGTAAATCTGAATCATTTCAGTAAATGAAAATGCATGTAGTGTTACATGTGCACGTTTAATATAGTGTATAAATGGTTTCATCCACCAATGTGATGATACATATACGATTATCGTTGCAACAATAAAAGCGATGAACACTTTGACGAGACGCGATCGTAGTTCATCAAAGTGTCCTAGAAGTGTATTACTATTTAATGTGTTCTCGTTGTTGTTTTGACTCTTTACTGGGAGTATCATGACTTTCATCTGTATCTATATTTTCTGCTGCAGATTTAAATTCTTTCAAAGTACTACCAATTGCTCGGCCAAATTGTGGTAATTTTTTAGGTCCGAAAATTATTAATGCAATTATGCTAATAACGACTAAACTTGTCGGTCCTGTAATTCCTAATACAAACATATTGATAACCTCACTCATTATTGTTAATAATATCATCTATACTTTATACTTATTGATAAATATTATCAATAGAAATTTGCTCTGTTCACAAATAAAACGAATTTAATGCATAGTGGCATGTTAATAGGGAATAAGTTACAAAATAAAAAATGAATAATGAGCGGTATTTTAGGAGGTTAGAATGATGAGTGAATATATAACAATGATTGAAAATAGCGATGTGAGTGACTTACGTCAAATTTCTGAGACAACGTTTTATGACACATTTGAAGGAGAATATTCAGATGAGGATTTTAATCAATTTTTCAAAGAAAGCTATAATGAAAAAGTGTTGTTAAATGAATTAAATAATCCTAATTCATTTCATTATTTTTACAAGGTGAATGATCAAATTGCAGGGTATTTAAAACTTAATGTCGGTAATGCTCAAACTGAACCTAAAGGTTAAGATTATTTGGAGATTCAAAGAATTTATTTCTACAAGACCTATCAAGGTGGGGGAAGAGGACAAAAGTTTATTCAATTGGCTCTTGATAAAGCGAAGGAACTAAATAAAAATAAAGTTTGGTTAAGTGTATGGGAACATAATCAACAGGCATTATCATTCTATAAGAAGCACGGCTTTGAAGTCACAGGACAACATGAATTTATAACAGGTGAAGTCGTCGATATAGATTTAATAATGGAAAGAGAAGTTTAGCTATAGAACGAATAAAGTTTGGTGCTAATAAAATAGGGGAGTTGGGGTTCGGGGCTCAATCCCCTGGCAAGGTTGATTAGAATTAAAATAATTTTTACAAGTGCGTTTTTTAATTCAGTCAACTATTGCCAATATATATGTAGCCTGAGACATTGAATTATGTCCCAGGCTATATATTATTTATTATTGATAATATCTCGCATAAGTTGAGTTAGTCTTTTTAGTGAGGTGTTATTACGGTTCACGAGTGGATGATTAGAAATATCAGTCAATGTATGATGGATTAAGTTATTGTGTAATAAATCTTCATCTGTATACCAAACTTTAGATAAACTTTCCATAACATCATCATAAACACCACGCTCTTGTTGATAAGCCGCATGATTTGGTGTATAGAGACATACTTTTTTGCCAATAGTTAAAGCATCAAAGATAATTGAAGAATAATCGGTAATTACGACATCAGATATTAATAATAAATCTTGCGTTTCAATATGATTTGGTGCTTCAATTGCACCTTCTGGAAGTGTCATGTCATCCTCTATATGGCCTTTGAAAATGACGTGATATTCTTCTATTAATTCTGGTGAAATCGACATCAATTCAGTTGAATCTTTTGTCGCATGCCATGTTGGTGCATACAATAATATTGGCTTTGTTCGATCAACATTTAATGCATCTTTAATTTTCTTCTGATGATTTTTATCATTCTGATAATGTAGTAAATAGCTAATTCTTGGATAACCATAAGGTATCATTTGAGTATGTTGATTAGGAAATGCCGTTTCAAATAAGCCTGTAGCTGCCTCGGAATCTGTTAAAAGGTAGTCTTGTTTTAGCCATTTATTATATTTACGGGCCTTATAATTGTAGATATTTTTATTTTGGTCTGGTTCTTTGCTATCTAAGAAGAGCTTTTTGATTGGTGTTCCATGCCACAATTGAATAACTGTACCATTTGGTTTAAACTCATCAGGAATATAACTTTCAATGACTACAATTTTGGCAGTTTCTATTAATTCTTTATTATTTTCTGCATCAGTAGGTAAAAAGTATGGTCCACGTCTATCGTTAGTAATGAAATAAGCTTCAGTGGTAGGATTTCTCTTCACAAAATAATTGAATAAATATTTAGAGTTACCTCTATAACCATAATCAAATCCTAAAAACACAACATGATTTTTAACTTTTGAAGGATCTTTATCATATACATAGCTTAGATTACGATGCTTTTTTAATGCATGATTTTGCATCTTTCTATAAATCCATTTGGGTAATTTAAATTTCGTAGTGATAAGCCAACTATCTACAAAGCGCATTTCATCTTCTTTACCAGGATATTTGAATTTACTGTAAGGTATAGAGTGACCATGAATGTATGCCAATTTGTTCAAATCAAAATGATTTATTTTTTTAATATCGAATGTATCTAATGATGCCCAAAAAGCATGGCTAGTGCGACATTCATTGATGAAATCAAAAACGACGTGATTGTCTATATCAATTTCGTCTTTTAAAACAGAAATAACGGCTAAATCCATAATAGATTGAATATCATACTTAGATAAATGTAATAAAGCACGTTCAATATTAAAAATAATATTAGGATAGTGGTTAATATTTTTCATCCATGATAAAAATGTTAATGTATCCTCACCAAAATAACGACAGTCATTTAAATATAAACCATTTAAAGTATAATCTACTGCTATTGAATTATGTGTTAAGTCTATAGCTTCCAACATATCATGATTGATTTTAATATCATTTGAATAAGGAATGAAATGTGAAAAACCAGCTGATTTGGCTTTGTTTAATTGTAATGCAAGATGGCGCATGTTAGAAATATTTATTTGTTTAATCATCATACATTGTCCTTTAACTCTTAAATTTCTTAAATATATTTTACCATGTGACTAAAAAAAATTCATATTTACAAAAATTACATCATTATATAATTGAAATGTTTGGAAATTTTCGTTGAAAAATAGTGGGATTTTATTTTGTTGAAAATTTAACAAAAATTTTATAAAAAGTACTATATAGTATTGTCATTTAAGTAGAAAGATGGTATATTTTTATTGTGAAAAAGTTCACAAGATATAAATTTGTGAAATCTAGCATTATTAACTTGTCGACAAACTAATAAACAATATAACAATTAGAAGTACGCTCAAACTTCAATTGTCAATATCGCTAGAGTGATCATTAATACAAACTAAAGGAAAGAAGAGTCAGAATTATGTTAGTTCAAACATTTAATCCATTTGATAATTTGGTATTATCTAGTTTAATAGCCGCAGTACCTATTATTCTATTCTTATTATGCTTAACCGTTTTTAAAATGAAAGGTATCTATGCAGCTATCACAACGTTAGTTGTTACATTACTTATTGCTATCCCGTTCTTTAAATTACCACTTGGCATTGCAACAGGTGGTGTTGTAGAAGGATTCTATCAAGGTATTATTCCGATTGGTTATATTGTCATGATGGCAGTATTACTTTATAAAATCACTCAAGAATCTGGTCAATTTAATACGATTCAAGACAGTATTACAAGTATTTCACAAGACCAACGTATACAATTATTACTTATTGGTTTCTCATTTAATGCATTTTTAGAAGGTGCTGCTGGTTTTGGTGTACCGATTGCAATTTGTGCGTTATTACTTGCTCAATTAGGTTTTAGACCTTTACAAGCTGCAATGTTATGCTTAGTAGCAAATGCTGCTTCAGGTGCTTTTGGTGCTATAGGAATTCCAGTAGGTGTTGTAGATACACTACACTTACCAGGTGGCGTTCACGCAATGGGCGTATCTCAAACATCTACATTAACATTAGCAATTATTAACTTCTTTATACCATTTTTACTTATCTTTATCATTGATGGTTTAAAAGGTGTAAAAGAAACATTACCTGCTATCTTAGTTGTATCTGTTACGTATACAGTATTACAAGGTTTACTAACAGTATTTAACGGACCTGAATTAGCTGACATTATCCCACCATTAGTAACTATGGGAGCTTTAGCTTTATTCTCTAGAAAATTCCAACCAAAACATATTTTCAGAGTACAGAAAGATGTGGAACCTGAACCGGCAAAACATCACAATGCAAAAGAAATTATCTATGCATGGAGTCCATTTGTTATATTAACAGTTGTAGTTATGATTTGGAGCGCACCATTCTTTAAAAACTTATTCTTACCAAAGGTAAATTATCTTCATTAGTGCTTAACTTTAATTTACCAGGTACTTTCAGTGAAGTCGCTCATAAACCAATTATGTTAAGTTTCAATTTTATTGGTCAAACTGGTACAGCGATTTTAATTACAATTATTATTACAGTATTAATGGCTAAGAAAGTAAGTTTCGGAGATGCAGGACGTTTATTCGGTGTAACTTTTAAAGAACTATGGTTACCAGTATTAACAATTTGTTTCATCTTAGCAATCTCTAAAATCACTACTTATGGTGGTTTAAGTGCAGCAATGGGTCAAGGTATTGCTAAAGCTGGAAACGTGTTCCCAGTGTTATCACCAATCTTAGGTTGGATTGGCGTATTTATGACAGGATCAGTTGTTAATAACAACTCATTATTTGCACCAATTCAAGCTTCAGTTGCACAACAAATTGGAACAAGTGGTTCATTACTAGTAGCTTCAAACACAGTGGGTGGTGTAGCAGCGAAATTAATTTCACCTCAATCAATAGCAATTGCGACTGCTGCTGTTAAAGAAGTAGGTAAAGAATCAGAATTACTTAAAATGACATTACGTTACAGTGTTGGATTACTAATCTTCATCTGTATTTGGAGATTTATCTTATCTCTAATTCTGTAATTAATATACAATATTATTCTAAGATATAATTATTTCAAAAATAGCCCGTAAATGAATTGTAAAAATTCGTTTACGGGCTTTTTGAATATTCATAGAAGTCCCCACAAATAAACATAATTATAAGTAGAATTAAACGTTATTAATTGCGGTCATAAATTTTTCATAAACCGTATTAGGCGTATATTGTTTCAAAGTAACATGTCCTTCATTGATCATCTGACTAGCTTCATCGACGTGGTTCATAGCGATGTCTATATATTTTGCTAAAGAACCAGCATCACCATAATTGGCTAAATAGCCATTGGAATTATGATTAATAATGCTAGCAGGTCCAAGTGTATCTTTAAAGCTGATAACAATATTATCTTGAGCCATAGCTTCTAATAAAACCATACCAAAGCCTTCATTTCTCGACGGTACCACAGTAATTTTACTGTTAGATAATTTGGTATTAAGTTGTTGAGTTGCAGGATAGATAGTAATTAAATCATTTAATTGATGCTGATCAATCAATTGTTGCAAATGTCCACGCTCTTGACCATCACCGTATATTTCTACTTTAAAATTCAATCGCTTAAGGTCATTTTGAATACGGCGAACACTTTCTATTAAAATATCAAACCCTTTTTCAAATTCTAATCTACCTGCACTAATAATGATATTTTCTTTCTTAGTAGCATGTTTTACTGGATTGATGATATTTGGAATTGTATAAACAGGTGTGTCGATTTGTTGCTCGTAATTCAGTTGATCTTGTTGAGTTAGCGTTGTGACTATATCTATGTTGCGATAGGCAGTGAGTATATCTTGTTGATAATTTTCCGGATGTGCATGTAGGTTCATATGCTCCATTCCCACAGTTATGACATTGTTTGAATGATACTTTGAAATTAAAATATTAAAGCTCGCTCTAGTACCTACAAGTACATCTGTATCAACTTTTTTAATTGCTTTAATCATTTTATGTTCTACATACTTGGAAAATTGATTTAACCCCGGCTCAAACTGATTTATTTCTTTTGGTTTCAATAGTGAAGTATATTTATTTAAACGATTCATCATTATTGCTTTAGTGTTCTGAGGTTTTAAACGGTAGTCTACTAATGTCTTTATTTTTATTTTGTCATTTATTTCAAAGTAAGGCTCGTCTTGAGCTCGAAACACAGAAATAATTTCTATGTGATGTCCTTTGTCGGCAAGTGTATTAGCTAATTCAGAAACTGCTTTAACTGTTCCACCTAATGCATAAATATTATGCATGAAAAATGTGAATGATTTCATAGTTACACCTCAAATAATTCATAATAGAAAATTATAGCATTTCTGAGATGTGTCTAATAGTAATAGCCAATGCTAACTAAGATAATGTACGTCTATCCTTTATTCTCGATAAAAGATGAAAACTTTATGTAAACACTTTTTTCATAGAACGATTATGTATATAATTAAACTAGTTATTAAAAAAGTCGATTTACGTTCTGCGTAAAGTTAATATTAAAAATTTTAATAAATAAAGAAAGCGTTTTAATTTATTAAGCCAAGATCAATTTCCTATCGACTAAAGATGTGAAAAAAAGGGGGACTGTATTGTTATGAGTTCAGAACATAGCAAAACAGATGTCATCTTAATAGGTGGCGGTATAATGAGCGCAACACTCGGTACGTTATTAAAAGAATTATCTCCAGACAAAGAAATTAAAATATTTGAAAAATTAGAACAATCTGGTGAAGAAAGTTCAAATGTTTGGAATAATGCTGGCACAGGGCATTCTGCACTTTGTGAATTGAATTACACTAAAGAAGGCAAAGAAGGCTCTGTTGATATTACTAAAGCAATTAAAATCAATGAACAATTCCAAGTATCTAAGCAATTTTGGGCACATTTAGTAAGAACTGGACAATTAGAAAATCCATCTAACTTCATTCAATCAGTGCCACATATGAGTTTCGTAAAAGGTATCTTCAATGTAAAATTCCTTAAAAACAGAGTAGCAGCATTAAAAGAAAATATACTATTTGAAAAAATGGATATTACTGAAGATCGTGAAAAAATTAAAGAATGGGTACCTTTAATGGTTGAAGGAAGAACATCACATGTTCCAATTGCATTATCTCGTGATGAAAGTGGGACAGATGTAAACTTTGGTGCACTAACAAAAAAACTCATCTCTAATTTAAAAGAAAGAAATGTAGAAGTCTCTTATAAACAAGAAGTTGAAAATATTGAGAAACTGGATAATGGTAACTGGAAAGTGACTGTTAAAGATCTTAATTCTGGACAAAGTCATACGTATGAATCAGAATTTGTATTTATTGGGGCCGGCGGTGCAAGTTTACCATTACTTCAAAAAACAGGTATCAAGCAATCAAAACATATCGGTGGTTTCCCAGTAAGTGGTCTGTTCTTACGTTGTACTAATAAAGACGTTATCGAAAAACATCATGCTAAAGTTTACGGTAAGGCAAGTGTAGGTGCACCACCAATGTCGGTACCTCATTTAGATACACGATTTGTAAATGGTGAACGTGCTTTATTATTCGGCCCATTTGCAGGCTTTTCACCTAAATTCTTAAAAACAGGTTCAAATTTAGACTTAATACGTTCAGTTAAACCTAATAATTTATTAACAATGTTATCAGCAGGTGTTAAAGAAATAGATTTAACTAAATATCTCGTATCACAACTTATGTTAAAACATGAAAATCGTATGAATGATTTACGTGTATTTGTACCTAATGCAAAAGACGAAGATTGGGAAGTTATTGTTGCAGGTCAACGTGTACAAGTGATCAAGGATACTGAAGATAGTAAAGGTAACTTACAGTTTGGTACTGAGGTAATTACATCTGATGATGGTTCTCTTGCAGCATTATTAGGTGCTTCACCTGGTGCATCAACTGCAGTAGATATTATGTTAGATTTATTACAACGTTGTTATGGTAATGAATTTAAAAATTGGATTCCGAAAATTAAAGAAATGGTACCTTCTTTCGGACTTAAATTAACAGAGCATGAGGACGTCTATCGAGTTGTTAATAAAGAAATTCAAAAATATTTAAATGTAAAATAAGTATCATTTCAATATAAAATCACATTAAGCTCCTTATAAAGTTTGCACTTTAAGTGTTTACTTTATAAGGAGCTTTACCATTAGTAATTATTTTTTATTTAATTGGTTATTGATTTCAGAAACATATTTTCTACTTTTTAAAAACTCTATAATCCAAATAATGATGTAGATAATGATGAAATAGAATGTGAAAATAAATATATTTGAAACACTTATCGAAAACCATCCGGATAAAATACCGATTGGTAATAATCCAATATAACTCAACATAAAATGCATTAATGTGCTACGTGTGATACTCCAATCTGTGTGCGAAAAGAAAAAGTTTGCTAAGTAAAATAATGCACCAATTAAAAGCCACAAACAAATGGCGATGAGCATTACTATTGGTTCAGACAAGTGTGAATAATATAACTTACCTAGTGTTGTAACTGGTGAAATTGGATAATATTCACCGCCAGCATTGATATAACTAAAAATGATAGAAAGTGCTAAACCTATAACTAAAGAAATACTAACAAATTGATATAATTTTCTCATAATGAAAGTCTCTCCTTTATGGATTTTAAATATCTTCTAGAGGAGTAGGTATAATCAATATGTTGCAAATAAATTCTAATCAAACCATTAGGTTCTAATTGCAATTTTTTAATCTTATTTATATTTACAATTTCAGATTTAGAAATTCGAATAAATGAAGTAGGAAGTTTTTCTTCAAGTTCATATAATCGTTCTTTCAATTTAAATTGTTCGCCATCTCTAATTGCAATGACTTGATTTTTATGTGTACGAAAACTAATGATGGTTTGAATTTCTATAATATGGATCATGTCATCTTGTTTGCCATAGAGTTGTTTTAAACTATTCAAATCTTCAATATTTGTAATAACTTGCTGTACTTCATCATCAAATTCAGGTGCGTGAATCGCGATATACTTCTCATCTTCTTCGGGTGATATGTGTAACCGTAGTTTCATTCGACTAATGCCTCCTCAACGTCATTTAACCACAAATGTATAGAAAATTTTTAGAACAATATTAAATGGTAGATATATTGAAGTAAGTGGTTAGTTTTGTAAAATAATATCTAATTAAATTGATTAGTTAGTTTCAGGCAATGTCACTGTAAACGTCGTTCCGTCACGTTCATTACTAGTTACTGATATTTGTCCACGATGTAAATGAATGATAGATTGAGTTATTGCTAATCCTAATCCATTGCTATTATCCTCAGCATTACGCTTATAAAAACGATCGAATAGATGAGGTTGCACTGATTCTGGAATGGTATGCCCTTCATTCGTAACGGTAAAATAAATAATTCCTTCGTTAATAAATAATTTCACATCAATCATGCTATTGGGATTAGAATACTTAATTGCATTTTGAATGAGATTAGAACATGCTTGATGTAATAAACGATTATTTCCTCGGAAATGAACCGTATCTATATCAGACATCAACATTAATTGTTTGTTATCTATCCCATATTGCTCGTGACGAATGATGTCAGTTATTAATTCTTTAAAGTGAACATCATCTTCAAATTTTAGATGAGTAGCGTTATCTAGTTCGGATAATAGTAATAATTCTTTTGTTAAATTACTTAAATGCGTAACTTCTTCATGAATTTCATGAATAATCTGATCACGCTCTCCTTGATTTACATTGCTTTGTAACGTACTAAGTAGACGATGAATGTGCGTTAATGGCGTCTTGATTTCATGTGAAACATTTTGAACAAAGTGTTGTCGCATATCATCTACTTGTTTTAAAGATTGTCGCATCGCTTCAAATCGATATTGTAACGTACCAATTTCGTCATGACGACTTTGATAGATTGGTGAATTAAAATCACCATGCATTAAACGTTCAGTTGCTTGCTTCAATATTTTTATAGGTTTAATAATTGAATATGTAGATGCAATAACGAGCGTGATAGATATACTTAATAAGCATATTAAAAGAACAGCTAGAAAAGTGCGAAACTCACTAAATGTTTCACCTATGTCAGGACGCATAAATACGGCAAGCTTTTGATTATTTTGGTTAAAAGGGATACCCACAGTATTATCCGTTTCATTATCAAAAAAGCCAGTTATAAACAGTTCGAAAGGTTTATTTTTAATACCATGGTAGGGTTTACCTTTTAGTACTTGGTTAATAGCTGAATCTGAAATAGTGTCTTTTCGGAATGGTTCACCAAAAAAAGTTTTATGATGTGAGTGATCTACAATCATAATTTGATAGTTCATATCTCCTAAATGTTTAAAATATGATTGAGTGTCAGATTGATTTGAAGATGTATGGAATGCTCTTGCCTCTTCTAAAGTACGCATAATTTTTGCGTCATTTTGTGCTTTTAAATTGAAATGATAGTACACGTTTGCAAAAAGAAAACTGACTAAAGCACTAAAAAGAATGACCGTAATCGTGTAAATAGCAATACGTGTATAAAGCGTCTTAAACATGTGTAATCACCCTGTATCCTTGTCCACGAACTGTTTGTATCTCAATTGTGGCATTTAATTGATTTAAACGATGACGTAGTCGCTTAATGTGAACGTCTATAGTTCTTTCATCTCCCTCATAATCGAATCCCCAAATTCGCTCAATTAGTGTGTCTCTTGTGAAAATATGTTTTGGTTGACCACACAATAAAAATAATAATTGAAACTCTTTTGTAGGCAAATTGACATTTTTAGAGTCGACAGATAATTCCATATACTCTTGAATTAAAGTAACATTTCCTAACTTTATAATGTCTTGAGAATTAATTTGGTAACGTCTTAACACAGCTTGTACTCTAAATAACAATTCTTTTACTTCAAAAGGCTTGGTAACGTAATCGTCTGTCCCACTTACAAATGCACGTTCTTTATCACTCAAAGCATCTCTTGCCGTCAACATTATGACAGGTAGATCAAAATCATTTTTAAGCAATTGACACAACTCAAATCCATCCATGCCAGTCATCATAATATCAACAACTGCAATGTCGACTTTATTATTTGCAAGGTACGCGGTTGCACTTTCACCACTTGCGTGAGTGACGGTTTGAATTTGGGCTGCTTCGAGATGTTGAGATACATAATGTAATATCTTATAGTCGTCATCTACTATTAAACACTTCACCATCAGTTTTACTCCTTTGTTATTCATAAAATGATTATATGAATAACTATATCAAAAAACAATTCTTCTTAAAGTTCATATTCAGTTCATAATGTGTCATTAAACTATGTATTGAAATAGCAGTGGGAGGTACTAAATATGAATTTAGCATGGAAAGAAATAAAATTTTACAGATTTCGTTATACATTAATCATGTTAATTATATTTCTATTGGGAAGCATGGTGTTATTTATTAGTGGATTAGCTCAAGGCTTAGCACGAGAAAACATATCATATTTAAATAATATGCCAGCTGAACATTATATAGTCGAAGATAATAAGGAACCGAAGTTAGAAAGTTCTCAGTTGAACCAATCACAACAAAATAAAATAGAGAATATTATTCATGAAAATGCAACTCAAATGGGGTCGCAAACACTTAAAATAAACCAACAAGATCAAGATGTCATCACGTTAAATACACCTAAACATCTTAAGCCAAAACTTGTAAGTGGTAATTATCCAAAAAAACAGAATGAAATAGCTATTAGTGAGAAACTGACTGGAAATGACTTGAAAGTTGGAGATTCTGTAACTTTTAAAGGACATAATCATAACTATAAAATAAGCGGCATAATGAATGAGTCGATGTACTCACATAGTTCAATGATATTAATGAATAAAGAAGCGTTTAAGTCATTAAATAAACAAGTATCAACATTTTATCCGGTTGACAAAATCAATAAAGATGAAAAACAATCACTTAAACAAATTAAAGGTATTAAGGTTGTAAATGAAAAGGCATTAACTGATAACATTGCTAGTTATCAAGCAGAACAAATGCCACTTAATTTAATGATTATTAGTCTATTCGTGATTACAGCAATTGTTTTAAGTGCGTTCTTCTATGTGATGACGATTCAAAAAATACCTCAAATAGGCATTCTTAAAGCCATAGGTATTAAAACGAAGCATTTATTAACTGCACTTTTATTACAAATTATTTTAACAACAATGTTAGGTGTTATTTTAGCATTTTCTGTCATACTTATATTAAATGCCTTTATGCCTGTAACTATGCCGTTTTATCTAAGTTATAGTCAGGTGTTATTAATGATAGTCGTATTTCTAATTGTAGGGTTAATCGGTGCATTATTATCCTTTATAAAAGTTCTAAAAGTAGATCCTATAGAAGCAATTGGAGGTATGGAATAATGGCATTACAACTCAAACACATTACTAAGACATTTGGCAATGGAGCTGCACAAACAGAAGTATTAAAGAATATTAATTTTAATGTGAATCAAGGTGAATTCATCATACTAAGTGGCGCATCTGGATCAGGTAAATCTACACTTCTTAATATTTTAGGTGGATTACTAAGTCCGACGAGTGGAGATGTTTTGTATAATGGTGAGCATTTATTGTCAAATGAAGTAGATAAAACAAGTCTAAGATTAAATGATATAGGTTTTATTTTTCAATCATCTCATTTAGTTCCGTATCTAACAGTTAGAGAACAATTAATGATTGTAGCTAAAGAAGCGGGTATAAAGCGTAAAGAGGCTAAAGATAAAGCACAAAGACTATTAACTGAGATAGGTCTGAGTCATCGTTTAGATGTTTATCCTCATTTGTTATCTGAAGGAGAGAAACAACGCGTTGCTATAATGAGAGCTTTTATGAATGAACCTAAAATCATATTAGCAGATGAGCCAACTGCCAGTTTAGATGCAGATAGAGCTACATCTGTTGTGCAAATGATTAAAGCACATGTTCAAACTAAAAATATGATTGGTATTATGATTACGCATGATAAAAGATTATTTGAATATGCGGATAGAGTGATTGAAATTGAAGATGGTAAAATCGAGTTATAAAAAATAAACTTAGAAAGTTTAATTAGTTGTGTCATTTAAATCACACAATAATCAAACTTCTCTCAGCTTTAATCATTTTGCGGGAGTGGAACAAAACATACTGTTCCACTCCCGTTTTTTTAAAATAGAATGAAAAGAGAAGCAAAAAATAAAATTGCAAAGTAAATGGTCAATAGTAATTTATATTGATACATTAGTGCTAAGAAATCTCTCACTAATGCGACATCAAAGAAATGATAAGGGGTGTGACTTCCTATACCATCAACTTTCATTCGATTCGTATGCGCAAATTTCATTCCTCGTAAGATATGAAATTGGCTCGTAACACAAAGTATATTGGGGCTATTTGAGTATAGGTTGTGTATGACTTTTTTTGAATAATAGAAGTTTTCAAACGTATTTGTAGATTGAGATTCCATAATAATACTAGATTGGGGAACCCCATGTTGTATTAAATAACGCTGCATCGCTAATGCTTCAGATATGGGTTCATCTGGCCCTTGACCACCACTAACAATTATTTTACATTTGTCAGTTTGATGTTGATATACACTAAGTGCACGATTTAATCTTTCGGCTAACATTGGTGTAACTTTTTCTGTGAAAATTCCAGCTCCTAATACCATAATTAAGTCGTACTGCTTATGAGTTGAGATGCGACCTAAAGCTGATGACCAAGACATGTAAAGCAATAATGCATAACAAGTACTTATAGCAATCATAGTTAGCCACAAGAAAACACCATTAATTATAGGAATAGGCATAGTGCTAAGATATGCAAAAATCGATGTAAAGAGCACTCCTAATATGAGATATTTCGTCATTTTATTTAAAAAAGCTTGACCTTTTTGTAAGGAGAAAAGATGGTTGTGCTTTACTAGTAAACCAACCATAGTAATAATCATGATTATTATAAGTGTAGTAGGGAGTGTCATTGTTAATAGATTCAAAATAGTAATCAACATACATAATATAATAGTTGTAATAAACAATCTTAAATTCAGAAGCCATTTCACGTTGAATAATACACCTAGTACAGACAATAACACAATGAGAGCTAAGATAATTGCGATCATAAGGAATACCTCTAATTTCTTTATATATATAAATGTAATCGAACAACTTACCTATTAGCAACTATTAATAGCGTAATTAGGTTTTCAAGAGAATTGTTTATTGATATTATTTAACAGAGTATGTAAAACGCTATTGATTACTATTTAACGAGGAGTAAAGTAATGAGCATAATTTCAAGAAACCACATCGAATTTATGAAGCAATTCATTGATGATACTAATACTTTAACTGCAAAGTTATTAAAAGATCAGCAAAGCAAGTATGGTATTTCAATGGAACAATCCAATGTTCTAAGATTGCTAAGCCATCATCAAGTATTATCAATTACTGAAATAACTGAAAAACAAGGTGTTAATAAAGCAGCAGTAAGTCGACGTATCAAGAAACTAATCGATAGTGGCTTCGTAGCATTACAAAAGCCAAATAACAATATTGATCAACGACTAAAATATGTTGCTCTAACGGAAAAAGGTAGAAAATATACTGAAGAAAACAATAAAATTGTTAGCGATATGGTTAGTGATATGGTAGCTGATTTATCAAGTAAAGATATTGAGAAAGCTTTAAGTGTATTATATATAATAGATGAGAGAGTAAAAAAATTTAATTCAAAAGTTTAAATTAGTATGAAGGTCTAGAATGATTATTATATAATAGAAATCATATTCTTATTTGAAATTAAAATATCAATCGATAAATATATTCTAGTAGAGGGGAAGTTGGTGACTAAATGAGAACATGCCCGAAATGTGGACAGAAAATTGATAGCAACTTAAACAAATGTCCTAATTGTGGGAAAAAATTAGACAATAAAGACAATCAAATAAACTCCCCTCAAATCAACACATCTAATATTAGGATAAGAAAGTTTATTCCTTGGGCTATCGTTGCGTTTATCATTGTTTTACTAATTATTGTGTTTGTATTGGTTAGAAATTACAATTCACCTGATGCACAAACAAAGATTTTAGTTAATGCAATTGATAATAATGATTCACAAAAAGTAGCGACGCTATTAAGCTCTAAAAATTCTCATATAGATTCAGATGAGGCAAGTGTATATATAGACTATATTAGAAGTGAAGTTGGAATGAAGAAATTTGCGCGCGATATTAAATCTACAGTAGAAACACTCAATAAAAGTGATTCTAAAGAGGCAATTAATTTAAAAACGCGTGCAGGTAATAACTACTTACGGGTAAGTAAAAATGGTACACGATTATTAATATTCGATAATATGAGTTACACTGCTCCGACAAAGAAGGCAATTGTGAAACCTAAATTGGATACGAAATATGAATTTAAAGATGGTGGAAAAAAGAAAACAGTTATTGCTGATGCGAATAAGACGACTTCACTAGGTACTTATATCCCAGGTATATATTCTGTTGATGCTAAAAAAGAAACAGAATATGGAGAGTTTAGTGGTCAACTTAAATTTGACTTTAGATATGGAAAGAGTAACACAGTTGAAGTAAATGAAAACTTCAACGAAGCGTTATTAACAGTCAAATTAAAAGGAAAAAGTGATTTAGACAAAGACTCATTGAAAGTTGAAATTAATGATAAACAAATGAAATATAGCAGTTCTAGAGAATATGGACCTTATCCTCAAACGAAAGATGTTACAGTTTCTGCACTAGGTAAGGCAAAAGGGAAAACATTCCATGCAGAGACAAAAACAATCAAAGCAAGAGATTTAGGTAATATTAATAGTGCTACACTAGAGTTTGATGATGAAGAGATTAGTGACTATATCGAGGAAAAAGAAGCGGAAGAAAATAGTTTGAAAACAAAGCTAAGTAATTTCTTTAGTAATTATTCTTTCACTTTGAATTCAGCTATTTCACAAAGTGATTTCAATTTAGTGAGTACATTTTTAAAAGATAAATCGAGTATCTATAATTCTATAAAAAACAATTTAAACCAATCAGTAGCCTTTATTAATCCACAAGTTATAAGTGCTAGTCAAAAAGGCACCACGATTAATACTAAAGTGCAACATTTAAATAGCAGTGGGCAGTATGAAACCACTAATTATGAATTAAGAGAAGATAGTGATACGGGTAATATTCAATTAGTTGATTCAAAATAAATGAATGAGTAGCGATCGATATTGTATCTTTAACATTCATTCTAAATAAGTATTTGTAGACTGAACTGAGAAGGTGATTAAATGAAGCTTTTCTCAGTTCTAGTCATTTATAAGAGAATGAACGAAACACAAACTTAAAATTTCAATAAGTGGTTTAAAAATTCGAAAGCTAGAGTAATATTAAAGCATGTTTTATTCCAACTTATTAAATTTTAATCAATACATAAAAATATGAAACCTAAAAGGGTGGGATAATATAATGGATGTAGAGCAAAAGCAAAAGAAAAATTCACCGTTATTTATTATTATATTGGGTGCTTTAACTGCTATAGGTGCTTTATCTATAGATATGTTTTTGCCAGGGCTACCAGAATTAAAAAATGATTTTAATACGACTACTGCTAATGCACAACTAACTTTATCTTTATTTATGATAGGTTTAGGGTTAGGTAATCTATTTGTAGGTCCAATATCCGATAGTATTGGGCGAAAGAAACCACTAGTTATATCTATGATTATATTTGCTTCAGCAAGTTTAGGTATTGTCTTCGTTGAAAATATTTGGATTATGGTATTTCTTAGATTTATTCAAGGATTTACTGGAGGCGCTGGAGCAGTTATATCAAGAGCGATTGCTAGTGACATGTATCGTGGAAATGAACTGACTAAATTTTTAGCACTACTCATGCTAGTTAATGGTGTAGCTCCTGTGATTGCACCCGCTTTAGGTGGCTTAATATTGAGTTTTGCTGTTTGGCGAATGGTTTTTGTCATTTTAACGCTATTTGGTGTATTAATGGTGTTAGGTTCATTGTTTAAAGTTCCTGAATCTTTATCGGTAGAAAATCGTGATAGCAGTGGAGTGAATGTGATTTTTAGTAACTTTAAAAGTTTACTCACAACACCACGATTTGTCTTACCAATGCTCATTCAAGGCGTTACATTCATCATGTTATTTAGTTACATTTCTGCATCACCATTTTTAGTTCAAAAAATATATGGTGTTTCGCCATTACACTTTAGTTGGATGTTTGCAGAGTGGGAATCACACTTATTATTGCGAGTCAGATTGCTGGAAAATTAGTAGACTATTTTCACCCACAAGTGCTACTACGTGCATTTACAATTATCCAAATCTTTGGCGTTGTGATTGTATCGTTAACATTAATAAATCATTGGCATTTTGCGTTATTAGTTATAGGTTTTATCGTTTTAGTGGCACCTGTTACAGGCGTCGCGACATTAGGATTTTCAATTGCAATGGAAGAACGTACAACCGGAAGCGGGAGCGCATCAAGTTTATTGGGATTATTACAATCTTTATTAGGCGGCCTTGTGACACCACTTGTTAACCTAAAAGGTGAATATAACAGTATGCCTTATATCATTATTATTAGTCTCACAGCAATTTTACTTATCATTTTACAATTATTAAATATTAAAGTATTTAAGCATGACAAAGTATAAAAGAAACTAAATTAATTATTATGCTACGATGAAATAATTAAATACAGTATCAAAGTGAAGAAGCCATTAATCGAGTTAACTCAATTAATGGCTTCTTCATTGATTAAATGCAACTATCTTTGAACTTTTAAAGTATTAGCTAGTAATGCACTTGCTACTTCATCCGGGCTTTCTTGACACCCTAATCTTAACCAATTTAAAATGACACCTATTTGACCACTCATTGTATAAGTTATAAAAAAAGGCACGTTTTGAATGGTTGTATTATTTTCTCCTAAAAATCTTGCGTAATATTGTTTCGTAATATCAATATATTCCATAACTAATTCTTTATTTGGATGAGAAATAAAAATAGCGTGGTAAAACGCTTTTTTTCTATAGATATATTTTAGAATAATATGAAAGAATTTATAAACTTTTTCAGGATTTTTTTTTATATTATCAAAATTAAAAGAGAATGTGTTGAGTAAGTGTTCATATTTATTTAAATGATAATTTTGGATTTTTGATAGCAAGTCAAATTTATCTTGAAAGTGATCATAGAAAGTTGACCGATTGACATTACTATTTGCGCAAATCATCTTTATAGATATATTTTCGAAGGGATAAATTTCTAATAAATCAATTAAACTTTTTATAATTTTATATTTAGCATTTTGCTTCATCTTGTCACCTGATTTATCTCGTACTTCATTTAGCCGACAATTTACTAATAATTGTTGGTGTTAATTTTATTTATATGTCTTTATAATATTAAAAGTGATTTTGAAAAGCAAATAGGAGGAAATGTTCAATGAAGAAAATGGTGTTAATTAATATCATCACAATCGTTGTTCTAGTTGTAGTTGGTATTGTAGGTTTCTATTTATATCATAATGCTACAAGCTTTGTAACAACTGATAATGCCAAAGTTGATGGAGAACAAATTCAAATCTCTAGCCCAACTTCAGGTCAAATTAAATCCCTTGATGTAAAACAAGGGGACAAAGTTAAAAAAGGTGACAAAGTAGCAGAAGTGAGTGGTCAAAGCCAAAGCGGTGAGTCACAAACAATGGATATCAAAATGCCACAAAACGGAACTATCGTTAAAACAAGTGGTATGGAAGGTTCAGTTGCACAAGCAGGTTCACCAATTGCTTATGCTTACAATTTAGATGATTTATATATTACAGCAAATATTGACGAAAAAGATGTTAGCAGTGTAGAAAAAGGCGACAAAGTTGACGTAACAATCGACGGTGAAGATTCTGACGTTGACGGTAAAGTTGAAGAAGTAGGCCAAGCAACTGCAGCTAGCTTCTCATTAATGCCATCATCTAACACTGACGGTAACTACACTAAAGTATCTCAAGTAGTACCAGTTAAAATTTCTTTAGATTCTGCACCATCTAAAAATGTTGTTCCTGGAATGAACGCTGAAGTAAAAATTCATAAAGACTAAGGAGGTCATAGAATGACAACGACCTTCATTGTTGGATATATTGTTTTAGCGGTCATTTTAGTTGGTTTAGTTAACGTTCTTGTGTTGAAATCACGTAAGAAGCGTAAGAACCAAGCTAGGGGACAACACGTAAATGAAGAATCTAAAAGTCAAAGTAATCCATCTAAATTTAAAATCAGTGACTTAGACCGAGATAAAGCGTTGAATCGTACGCAAGATTCTCAAAGAGACGATGATAAACAGCGTCACACGAACTCTGAAGATAGACACATTGAAAATGATAAACGAAAAAATCATTTCGAGAATGAACAAGATCAGCAAGATCATGTATCAGAGCAAATGCATCCTGAGCAAAAGCAAGCATCACATTCCTTACATTATGCTGATGATGCTACTGAGGATGACAAGCAAGATGATGATGTAAATAATCAACATCTACCTAAGGATTCAATTTATGAACCGATTAATCCTGATTCTCAAGAAGGACGTGTAAACGAACGTATTAAGAAACAAAAAGAAGATTTTGTTTTTGGAAAAGGGATTACAAGAAATAAAATTTTAGCAGCAATGTTGTTTGGTATGTTTATAGCCATCTTAAACCAAACGTTATTAAACGTTGCATTGCCTAAGATTAATACAGAATTCAATATTTCTGCGTCAACTGGACAATGGTTGATGACAGGATTCATGTTAGTAAATGGTATTTTAATTCCAATAAGTGCGTTCTTATTTAATAAATACTCTTATCGTAAGTTATTTATTATTGCACTTTTATTATTCACCATTGGTTCACTTGTCTGTGCACTTTCTAATAACTTCCCTATGATGATGGGTGGACGTGTACTACAAGCCATTGGTGCTGGTGTATTAATGCCATTAGGTTCTAACGTAATCGTTACAATCTTCCCACCTGAAAAACGTGGCGTTGCAATGGGAACGATGGGTATAGCAATGATATTGGCGCCAGCTATTGGACCAACTTTATCAGGTTACATCGTTCAAAATTATCATTGGAACGTTATGTTCTATGGTATGTTCTTCCTAGGAATTGCTGCAATGATATTTGGCTATTTCTGGTTCAGATTATATCAAAGAACAACAAATCCAAGAGCCGACTATCAAGGTATCGTTTACAGTACGATTGGATTTGGTGCACTATTATACGGATTTAGTGAAGCCGGTAATAAAGGTTGGGGTTCAGCTGAAATCGTAACGATGTTCATAATTGGTGCGATATTCATTGCTGCATTCGTCATTCGTGAATTAACAATGAGAGCGCCAATGTTAAATCTTGAAGTGTTGAAATCATCAACATTTACATTAACAACTATTATTAACATGGTTGTTATGATGAGTTTATTCGGTGGTATGATTTTATTACCTATCTACTTACAAAATTTACGTGGTTTCTCAGCACTTGATTCAGGACTGTTATTACTTCCTGGTTCATTAGTGATGGGTATATTAGGACCAATCACTGGTAAGCTACTTGATACTATTGGTTTAAAACCTTTAGCATTGTTTGGTATAGCTGTAATGGCTTACGGAACATGGGAACTTACTAAATTAAATATGGATACATCATATCTTCATATAATGAGTATATATGTGATTCGATCATTCGGTATGGCGTTTGTAATGATGCCACTTATGACAGCAGCCATTAACGCACTGCCACCAAGACTTATTTCTCATGGTAATGCATTCCTAAACACGATGAGACAATTGGCTGGTTCAATTGGTACTGCGATTCTTGTTACTGTTATGACGACGCAAACAACAAATCATGTTGGTGCGTTTACAGATGAATTAGATAAAACAAATCCTGTGATCCAAGACCACGTCCGTCAAATGGCGGCACAATATGGTGGTCAATCTGAAGCATTACAAGCTATCTTAAAATACGTAAATCAGCTTGCATATATCGAAGGCATTAACGATGCATTCTGGATTGCGACTGGATTAGCAGTCTTAGCATTTATTTTAAGTTTATTCTTAAAAGGTAAAAAAGGCGCTGATGCAGAACATGAAAGAATGATGCATGCAGAAAGTAATAAATTTAAATAAAATGATGTTGGGGGACATTATTTTTAAAGTATCCGTACACTTCTTTAAGTGTGATCGATACTTTTTTTATTAGAAAAAAGCCATTGTGACTAAATTATCGCGTCTACAATGGCAAAAAATATATTATTTGATTTTAGGATGGTTCGTTTTCCGATTTCTGAAAAAGAAACTAACAATTAATAAAGCTAGACTACATACTAATAAAATAAGTGCATTATGAATAGCATCCGCTTCACTAATAATTTGATTAGCAGAAACATTTAATGAGAAACTTTGTAGTTTATCAGCAATTCGTTGACCAATTACTTGTATTGCATATCCAAAATACAGTGACATGATTAATAATATTGAAATCACAATAAAATTTAAAATCTTTAATAAAGTTCGATTGAAGATAATAGTCAAAATAGTGATAACTAAACTTACAATTGTTAAAATGAAAAATGTATTAAAAACGAATACGAGACGATTGGCCACATCTTCAAGATTAGCTAATTGGCTTAAATTAATATTAAATGTACCTATTTGTGTAACCGTATTCTGAAAATCTTTAATCTGACCGTAACTAATGGGTTGATTAGCAAATGCTAAATTAAAGATAGGTTGTTTGTACATACTATAACCCGTAATAGCTACTAATATGAAAATTATGATTTGGATAATTAAACTCACCCAAGATCTTCTTTTTCGGTTGTTACGATTAGAACGAAGATAGTTGTGATTATCAATAGGAGGTCTATTATCATATTGTGTTGTTTTTCTTTCTGACACTTTTCTAACTCCTTTTCTATAATTCATTTGTTTTCTAAGATTGACTAATTTATACTGAATTTAATATGCAATTAACAATATTATATTAAATATTTAATCATGATTTTTTAGAACATAGTTTTCATTATATCGCTTTTTGTGCTTAATGTAATGACGTTTAAGTAATTTATTATTAATTAAGGTAGGTAGAATTTTATGAGATCACATATGGTTAATCGAATCATCAATCGATACTTACTGCACAATCGTTCAATAATGTTTGATAATGATTCAGATTTCGATAAGTTCATGGATAAAAGAAAAGATATTAATCAAGCGAAGCATAAACAACCTTCAAGTTTAAATGTTAAATCTAATTTAGATAAGTTGTCACACGATGATATGCAAGTATTTAGATTTAACTTTCGTCATGAAACAAAAAAGAAAATTCTCTATATTCATGGTGGTTATAATACGTTACAACCCTCACCATTTCATTGGAGATTTATGGATAAACTTGCACTTAGTACGCTTTATGAAGTTGTGTTGCCAATTTATCCTAAAGCACCAGAACACAATATTCAAGACACATTTAAAGCAATCGATGGGATATATCAATCTTTATTAGAAGAAGTGGATGCCAAACATATCGTTATTATGGGAGATGGTACTGGGGGGGCATTAGCACTAAGTTACGTTCAACAACTTGTGGCTAATAATCAACCATTACCTAATAAAGTTTATCTACTTTCACCAATGTTGGATGCAACATTGACTAATCCTGAAATTACTGAGGATTTAAGCAATAAAGACCGTTTCGTCAATAGGGATGGTTTGCAACGTATATTCAATGTATGGACGCAAGGAGAAGCACTAGCTAATCCATTAATATCACCAATTTATGGACAACTACACGATTTACCACCTATCGTTATATTCGGTGGTGGCAGAGAAATTTATCATCCAGATATGAAGCGTTTTGTATATAATTTGGAGGAAAAGGGACAACCAGTTCAATTCTTTGAGTATCCGAAAATGTTCCACGATTTCCCTTTATTCCCTATACGTGAGTCACACAAAGTAATTAAACAAATCACTAAGACGATTGATGCATAATTAACATCAAACAAAACATAGCTTGATAAAAAAAGTACTCTAAGTCTATTTAGCAGATATGACGTAGGTAATTGAACTGAGAAGGGCATTTAATTGGTCCTTCTCAGTTCTTTTTGTTGAAGATGAGTTCTCGTCTTCTGTCACTTCATATCATGAAATATGAATAACTTCATTGTTCTAAATTTTTAAATTAAATTTTGAACTTTAGTTATAACCGTTTGTTGACCTAAGTTATGATAATAATTGTCTATGCCTTGTGCCAAATCTATTTGAGATACGTCTTGTTGATTTAACAAATTCACTAAATTCGATGATAAGTTCGCAAATTGACTTGCATAGTCATTTAATAAGCGTTTCAAAACTTCTTCATTTTCCTCTGATGCAACGATATTTTGTAATGCTTCAATAGCCTGTTTCTGTCCTTGATAATAACTAATATTAAATGCTCTTTTAAGCAATTCCTGACTAGGACCATTCATAAATAATTGTTTCGTACTATTGAGTTCTATTAAGTTTACTTTAAGCTCATCATTTAAATCATATAATAATTCTAATAGTTGATTGCGGAATTGTGATACCATTTTTAGTTCTCCTTTTTAGGTATTCCTATTTGATGACCTAATTGTTTAGGCCAATCAATAGTACCTTGGTGACTATAATAATTAGCAATGCTTTGATGATAATCACTTGGAAAAGGATCAGACTTACGTTTGTTACTATCAATTCCCATCATGATCACTTCGTTAGTTGCAGCTAGTTCACCTTCATCTGTATAAAGCATTAAAAAGAAATGTACACGCTTATAATCATAATCATAAATATAAACTTCGATTCGGTAAGCTGAATTAAGTGATAACTCTGCTAGATACGTCGTATGTTCTTCTAAAGTGAACATTGTGTATTGAAGTACCTCACGTTCCTTTAAAGAAAGTCCATGCGTGTAGTTAAATTCATTTACAGCTTCACTAAACACTTTATTATATTCTGAGTCATGCATGTGGTTGTTATGATCAATTTGATTTGCTTCTACTACTTTATTAATAATTACAGGATTACTCATTACTAAAGACCTCATTCATATATTGATAATTCTATTTTACTAAATAAAAATAACACATACACATGATTTAATTCATGGTAGAATGAAAGACGTATGGTTATGTAGGAGGTAAACGTAACAATGACTATGACAATTCGATATCAAACTAAAAATCAATCGCTCACTCAAGTTGATAGTGTGAAGGAGATTCCTGAAACAGCAACAATTGTATGGTTTGATTTTGAAAATGCAACACAAGCAGAGAATGATTATTTAATCAGTCAATTTGAATTTAACTATTTAGAGTTAGAAGACGCCATTACAGGTGTGCCACGTGTAAAATATAAATCCTATGAATCATATCAATATTTAGTATTTCACAGTATGTACAAAGATGATTTTTCTCCAATTTCCTTAAATGTATTTTTAAGTGAGAGAGTACTTGTTACATATCACCACAAACATTTTGAATCGTTAAATGAAGTGGCTAAAATGAATGCACAACATCATGATCCAGACTTGGATTGTGCAGATATAGTGATACATATTTTAGATATGATGGTTGATAAATATTTTGAATTCGTATATACAATTGAGGATAAAACATATAACTTTGAAGATGCACATGTAGATGATACTCAAAGTAAAAAAATAATGGATAATGTTTTTCAAATTAAATCTGATTTAATCAAAATTAAAAGGGTATTATTCCCTATGCAAGAATTAGTTAATACAATTAAAACTGAAGGTAATTTGATTGTAGATAGTAAGCATTCGATGTATATTCAACATATCGATGACCATCTAATAAAGCAAAATAATATCATAAGAACATCACAGGAGATGGCTAATGAAATAAGAGAGAACTTCGAATCTTATTCATCATTTCGAATGAATAGTATCATGCAAGTATTAACATTGGTTTCAGTCATTTTCTCACCTTTAACATTTATTGCAGGTGTCTATGGCATGAATTTCGAATATATGCCAGAACTTAAATGGCAATATAGTTATCCAATTTGTATGATCGTCATGTTAATTATAGCTATTGCATTGATTATCTTTTTCAAAAGAAAAAAATGGTTCTAATATAATTGAAACTTTATTAATTTAAGCAAAGGTAGGTATAAAGATGAGTGACTTTCAAAGAGAACAGAGGAAAAATGAACATGTTGAAATAGCAATGGCTCAAAGTGATGCACCTCAATCAGACTTTGATCGAGTAAGATTCGTGCATCATTCAATCCCTAGCATAAATGTAGATGAAGTAGACTTAACAAGTCGAACAACAGATTTTGATATGACATATCCTATTTATATCAATGCGATGACAGGCGGCAGTGAATGGACAAAACAAATTAATGAGAAGCTTGCAGTTGTCGCTAGAGAAACTGGATTAGCAATGGCTGTAGGCTCTACACATGCCGCTTTGAGAAATCCTAAAATGGCGGAATCATTCAGTATTGCACGTCAAACCAATCCAGAAGGTATAATCTTTAGTAATGTTGGTGCCGATGTTCCTGTAGATAAAGCCGTAGAAGCGGTTAGTTTATTAGATGCACAGGCTTTACAAATTCATGTGAACGCACCACAAGAACTTGTGATGCCTGAAGGGAATCGTGAATTCTCGACTTGGTTAGATAATGTAGCAGCTATTGTTCAACGTGTTGATGTTCCAGTTATTATTAAAGAAGTTGGCTTCGGCATGAGCAAAGAATTATATAAAGATTTAATTGATGTTGGTGTTACATACGTTGATGTAAGTGGTAAAGGTGGAACAAACTTTGTCACAATTGAAAATGAGCGTCGTTCAAATAAAGATATGGACTATCTTGCAAATTGGGGACAGTCAACTGTAGAGTCATTGCTTGAAAGTTCAGCTTATCAAGATTCACTTAATGTCTTTGCTAGTGGTGGTGTACGTACACCTCTAGATGTTGTTAAGAGCCTAGCATTAGGTGCTAAAGCTGTAGGTATGTCTCGACCATTCTTAAATCAAGTTGAAAATGGGGGCATTACGACAACGATTGAGTATGTTGAGTCATTTATTGAACATACGAAATCAATTATGACAATGTTAAATGCGCGAGATATTAGTGAATTAAAACAAAGTAAGTTCGTTTTCGACCATAAGTTAATGTCATGGATTGAACAACGTGGTTTAGACATTCATAGAGGGTAATAATGAATAGGTTATTCAACCATAATTCGCATTAATAAATTACACAAATAAAGCAAGCTGAGAGTTTGGACTCCCAACTTGCTTTTTTATAATGCATAATATAAAACTTTAGTTTCCAAAAATATTCATAAAGCCCATAACGATAGGTACACCTGCTAAGTCAATTAAGAAGGCTCCAACTATAGGAACGACAAGATATGATTTTGGTGAACTACCATATTTTTTAGTAATTACATCTAAATTTGCCATCGCGTTTGGTGTAGCCCCTAAACCATGACCTATAAACCCACCAGCCATAACAGCAGCATCATAGTCTTTACCAAGCACTCTAAATAGTATAAAGAATGCAAATAATGAAATAAACACGACTTGAACTAAAACGATAGCGATAAGAGGTAATGCAAGTGAATACACTTGTGTAAGTTGAATACTCATCAATGCTAGTGATAAGAATAAGCCTAGAGCCACATCACCAATTTGATCATTCAGTTTTAAATCGATGAGTTGTATGTTCGCATATTCCGATACATTTCGAATTGCAACTGCTACAAACATTGAGCCTACATACATAGGTAAACTTTGACCAGTTAAATTAGAAAATTGATCGCCTATCCATGTACCTACTGACATGCACAGTGCAATAATTGTTAATTGTATAAAAAATACTTGTGTAGGTTGATATTTACGATGTAGCACTTCATTAGATTCTACTTTACTATAATCTTTAAACGAATCATCGCTGTTTTCAGGTTTTAGGTTATAGCGTTTAATGAGTGCCTTTACTAATGGTCCACCAATTAATCCACCAAATACTAAGCCTAAAGTTGCTGCTGCAAGTGCAGCTGTGATAGCTGAATCAATATTAAAACTTTCTTCGAGCGTTTTACCATAAGCCGCTGCATTCCCGTGTCCACCTTCCATTGACATTGAACCAGCTGTTAAACCTAACAATGGTTTAATATGTAATACTTTAGCTAATGAGATACCAATGAAATTTTGGCATATTGCCAGAAATGCACAGCATACAAAGTAAAGTATTAAAACTTTCCCACCAATTTTAAATAATTTAAAAGATGCACCTAATCCAATAGTAGTGAAGAATACCATCATGAAGAAATCTTGAATAAAGCTAGCATCTAATTTAATTTGAATAATATTTAAGGTATCTAAGACTGCAACTAGAATTGCAAATAATAATCCTCCTATAACGGGAGGTGGTATACAAATTCTTTGTAAAAATGAAACGTGCTTGACGACGAATTCACCTAGTAAAAATAAAAGACAGGCAAGACATAGTGTTGTGACCGCATCTATTTCCATTTTTATAGCCCCCTTTATAAACGAGTTTAAAAATTTAAAATAGCACTTCTTGTAAGCGCTACAAATCCCCATATATAACATTATACATATAAAAAATATAGATTTCTAGGATAGGTATTATAGTTTTTATATAATACGAAATTTTAATAAGTTTATAAAAAGATAAAAAACGAATTGGAATATTAATTTGTAATATCTATGAAAATAGATCTGTTGATATTAAACAATTTAGAAATAGTCATAAAGGCCCATTTTAAGGAATAAGATTTCTAGAATGTCTATTTTCTTTATTTCCAAGTTTCATCTGGATTTAGGCAGTCTGATTTACGTATATGTGAAACAAATGGATTACCTTTAACTGTGTATCGCAACGGTTTATTAGTCCAGTCGCCTTTATTCGGTATTCCAATTCTAGCACTTTCAACAATGTCCCTAGGGTATTTACGGTGTTTAGTATCAATGGATAAGCGACAATCATTTAATGTGGCACCATCAATTGCTCTAGGTATATTAAACGCTTTTGTCCATTTTCCGGGTCCATTTGTTAATTCATATCCTGACTTATTACGATTATGTTTCATCATTTCAATGCCATCTAAAGGTTCAATAGCTCGAATCAGTACTCCTTCAGGGACACCTTCGTTTTGAGTTACGAAATTCACTAATAAATGTGTGTGCATCACATGTCCGTAAATGGTGCCGCCTCTTTTATAAAGTGAAGTCACTTTTGGCGTTTGCTTACCTCCAAATCCATGAGCCGCTCGATCTGTAAAACCTAAATAAGCTTCTGTTTCAACAATATAGCCACTATACGTTTGAAATTCGTCTTCATATATGACTTTGACACCTAATAACGCTTTAGCGGTTTCAGTCGTTGGTCTTGATACAAAATCCACATGAACACCTTCCTTCTCTTGAAAATTTAATAACTGATAATTAAAGCTGATGCTTAGACTGGTATAACAGGATTAAAATATATTATGATTGCAATTATAATTGAAATTAACCAAGAATTTAAAGACTTAAATATAAGTGTCATATATATTTGACGATATTAGCATTATATCGTTATGATGAATAATATGGGATGTTGAAAGAAGTGTGGAGATATGAATAAAGTTAAAGTTTATCGTGGTGCGAAGAAGATTTCGCAATTAGAACTTGCACGATCAGTTGGAGTATCACGTCAAACCATTAACATGATAGAGAATGATAAGTATAATCCGTCATTAAAATTATGTATTAATATAGCTAAGACGCTAGGTGTTACTTTGAATGATTTATTCTGGGAGGTAGAGAATGACTAAAAATGATGAAGCTTTGCAAGTAGAAAAAATTACATTGTAAGCTAAACTTGGCATTTTAAGTTTAAATTTCTTATGTGCCATCATTGCTTTTGCAATGTTCAACGACTTGCAACGGCAATTTCTTTCACCATTTTTTATTGGTAGTTTATTACTTTTAATTGTTATTGTTTGTAAATTAACAATTCATTCAGAAACAGTTGATGATATTCATATTTATGTACATGACTTTAGCGATAAATCAAAACTAAATCGTCATTCTAAATTAAAAAGAATTGTTTATCTTATTCTGTGGATAGTTTATATGGTTCTCATCGCTAACATAATAACACCGAACATTAATCATACAAGTAACTATGAATGGGTGTTTGAACCGAGTGGGCTTATTTTAGGAGTAGGTGTAGTTGTCGCACTATGTATGTTTGATGATAAGCGAATTAAATATACAGAAATGGATACCCCTACCATAGAGAATCGTGGTGCGTCACCTAAAGGTGTAATAGATTTAATCCCAAATTATAGATATGCAGATGAACAACAGAAATTAGTCATATTAAAAGTACATGCGACTAATTTTATCTGGATGACGATCGGATTAACTATTGTGTGTATCATTGATATAATCATCGAATTAATCATGCAACAAATGCCATTGGCTGCTTTCATTACAATCATAGTCATTGTCGTTGAATTATTGATTCTCAAGCTTAAAAACAAACAAATTCGCAGCACACTTCATGAATAAAAGTGTTACGCAAACGCTGTCTATTAAAAATTTTAATAGATAGCGTTTTCATTTTTTAATTTATATAAAATCTATGGAATATTAATAAAAAAAGTGTAACAATATGTATGTGAAAAAGTCAGTGCTTAAAATTTAAATAGATAAAGGTATCATTGCATTGATACAATGAGGATAACTTTATTACAAGTTGGAGGTCATTTCAATGCTCTATTCAATCTTTATCTTTTTATTAGCAGGTCTCTGTGAAATTGGTGGTGGCTATCTAATTTGGTTGTGGTTAAGGGAAGGACAATCAAGTTGGTTGGGATTTATAGGTGGCGTTATATTAATGATGTATGGTGTCATTGCAACATTCCAGTCGTTTCCAACTTTCGGTCGTGTTTATGCTGCTTATGGTGGCGTGTTTATTGTAATGAGCTTAATTTGGGCGTATATTGTCGATAAACAAGCATCTGATAAGTACGATTTAATTGGAGCATGCATCTGTATTATTGGTGTATGCGTTATGATATTACCGAGCAGAACCTGATTAAGCGTGTTTAAGAGGGAGACGTAAGTAATGATAGTTGAAGTAGAAAAGCAAAGACATGGTATTGACTTAATTAAAATTGACAACGATGAAACCAATATTGTATTCACAAATTTCGGTGCGCGCATCGTATCATGGAAGTACCATGATAACAACATTGTATTAGGCAATAGAGTTGAAGCGGATGAGTTTTATCCATCAAATCCGTATCATTTCGGTGCTACTATCGGTCGCTACGCTGGACGTATTGGAAATGCCGAATTTCATTTGAACGATGAGGAATATCAATTAGAAGCTAATAATAACGTACATCACCTTCATGGTGGCAGTAATGGTTTAGATAAAAGACTTTTTAATTACGACATTCAAGATAATATCACGAATATTAAGGTTACTTTTACAGTTCAACTAAAGTCAATGGAAGATGGGTATCCAGGGGATATGACTATTAAAGTGATACATACTTATGACGTCGAACACTGTTGGACAGTAGAATATGAAGCACAGACAAATCAAGATACATTATTTAATCCAACTAATCATGTTTATTTTAATTTGAATAGAGACAATAATGTTATAGATAATCATAAAATTAAGAGTGAGCAATTAAATATGTATCCAATTGATCGAAACAACCTTATTAAAAATACTAGTTCAATTGATTTGTTAGCTATCTTTAAAACAAACAGTATATCTTTTAGTGATATTTTTAACTCTGATAATGAACTACTTAAAGAGCAAATTGGTTCTAGAAATGGATTAGATCACCCTTTTGATGTTGGAAATCAACAATTTTTCATTGAAAATGATGAGTTTCAATTAGATGTTACGTCATCTATGCCAAACGTTGTCATCTATACATTTAATGATACGAAAGATTGGGATAGTGATTTTAATATTTATAAACCACATTCAGGTATATCTCTAGAAACACAATTTTTACCTAATGATATTAATTTGTATGGTAATAAAGCAAACTCTATTTTAAAAGCTAACGAGCATTTTTATTCTAAAACAACTTATCATATATCAGAAAAATAAAGTAAAAAACATTAAAGCGGGTACATCGTCAGTACGATTTATCCGCTTTATCTTATGCTAAATAGAATTTATTTCATTGCATTATCATATAACTTTTGTAATTTAGCTAAACGCATTTCAGATAAATATGGATTTTGTAGCGCATACTTCAGTCGAGATACATTTTTGCGATTATTATAGTAAATATCGTTAAGCTCTTGTACAGAAAGTCGAGTTGCTTCATCTGCCAACTGAATTAATTCTAAATCATCATCTTGATCTACATATCCTTCTTGTAACACTCGAAAATAGAAGCCTGTTTTTCCACTAGTAGACATTCTTTTAACTAAGTCTTTTATACCGTACTTTGTTTGAATTTTCCAACAAGGTTCTCTTATTTCAGATACCTCTAAAATTGCTTCACCTAAACGATATTGATTTCCAAAGAACACGTCTGATTCATCTAAATTTTCCAAAGTTAAATTTTCACCAAACATTGCGTAATCAGGAAGCGTATTTAAATCATTTTTATACATTTGATAATGAGATTTGCTAAAACAGCATACTGCTTTATGTCGACCACCATGGTCTTTATATGCCTGTTCATCATCAACAAATCCAGTTCTTGATAACCACATTGTTTCAGAAATAGGAGATTTATTCAAAGCGGACAACATTTCTCTCTTTTGACCGTAATCTAATTGTTTAATTTGTCCTACTGAAATTGCACATACTGAAATCATATTTATTGCCCCCCTTAATTAAAGTGTTAAGAAAAATTCTACTATATTAATAATTAAAATATAAGAAAAATGATAAAATAATTTCCGATATTGAACTAGGTATTTGTTTGAACGTCATGTAAAATAATGAGTGAGTATATTTGAAAAGGGGTCACAGTTAAATGAAAGATTCTAAAGAACTTAAAATCATGACAGTAGATGATGCTGTAGCTCAAATTGAAGATAATATGGTGCTAGGAATTGGAACGGGTAGTACTATTGAATTGCTTATTCCAAAGCTCGCTGAAAGAATTCACAAAGAACAATTAAATATCACTGGCGTGTGTACTTCTAATAAAAGTGCATTTATTGCAAAAAAACTAGATATTAATGTTGTTGATATTAATGATGTTGGTCATGTTGATTTAGCAATTGATGGTGCTGATGAAGTGGATGATAATCTCAATTTAATTAAAGGCGGTGGTGGAGCGCTATTTCGCGAAAAAGTAATAGATGAAATGGCTCATCGTTTTGTAGTTTTAGCAGATGAAAGCAAGCTCGTAAATTACTTAGGTGAAAGTTTCAAACTGCCAGTAGAGGTGGATAAGTTCAATTGGTTCCATATCGCTAAAAAAATTGAAGCTTATGATGATATTATTACAGAGCGTCGAATGAGTGATGATGTACCATTTATAACGGATAATGGCAATTACATTTTAGATTGTCAGTTAAATAAACAGATTGATCCATATCAATTTCATGAGTATTTAATTCATCTAACAGGCGTCTTAGAAACTGGATATTTTTTAGATATAACAGATCAAGTTATAGTAGGTACACAAGATGGCGTTAAATTCATAAACAAATCTAACTAAAATAAATAAAAATAAGCCAGAAAATGAACTAAGAAAAATTCATTTTCTGGCTATTTGTATGTGCACTTAGCCTTCATAAGAAGGCGTAATATAAGCTTTACTTCTCAGTTTTATGACTAGATGTATCTTTCATTTGATCTATTTCATCCTTAGCATCATCAACTACAGATGAACGTCTATCTTCTTTATAAGATGTGTTCTCTTTAAGTTTATCATTTGAAGAATCAGTTTGATTCTCAGACTGTGATTTATGTTCAACATGATCTTCATTAAGTTGACTCTCAGTGAAGCTGTCTTTTTTATCGTTATGTTCATGATCTTCAGACTTTGTTTCATTTGAAGTAGATGTATCGTCATCATTCATATGGTCTAAATAATTATTAGGTTCAACTTCATCAAGTGAACGATTAGTTGTTTTATAAACAATAAATCTAATAATTAAACTTAAAATGATAAAGATAATGCCGACTAACGTCGTACTTAATGCGATAACTTTCATTGAGAATAGGTCGCCAGTTTCTTCACTAAATAAGAATACTTGTGCAAATGACATTGTTGCATGGAATAAGAGAGCGATATATATCGTACGTCCTTTAGTTGCGCGTATGAGTTCACCAATAATAATTGAGAACATGAAAGTATAAAGGAAATGGTATCCTGCATATTCCATTCCATATGTCGTGTTAGCGGCCCATATAGAATAAATCAAACCGACAATGATTGAAGCGAAAAATGTATTAACTTTGTTTTCTACAATATTTTGTAAATAAGAACGGAATCCAAACTCCGCAAAAAATGCCATTAAAATATGACCAATAATAATTGTAGGAACTGATACAGATAAATCAGTTGCTTGTAATAAAATAAAACTATCGGCAAATGTGTTAAAACTAAACATGCCAATCATGAAAATAACTAGCGGTAAAATCAATGCTAGTAATATACGTTCAATGACTCTAATATCAACTGAAAATTTTAATCCAGCTAATTGAGCACGTTTATCTTTAAATGCAATAATACAAACAATTGCTGCGATAAACGGTGCAAGATCAGTAATATCAAATACAAAACGTTTAATACCTACTGATGCTTGAAAATCTCGTAGGATTAATGATAGCGCCATCGTGACAACGAAGAATACGAAGATAGTTAACGCCCACTGAAATCCTGATATACGATTCGTCTTCATTTATGTAACCTCCATTAGGGTAACCGTAAAAACTCTTTCTTTAATATTATACATATTACAAGGCCATAAATAAATTGTCCATTTTAAATATCATTAAAATGTAATAGTCTTGAATTATTTTTATATGATTGAAAACAATTTTTAATGTCTTAAATTAATTTGAAAAGGGTAATCATAAATATAAACAAATGGTAACGATAAATCTCATTATGATGTAAGATAATGCTATAGAGTAAATAAATAGGAGGCAACATAATGTATACACAAGGTAATCCAAAACTATGGACTGGTCGTTTGGATAGTGAAACAGATCCTAAACAGTTTAGACATTTTCAAACAGTTAAGTTCGCTAATTTGGAAAATATGGAAAACGTAAGTGATAAGACAGGTGTTGGTCTCTTAGGATATGCCGTTGATAAAGGTGTTGAAAACAATAAAGGTAGAATCGGATCAAGGAAGGGACCAGATATCATAAAACATGAATTCGCGAAACTTCCAGATTTAAGTGAGTGCGAAATGTTGATTGATTACGGTAATGTTGAACATACAAGTAATCATCTTAGAGAAACGCAACAAGAGATGGCACAATGGTCTGCTAAAGTTATTAAGCAACATAAACAGGCTTTTTTAATTGGAGGTGGCCATGATATTGCATATGCACAATATTTGGCTACAAGAGAAGTCTATTCAGATGCTTCAATTGGAATTATCAATATTGATGCTCATTTTGACACACGTCCTGATGAGCCACCTACATCTGGCACTATGTTCCGAGAAATTTTAGATAATGACGAAAATGTCGATTATCTAGTTTTAGGCTTGGCTCAAGGTGGTAATACGCGTGCGTTATATGATTATGCAAAAGATAATAATATTATTTATGTGTATGCGGAGGAACTTTTACATCAAGTGTCACCGACTATTAAAGATAAAATAGAAAGATTTATTCATGACCATGATACGATTATGTTTACCATATGTATGGATGTTATTGACAGTGCGTTCGCGCCTGGTGTAAGTTCACCTAGTGTATTAGGATTATATCCTCATTCCGTATTTGAAATAAGTAAGCGTGTAATATTAAGCGATAAGGTATCATCAATTAGTATTGCAGAAACTAACCCAGACTATGATGTTGATAATCGTACGTCAAAGTTAGCGGCGAATCTAATTCACCATTTCCTAGTTTAAAAAGTAGAATTAAATTGTCGTATATGACTCTGAAAATAGAAGATAACGATAATCTTTAAAATTAAATTCAAACATGAAAGAGTAGAACGTTGAATTCGCGTTGAATTCTGTTCTACTTTTTTAATTACTTTTAATTGATAGAAAAGTTTGACAATTATGTTACGATATAAATAATTAGGGAGGTAATGGATGGTGATGAAGCGGTTAAGTTATAAGCAACAATGGCTTGGAGATATCTCGCAAAATATAATGGCAGGTATCTTAATGGGTTTAGCACTACTCCCTGTGGCTATAGCCTTCTCATTTATTGTTCATATCAGTCCTACGATAGGGTTAATGAGTTGTGGATTAATGATGTTATTCATTAGCTTTCTTGGAGAACGAATAAGTATGGTGTCTGGACCAAGTAGTGGTATTTCAATAGTAGGTGCACCACTAGTAGAACAATACAATATTCATTACTTAATAATGGCCACACTTATAATGGGCATCATTCTAATTATCTTTGGCATGTGTCACATAGATAAGATCCTTAATCATATTCCAGATACTGTTGTTATTGGCTTTATGAATGCATTGGGCATTCTATTACTTACAACGCAAATAAAATATATTTTTGGTATAACTACTGCGACTTATTTAGTAGCAATCGCTACATTTCTAATAATTTATTTATCTTCAACATTTATTCGATTTATGCCAGCTCCGCTTATAGCTATAATCGTCGTGACTATAGCAAGTTATTTTCTTAAACCGAATGTTCAATTAGTCCACGATTTAGCAGAAATTCGACTTACCTTTCCTAAAATTTCTGTTTATACAGAACTTTTAAACTTACATGCATTAAGTATTATTACGTTATATGCATTAACCATGTCTATTATTTCCGTAGTACAAACAAATCTTACAAATGAAATGATGGATGTAATTACACAAAGTCACTCCAATAAAGACCGAGAAGTCATTGGTCAAGGGTTAGCTAATTTGTTTGTCGGGTTATTAGGTGGATATGGTTCAAGCGCCTTAGTAGGTCAATCAAAATTTAATTTTAAAATGGGTGCTACTACGCGATTAGCCACATTCGTTACAGGATTATTTCTTCTCTCTTGCGTCGTTATTTTAGGACCGATTGTAGGTTTTATTCCTATGGCAGTGTTGGCTTCGGTATTAATTACAATATCAATGAATACATTTGATAGACGTACGTTTAAACATTTAAAAGAAGCACCTATAAAGCATAGTATCGTAATGTGCATAACAATTATTTTAATATTAATGTCACACAATTTAGCTATAGGTGTCGTTATAGGCACACTTATTTATTATGTCATTCACTTTATTTTTACAAAGAAAGGAAGACCGTCGCTATGACAACTTACAATGATTATGTTAAATGGAGACGCACATTTCACCAATTTCCTGAAGTATCTCAGAAAGAATATGAAACAACTAAGCGATTAAAACGCATATTACAAGCTTATGATATAAAAATCATAGATTATCCTTTAGAAACAGGGCTTATAGCTGAAATAGGACATGGTGAACCTTGTATTGCTGTTCGCACAGACATAGATGCTTTACCAATTACAGAGCAAGTTGAACATGAATTCACCTCAACAAATGAAGGTGTGATGCATGCGTGTGGCCATGATATTCATATAGCAAGTATTCTAGCCATTGCTACAAATTTAAAAGAACAAGAAGATAAGCTTAAAGGGCGCGTGAAATTTATATTTCAACCTGCAGAAGAAACGGGATATGGTGCCAAAGCGATTGCAGAGACGGATGTATTAGACGATGTTAAAGCGATATTAGGTTTCCATAACTATCCAACTTTAAATATTGGAGAATTTGCAATTAAATCTGGACCAATCACATCGGCAGTAGACCGTTTTGAATTTAAAATTCACGGTAAAGGTGCACATGCTGCTAAACCAGAACAAGGTAATGATCCAGTCATGGTACTTGGTCAATTAATAACAAGTTTACAAACGATTGTAAGTCGAAATCTATCAGCTTTTGATAGTGCTGTAGTAACTATTGGAGAAGTATCGTCTGGGAATACATGGAATGTGATTGCTGACCAAGCATATGTCCAAGGTACAGTGCGCTCATTTAAGCCAGAGGTTCAAAATTATATAGAACAACGATTTAAAGAGATTGCTAAAGGATTAGAGGCATTGTTCAATGTCGATATAGAAGTTATATATACTAAACTGCCAGGAACAGTTTTTAATGATGCATACTTAACTGAGCAAGCTAAGGAAGCTGCTCAAAAGGTAGGTTATCAAATCATAGAATTAGAGAATCCATATACTATTGGCGAAGATTTTTCTGGTTTACTAGCTAACCATCCAGGGGTATTTGCGTTTATTGGTTCTAATAGTAAATACGATTTACATCATCCAAAGTTTGATCCAGATGAGCGTATACTTGAGAAAGTCCCTGAGTACTTTATAACGTTGATTTATCAATTGCTTGACGACACAGCATTTAATGAATAATCGATGTTTCATTTAAGAGTTTGATTTGTGTAGCTATATTACAATTTTTAAAATGTGATTTAAAAAGCATGATGAACGGGTAAACATACACTAAACATGTTTTAGGAGATGAGTAAATAATGGGTGCACAAGATCCAAGAACAAAATTTAAAACATCTGATTATGAAAAACAAGAACAAGAACTACCTGGACTTCAATCTGAACTAACACCACAACCTGACTGTGGTGAAACATCGTATGAAGGTCATAACCGATTGTTAGATTATAAAATGCTTGTAACAGGAGGAGACTCAGCAATAGGACGTGCAGCAGCGATTGCATATGCCAAAGAAGGGGCAGACGTTGCAATAAACTATCTTCCAAGTGAAGAACAAGATGCTCAAGAAGTTAAAGCTGTCATTGAAAAAGCAGGACGTAAAGCTGTATTAATACCTGGAGATATTCGTGATGAACAATTTAACTATGATTTAGTTGAACAAGCGTATAAAGAATTAGGTGGTTTAGACAATGTGACATTAGTAGCAGGCCATCAACAGTATCACGATAAATTAGAAGAGTTCGATACACAATCTTTTAAAGAAACGTTTGAAACAAACGTATATCCAGTATTCTGGACAATTCAAAAAGCATTGGATTATTTACAACCTGGTGCGTCAATCACTACAACATCATCCGTTCAAGGTTATAATCCAAATCCATTGATTCATGATTATGCAGCATCAAAAGCAGCGATTATCTCATTAACAAAAAGTTTCTCTGAGCAATTAGGGGAGCAGGGTATTCGCGTTAATTGTGTAGCACCTGGTCCATTTTGGTCTCCACTTCAAATAACAGGTGGTCAACCACAATCAGCGATTCCTCAATTTGGTCAAGACACGCCATTAGGTAGAGCCGGTCAACCTGTAGAGCTTTCAGGCACATATGTATTACTTGCTTCAGAGGATTCAAGTTATACGACTGGTCAAGTTTTTGGCGTCACAGGTGGCATCCAAATCAATTAAATATCTCAGAATATAAATCCAACGCAAGGGTTTCAAAAAAGACTCTTGCGTTTTTGTATTGAAAGGAGTGGATTACAGTGAAACATATTGATCCTAATCAACTATCAGATATCCAAAATTATAAACTATTAAGTGGTTCAATCATACCAAGGCCAATAGCATTTGTTACATCTTCTGATAGCGAAGGACATGTAAATGCTGCGCCATTTAGTTTTTTTAATATAGTTAATAATGCGCCACCTATGATTGCTATTTCGGCACAGAGAGCAGGAGGAAAGCGTAAAGATTCGGCAATTAATATAGAAAACTGCCAATCATTTGTAGTGCATGTTACAGATGAAGATAATGTTGAGGAAATTAATAAGACGGCTGCATCTATTAATCCTAAAGATAATGAACTTGATTTAACAGAACTCAATACCATCTCATCTGATGTGATTGATATTCCAGCTATAAAAGAAGCTAAAATTAGATTTGAATGTCAACTTGAACAAATGATTTTATTAGGCACTGAAGATGATGGTGCTGATTTAATTATTGGAAAAATTGTTAAGTACCACATACAAGATGATGTGTATTTTGGTGATAGTAAAATTGATGCGAAACAATTAAAACCAGTTGCCCGTTTAGCAGGTAATGATTACGCTAAATTAGGTGAGCAATTTACAATTGAGCGTCCAACTAATTGATAATTTAGACATTAACTATGGTTTTAATATGTAATTTTCATAAAACTTTATTGACGTTATGACAGTAATCTTGTAACTTTAATAATAAAATTATTTTTAAAAAGGAAAGTAGGTTTAGTATGGAGGAACAAAGAAAAGGCAATGCATGGGCGTTACTTCCATTAGTATTATTTATTGCATTGTTTTTAGGTGTAGGTACCATTACAGGTGATTTCACTAATATGCCTTTAAATGTAGCTATCACGATTACTGTTATTGTTGCTTTAATAATGAATAGGAAAGAAACATTTGCTAACAAAGTTGAAGTGTTTACAAAAGGAGCAGGTCATTCCAATATCATTTTAATGGTATTTATATTTATATTGGCTGGTGCTTTCTCAACTACCACTGAAAAAATGGGTGGTGTTGAATCAACAGTAAATCTAGGTTTATCATTGATACCTCAAAATTTAATCATCGTTGGATTATTTGTAATTTGTATGTTTGTGTCAATTTCAATGGGTACCTCTGTAGGTACAGTTGCTGCATTAGCACCTGTTGGATTTGGATTTGCACAGGCAACTGATATTCCAGCAGCGTTAGCAATGGGTACGGTTGTAGGTGGTGCTATGTTTGGCGATAATTTATCGATGATTTCAGATACTACCATAGCTGCTGTTCGAACTCAAAAAACAAGAATGAAAGATAAATTCAAAGTGAATTTTTGGATTGTACTACCCGGAGCAATATTAACAATTATTGTCTTATTCTTCCTTACTAACGGTATCTCAATAGATCACTCTAAAAGCTATGACTATAATTTAATTAAGGTAATCCCTTATGTACTAGTATTAGTATTAGCGCTTGTAGGGGTAAATGTAATCATTGTGTTAATCGGTGGTACGTTATTATCAGGTGCTATTGGCTTATTTGATGGTTCTTTTGGTTGGAAAGGATTACTAAATGCAGTATCAGAGGGTATTATAGGTATGGAAGACATTGCAATCATAGCAGTGTTAATCGGTGGTTTAGTTGGAATTATTCAACATAATGGTGGAATTGAATGGTTATTAAATTTTGTTCGTTCTAAAGTTATAACTAAACGTGGTGCTGAATTTGGTATTGCTGGTTTAGTGAGCGCAGCTGACATTGCAACAGCTAATAATACAATTTCAATTATTATGTCAGGTCCATTAGCCAAAAATATTGCAGATGAATATGATGTTGATCCACGTAAATCTGCAAGTTTATTAGATATATTTGCAGGGTGCTTTCAAGGCTTTTTACCTTATAGCCCACAAGTGATAGCTGCAGCTGGCGTTGCAAGTATTTCACCATTTAGTGTAATGCCTTACTGCATTTATTCATTTTTATTAGGGATATGCGGTATTATAGCTATTATATTAAGATACCCTCGTGTTAAAGCTAAATCTTAAAGTAAAAACAAATAACAATAATAGGCTTATAATAAGCATTTTTAATAAGAAAAATTAAAATAATTAAACATTTTAATAGTTCAAAGTTTGGAACTGTATTGAAATGCGTTAAAATAGATATAAGAGTGAAAGTAGGTGAAACAAGTGGCAAAGTATAATGTTGAGAATGAACATGTTGAAATTCATATCGAACGTTTATTAAAATACTCACCAGAATTAGTATATCAAGCTTGGACGGATGCTGACTTATTAAAACAGTGGTTTATGACATCTCAACGTACGAATAAGTCAATTGATGTAGATATGACTGAAGGTGGCTCATATCGCATAGTTGATTCACGTAATGGACGACAAAATATTATTCAAGGTACGTATCAAGAACTCGTTGACAATGAGTATATTAAAATGACAATTGGTATGCCTGAATTAAGTGATCAAGAGGATGTCATTGAAGTTGAATTTGAAGAGCGTGAAAACGGTGGCACACAAATGTTTTTCTTTTATCAGTCATTAGTTGAACGTGAACGACGCTTAACAACATTAGAATACAAACAAAAGAAAAAGGAATATCACGATTCTACTGTTCACGGTTTAGAATTGATGTTTGATAAAATGCATCAAATACTTGAACAATATGTAGAAGACAATAATCTATTAAAATAAAAACTTAGGCCTTTGCGTGAATTCACGTTAGCAGTCTAAACTTAGAAATTTGATATCAATATTACCAAATATCTAGTCATTCTTACTAGGGTGGATACCCCAACAAGGAGAGTTTACAAAGACAACCTCATTGTTGGGGTTTTGATGTGTTAATAATTAATCAGTACCGCTATTAAGTTGTGATAAAGATTAACTGAGTTCACCGTTATCTTTACGTTCATTATATTTTCTGAGTAATGTTTCAAAGAAGATATGATAACTAATAAAACTTGAGTAGTCTGTACCATCGTATAAATAGAAAGTATTACTTGATACATAAACGTTATAGCTCGCTTTTTGGGCTAATGAATTATCTTTCATTGTTGTAACTGAGATAAAATATTTTTGGCGTAATTGAAGTAGATTTGTAACGTCTGTGAGTTGGTGACTCTCACCAGATAGAGAAATAATAAAGAATAAATCTTCATCAATAGAACGATTCAGTACCATTTTTAACTCATGAACGTCATGTAACACGATAATATTTTTATGCATCGTTAATAATATTCGCTGAGCTTCGTCCGCAACATTTTTCTGTGCACGACCAGTACCATATAAGTAGACGGTAGACGCATGGTTAAGTTTATCGGTAATCAAATTATAATCAATACGATCTAAATAGCTAAATGTTGTCTCTATTTCTTGTTTAAAAGCATCCATCGAATCTTTAGGTAGTTGACTTAAATGTTCACTTTCAAATTTTAAATAGGATTTAAAGTCACTATAACCATCAAATCCTAACTTTCGTGTGAATCTATGAATGGTAGCGTTAGATGCATGAGTATATTGTGAAAGTTCGTGTATCTTCAAAGTTTTACATTGATTTACGTGCGTGTTTACAAAGTGTGCAATTTGTAGGTCATTATCATTTAACTTGTCAAAATTGGCATTTACTTTTTCATCTAGTAGCACAAAGACACCTCTTACTCTTTCCTGAAAATATTTTCATGTATAGAAAACATAAACTGATTATACAAAATTATTTCAAAATCGGTCAACGTCATTGTATAAGTGTAAGCGTTTACTATAATAGATATTAAGAAAACGCTTTTATATGTACGATATATTTAAGTACAACATAGAAAGATTTGGGGGTTAAATTATGAACGCTATTAAACGTTTTGGGAGTGCAATGATTGTTCCCGTATTAATGTTTGCATTCTTTGGGATAGTATTAGGTTTTGCAACATTATTTAAAAATCCTACCATCATGGGTGGATTAGCAAATGATCATACATTTTGGTTTAAATTTTGGTCTGTAATTGAATCAGGTGGTTGGGTTATCTTCAATCATATGGAAATCGTATTTGTGGTTGGATTGCCTTTATCTCTAGCTAAGAAGGCCCCTGGTCATGCGGCTTTAGCTGCATTGATGGGCTATTTAATGTTTAATACCTTTATCAACGCTATTTTAACGCAATGGCCACATACATTTGGTGCTAATTTAGAAAAAGGTGTAGAAAATGTAACTGGATTAAAAGCGATTGCTGGTATTGAAACTTTAGATACTAATATTTTAGGTGGTATCATTATTTCTGCCATTGTGACATGGATACATAATCGTTTCTATAGTAAAAAATTACCAGAGATGTTAGGTGTATTCCAAGGTTTAACATTTGTTGTAACGATTTCATTCTTCGTTATGTTGCCAATAGCTGCAATTACTTGTGTCGTTTGGCCAACAATACAAAATGGTATTGAATCAATGCAACATTTCATTATCGCATCAGGCTACATCGGTGTTTGGTTGTATCATTTCTTAGAACGCGTGTTAATACCGACTGGTTTACATCACTTCATCTATGCACCAATTGAAGTAGGTCCGGTTGTTGCAAAAGACGGACTTAAAGCAGAGTGGTTTAGACATTTAAATGAATTTGCTGAAAGCAGTAAACCGTTAAAAGAACAATTCCATTATGGTTTCATGTTACAAGGTAACGGTAAAGTGTTTGGTGCTATCGGTATCGCATTAGCAATGTATTCTACAACACCTAAAGCCAATCGTAAAAAAGTTGCTGCGTTATTAGTACCAGCTACATTAACTGCGGTGGTTGTTGGTATTACTGAACCTTTAGAATTTACATTCTTATTTATCGCACCTTACTTATTTGTTATACATGCATTATTAGCAGCGACAATGGATACAATTATGTATGGTTTCGGTGTTGTTGGTAACATGGGCGGTGGATTGCTTGATTTCATCGCGACGAACTGGATTCCATTAGGACAAAATCATTGGCTAACTTATGTAGCTCAAGTTGTTATAGGATTGATCTTCTCAGGTATCTATTTCGTTGTATTCAGATATTTAATCTTGAAATTTGATATTCCATTACCAGGACGTCGAGCTGAAGAAGAAGTTAAATTATTCTCTAAAAAAGATTATAAAGAGAAAAAAGGCGATGGAAGTACTGATAATTCTGGATTCCAACCTAGCAATGAATATGAAGCGAAAGCACATTATTATTTAGAAGGATTAGGCGGAAAAGAAAATATTAAAGACGTTACTAATTGTACAACACGTTTACGTCTAACAGTTAATGATGAAACAAAAGTTGAAGATAGTGGATATTTCACTCATGAACAAATGGCGCACGGATTAGTTAAAAGCGGTAAAAATGTACAAGTCGTTGTTGGAATGACTGTACCCCAAGTACGTGAAGCATTTGAACATTTAGTTTTTGATGATAATGATAAAAAATAATTAATCAATTTAGCCAGTAAGTGAATTAGTATTTATTCATTTACTGGCTTTTAATATACAATGCTTAATATAATTAGTTAACTTGTCCAACTTAGCTTTATACTGATCACAACACCAGAAACTTTTGTTGGGTGTGATATTGCTTGAACAGAATTAAAAAATAGAGACGATACACTTGAAGAGTATCGTCTCTGTTCTATAAGCTAGTGTAAATTAGCTATATAACTTATAATATTTTTTAATACAATCTCACGAATTTTACTAAGATATATTTGCTTTATGCATCGCACGTGTTTTATAAGATGCTGAAAGAATATCAATATTTCTACATGCAATAGTTTGTAGTAATTTACTAAACGTTTCAGGTGCACAACATACGCTTGCAAAGTTGTTATTTAAAGTATATTTAATTTCATAATTATTTGAGAAATAAGTCATAATATCAATGACTTTATCTTTTATGAATGCATCTTGGAGGCCATCAATTGCTAAGTCGAAACGTTTAGAAGCTTGATATGTTTGTTCAGTATCTAATAGCGTATTTAATCGTTTAGGAGATAAAATCTGATAAATTGAAAATTGGTAAAAACTTAAAAAACTAATGAAATATGGAAGTTGTTGCTTAGGTAAGCTAACTTCTAAAACTGGTATATCGTCGTGTTTGATTATTGAATATTGAAATGAATCGCAAAATTTAACGTCTTTACAGACTTTGATTAAATGTTTTCGAGTTGATCTAGATTTTAAACCTACAATGTTGATAATGTAAGTTTCAAATTTGTCTAACAACATGCAATGACCTCCTATATTTATTTAACGTATGTAAAAAGCATTTAGCTTTAATGTTCCCTAATAAAGCACACCGTTCTTTTATACACACTGATTGTATCACTCTTTTTTGATATTATCACTAGGACTTTTGAATGAACTTCGATTTAATTATTTTGTAATACAAACGTAACGATAATTAACATGAAATCAATATGAAAATGTTGATCGTTTATTAGTTAAAATGTGTTTGGTAATTTCATTAGTGAAGTGTGAAAATCAAATATTCATATGATAAAATTAGCAATATTGTAGTTATTAAAGGAGCAAACTTATGTATAAAGCTGTAGTATTTGATTTCGACGGTACAATTATAGATACAGAAAAACACCTATACGACATTATTAACAAACATCTTGCCTTTCATGGTGTGAAGCCTGTTTCTCTGGAGTTTTATCGAAGCCAAATAGGGGGACACGCTCAAGGGTTACATGATTATATTGAGCAACAGATTGGTTTAGAAAAGAAACAAAAAATATATGATGAGCATAATGATACCAGCCATGAACTCGACATTATTGATACAGTTTCTTCATTAATGAAATATTTGAAACAACGACACATACCTATGGCGATTGCAACAAGTAGTTATAGAGAAGAAATTATGCCTACGATAAATGCGTTGGGTATCAATGAGTATGTCGATGTTATTGTTGGAAGAGAAGATGTCGAAGCGGTTAAACCTGATCCAGAACTTTATCTAACAGCTGTTCAACGTTTAAATTATTCACCAGCCCATTGCTTAGCCATAGAGGATTCAGCTAATGGAGCAACAGGTGCTATGAATGCTGGATTGGATGTAATAATTAATACTAACGAGATGACAGAAGCACAAGATTTTTCGACTATAAATTTTGTAGGTAAAGATTTAAGCTTTGAGGAAATTAAAAATCATTTCTTTGAGCTAAAAAAGGAGTAAACATATGTCGTGGCAAGTTATCCTATTCTTTTTAGCAGGTCCTATTATAATCGGCATAGGAAATCTAGTATTAGGTCCAATATTTAGTAAACATATACCATTTAAAGTTCAAATGCGTTCTTTCTTAGTTGGAACAATGATTTATTTACTTTTAGCTACAATCGGTTATTACTTATTATTACAAGGAAGAATATAGATTACGTAGTATAGTTTAAAAAAGAGATGGAAAAGGGTAGGAACATTGAATGATGTTCCACTGCCATTCCATCTTTTTTTTAATGACTGAAAATCATATGAGTTTAGTTAATAAATAATTTTAGTATGATTGTAACAACTAATAATACGATTAGGATTAAATCAATACCTACCATAATTGTAAAACGGGTTGATTTCTGTCCTTGCGATTTAGCTTGTTGCATCGCTTTGTAATTCGGCACTAAACTAAGAATAAGTAAGACAATAATTAATATAATTCCTATTGTGACAGACATTAATTTGTACCTCCATTTCGTTTGTCAATCCATTCCCAAATAAAACCGGCTGCTAGGCCAATGATAAGCCCTGCAATAATTCCAATTTCAAGCGTAAAAAAGATTCCACCTATAATTAAGCAAACAATTAAAGAGAGGGGTAACGTAATACCAAATTTAAGTTTGCGTTCATCTGAATTGAAAATCGTAAATATAGCTAAATATAATAAGAAAAATGTTAGAGTTGCGATAATCGTTCTTATTATTAGCGGATAAACTGTATCATGCTTGGCACTGAAATAATTTAATAGGAAGAAGACAATGCCAAATATTATAGAAATTTTAACGCTCTTTTTTAATAATGACTGCATTCATTAATTCTCCTTTTACCTAACAGTAAAAATCTATCAAAAGTATATCACACTCTAAATCGATTTTTTACGAAACACTAAGCAATACATTTCTATCGAACTGATTATATGCAATAGTATAAAATGATTTTTATTTATAAAAGTGAAATATTCCAATAAAAAATATTGTAAAAAGTAACTCATTTTTATTAATGAAAACGTTGTAAAATCAACGTTTTTTAAAATTTGAAAAGAGTAATCATAACAGTAATGGAAGCGATTTCAAAAATTTGTAAAATTTATGTTTTAATTTTGTCAAATTATAGTATAATAACTTCATTAAGGTAAAGGAACTTTTAAGGGAAAAGAAGGAAAGCAAAAGAGGGTTTTCTGAAAGACAAAAGTATTCGAACCTTAGATTTAATAGAGATGGGGTTATTTTAATGGATAACAATGAATTACATAGGGGGCTAAGTGCACGTCAGATTAGAATGATCGCACTTGGCGGTACTATCGGTGTTGGTTTATTTATGGGAGCAACTAGTACAATTAAATGGACTGGTCCATCAGTTATTTTTGCGTACTTAATTGCAGGTATCTTTTTATTCTTAATCATGAGAGCAATGGGAGAAATGATTTATTTAAATCCAACTACTGGATCTTTCGCAACATTTGCAAGTGATTACATTCACCCTGCTGCAGGTTATATGACGGCATGGAGTAATATATTCCAATGGATTGTAGTAGGTATGAGTGAAGTTATTGCAGTCGGTGAATATATGAACTATTGGTTCCCGAACTTACCTCAATGGATTCCTGGTGTGGTTGCAGTACTATTATTACTAGCAGCTAACTTGACTTCAGTAAAAGCGTTCGGTGAATTTGAATTCTGGTTTGCAATGATTAAGGTTGTAACGATTGTATTAATGATCATTGCAGGTTTCGGTTTAATCTTCTTCGGTATTGGTAATGGTGGCCATGCGATTGGTATCTCTAATTTATGGTCTCATGGTGGATTTATGCCAAATGGATTTGTAGGTTTCTTCTTTGCATTATCAATTGTTATTGGTTCTTACCAAGGTGTAGAATTAATTGGTATTACTGCTGGTGAAACTAAAGATCCACAGAAAAATATCAAAAGTGCGGTAAATGGTGTTATCTGGCGTATTTTGATTTTCTACATTGGAGCGATTTTCGTAATTGTTTCTATCTATCCTTGGAACCAATTAGGTGAAATCGGAAGTCCATTCGTAGCTACATTTGCAAAAATTGGTATCACATTTGCTGCAGGATTAATTAACTTCGTTGTATTAACAGCAGCATTATCTGGATGTAACTCAGGTATCTTTAGTGCAAGTCGTATGATTTTTACATTAGCACAAAAAGGTCAAATGCCTAAAATCTTTACAAGAGTAATGAAAAATGGTGTACCATTCTACCCAGTATTAGCCATTGCTTTAGGTATCTTAGTTGGTGCATTATTAAACGTTATTCTTCCTTTATTCATTAAAGGTGCAGATAGTATTTTCGTATATGTTTATAGTGCATCTATTTTACCGGGTATGATTCCTTGGTTTATGATTTTAATTAGTCATATTCGATTCAGAAAATTACATCCTGAAAAAGTTGAAGGACATCCATTTAAGATGCCTGGCGGTACATTTGCAAGTGCAATTACGATTTTATTCTTATTAGTCGTATTAGTAGGAATGTTATTTAACAAAGAAACAGTTGTTTCTGTAGTGATTGGTATTATCTTCTTAGCTGCGGTAACTGTATACTACTTCGTTCGCGGACATCATAAAAATGATGGATTCCGAAAAGTTAAATAGAATACTAAATAAATCATATTATAAATAATCAACACATTATTCAAACTAAACTAAGGCACAAAGTACTTAGATTCATGTTTAAAAGAGGTTGAGACAATAACGTTGTCTCAACCTCTTTTTGTGATAGTTATTACTTAATAGCAGAATAACTGTGAATAACTTAGGTTAAAAGAAGAATAATAAACTTTGTTCATATTCATACCTTCTATATGTCTTGAATTTTTAATAGGAATCTTAATGTTTAAATTCCACATTAGATAGGTATTTTCGATAATTATCAAGAGCCATTTTAGATTGTGTGATGAAGTCTAATGACGATTCATAGTTTAGTGCGATATAACGATAGAAAAGAACATCAATGGTAAACATTTGCGCAAATAAAGAAGTTGTCGCACCCATACGTAATTCATTTTCGTCTGAATGTCCATATGTCAGAACAATGTCAGAATGCTGAGCTACGTGATTATGCTCTGAACTTGAAATTGTAATAACAGGGATATTATAATCCGACACAACTTTAACCATTGCACGAAGTTCACTTTGATCGCCATTATTAGATATAAATACAACGCAATCTTCTTTATCATGCGTAGACAACATGGTTGTGAATAAATGAGTTTCTTGAACGAGTTGGACATTGAGGCCAATTCGAGATAATTTTTGATATAAATCTGTCGCACAGACATACGATGCACCATACCCAAAGATAAAGATGTTATTTGCACGTTTAAAATGTTGGCATATGTTATCAATCGTTGTGTTATCTGCAAATGTAGAACTTTTTTGAAGTGCTTCTTCTGCACGATGATAAAGTTTCTTTTTTAAAGTATCTACCGATTCATTGTTAAGCAATTCTATCTTATAAGGTGTTTGTTGTTTTGGAAATAACATCGCAAGTTGTGATCTAACTTCATGAAAACTTTGATTGATCAATTTTTGGCTATATCGATTTAACGTTGAAACACTCATTTCAAGTTCTTTAGCAATCTCTTGATTCGACATGCTAATAACTTTATGTGGTGAGTTTAATATAAATCGTGATAATTTCTTTTCATTTTTAGAAAATGAAGCATAATTTTCGTCGATTAAATGTAAAATGTTTGTCATCTAATCACCTAGTTTGTTTAAGTTTCTCATTTCTTTAGTCGTACCGAAGAAGTATGTGAAAATAAAGCCAGCTAGGTACGCAGATAATAACCCTATGATGTAACCTAAATATTTTTGATGGGCAATTAATGGTAATAATGAAATACCACTAGGTCCGATAGCAGTGGCACCTATATGACCAATGCCACCTATAACTGCGCCACCGATTCCACCACCAAGACATGCTGTGATGAATGGGCGACCTAACGGCAAGGTAACACCATAAATAAGTGGTTCTCCAATTCCTAAAAATCCGACTGGTAACGCACCCTTAATTGCATTTCTTAAAGTAGTATTGTTTTTACATCTTACCCATAGTGCTAATGCAGCCCCAACCTGACCTGCACCAGCCATAGCGGCAATAGGTAACAAATATGTTGCACCTGACTGATTTATTAATTCAATGTGTATTGGGGTGAAAATATGATGCAATCCTAACATAACTAGTGGTAAGAAAAATGCACCTATAATAAACCCACTAAATATACCACCTACACCAATTACCCAATTCACTACGCCTACTAATCCATCAGAAATAAATCCAGCTATAGGCATAAAGAAGAATATGGTTATTAATCCTATGATAAGTAGTGTAATTGTTGGTGTTACAATAATATCTATAGCATTGGGAACTATTTTATGTAGTTTTTTCTCAATTATACTTAATAACCATACCGCTAAGATCACTCCTATAATGCCACCTTGACCAGCTATTAATGGTTCGCCAGTAAATACATTTTTAATTGGATTATCTTCAGTAATACCTGTTAATAAAGTCGTACCCCCAATGACACCACCTAAACCTGGTGTTGCACCGAATACTTTTGCTGCATTAAAACCAGTGAAAATAGCTAAATAGGCTAACATGCCATCTTTAATGACATTTAATACGGCCACAAGTTGTTTTACCCAATCAGCTGAAATAGTACCAGCAGTTATAAAGTTATTCAATACAGCTGCAATACCACCAATAAGTCCAGCTCCTATAAATGCGGGTATGAGAGGTATGAAAATATTAGCAATTGACTTTAAAATTGTATTCATTTTACTTTGTTTACGCTTTTGTTGGAATTCACGTTTATTTTGATGTGCTTGATTTTTAATATTTGACGTGTTACTTAGATGGGGGATATCTTCACCTAATTGAACACCACTTAGCTTTACCATTTCTGCGGATACTTTATTTACCGTTCCAGGTCCGACTACAATTTGAAGTCGTTCATCTTGTACGACTCCGAGCACGCCTTCTATGTTTTTAAGTTTAGGATAATCAACTTGTGTCTCATCGTTAATTTTTAAGCGCACACGTGTCATACAATGGATAATATTATCCACATTATCAATGCCACCAACCGCATCTAAGATGTGATGGGCCAATTGTTGATCCTTATTCATATCGCTGCCTCCTTAAGATTGAATTGCTTTTTTTACAATGCCATTATTATTTACGAGTCTTGATTGAGCATCGCTTTTAGTTGTGTTACATAAATTCATAACGATTGCAATTTTAATATCATTGTCGGCTTTTATATAGAGTTCTTGAGCTTCTTCAAAAGTTAAGCCACAAATCTCTTCGATAATATGTATGGAACGCTGTTCAAGTTTATAATTTGTCGCTTTTAAATCGACCATCAAGTTATCATAAACTTTACCAACACCAATCATAGTCATTGTTGAAATCATATTAAGCACAAGCTTTTGAGCGGTACCTGACTTTAAGCGAGTAGATCCTGCTAATACTTCTGGACCAACATTGACTTCAAGTGCATGGGAAGCGACAGTACTAATGTCACTATTCGTATTGCAAGAGAGAGCAACAGTCGGTGCACTTATTTCATTCGCGTATATTAATGCCCCTTTAACATAAGGCGTGCGACCACTTGCTGAAATACCAATAACGACATCTTTTTCATTTAAATGGATTGCTTTCAAATCAGTCATTCCCATTTCATAGTTATCTTCAGCACCTTCAATCGCTTCAGTCATAGCTTGTTGCCCTCCAGCAATTAAGCCAATTACTTCATTAGGATGCGTATTGAAAGTTGGAACACATTCAGCTGCATCTAATACACCTAAACGACCACTTGTACCAGCTCCTATATATATTAGACGTCCACCATCTCGAAAGCGCGTAATTGTTTGTTCGATTACTCTGTTTAACTGGGGTAAAATAGGTTCAATTGCTTTAGCTACTAGTTGATCTTCTTTATTCATTGTTTTTAAAGCTTCTAAAATCGACATCTCATCTAAATGCATTGTTTGTGTGTTTCTGCTTTCAGTAGTTAAATGTTCCATTAGCGTTTCTCCTTTTCAGTAATAAATTCAAATGTGTCACCAGGTTGTATTAAATCAATAACGACTTTATCTTCATCACATATCGTTGCTACATGATTAATCGCCTTATGATTAGGCAAATCTGCTTTAATCACTTGTAGCTCACCTTCGTAACGTTGATTAAGTGAATTATCAACCGTGACGTCTCCCTTATAGCGATAATGATTGAAGTTATTGATTGGAGGAATATTTACTTTTGTTAATCTAGAATACTTGGAGCGTATTACATTCTCAGGTGCATCCAAACGAGATGTATGTTGTTTGAAAATGAGTTGTTCATATGATTTATCAAAATAAGATAGACGAAGTTTGAAATGACGGTGATAAATCATCTGCTGTAATGCAACTGCTTCTGCATAGTTGATTGCAGTATCACCAATAAGAATATAATCCAAGTTATATTTTAATAGTGAATGTGCAGATTGAAGTAATGTCATGTGTCTATGTTGTTCAATGGTAGGAAGTCCTTTATACAATGGACCTCTCAATGTAGTTCCAGGAATAAAAGCCATTATTGAGGCATGTTCATCATATTTTCTAATGAGGTTATTTCGTTGTTCAAAAAGGTTTAAAGCTAAACCTGTATCAGGTCTAGGATAATAGTTATGACAAAAATAGACTTTAGGTAATGATTTTTGATTATAAAGTGTATCCAAAATTTCAGTAGTGATAGTACTGGCATTTAGACAACACTGTAAATTATGATGAAACAAATCTGCAATTAAATCATAATTAAAATGATCATCAATTCTAATAACAAAGTCTCCATTAGAAAATTGATTGAAAAAACGATAAACATTCTGATTCAGTAATGATGGATTTATATCAATAATGTAGGTTACCGATTCATCTTTTAGCAATTGGCATAATTCTCCCAAATATGTCAATTTAGTTTGATCGTTTTCCTCAGGTATTTGTAGTGATGTGAAAATAACGTCGTAACCGAGATCAACCATATTTAATATGTATGATTTGTTTAATGGTTGACCTAAATAGACTGAGAAACCTAGCATATGAATCCTCCTAATTACTGTAATCACTTACAATTATAGCGTTTCACGTTTTTTATTACAATTTACATATATATTATATAATTTTTATAATTAATTGCTTGAGCGACTTGGATAATTAGTTAAATTGAAGGAGGTAGTTGAGGCGTTTATTACGCTATTAAAAAATCAAGGATTGGATATTGAAATTGCAAATGTGATATACGAGGTTCATTTACTTATATTCATTTAACAAATAAACTAATGTTTGGTGCAATTGGTCTTGACGTTGTTGTAAATCAACTAATATCGTCCCTTGATGGAATTCGTGTAGTGGTTTTAATGATAGATCATTTAGTAATTTAAAAAAGAAGTGATCTGATTCCATAGAGGATTTAGAGTCAAAGTTATTAGTACTGTTTTGAATGGTTAACGATAAATTGTCAGTAAAATTTTTAATGGATGTGTTATACGCTTCTATTTCTCGATTTAAAAATCGATTGTCCATTAAATAGTAATATCTTATTTTTTCAACGTGAGTGAGTAAAATTATGAGTTGTTGACGCATTAATGTGGATTGAAGCATATTCAATGCAACTCCTTGAAAATATTAAATTGTAGAAGAGGTATGAATGAGGAGAACCAATCGAGAAAATTATTCATTCGTCTCAATTGGATTTAAAAATTGGGTATAATTATCAATGGATATGTCATAAGTTTTAATGGTCTTTTCAAAGGAATAAGAAATGTCATAAATATCAAGAACTGGTAATTCTCTTGTTCTTCCTAAACCGATTTCATAAATAATTGATAGCCACTCACCATTACGACATAGTAAACCAATGAATATGACATTCTCAGCAATAGTCTCTTGATTATCAATAAAGTCTATCAACATAACATTTCGTTCAGAACTAAAAATTAAAATGTCTGCAAATAAATGGGGTAATGTTATTTGTTCTGTATCTTCAAACTTAATTAAGTTAGTCATTTGGTTTAGTGATTTACGAACACGAGTATTAGGAATATTGATAATCTGATTAATGATAGATTGAATCTCGTTAGTGTATGGTAATGTTGAATAGGATTGGCTTTCTATTAAGGTAAGATACAGAGATAATAGTTGCTGTTCAGTAAAATTTAGTTTTATTTTATCTTCAGATTTTTGAATCTGATATCCACCATTTTTGCCTTTATGAGCATATATTTGAACACCTTGATTTTCTAAATCGACAATGTCACGACTAATTGTACGAACAGAAACATTTAAGTGTTGCGCCAATTCAGATGCATTAATTGTATGACCTTGTTGTATTAATGAAATAATTTGATTCTGGCGATCTAATTTCTTCAACATAAACACCACCTATAACCATTACATATTACATTAATTATAACATAACACTGCGTATGAAGACATTTTCATTACTTTAGTAGATTATGCGTGTAAAATTAAACATTTTTTTATTAGGAAAACGCTTACAAAATTAAATGTTTTATGCTATTATAATATTTGTAACAGGGGAGAACGAGTTCAAACAAAGGGGTAGAAGCTATATAACAGATAGCTTGTTGTGAATCGTTCAAGTTACATCGAAACATCTTCAATATTTATTACTTACTTTCCTTTCTATTTGTCGGCTAGCAGATGACTAGCCGATTTTTTTGTGTCTTCATTTAAAAATTCCTATGACAAATATGAGCAGTAAGATACAATAAAGTGAAATAGATAGTTGAGGTGAAATCATGCAAAACAAACTTCATAATATAGATGCGCATATCATGGATTGGTTAAAACATCTCGATGATGTTATCCCCAATTTGATAACAGATCTGATTACTGATACTAAAATAAATCGATTTGATTTAGTTACAAATGTAGATAAACAACTTCAAAATAAGTTTGAAGCGTATTTAGCTGAACACTTTCCAAGTCACCAATTATTAGGTGAAGAAAAAGATAATAGCATGATTCGGCCATATGAGGGACATTTATGGATTATGGATCCAATTGACGGTACAGCTAATTTAGTAAAACAGCAAGAAGACTATTGTATTATCATCGCATATTTTGTTGATGGCGAACCTAAACTTTCTTATATATATGATTATCCTCACAATAAATTATATAAAGCAATAGCGGGTGAAGGTGCATTTGTTAATGGGCAACAATTGGTGCCACCTAATGAATTAAAATTGCAAGACGCCATTATCTCTTTTGGGACTCAATATATAAATGATGATACAAGCAAAGCATTATACGATGCTTCGTTCAGTGTGAGAAATATTGGTTCATGTGGTTTAGATTCAGTAAGAGTGATTAAAGGACAATTTGGTGCACATATTAATACAAACCCAAAGCCATGGGACATTGCAGCGCAATTTTTATTTGCGAAAGAATTAAATTTGAAAATGAGTCAATTAAATGGCGAACCGTTAGACTTTGCTAAGAGTGGACCATTCATTATTAGTAATCACGGATGTTACAAAGATATACTAGCAATTATTAATCGGAATGGCGGGTATCATATTTAATAATATTGATAGCTGTTTTATGAAAAGTTACTTCTTAAGACGTATAGAAAGTTAATCATTTTAATATATAATAATTATATTAATTCATAAAACAGAATAGGAGTGGTAGGATGCGTAGAACGCATAGACGAATGAGCCTGCCCGTTAAAATAATTACATGGTTTATAGGAATATTAGTTGTTTTAGCAATAGTTGCGTCAATTTTTGTAGTAGCTAGTATTTTTATTACAAGTGGTAAGATTCATAATCCTCTAAACAGACAACATTCAGAATTGAGAACGAAAAATGTAAGTTTGTCAAATGGTGATCCATTTACTATTGCATTATTTGGTGTAGACTCAAATGCTCAACGTAAAAGTGAGAATGACGGTGAAAGAAGTGACACAATTATGCTTCTTTCTATTAACCCTAAGAAACAAACTACAGAAATTGTAAGTGTACCTCGTGATACACAAGCTGAAATTGTAGGTAAAGGCACGACTGAGAAGATTAATCATGCATATGCTTATGGTGGACCAACGATGGCTGTTAAATCATTAGAAAAATTAATGAATGTTCCTATTGATCATTATGCAACAGTTGATATGGATGGGTTACATGATATGATTGATGCTTTGGGCGGTGTGAATGTTACTAGTAATGATACTTTCACCACTAAAGGAACTAACTTTGTAAAAGGTCAATCAACTCATGTGGATGGAGATACTGCAATGGCCTTCATACGTAGTCGTAAAGAGGAAGGTGCTGGAGGAGATTTTGGTCGTCAAGAACGACAACAACTTATCCTTCAAGCAATGGCTAATAAGATGACAAGTACTTCGGCGCTCACGCATTTCCCATCATTAATTAATCAGATCCAGAAAAATGTTAAAACCGATTTAACATTGAATGACATGAATGATATTAGAAAGAATTATAAAAATGCTAATACAACTGTAAACCGACATCAATTAGAAGGTCAGGGTGGTATTCAAGACGATGGATTGTGGTATTTCATACCTAATGACGATTCAAAACAAAGTGCCACTGAAATATTGAATAATAATTTACAAAATTAAATTTTTAATGCAATAGACGTTTTTACTTTAGCAGTTAATACTAGGAAATTTATAGAGGTAGGACAATGAGTGAGAAATCATTTCAGTCCTATCTCTATTTTTTATTTTTAAATTGTATCTGCATTAAAGTTAGTTTTTTTAACATTTGAAACACAATGTATATTTAATTCTTTTAAAATTGCAAAAATTTATGAAACGCTTAACATTTAATGAAATAAGTAATACAATTAAAGTAATTCTATGTTCAATATATGTGGGGTATTGAAATGGAATAGTTAAGTAGCCAAAGTCATTTTACGGAAAATTTATATAGATGGGGTGGAAAGTATGCAAGAACATTTAATCGTCACGCTTGATGGCACTGATTATCTTGTAGAACCTGGAACAAGTTTACTCGAGTTTATAAAATCTCGTGATACTTTCGTACCTTCAATTTGTTATAACGAATCAATGGGACCAATTCAAACATGTGATACATGTATGGTTGAAATTGATGGCAAAATTGAACGTGCGTGTAGTACTGTTGTAGATCGACCTATGACAGTTAATACTCAGAATAGTGATGTTAAAGTTAGCCAAAAGGAAGCTTTAGATCGCATTTTAGAAAAACATATGCTGTATTGTACAGTATGTGATTATAATAACGGTGATTGTGAAATACATAACGCTATGGACGCATGGGGATTAGAAGAACAATCATACGAATACAAAACGAAACCATATGAAAAAGACTATGGTCCATTCTATCGATATGACCCAGACCAATGTATTCTTTGTGGTCGTTGTGTAGAAGCGTGTCAGGATATCGAAGTAAATGAAACAATTTCAATTGATTGGAATCGTGAGCATCCTAGAGTTATCTGGGATAATGATGTTCCTATTAATGAATCATCATGTGTATCGTGTGGACAATGTGCAACTGTATGTCCTTGTAATGCCATGATGGAAGTGAATATGGAAGGTAATGCTGGTTACATGACAGATACTGAACCAGGTTCACTTGCTGCAATGATTGATTTAACTAAAAAGGCTGAACCAGGTGATGGATTACTATTTGCAGTTTCTGATTCAGAAGCGGAAATGCGTAAAGAACGCATTAAGAAAACGAAAACAGTTTGTACATATTGTGGTGTAGGTTGTTCATTTGATGTATGGACTAAAGACAGAGAAGTGCTTAAAGTTCAACCATCACATGATTCTCCTGCAAACAAAATTGCTACATGTGTTAAAGGTAAATTCTCTTGGGGTCACATTAACTCAGACCAACGTTTAACGAAACCACTTGTTAGAAAAGATGGAGAATTCCATGAAGTTGAATGGGATGAAGCTTTAGATGTTATTGAAACTAACTTTAAGCGAATCAAAAATGAATATGGTGGCGATCATTTAGCATTTATCGCATCTTCTAAAGGTACTAATGAAGAATCATATTTAATGCAAAAACTTTCACGACAAGTCTTTGGATCTAACAACGTTGATAACTGTTCAAGATATTGCCAAGCACCAGCAACGAAAGGTCTATTTAGAACTGTAGGTCACGGTGGTGACTCTGGTTCAATTGAAGACCTTGAGAGAGCGGCTATGACTGTTCTAATCGGTACAAACACAGCTGAAGCGCATCCAGTTATTGCATCTAGAATGAAACGTGCACAAAAGTTATTCGGGCAAAAGATGCATGTATTCGATATTAGAAAACATGAAATGGCTGAACGTGCAGATGCATTCTATCAACCTAAGCCAGGAACAGATTTAGTTTGGTTAGGTGCAGCTACTAAATATATCATTGACAACGATTTACACGATAAAGCTTTCTTGAATGATTGGGTCGATAATTATGAGGATTACTATAAATCACTAGAATTGTTCACTATGGATTTTGCTGAAGAAACAACAGGTATTCCTAAAGAACAAATCATTAGTTTTGCAGAAGAAGCTGCAAAAGCTGAATCAATGTCAATTTGTTGGGCAATGGGTGTTACACAACAAGATATCGGTAGTGATACAAGTACAGCTATCTCAAACTTATTGCTCGTGACAGGTAACTATAGAAAACCAGGTTCAGGTGCTTATCCATTACGTGGTCACAATAACGTACAAGGTGCAAGTGATATGGGAAGTATGCCAGATCAATTCCCAGGTTATCAAAAAGTAGCTGATGATGAAGTGAGAGCAAAATTTGAAAAAGAATATGGTGTAGAATTAAATCCAACACCTGGACGCGATAATCACCAAATGATGGAAGGTATCCATAATGGAGATATTCAGTCATTATACTTATACGGTGAAGATACAGGTATTGTTGATTCTAATATTAATTTTGTTCAATCTGCTTTAGAAAAAGTAGACTTCTTAGTTGTTCAAGATGAGTTCCTAACTTTCACAGCAACATATGCAGATGTCGTCTTACCAGCTAGTCCATCATTAGAAAAAGATGGTACATTCACGAATACAGAACGCCGAATTCAACGTATTAATAAAGCATTACAACCGCTAGGCGATTCTAAACCAGACTGGGAAATCTTCCAATTAATCGCACAACGCATGGGCGTAGATTGGAATTACAAACATCCAAGTGAAATCATGGATGAAATTGCACGATTAACACCATCATATTCAGGTGTAAATTATGAACGATTACAAGGTTTCAATAGTCTTCAATGGCCTGTAGCACCAGATGGTACAGACCAGCCAACATTATATATGGATGGCTTTAACTTTGAAAATGGTCGTGCTAAGTTATTCCCATTAACATTTGACAATTTCTTTAAAGAAGATGAGGTTTATGACCTACATGTAAATAACGGTCGTTTACTAGAGCATTTCCATGAAGGTAATATGACTTATCAAACTGAAATGATTAAGTATAAAGTGCCAAATGCATTTGTAGAAATTTCTCCAGAGCTAGCTAAAGATCGTGATATTCATGAAGGCGCAGAATTACGATTGATTTCAGAAACGGGTGAAGCAACATTAATTGCAACAGTAACTGATCGAGTTAAAGGCAGAGAAATTTATATTCCTTTAAATAATGATGCTATGTCAAATGGTGATTTAGGTGCTATCAATAAATTAACTAATAGTGATGTAGATAAATATACAGATACACCATCTTATAAACGAACAAGTTGTCGTATGGAAGTATTGACCCGTAAAGGTAAATCACCATTAAATCCAACAAACTTCCGTGTCGATAAACAACGTAACCCGCAGTATAGTGTCCAAGTACAGAAAAAATGGGAACGTCCTGACTATGTTTTCCCAGGAAATGTGGTGGATAAATAATGGCTGAAAGAATAACTAAAATTAAACGTTTAGAGAAATCAGAAGAACAAATTAAAATCGAGAGTATCAATGAAGTAACAGATGCTATTGCAGAAAATAAAGATAGTATTTTAAAAGCAATACGTTTAGTAAAAGCATTAGATGAAGCTAAAATTCTTGATTTAATGAACGGTGGCATTAGAGGACGTCAAGTCATTATCAATAAATTTATGACAGAACTTAACAAAGATTTATATGCGGGTCTAATTACAAATTTAGCACCAATGGTCTTTATGTTAGGTGAGCTTAATGTTCAAGAGTTAAGCCAATTCTTAAATAAATTAAATAAAGGATTGCACGTTGCAAATCAAGCAAATCCTAATGCTAAAACAAGTATTCGTAGTCTAATGGGCGTACTCAAAGACGATGATATGAATCGCAGCTTAACTTATATGCTTAATTTACTTAAAGGGATGTCTAGAGAAGATAAATAATACATTAATGTATAAAGAGATTGGTACAAATTAAATAATCAAAGACTACAAAGTAAATATGCAGTAGATGACTGAATTGAGAAGGCACTTATTCTAAACTTACTTAGTTCAAGTCATCCTTAGGGGTGGGATAATGAATTCAAATCGAATTCTGTCTCGCTCCTTTCTTTCATTATTTAATAAGATTTATACGTACTTTCTACACAAATTATGGTAAGGTGTAGTATATATTATTACTAAAGAAGGGGTGAGAACAATTCATCCAAACGCGATTAAAATTATGACAGTTATTTCTAACGTCTTTATTGTTTTAGGAATTATTTTTTTAATTATGATGCAAATGGTGTTAGCGATTTCAATGTTCGCTGTGTCGTTAGCAATTAGTTTAGTTATATTTAACGTGCTTTTTCGAGATCGAACTGGCATGAAGATAGTCATCAACATATCATTTGCTATAGTCTTAATTGTTATTATAATTACTTATTTTTATTTATCTTAAATAGCTATAAAGGATTGTCATCTACATGAAGCAATTAAATCATTTGCGTTTACCATTCATACTGTTGCTTATTATTATCATTATCTTCATAGTATTATTAATAATTAATCATTCAGAACTGTTGGACAATGATCGCAACTATAGCTTTCAAGAAGCAATTCAGAAACAAACAGATTCGAGTGTATTGAATACAGTAGACAGAGATGGTGAGTTTGTGAATGCAAATAGCCGAGAAATAGAGAGGGCAATGCGCATTACTCGAGACGATAATAAGTTTAAATACATGGATATTTCACAACAAGTTCCTATGACAAAACAAGAAGTTAAAAAGATGTTACAAGGGAATGGTATTCTTGAAGATCAAGCTGATGCTTTTATAGAGGCTCAAGACAAATATCAAGTCAATATTATTTATTTAATAAGCCATGCACGTGTGGAGACTGCTAATGGTAACTCTAAACTTGCCAGTGGTATTAAAGAAGGTAACAATCGTTATTACAACTTTTTTGGTGTCGGTGCTTTCGATGAAAATGCTATTCATACAGGTAAGAGTTACGCTAAGGAAGCATCATGGACTTCACCACGAAAAGCGATATTTGGTGGAGCTAAATTTATTAGAACGAATTATTTTGATAATGATCAAATTACGCTATATCAAATGAGGTGGAATCCAAAAAGTCCAGGCCAACATCAGTATGCAAGCGATATTTTGTGGGCAGATAAAATCGCAAAGTATATGCAAGCATATTATGACCAATTTGGTATAAAAAAAGATGATGTACGTAAGAACTTCTATGCCTCCTAAATTGATTGGCTAATAGAGTGATATACAATTTAAGTTGCAACTGCAACATACTGTTAAGATAAAATTTAGGTGAATTTAATATTGAGGTGTAAATAAATGAAAATTGCAATAATAGGTGCAGGTATAGGTGGTTTAACCGCTGGCGCACTTCTTTCACAAAAAGGACATGACGTTTCTATATTTGAAAGACAATCAAATATAAGTGAAGTTGGTGCAGGTATAGGAATTGGTGATAATGTTATCAAGAAATTAGGTAAACATGACCTAGCTAAAGGAATTAAAAATGCTGGCCAGAACTTATCTGCAATGAATGTACTAGATGATAAAGGAAATATTTTGTCTGCAGTAATATTAAAAGAGGCTACGTTGAATGTAACATTAGCGCGACAAACTTTGATTGAATTGTTACAATCTTATGTTAATCCTCAATGCATTTATACAGACCATGATGTTATTAAGGTTGAAAATGTCGAACAACATACGATGGTTCACTTTTCAAATCATGCAAGTCAAAGTTTTGATTTATGTATAGGTGCGGACGGACTTCATTCTGTTGTCAGACAAGCTATTCATCCGAATGCGAAGATACTTTATCAAGGGTATACGTGTTTTCGTGGCCTAGTGGATGATGCTGATCTACATAACATTGATATTGCTAGTGAATATTGGGGTAAACGTGGTCGAGTAGGAATAGTGCCACTTATTAACAACCAAGCTTATTGGTTTATCACAATTAATGCGTCTGAAAAGGATACCAAATATCAATCGTTTGAAAAACCACATTTACAAGCATATTTTAATAATTATCCTGAACCAGTACGTCAAATTTTAGATAAGCAAAGTGAAACAGGTATTCTGAAGCATGATTTATATGATATGAAACCACTCAAATCATTTGTAAATCAACGTATTCTATTGTTAGGGGATGCAGCGCATGCAACGACGCCTAATATGGGTCAAGGTGCTGGACAAGCTATGGAAGATGCGATTGTACTAGTTAATTGTTTAGAAGAATATGATATAGAAAAAGCATTAAAACGTTATGATAAATTAAGAGTTAAACATACTGCAAAAGTTATCAAACGCTCAAGAAAAATTGGTAAAATAGCGCAAAAAGATAAAACGTTTGCTATTTCATTACGTAATAGTGTTATGAAACGAACACCTAAACGTTTGTTAAGTGGACAAACTAAATTCCTGTATAAAGCGAAGCATAAATAAAATAAGACGGATACTGAAGACTAATTAAGCATATAAGTTAATGATTAATATGCTTCGTAGTCTCTTTCAGTTTCCGTCTTTTTTACATTATAAATTATTTATTAACTATAAACTGTGGAGTTTCACCATTTAACTTTTTAATCGTATCATTTGCGACGATTTTAGACATCATATCTCTAGCTTCATATGTTGCGTTACCAATATGAGGTGTGATAACTACATTATCTAGTGATTTCAAACCTTCTGTAATTTCAGGTTCAAATTCATATACATCTAATGCAGCACCTTCAATTTCTTTGTCTTCTAAAGCTTTTACTAAAGCTTCTTCATTAACTATTGGACCGCGACCAGCATTAATTAAATAGGCTGTAGATTTCATCAGTTTAAATTGTTCGGTATCAATCATATGATGTAAATCAGGATTATAAGCAGCATTGATTGTGATGAAGTCAGCATTTTCAAGTAAGGTATTTAGATCTACATATTTTGCACCAATTTCACGTTCTTTTTCTTTCTTTTGGTGAGGACCAGTATATAAGATATCCATATCAAAAGCTTTAGCACGCTTAGCTACTGCACTACCAATTTCACCTAAACCGATTATGCCAATCGTTTTGCCAGACACTTCACGGCCTCTAAAGAATAAAGGTGCCCATCCATCAAAACCTTGTGTTCGAGATAATTTATCTCCTTCAACTATGCGACGCGCAACTGCTAAAACGAGTCCGAAAGTTAATTCAGCAGTTGAGGCTGTTGATGCTTTAGGTGTATTTGTTACATCAATATCTTTTTCACGTGCATATTTAACATCCACATTATTAAAGCCAGCACCATAGTTTGCAATGATTTTGAGGTTACTTGCACTATCAATCACTTCCTGATCAACATTCGTAGATAGAATGCTTATAAGCGCAGAAGCATCTTTGACACCTTCAATAAGTGTTTCTTTATCAATAATGCCTTCACCTTCATACATTTCTACTTCAAAGTGTTCTTTAAGTAAATTTAATCCTACTTCTGGAATTGCACCTGCTATATAAACTTTTTCCATTAAGCTCACTCCTTATCAATAATCTCTCTTTAAGTATAATAAAAGGAGAAAACGTATACAAATGTAATTCATACAATTTTATTAAATCATTTTAAGGCCGATTACAGAGAAGAGTATCAAGAAAATAAAAATGATACGGCTAAAATGTGTTGATTCTTTGTAAAATAACATTCCTATAATAGCTCCTCCGGCTGTGCCAATACCAGTCCATATAGCATATGCTGTTCCCATTGGAATTGTTGTCATAGCTAATTTTAATACACTAAAACTAAAAATAAACGTAATTGCCATTAAAACAATATAAAATTTTTGTTTTGAGCGTGCATATTGGTTTAACCATATGACGCCAAGTACCTCTAATAATCCTGCAATGAGTAAATATAGCCATGACATATTACATTCCTCCCTTAGGTGAGTCATTCGTTGACAGTTTAAGTCCAATAATGCCAACTAGTAACAGAAGCAGTAATACAACTTTCATTATTGTAAATGGTTCTCCAAAGAAAAGCATATCTGCAATAACTGTACCAGCAGCTCCTATTCCCACAAATACTGCATAAACTGTACCGACTGGAAGTTGTTTAGAAGCGGAAATCATTAAGTAGAAGCTTAGTGCAATAAAAACTAATGTAAATAACCAAGTTGCAAAATTATGGGCATTATTTAATCCAATTACCCAAATAACTTCTATTAGGCCAGCTAAGATGACTTTAAGCCATTGCATACCTTCACACTCCTTATAAAATAAAGACTAATATGCTTATTCTCTCAAAGCGTTACCTTTAATTCAATTTTTAAAACTTAAAAAAGGACTAGGGAGTGGGACAAAAATAATATTTTCTCAAAATTTATTTCGTTGTAACCCCAGCTTGCATTGCTTGTAGAATTTCTTAATGAAATTCTCTTTGCTGGGGCCCCGAACCCCAGCTTGCATTGCTTGTAGAATTTCTTAATGAAATTCTCTTTGCTGGGGCCCCGAACCCCAGCTTGCATTGCTCTTGTAGAATTTCTTAATGAAATTCTCTTTGTTGGGGCCCCGAACCCCAACTTGCTTAGCTTGTAGAATTTCTTTGAGAAATTCTCTTTGTTGGGGCCCCGCCTACGCCCTCAAGGATGACTAGGTCTGAAAAAAGCTTGATTCAAGCACATTTTCAAATCAGTTAGCTACTGACAAAATGATAAAAAAGGCTGAGACATTTTATTTTGTCCCAGCCTCAGTCCTACATGAATGATTAGAATTGAGAAATGCTTGATTTAAAGCGACTTCTCAATTCATTTAGCTACTGTGAATTTACAATACAGCTCTATAGTATAATGTTATTCTATATTTCTGATTAGCATCATTTAAGCTTTATTTAAAATTATGATAAATGGATGTAGTTATAAGAACTAGCTTGGCTAGCTGAAATTGTACGTGTATCTTTCACATATGGTCCACCAGAATAATTCATTTCAGAAACAGTTACTGAACCATCGCTACCAACACTTTCTACATACGCAACATGTCCATAAGAACCTTCAGATGTTTGAAGAATTGAACCTTTTTCTGGAGTATTATTTACAGTGTACCCAGCTGCTGATGCTGCACTCGCCCAGTTATTAGCATTTCCCCAAGTACTACCGATTTTACCACCAACTCTGTCATATACATACCAAGTACATTGACCGGCTGTGTATAAATTACCTGATGTAGAAGATGTAGTTTGAGTTGAAGAAGAAGTAGTTGTAGAAGAACTACTAGATGACGAACTTCCATCTGATGTTGTTGAAGTTATAGTACTTTGATTATAGTTGAAAGATTGTTGTTTAAATTGAGGTTGTTGATAACCTTGTCCTTGTTGATGACTAAATTGCATATTTTGACCATGTGGACCTTGTTGTCCGAATTGATTGTATTGTGGTGCTGGGTTGTGATTATATTCTGCAGCATCTGCATGGTTAGCATTTAATCCTAATGCTGATACACCAATGCCTGCTGTTAAAGTTGAAATTGTAATAATTTTTTTCATAGTAAAAAGTCCTCCCAAAATTTTTATTCAACAATAGGTTAAAAATAGCGATATGTTGAATAGACTTTGAATTTGTATTTTTTTGCCGCTCCCAACGACAAGTCATACTTTATCAGATTCTATTAGCACTGTGTGCAATGTTACGGTTTCGTAAATGAAATACAAAAACCTTGAACAACTCCGTAATAAAGAGTAGCTCAAGGTTACGTACTGTAATATAGCTTGAATTATGCATGTATACTACATTAATCTAATATTTAGTTAGTGTTAACAAATGATTATTGTTACAATCCTTTGTAATATTAGATGCTGTACAACTTATTTGAAGAAACGAATTGATAAAGGCACTACATACTCTTTTCCACCAAAATATTTAACGCAAGCAACGATATGAAAAACTACATATAGGATAGTAAGTACAATTAATAGTAATGAAAGAACAAATAATAATATTGTAGCGATAATGATCGCTGCTTCATTATTAACTACATATATGAAAAATACAGGTACCATACATATACCAATAACAAAGTTCCAAATTAAATAAGAAATAAGCATGTTGAAGTAATTCTTTCCAGCTTTATCAACTAATCGTGATTCATTGCGCTTGATAGCCCAAATAATAATTGGACCTATTACAGAAGTGAAGAACCCCAATAGGAAAATTAACATAGACATTAATCGGGCATCATCTTCATTATCTCTCTTTACGGTAGAGTCTTGTGATTGATCATAATAATCCGACATAATAATACTCCTCTCAATTAAAAAGTTATGTTTCATAATTAATATAACAAAGTTACTTAAAAAAGATTAGTTAATTTTAAAATAAATATAAATAATTGAGTTGTGTTTAATTTTTGAAAAATAGGATATAGTTTAGCGTTGTATAAAAATTGATTACTAATGATATTAGTAAAACTCATTATTAGGATTTGGCATTAGCTGACTGAATAGAAATAATGTTGATTTAAGATATATTTTTATTCTAGCCAACTTTGCCCGGGAGCGGGACTTAAATATAATCATTTTAATAAATGGTTGTATTTGAGGATATAAAGAAATCTATTTACACTTATTAGATTTCTAACCTGCTCCCTTTATTTTTAAATGAAAAGCAGAGATGCTGATTTGATTAAGAAAGGAAGTTATAACTATGAAAATAGCGGTAGTAGGATCAGGTAACGGTGCAATTACAGCGGCAGTAGATATGGTAAATCAAGGACATGATGTGAAATTATATTGTCGAAATTCATCCATTAAAAAATTTAATAACGCATTAGAAAAGGGTGGATTTGATTTTAATAATGAAGGTGCAGAATCATTTGTACCATTTACAGAAATAAGTGATGACATTGAATATGTATTAAAAGATGCTGAGATAATTCAAGTTATCATTCCATCATCATATATTGAATACTATGCAGAAATTATGGCTGAGCATGTAACAAGTGATCAACTTATTTTCTTCAATATTGCAGCTGCCATGGCGTCAATTCGATTTATTAACGTACTTGAAGATAAACATATTGAGGTAGAGCCGAAGTTTGCTGAAGCTAATACACTTACTTACGGTACGCGCGTTGACTTTGAAAATGCACGCGTAGACTTATCATTGAATGTACGTAAAGTATTCTTTTCTACATATAATAAGAAGGAACTTAGTGACAGCTTTGAAAAAGTAAGTCAAATATATCCGTATCTTGTTAAAGAAGAAAATCTATGGAAGACAAATTTAGAAAACGGAAACCCAGAGGTTCATCCTGGTCCAACGTTATTAAATGTAGGAAGAATTGATTATGCTGATTCATTCGCCCTTTATAAAGAAGGTATTACGAAGCACACAGTAAGATTATTACATGCAATTGAGTTGGAACGTTTAACACTAGGGCGTAAATTAGGATTTGAACTTTTAACAGCCAAAGAAGCACGTATTCAAAGAGGCTATTTAGAACGTAAAGACGAAGATGAACCATTAAATCGTTTATTTAATACAAGTCCTGTGTTTTCTCAAATACCAGGGCCTAATTCAGTACAAAATCGTTATTTAACTGAAGATATTGCATATGGATTAGTACTATGGTCAAGTTTAGGGCGTGCAATTGATGTTGAAACGCCTAATATTGATGCTGTTATTATGATTGCATCAACCATTTTAGAACGTGACTTTTTCGATGAAGGTCTAAAAGTAGAAGAACTTGGTTTAGAAAAACTTGGTTTAGAATAATTAACTAAAAGGAAAAGAGGAATGTGTATGAAAAGACAGCCATCATTTTTGGAAGCCATATCTACAATTATCGTTATGGTTATTGTCGTGACAATAGGCTTTATAAAATTTAATATTCCCATTCAGGTACTGTTACTCATATCATCTGCATATGCAGCTTTGATAGCTTGGCGAGTAGGCTTAAAATGGAAAGATTTAGAAGAGGGAATCACTCGAAGATTAACGACAGCTATGCCTGCAATATTTATTATACTAGCTGTAGGTATAATAGTTGGGAGTTGGATGTATTCTGGAACTGTTCCAGCTTTAATATACTACGGTCTAAAGTTTTTAAATCCACATTACTTTTTAGTTTCTGCCTTTTTAATATCGGCTATTTGTAGTTTAGCAACAGGGACAGCCTGGGGATCAGCTTCAACAGCTGGTATTGCGTTGATATCAATTGCGCATCAGTTGAATATCGATATGGGTATGGCAGCAGGTGCTATTATTGCAGGTGCAGTCTTTGGTGATAAAATGTCACCATTATCAGATACAACTAACTTAGCTGCTTTAGTAACTAAGGTAAATATCTTTTCTCATATCAGATCAATGATGTGGACAACGATACCTGCTTCAATTATTGGACTAATAGTTTGGTTCTTTGCAGGGTTAACTTCAAAAGGGTCAGTGAATACGAAACAAATTAATAAGTTACTGAATGAACTTGATGGTATCTATAATATAAATATTTGGGTGTGGGTGCCATTACTAGTCATAATCATATGTTTAGTTTGTAACGTATCTACTGTACCATCTATGTTAGCATCAAGTTTAAGTGCCGTTATTATTGGAACATTAAATAATCATTTTAATATAGTTGATGGTTTTAAAGCTATGTTTAACGGATTTACACCTGCGATGACTGGACAATCCAATCTTTCTACCAATGCAACATCGCTATTAGAACAAGGTGGAATGATGAGTATGACAGAGATACTAGTGACAATATTTTGTGGGTATGCATTTGCAGGTATTGTTGAAGTATCGGGATGTTTAGATGTCATGTTAAAAACGGTTTCTAAAGGTATACATTCAGTTGGAACACTTATTTTAATAACAGTCATTTGCTGTTTAATGTTAGTATTTGCAGCTGGTGTAGCATCTATAGTAATTATTATGGTGGGTGTCTTAATGAAAGACATGTTTGTTAGTAGGAATTTAGATAAATCAAATTTATCAAGAACTTTAGAAGATTCAAGTACGATGGTGTTACCGTTAATACCATGGGGAACTTCAGGCATATACTACACGCAACAACTGGGAGTATCAGTAGATCAATTCTTTATTTGGACACTTCCATGCTACTTGTGTGCAGTATTAGCAATTATTTACGGCTTTACTGGAATTGGTATTCGTAAATTAGACGACAAAAGTAATGTAAAAAATTCGTAAAAATATGTTTAATCATTTGTGAAAAGGATATATTTAAGTATGTTAAAACATTACATAGATATTTTTGTAGCGATGATATCTGATGCTATAAAGTTTTAACTGTAAAATATCCTCAAAATATTTAACAGTAGTGGGTTCAATTTTTGTAGCGAGAATTGGATCCATGAACGATGGACAAACGAATTTATTATCAACAATTATGTAGTAATAGATATAACAAATCAAGAAAGAATGAATTTGTTCGAAATAGATTAAGATTGGAAAGTATTGATTATTACTTTCCAATCTTTTTTGTTTTTAATTATATGGCAGGATGCTATTTATATCTCATAATAAGATTTTCAAACTAGTATAGGTGCATGTTGTTTAATGTTTATATCTTTGAGTATAAAAGTAAACGCAAAAAAGCGATCCTTTTTGGATCGCTTTTAAACTTACTAATAGAATTAGTGAATGTAGTTATATGAAGCAGCTTGGCTAGCTGAAATAGTACGTGAAGTAACAACACCAGCACCGTGACCATAGTTCATTTCTGATACTGTAACTGAACCGTCACTACCAACACTTTCAACGTATGCTACGTGACCATATGCACCTTGTGAAGTTTGTAAAATAGCACCAGCTGATGGTGAATTGTTTACTGTGTAACCTGAAGCAGCTGCAGCGCTTGCCCAGTTATTAGCATTTCCCCAAGTTGAACCGATTTTACCGCCAACTCTATCAAATACATAATATGTACATTGACCAGCAGTATATAAGTTACTACCTGAACTTGAAGTTCTTGAAATTGAAACGCCAGTTGATTGTGATGATGGAGCAGTAGTTGTAGTTACTTTAATGTTACGATCTGAAGTTGAGTAACTAGCACCTAAACCACCAGTTTGTTGAGTATTTGCACTATATGATTGAGTGTTATTGCTGTAGTTGTTGTAGTTATTATAGTTATTGTAATTATATGAATAGTTGTTGTATGAATAATTAGATTGACTAGAGTGAATTACTTGATTTGGGCTCCAGTTACCTTTCCAAGTGTAATGATAGTTACCTTGTTGGTCGATAGTGTAAGAGTAGCTGTATGAAGTTGGATCATTTGGGTTATATCCTTGTTCTGCTGCATGTGCCTCATGACCATGTCCAGCGATAGCGATTGTTGCAACTCCTGCAGTAGCGATTGTAGCTGTAGCGATTTTTTTCATTGTAAAATTTCCTCCTGAGAATTAAATTAATATTTTATATTTAATAGTCATTTGATGACCCTTGAGTCCAGTTTTTAATAAGTTTCTTAACGACAAGACATACTTTATCAGAAAAAAATCATTTTGTGTGCGTTGTTATCATTTTGTAATTTTTTGCTAATAAATAGTGTTGAGTTAAATACAATAAGTAATTTTTTGTAATATTAAAAAACGTTGTCATAACAACGTTTAAAAAAATATATGAAAAAGATACTCATTTTCTTGTAATATTTTTGTAAAGTAACAGCAAAAATAAATTTGATATAAAATTAATAGAATTCATTATTTTTGTATTGTTTTAAAATTATATGTATACAAAAGATCTATTAATTAAATTGTATTATTACTCTGAAATGCTATAAAAGAAGCTCTTATTGGGGATTATTCATACAAACATTATAAAAAATATACAAAAACATTTATATAAGATAATAAAATGATATAATTGGTTAAAAGTTTGCTACTGCTAATACCGAAATAAAACATACAATTATATATGAAGATAGGCATTCAAAAAAAGCGTTTAATTAGAAAATCGTTATTAATGCAGCAATAGTTATTAGCATTATGGGGGATAATTTATTATTTCTGTTTATGTCATATCTTTATATATTATAAAGTGAAAGGACGTTCGTATGATTGATGACTTTTCGGTAAAGCTTTTAAAAAATATAAAGATAAGTAGTCAAAAGGAATCAAATATTAAATTAATCTATTGGCTAAAGGGGTCAGGGAGAGTAATTTTAAATTTAAAGAAATTTCAAATGAAAGAGAGAGATTTATTATTTGTAATGTTAAATGATATTTACTCGATTGAGAATGAGGATGGAGCAATTATCGCTAGTATTGAAATAGCATTCAAAGATTATTTGAAATATGCTGATGATTATATTAAGTCTAATGGATATAAATTTCCTTCTATTGAAAGAAAACAATTAGAACCCTTTATTTTAAATTTACTTGATTTTGAAAGTAGTAAGTCAGATAAATTACAAATAAAAGATAAGCTGGTAAAACACTTATGTGTAGAATTAGGATACTTGCAGAGAAATCAACGCATTCGTTACAAACTAGATAATGCCTTAGTTGACAAAGTACATGAGTATATTATTAAACATCACAGTAATAAGATAAGTCGCCAAGATATGGCTAATGCACTCAATATGTCAGCCAAGGAACTTAGTAAAGTCATCAAGTATCACAAACCTTATCATAATATTACACAATATATTAATGATGTTAGATTAAAATTATGTTTGATAGACATTTTAAAAAGTAATCATTTAATACAAGATATTGCATATAAGCATGGATTCAATCATTTTCCACATTTCATTGCTTTATTTAATAAAAAATACGGCACCACACCTGGTCAAATCAGAACTAAGAATCAATCACATCAATATCAATCATTTAATCAATCAGAAATACCATTAGATGAAGAAACACAATTATTAATTGCTGAAGCAAAAGATAATTACAGTTTAGCCTAATAATAATAAATATAAGTCAAACATGATGATTGAGTACAAGTAAACACGACCTTTCAATTGATAAATTATAAAGATAATGTTGTTTATTTAAGAATTCAAGTCAATGTCTATCTTTAATAGATTGGGTAAATATAGAGTTATATATTTAATAGTTTCAAATGCAGTTTTAAAATATGGGCTATGATTAGACAATTTGTTATCAAATTAGCATGGCAACTCTTAACCGCCCAATCCTGAAATAGTGTTTTGAGGTGATAGATATGATGGATAAAAATAAGCTAGAAACATTACTATTTTATCTTGTTTTTATGAAAGCGGTAGGTGAGGTGCTAAAATATAGTTACCAACTAAAATTTGAGCAATTAAAAACATTGTATGAAATCATTAAATATTTTCATGTTCATCAACAGGGCGTTTATATAGATGAGTTAATCACTTATCAAACCATTTCAAAAAGACAATTACGACATCATTTAGAGCATTTATATCATTTAGGATGGATCACTAAATTGAGTGATGATAATGACCAAAGACGTATATTATTTCTCCCATCCAATAGCTGTCAAGAGAAACTGAACATTATGTTTATGGAAGTTAGTGAAATGGTAAAAGGGAAGAATTTTGATTATTCAATAGAAACAACAGCCCACTATAATCAATTAGGGCATGTTTTAACCATTTTTGACGCACTTTACAAAGTTCGAAACATAGCAAAGGAGTCTAATTTGAGTTTGGATGAATTGTTTTTATTAGGTAAGTTACTATCAAGTCGACAAGTTATTTCATTAAAAGAAATTCAGGCAATGTCATATCGATATTTAATATGTATGAACGTGGTTATTAATGATCTTTATCAAAAAGGGTATTTAGAAAAGTATCGTAATTCAATAGATGAACGTATTGTAAATGTAAAATTTATTGAATCACGAGCATATGAAACAAATCAATTATTTATTAGATGTTACAATAAGTTCCAAGAGGAAATGAAGTACAGTAAAATATCATAATAAGTAAGGAGAATGAATTCATGATTCTAGATAATGTGAATCCCAACGATTTGTTTCCAACAGAGTCAAAAGGCCCTTCAGTATTAGGCGTCATTGAGTATAATGTTCAAGGCCAAAGTGAATTTGAAGGAGCATTTATTGCTACTTCTGAAAGACTAATTATGAATGTAGATATGAATGGTCAATTCTATTATAGAAATATCCCATATAATGAAATAGAAGAAATACATTTTGATGGCACAGATATTGTGTTTACTTTTAATATTGGGAAAGTACCAATGAAACAAATCAAAACAAAAGACGTTAAAGCATTCGTTGATTATGTGGAGTCTAAAATTAAATAATCAAAAAGTTGAATAATATCTAAAATACGCTACTATGATTCTAAAGGAAGCAACGCTTGTTATAGTTATATTATTATTACAATTAGCCGAGGCTAAAAAAACATGTGAGTCTGGAACGTAAATAATATAATGATGCTACTTTGCAGATTCGCAGTAGCTGACTGACCTGAGAAGACGCTTAAATGATGCTTTTCTCAGTTCGGGTCATTCTAGTAGGGGTGGGACGACGAATTTAAAAAGAATTCTGTCCCAGTCCTCTTTTTTATCTCCAAATGAATACCTATTGTGACTAATTGATTATATATAATTTAATTGATGTAACTTGTTATTGATAATTAATATCATTTTAATTTCATAAAAATATTGAAATATTATACATAAATGTTATAAAATAAATTTTATAGCATAAGAAATGTTTGGTAAGTAATAAATAGTAGACATGAACCTTGTAGCAACAAGACGTACATCAGAGGAGTGGTTTAGAATATGGGACAAATTAAAGACATCAATGATTTAGTTAACGCAACATTTCAAGTTAAAAAGTTCTTCAAAGATACTAAAAAGAAATATAATTTAAATTATGAAGAGGTTTATATTTTAAATTATATTGTGAGAAGTAAAACGAATGAAATAACTTCAAAGGAAATTGCAACGTATTCAGAGTTTAAACCTTATTACTTAACTAAAGCATTACAGAAGTTAAAAGATTTACAGTTACTTTCAAAAAAACGTAGCATACAAGATGAAAGAATAGTTATTCTTTATGTAACAGATGAACAACGAGACAAAATTAATAAACTGATTGCTGAATTAGAGAAGTACATTAAGTAATCAACGTTTATTCATAAAAGACTTAAGCTTTGAGAGATTCAATCTCATTGACTTAAGTCTTTTTGTGTTTATAATCCCTTAAGTGGTTAACTTCCAATTTGTAATGTCGAGTGATAAACTAGGTTTAAATAATAATGACAATGAACAGGTGATATAATTGATCGATTCAGTTCTGATTAATACAGATATTCAAAAGAAATGGATAAAAAAATTTCAATCAATAGAAGAGACGTTTAAAGCAAGAGCAACAGAGAATGATAAACAGTCTAGGTTCCCTTATGAGAATATTGAATGGCTAGTTAAAGAAGGTTATAGCTTACTAACGCTACCGGTAAAATATGGTGGAGAAGGTGCCACTATTGAAGATATGGTTGTTTTGCAAACATATTTAGGTGCTATTGACGGAGCAACAGCATTATCTATTGGTTGGCATTTAAGTGTTATAGGACAAATATATGAACAAACGATGTGGAATCAGGATATGCTTAATCGCTTTGCAAAAGATATCGAAAATGGAGCTCTTGTTAATCGAGCGGTAAGTGAAGCGGATACAGGAAGCCCAACTCGCGGAGGCAGACCTGCAACACACGCAGTAAAACAAGATGACGGTTACTTATTAAATGGTGTTAAAACGTTCACATCAATGAGTAAAGCATTGACCCATTATATTGTAGCTGCATATGTAGATGATTTACAGGAAGTAGGTTTCTTCTTAGTACCAAGAGAATTTGATGGTGTAGAAATTGCAGATAATTGGAATATGGTAGGTATGAGAGCTACAGAAAGTCACGATTTAGTATTGAATGATGTATGGATACCTAAAGACTTTTTCGTAGAGTCAAAAAGAAAGCCACAACCGAATGGCTGGATATTACATATTCCAAGCACATATTTAGGAATTGCACAGGCGGCAAGAAATTATGCTATAGACTTTGCGACAAGTTATGGTCCGAATAGTATAGAAGGAACTATTAGTCATTTACCAACTGTACAACAAAATATTGGGAAAATGGAGTCTTTACTTTTATCAGCGCGTCACTTTTTATGGAGTACCGCAAAAGGATATAATTGTTCAGAAAATCAACCGCACTTATGGAATGAAACATCTGCTAGTAAAGTGCTAGTGATGAATCAAGGGTTAGAAGTTGTTGACTTAGCGATGAGAATTGTTGGTGCAAAAAGTCTGGAAATGGATCGTCCGTTACAACGCTATTATCGAGATATGAGAGCTGGATTACACAATCCACCAATGGAAGATGCAGCATACACTAATATAGCGAAATCTTTATGTAATTTATTTTAAGAGAATAATAACTATAGATTTTAGGGAGTAGGACAGAAATAATATTTTCTCAAAATTTATTTCGTTGTCCTACCCCGTCAAGGATGACTAGGTTTGAAAAAAGCTTGATTCAAGCGCATTTTCAAATCAGTCAGCTACTGACAAAATGATAAAGTAGGCTGAGACATTTTATTTTGTCCCAGCCTCTTTTTTATTTCAAAAATTATTAAAATTTTTATTTCACAAATTATTAAAATTTTTATTGTAAATAATGAAGTAGTAGTATATAATTTTTGATGAAATTGATAATCGTTTTCAACAGGAGGATGTTATGAAAAAGTTAATTTTACCTTTACTTGTTCTAATCATCGTTTTAGCTGCATGTGGTAATAATGGTGGTTCAGGTAAATCCGATTCAAAAGAAGAAACAAAATCATATAAATTAGATAGTGGGAAAACTATAAAAATCCCTAAAGATCCTAAACGTATTGCGGTAGTAGCACCTACATTTGCGGGTGGTTTACATAAATTAGGCGCAAATATTGTTGCAGTAAATAATCAAGTTGATCAAAGTCCAATTTTAAAAGATAAATTTAAAGACACGACTAAAATTGGTGAAGCTGACGTTGAGAAAGTTGCTAAGAAAAAACCTGATTTAATTATTGTTTACTCTACTGATAAAAACATTAAAAAATATCAAAAAATTGCCCCAACAATTGTAGTTGATTATGGAAAACATAAATATTTAGAACAACAAGAAATGCTAGGTAAAATTATGGGTAAAGAAGACGAAGTTAAAAAATGGGAAGACAAATGGAAGAAACAAACTGAAAAAGATGGAAAAGAAATCAAAGATGCAATTGGTAAAGATTCAACAGTTTCTATCTTAGATGAATTTGATAAAAAAGTTTACACATATGGCGATAACTGGGGTCGTGGTGGCGAAGTATTATATCAAGCCTTTGATTTAAAAATGCCTAAAGGCCAACAAGATTTAGTTAAAAAAGAAGGCTGGGCTGAAGTAAGCCAAGAAAAAATTGAAGACGTAGCTGGCGATTATATCGTATCAACTGGTGAAGGTAAATCTAAACCAAGTTATGAAACAACTAATATATGGAAAAATTTACCTGCAGTGAAAAATAATAACGTTATTGAAGTTAAAGCTGAAACATACTGGTATAATGACCCTTATACGCTTGACTTTATGAGAAAAGATTTAAAAGACAAGTTACTTAAAGCTAGTAAATAAAATATAAAAACGATAATCAATTAATTATGTTATTTAAGCTATGATTACATATAATGTAGTCGTAGCTTTTTTAAATTTACAAATGTATGTAAGGAGGAAACATTTTGCGTAAAGTATATTTTAATCACGATGGTGGAGTAGATGATTTAATATCTTTGTTTTTATTATTACAAATGGATGATATCGAATTAGTAGGTGTTAGTACTATAGGAGCAGATTGTTATTTAGAACCTTCAGTCAGCGCTTCATGTAAAATTATAAATCGATTTTCTAATAATTCTTTACAGGTTGCGCCGTCCTATGAACGTGGGGCTAATCCTTTTCCAAAAGAATGGAGAATGCATGCATTCTTTATGGATGCGTTACCCATATTAAATGAATCAACTACCAATGAACAGTCTACCATCAGTGATGTAGAAGCGTATGAGGACATTATCAGAGTGTTAAGTCAATCAAGTGAACCTGTAACTTTACTATTTACTGGACCACTAACAGATTTGGCTAAAGCGCTTAAAATTGAACCTAGCATTCAAAATAATATTGAAAAATTAGTTTGGATGGGTGGAACGTTTCTCGAAAAAGGTAACGTAGAAGAGCCTGAACATGATGGAACAGCTGAGTGGAACGCGTTTTGGGATCCGGAGGCGGTTAAGACAGTATTTGATAGTGAGATAGCGATAGATATGGTAGCTTTAGAAAGCACCAATCAAGTTCCGTTAACCTTAGACATTCGACAAATGTGGGCTGATGAACGTCAATATCCAGGTGTAGATTTTTTAGGTGTTAGCTATGCTGCAGTACCACCTTTGACACATTTTATTACAAATTCTACATACTTCTTATGGGGTGTTTTAACCACTGCTTATATAGGGAAACCTGATTTAGTTCAATATAAATCATTGAATGTAGATGTAGAATTTAAAGGTCCTAGTCAAGGCCGTACATTTATTAAAGAAAGTGGGCGTCCTATCAAAGTTGTCACCGATGTTAAGCATGATGACTTCTTTAATTATATTACTGATTTAGCTAAAAAAGTAGATTCTCCTTCTTAAATGTAAACTTTTTATTTTATAAAGTTTACATTAGTGGTATAATCATTCTCGTAGAAGGAGGATACAACATGAATACACGAAATTTAGTTTACACAGCTTTAATGACAGCAATTATTTGTGTTTTAGGATTGGTACCAGGAATCCCGCTTCCAATTATGCCAGTACCTATTGTTTTACAAAATATAGGCATATTTTTAGCAGGTATTATTCTAGGAAAAAAATATGGGACACTGAGTGTCATCGTCTTTTTATTATTAGCTGCTGCAGGTTTACCAGTTCTATCTGGTGGACGTGGAGGAATCGGAGTATTTGCGGGACCATCAGCCGGATTCTTATTCTTATATCCAGTAGTTGCATTTGGTATAGGATTAGTGAGAGACCGATACTTTAATAAAATTAACTTCGCGATATTGTTAGTCGCTACTTTAGTTATTGGTGTATTATTCTTAGATATCGTGGGAACGATTATTATGGGCTTCATTATAGATATCCATGCAAGTAAAGCATTCTTATTGTCATTTACATTTATACCTGGAGATATTATTAAAGCCATTATTGCAAGTTTAATTGGCGTAACACTTCTAAATCATTCACGCTTTAAAAGTTTGATACAATAAATTTATCAAGCTAACAAGGTGGGTGAATATAGCAATGTCAAATATATCAATACATAATATTGCTCAAGATGGGCATTTATATCATGAAGATAAGCAGAAAATTATTTATTTAACACCTTCAGAACCGCTTAAGTATGATACGAATAAGTGGTTTTATAAAGAAATGCCCACATTAGATCAGTGGTTCAAGGATATGACCTCTCAATGTGAACTGCATCAAAAACAGCATTCAAATCACTTAGCGTTTACTTTTCCAGAGAATGAAAGATTAAGCCAAGAGTGGATAAATGCAATTAAAGATAGAGGTTTTCAATTAGGCATACTTGAATTCTATATTATAGAAGGAACTGAATTAACACAGCTAACTAGTAGAAATGATGTAGACATTAAAGAAGTTGATGAAAGCAATATAGAAGATTATTTGAATATCTATTATTCATTTGCCTTGCCCTATGGTAAACCATTTGCTATTGAAAGTGTCAATAATGCAAGACAAACCATCCTACAAAAAAAAGACGATAAAAAACGATTAGTTGCTTATGTTGATAATGAACCAGTAGGGACTGTTGATGTTATTATTACTGACGAAACTATTGAAATTGATAGTTTTGGTGTAATTGAGCAATTTCAAAGACAAGGTATTGGATCAACAATACAAGCATACATAGGTGACTTAGCAAATGAACGACCAGTTATACTTGTAGCTGATGGAGAAGACACAGCAAAAGATATGTATTTAAAACAAGGTTATACGTATCAAAGTTTTGTTTACCACATAGTTAAAGAAGAAGTTAATTAAATAAACCACAGAGTAGTTTAAACTAATTATTCCAACTACTCTGTGGCTTTAATACGTTCAGGGTGACTATAAACATTAAAACTTCCATCTCTAATAAAGCCAATAGCAGTAATATTTAAATCGTTGGCTAATGTAATAGCTAAAGTCGTAGGTGCGGATTTAGATAATATAACGCCTACACCTATTTTAGCTGCCTTTAATAATATTTCAGATGAAATACGTCCACTAAATATAAGCACCTTATTTCTTACAGGAATACGTCTTTCAAGACAAAACCCATATAGCTTATCAAGTGCATTATGGCGACCAATATCTTGTCTATGTTCGAAAAATTCATCACCATCGCTAATGGCGGCATTGTGCAACCCACCAGTTTGTTTAAATAATGTACTTGCAGTTTGTAATCCAGTCATCATATTGAGTACTTGTTTAGGAGTTAAGGTTATTTTTGACATTGAGGTTTTAGCTATTGCCGCATCATTGTGAAAGTAAAATTCTCTACTTTTTCCGCAACAAGATGCAATCATGCGTTTAGTAGAGTATTCAAAGCGATTGCCTAAATCTTTAGTTAACTCTACATGCGCAAAGCCTTTGCTATCATCTATTTGTAAGGATTTTATTTCTTCTTTTTTATAAATAGCTCCTTCTGAGGCTAAAAATCCAACTACAAGTTCTTCCATATGTGTAGGGCTACAAATAACCGTTGCGAATTCCGTACCGTTTACATTGATTGTCAATGGAAATTCTGTAACATAACTATCTGTTGTATTTATTAATTGTCCATCTTCATAGCGGATAATAGATTGCCCCTGTAACACATCTTTGTTCATTTATATTTCTCCTTTAGGGATATGTAATTCTATATTAAAACTTTTAGTCACAATTTGAAAAGATTTAAATTGCATATAAATAATTAATAGTATATTAAATACATTTAATAATATGGAGATTAGGTGAATTTTTATAATTTATATCTTTCAAAAGATTAAGACTAGCGTATAATATAATGTATAAAAGGAGGGGTTTATGAAATGAATATTAAACATTTCATGGCAGTAATTGTCACATTAGTTATTATTTTAGCAGGATGTTCAAATTCTGGTAGCAATGATAGTGGCAATAAATCATCTGATTCAAATAAAAAAGATAATGACAAAAAGCAAGAATTACAAATTTCGGCTGCCGCGAGCTTAGGTGATGTTAGTAAAGCATTAGAAAAAGAATTTAAAAAAGATCATAAAAATGTTGATGTAAGCTTTAACTATGGTGGTTCAGGCGCATTAAGACAACAGATTGAAAAAGGTGCTCCAGCTGACGTATTCATGTCTGCAAATACTAAAGATGTTGATATGTTAAAAGACAAAGACAAAGCACACGATACATATAAATACGCTCATAATAAACTTGTCTTAGTCGGAGATAAAAATAGCGATAAATCATCAGTTAAAGATTTAAAAGATAATGAAAAATTAGCGATTGGTGAAGTTAAAACAGTTCCAGCAGGTAAATATGCGAAACAATACTTAGAGGATCAAGGTTTATACGGTGAAGTTAAAGATAATTTAGTTTACGCTAAAGATGTTAAACAAGTATTAAATTATGTTGAAAAAGGCAACGCTGAAATGGGCTTTGTTTATGAAACTGATTTATATACTGATAAAAAGAAAACAGATAAAGTAAACGAAATTAAAGAAGCGGAACTTAAAAAACCAATCACTTACGAAGCAGGTGCTACTTCAGATAAGAAACTTGCAAAAGAGTGGATGGACTTCTTAAAATCTAAAAAAGCAAAAGATATCTTGAAAGAATATCATTTTGAAATTTAGGAGGTAATAAGTATGCCTGACATTACACCTTTTTGGATTTCGATTCAAGTGGCTGTCATAAGTACCATTATTGTATCAGTACTAGGTATCTTTGTTTGCCGGTTGCTTTATAAAGGAAAAGGGCATCTTACTAAACTCCTTGAAAGTTTTATATTATTACCCATTGTTCTACCTCCCACGGTGCTAGGGTTTATTTTACTTATAATATTTTCTCCTAGAAGTGTTGTAGGACAATTTTTTGAAAACATACTACATCTTCCAGTAGTATTCACAATGACAGGTGCAGTAATTGCATCTGTCATTGTTAGTTTTCCGTTAATGTATCAACACACTATTCAAGGATTTAGAAGTATTAACCCGAAAATGCTAAATACTGCTCGCACCATGGGGGCAAGTGAGAATAAAATATTCTATCGTCTAATTTTACCTCTATCTAAACGTTCAATTATAGCGGGTATAATGATGAGTTTTGCACGTGCAATAGGTGAATTCGGTGCAACATTAATGGTTGCAGGCTATATACCCAATAAAACTAACACGTTACCACTTGAAATTTATTTCTTAGTTGAACAAGGTAGAGAGAATCAAGCTTGGTTATGGGTGCTTGTGTTAGTTGCATTTTCAATTACGGTAATTGGTGTATTGAATTTTGCGAATAAAGATAAATATAGGGAGGTAGAGTAGATGTTAGAGTTAAAGATTCAATATCAATTAAAAAAGACATTTATTGATATTAACATTAACGATACAGTCCCTAAAATTTACGCAATACGAGGGCCTTCTGGAATAGGTAAAACCACAGTGCTAAATATGATAGCAGGCTTAAGAACCCCAGATAAAGCCTATATCAAAATCAATGACAGACTGATTACTGATACTGAGCATAAAGTTAATATGAAAATACAAAATCGCAAAATTGGCTATTTGTTCCAAGATTACCAATTGTTTCCTAATATGACAGTTTACAAAAATATAACTTTTATGTCTAAACCATCTGTCCATATAGATGATTTAATGGATCGACTAAATATTCATCATCTAAAAGAGCAATATCCATCGACACTTTCTGGCGGAGAATCTCAACGTGTTGCTTTAGCTCGAACACTAAGTACAAAGCCAGACTTGATTTTATTAGATGAGCCATTTTCAAGTCTAGATGATGCAACGAGAGGTGAAGGAATAAAGTTAATTAAACGTATTTTTAAAGAATGGAAAATACCAATCATCTTTGTCACACATTCTAATTTTGAGGCTGAAGTATTGGCTGATAAAATTATTAAGATAGGTTAATTAAAGCTAGATTGGGATGAAAATAATAAAATTTTAGCGTTATAGCGAATTTATGATTATTATCTAAGTTAATAAGGCACTTATAATAGACTTTTTAAATCTAGTCAACATTGCGGGGGTGGGCCGAAGAATTCATATTGTATTCTGTACCACTCCCGCTTTGTTCGATATAATGATAGAAATGGATATTAACTAGAGAGGGCAATGAATATGACGAGTGAACGTTATTCTAGACAAACTTTGTTTAAAGGAATAGGACACGAAGGACAACAGAAAATTAGTCAAAAACATGTACTCATTGTTGGTATGGGAGCGTTAGGAACTCATGTTGCTGAGGGTCTCGTTCGTGCGGGAATCAAAACACTTTCAATTGTAGATAGAGATTATATTGAATTTAGCAATTTACAACGACAAACATTATTTACTGAAGAAGATGCTAATACTATGTTCCCTAAAGTTGTAGCAGCGGAACGCCATTTAAAAGCATTGCGCCATGACTTGAAACTAAATACTTTTATCACACATGTCGATTATTATTTTTTAGATAAGTATACTAAACATGTAGATCTTATTATTGATGCGACAGATAATTTTGAAACAAGACAATTAATTAATGACTTTGCTTTTAAAGAGAATGTACCTTGGATATATGGGGGTGTCGTGCAGAGTACTTATATAGAAGCAGCATTTATTCCAGGAGAGACACCTTGTTTCAACTGTTTAATGCCTCAACTACCAGCAATTAATTTAACTTGTGACACTGTAGGTGTTATACAACCTGCTGTTACGATGACTACAAGTTTTCAATTGCGAGATGCCTTTAAATTATTAACTGAGCAATCAGTGCCTACTAAATTAACTTATGGAGATATATGGGATGGTCAACATTTTACATTTGGTTTTAGCCGTATGTTTAGAAAAGAGTGTCCAACATGTGGTTCAAATCCATCCTTTCCTTATTTAAATAAACAGCATACATTATATGCAACGTTATGTGGTAGAGATACAGTACAATATGATAATGATAAAATTTCCCAGGAAATGGTACGTGAATTTCTTAAGCAACATCACCTTAATTATCGAGAAAACAAATATATGATAATGTTTGAATATAAAGGACATCGAATTGTTAGTTTTGAGGGTGGACGAATGCTTATACATGGTACAACGAAGACGTTAGATGCCATTCATTTAATCAATCAATTATTCGGATAGGAGTGGAATTAATGCATCAACATGATCATGCGAAAGTAGATAGAATAATTCAATGTGCAGTTTTGACTGTATCTGATACTAGGGATAAAGAGATGGATAAAGGTGGTCAACTTGTCCAAACTTTAATACAAGATATCAATGTCGAAGTATTAAATTCAAACTATGCTATTGTCAAAGATGATAAAGTAGCTATTCAATCTCAAATTGAACAATGGTTGGCATCTGATATTGATGTCATAATTACAACTGGTGGAACTGGCATTGCACAAAGAGATGTTACGATAGAAGCGGTTAAGCCATTTTTGGATAAAGAAATCGAAGGTTTTGGAGAATTATTTAGATATTTAAGTTACACAGAGGATGTCGGAACTAAAGCATTGTTATCAAGAGCAGTAGCTGGTTCAGTGAAGAACAAATTAATTTATACTCTACCAGGATCTACTGGAGCTGTGAAATTGGCTATTGAAAAGTTAATCAAGCCAGAATTAAACCATATGTTGCATGAATTGAATAAATAATAAAATAGTCATGGATTTAAACTTAAATGATAGGTTTCCCTAATTGAAGTTTTGCATCCATGACTTTATTATTTAAATTGAAACATTATATGAGCGCTCGAAATAACTTAACGACGATAGTCACCAGATTTGCCACCTGATTTTGATTCAAGGTAAGTCTCACCGATAATCATACCTTTATCGACTGCCTTTGTCATATCGTAAACAGTTAAAGCAGTTGCAGAAGCGGCTGTTAATGCCTCCATCTCAACGCCTGTTTTTCCAGTAGTGGAGACAATAGCCGTGATATTTAATGTGTATGTAGTATTATCATTAATTTGCCAGTTAAATTGAACATCTATACCTGTTAAAGGTAGAGGATGACACATAGGTATAATCGTCGATGTGTTTTTAGCTGCCATAATACCAGCAATTTGTGCAGTGTTAAGTACATTGCCTTTTTTATTAGTATTATCTATAATTTGTTGATAAATTGTTTCATTAACAGTAATGCTAGAATGAGCTTGAGCAGTACGTTTAGTAATATTTTTATTTGATACATCTACCATTTTAGCATTACCTTGTTCATTGATATGAGTGAATTTTGACATAATAACCCTCCTGATAGGGTTAGTATATCATGATTTTAAATTATAATTTGGAGATGATAAGTATGTCAGTTGAAAAAAGAAACCCAATACCAGTTAAAGAAGCGATAAATCGTGTTGTTCAACAGGATATATATTTGAATACTACAGAAGTGAAGTTAGAAGATAGCTTAGGATATGTACTTGCGGAGGATATTGTTGCAACTTATGATATTCCTCGTTTTAATAAATCACCTTATGACGGGTTTGCTATTCGAAGTAAAGATTCTGCTGGTGCATACTCAGAAAATCGTAAACGATTCAAAGTGATTGATCATATAGGCGCAGGTTCAGTTTCAGATAAAATACTAGGTCAAAATGAAGCAGTACGTATTATGACAGGAGCCCAAATTCCAGAAGGTGCAGATGCAGTAGTCATGTTTGAACAAACAGTTGAGGATGGAGATACCTTTACAATACGTAAGTCATTTGAAGCAAATGAAAATGTATCTCTTAAGGGTGAAGAAACAACAACAGGTGATATTGTCTTGAAAAAAGGTCAAGTCATTAATCCAGGTGCAATAGCCGTTCTAGCAACATATGGTTACTCTAAAGTTCCTGTGACACAACGCCCAAGTATTGCAGTCATTGCAACTGGTAGTGAGCTATTAGATGTGGATGATGAGTTAAAACCAGGTAAAATACGCAATTCAAATGGTCCAATGATCAAAGCACTATCTGAAAAAGCTGGATTAAACGTTGAAGCATATAAAATTCAACAAGATGATTTGCAAAGTAGTATTTCAGTTGTCAAAGATGCCATGTCAAAACATGACATCGTAATTACTACGGGTGGCGTTTCTGTTGGAGATTTTGACTATCTACCTGAAATTTACAAAGCTGTAAATGCAGAGGTATTATTTAATAAAGTTGCAATGAGACCAGGTAGTGTAACAACCGTAGCTGTTGCAAATGGGCAATATTTGTTTGGTTTATCAGGTAATCCATCAGCTTGTTTCACTGGATTTGAATTATTTGTCAAACCTGCGATTCAACATATGATGGGGGCAACTGCCTATTACCCTCAAGTTGTTAAAGCTACTTTAATGGAAGATTTTACTAAGGCGAATCCCTTTACTCGTTTTATTCGAGCATCTGCTACATTTTCACAGAGTGGTGCGACAGTAGTGCCATCTGGATTTAATAAATCTGGTGCAGTAGTAGCAATTGCACATAGCAATTCAATGATTATGATGCCAGGGGGCACTAGAGGATTTAAAGCAGGTCATACAGTTAATGTTATTTTAACAGAATCGAATGTCTATGAAACGGAAATGACACTATGATTTTGCAAATAGTTGGTTTTAAAAATTCAGGAAAAACAACCTTGATGCAACACACGATACAATTTTTAAAATCTTATGGTTACACAATAGCTACAATCAAGCACCATGGCCACATTGGTGAGGATATAACACTTCAAGAAGACCATGTAGATCATATGAAACATTTTAATGCTGGAGCAGATCAGAGTATTGTGCAAGGTGAACACTATCAACAAACTGTCACGCGTGCATATAAACAAAATCTTACTCAAATGATTGACCAATCTGTTACAATTGATTGTAATATCATTTTGGTTGAAGGGTTTAAAGATGAACATTTTGATAAAGTGGTCGTCTATCAGACTACTGAAGAATTAGAACGGTTAAAGCAATTAACCGGTGTTAAATATTGTTATGATGTTCATGATAAACATGCGTTATCACACTATGATAATTGGTTATTACAATGGATAGAGCAAAGGGATTGACATTAAATGAAACAATTTGAAATCGTTACTGAACCCATCCAAACAGAACAGTATCGAGAATTTACTATAAATGAACACCAAGGTGCTGTAGTTGTATTTACAGGACATGTAAGAGAATGGACTAAAGGTATTAAAACAGAATATTTAGAATACGAAGCATATATACCTATGGCAGAGAAAAAATTAGCACAAATAGGTGATGAAATTGAAGCGCGTTGGCCAGGAACGATTACAACAATTGTTCATCGCATTGGGCCACTTCAAATTTCAGATATAGCGGTGTTAATTGCAGTTTCATCACCCCATCGTAAAGATGCATATAGAGCTAACGAATATGCTATTGAACGTATCAAAGAAGTCGTTCCAATTTGGAAAAAGGAAATTTGGGAAGACGGTGCAGAGTGGCAAGGACATCAAAGAGGTAGCCACGATCTAGCTGCTAAAGGAGAGGACTAACGTGAAGGTATTATACTTCGCTGAAATAAAAGAAATGTTGCAAACTGATAGTGAAACAATTGATATTAATGAATCAATTAACGTTGATGCTTTTAAACAAAATCTGTTTGAGAGACATCCTTCAATTAAATCTAAAAAGTTTCAGGTTGCAGTAAATGAAGAATTTGTACAGGATGAGGATATCATACAACCAACAGACACTGTTGCATTGATTCCTCCAGTAAGTGGAGGTTAACGGGAAATGAAAGCAATTATTTTAGCAGGTGGTCATTCAGAACGTTTTGGTAAGGCAAAGGCATTTGCCGAAATAGATGGACAATTATTTTACCAACGAATTGTTCAAACCTTACAAGAGACTAATATGTTTAATGATATTATTATAAGCACCAATGATCAATTAGCTAATCAATTTAAACATGACAATGTTATTATAGATGACGCTAACAATAAAGATAAAGGGCCACTTGCCGGTATTCATACTGTAATGAAACAATACAACGATGAAGAACTGTTTTTTGTAATATCTGTTGATACCCCTATGGTAACAGGTAAGGCTATTAGTGCTTTATACCAATTTCTAGTATCAAGACTCATAGAAGATCAAATTGATATAGCTGCTTATTCTGAACATGATCGAGTTATACCAACTATAGCCTTTTATCATCCAAATTGTATAAACGTTATGAATGAAGCTTTAGCTTCGAATGACTATAGTCTACGACATGTTTATAATAATGTGACGACGGAATGTTTAGATGTTACTAACATACAATCACCTGAATATTGGTATAAAAATATCAACTATCAAGAAGATTTAGATGACTTGAAACAACAGATAAATCATTAAGGAGGGTCCATTTATGGTTGCACAAATCAAAGATAAATTAGGTCGACCCATTCGCGATTTGCGTATCTCAGTAACAGACCGTTGCAATTTTAGATGTGACTATTGCATGCCTAAAGAAATCTTCGGTGATGACTATGTATTCCTACCTAAAGATGAGTTATTAACGTTTGAAGAAATGGTTAGAATCGCGAAAGTTTATGCAGAACTTGGTGTGAAGAAGTTACGTATAACTGGTGGCGAACCACTACTTAGACGAAATTTATATCAACTTATAGCTGAGTTAAATCAAATTGATGGTATTGAAGATATCGGTATGACCACTAATGGTCTATTATTAAAAAAACACGGACAAAAATTATACGATGCCGGTTTACGTCGCATTAATGTTAGTTTAGATGCCATAGATAATGAAGTGTTCCAAGCGATAAATAATCGCAATATCAAAGCAACTACCATTTTAGATCAAATTGATTACGCCGTTTCTATTGGTTTCCATGTTAAAGTAAACGTTGTAATTCAAAAAGGTATTAATGATGATCAAATTATTCCAATGGTAGATTACTTTAAAGATAAGAATATTGAAATCAGATTTATCGAGTTCATGGATGTAGGTAATGATAATGGCTGGGATTTTAGTAAAGTTGTAACTAAAAATGAGATGCTAGATATGATTGAGTCTCATTTTGATATTGAACCAGTACCCCCCAAATATTTCGGAGAAGTAGCGAAGTACTATAAGCACAAAGATAATGGCGCTCAATTTGGTTTAATTACAAGTGTGTCAGCATCATTTTGTTCTACTTGCACGAGAGCACGATTATCATCTGATGGAAAATTTTATGGATGTTTATTCAGCACTGTTGAGGGCTTTAATATTAAATCATTTATACGATCAGGCGTAACCGATGATGAATTAAGAGAACAACTTATTAGCTTGTGGAATGTTCGAGATGATCGATATTCAGATGAACGTACAGAGCAAACGGTTAAAAATCGACAACGCAAGAAAATTAATATGAACTACATCGGTGGTTAGGTAACATCTCTAGCAATGGTTATGACTATTGCTAGAGTTTTTTATTTTTGGAAAATATATACAATTAATACTTTAAATTTAAAGTAAATCATTATTGAATGTAATACCTATGATTAAAGAATATGATTATCATAATAGCATTGAGTATATGAATAACTGAATTTGTATTAAACATTAATCGGAAAATAAATAAAATTTGTAATAGATTAAATTGTGTATATGTTATATAATTTTATTAAGGAAATTCAATTTATAAAGCTATAACTACATCTTAGAATTTACATTGGAGGGCTTTAATTATGACAACAGAAAAAGTACAACGTTTTATTGCAGCAGAAAGAGAATTAAGCCAGTTGAAACATTGGTTAAAATCATCGTACAAAATTTCAATAGAGGAATTTGTAGTGTTATTTAAAGTTTATGAAGGTAAGAAAATTAGTGGTAAGGAGTTACGAGATACATTACATTTCGAGATGTTGTGGGACACAAGTAAAATTGATGTAATTATACGTAAAATTTATAAGAAAGAACTCATTTCTAAATTACGATCTGAAACTGATGAACGACAAGTATTTTATTTCTTTAATGCAACGCAACAGAAATTACTTGATAAAATGAAATCTGAAATTGAAGCAATTAGTATTGCTAATTAATAGATTATAAAAAGCGCTGGAAAATATTGACATATTTTCTAGCGCTTTCTACATATTAATTTAATTGTGTTTTAACTTTTCGTCCATGAACAATAAAGTAAAGTACGGTGCTAAGTGCAGCGACGATGGCCATAATGACATAAACTTCTGTATAACTAATGAAACCTGTGAATAAGCCTAATAAAGATGGACCAAATCCTATACCTATATCTAGACCAATAAAGTAAGTTGAAGTTGCAATCCCATATTTATTAGTAGGTGATACTTTAATTGCAATAGCCTGCATAGATGATGATAAATTACCATAACCAATACCTAAGAAGACACCAGCTAGTAATAACATCCATCCACTATAACTGAATACTAATACTATAAAAGTAATGATAAGTGCGATAAATGCAGGATAAACGACAACATTTTCTGTACGTGCATCAATCATTTTACCTGCAATTGGACGTGTAATTAAAGAAGCGATCGCGTAACAAATAAAGAAGTAACTAGATGCTTCTAATAAATGACGTTGTTCAGCAAAAAATTTCAAGAAAGTCAGTATTGAAGCATAGTTCAGTGCAATGATCATCATAACTATTGATACTGGTACTGCTTCTTTTGCAATGAAGTTGTGTATATTAAAGCCTGATGCTTTAGCAATTTTAGCATCTGTATTATTATGAACAGCATCAAAATCAATTTTAATAAATAGTGAAATTATTAAACTGATCACACCTAAAACTAAACATATAGCAAATAGTAAATTGATAGAGAATGATTTTAATAATAAGATACCGAAGAATGGGCCTATAGCTGTACCAAGTACTAAACTAAGTGAAAATAGACTAATACCTTCGCTCTTACGCTCAACCGGTGTGACATGTGCTGCAATAGTACCAGTTGCAGTAGTAGCTATAGCAGTCGCAATCCCATTAATTAGACGTACGAACATTAAGAATGTGATTGATCCAGGGATGAAGTAAAGTAATTGTGTAATCACAAGCAATAATAATCCAGTAATTAATATTTTCTTTGGACCAAATTTATTTACATATTTACCAGTTCCAAATCTACCTATTAAAGAACCAATAATAAATAATCCTACTACTAATCCAGCTAAACTATCTGAGGCGTGATAAGTTGTCTTACTGTAATCAGCGATAATTACTAATAAAAGATACATACACAAATAAACGAAAAAATTGATTGAGAAATTAACTGTAAAACTTTTCGTGAAAATAGGCTGTTTTACACTCGTATTCTGAGTCATTCTGATTCCTCCTCTAAAAATGCATGATGAAGTTTGTTCATTACTGAAATAACATTTTCAAGTTCCACGTCAGATAATCCAGCATTTTCAATAAGCTCACGCTGAACTGGTAATATCTTACGATAAACGTCTTCATATAATGTTTGACCTTTATCAGAGAGACTTAGTAACTTCTCACGCTTATCTTCCTTACTTGGTTCTACAATTAATAACTCTTTATCAGATAACACTTTAATAATTTTACGTGTAGTGGGTTTTTCAATAAAACGACGTTTAGAAATATGAACTAAGGTCGTTGGAGAGGTACTGGCAATATCTCTTAATATCAACCATTGACCAGGATGTAAATCAAATTGGTCCAGTATAGATTGCGTTCGTTTCATATATGGACGGTATAAACCAATGAAACTGTTAAAAAATTCATTTGTTAACATAATATACTCCTTTCAACAAGTTAGCTTTGCTAACTATTTTAAGACAAAAAATATTATATGACGTATTTTAAAAAAATGCAATACTAAATCAATAAGATACGTGAATAAAAGAAGTAATCTTACAAGAAGTTTGATAAGATAGATGCAAGTCGAACAATTAAAGGGGAATACGATCAATGGAACTCAGATTTGACCATATTATTCATTATGTAGACAACCTTAAAAACTTTAAATATCCAGGAGATATTCTGAAAATTAGTTCTGGTGGCAAACATCACAAATTTGGAACATTCAATCGTTTATCATATATTAATGAAAATTACATAGAATTGATAGATGTAGAAGATAAAGAAAAATTAATTAAAGAATCTAAAACAGAAGAAGGTCGTGTTGCTTTTGCGACTAAAATCGTTCAAGACCATTACAAACAAGGGTTTAAAACAATTGCATTAAGAACATCAAATATTGCATTGATAAAAAAATCTTTAGAAGAACGTAACATTGATACGATTGGACCAATAGAAATGCATAGAGAGAATAAAAAAGGTGATAAAGTAAATTGGAAATTACTTTACATTGCAGACCCTGATTACATGGTAAAGCCTCCATTTTTCATAGAATGGGATGAAAGGGAAGAAGTGCACAATCAGAAATTAGACCCGCTTTTCCAAAAACAATTTAAAATCCATAAAATAATTATTGATAGTGAAAAACGCTCTAAAACACTATCTAAATGGAAAAAATGGTTCGATGTGACTATTCTTGAAGAAGGAGAAAATTATACAGATGTACAATTAACGGTAGACCATATTATTTACCGTATTCAAGATGGTAAAACGTCAGGCTATAATACGATTATATTTAAAGATACAGAAACGACTGCACCTTACTCAATTATTACGAAAGGTGCGAAATATCGATTCGAGCCTGAAGGTTAGTATAGATAAATATAAGTACTATGGGCGATAAGTGCCATATGAACGATTGAAAGTATTAGAGATAGTATGCTGAGATATGTAGTCACTTTAGACTTCCTTAAAAGTAAGAAAAAGATAGTTAAGACGAACGACAGTCCAACGAACATTACTCTTAAACTAAAATATGAAACTGTTAAAGGTTGAGTCATAGTGACAACAATAGCTATCGTGTTAAACAAAATAAATAGTATTAATAATAAATATCGCATGTTAAACCTCTTTTTAAAGACTAATTTAAAATTTTAAGTTTTTATAGTATATCAAAAATTTAAAACTAGAAATAATATTTTAATCGCACGGCGAGTTTGTCGACACTCAAAACATGACATTGTATAATTATAATTAATGTAAAGAAAAAGGAGTTTTTATAGCATGGAAAAGATGAATATCACTAACCAAGAGCATGATGCGTTTGTGAAAGCTCATCCTAATGGTGATTTATTACAGTTAACAAAATGGGCAGAAACTAAACGCCTAACAGGATGGTATTCAAAGCGTGTGGCAGTGGGCGAAGATGGTGAGATTAAAGGTGTAGGTCAATTATTATTTAAAAAGATACCTAAACTACCATTCACGCTTTGTTACGTTTCTCGTGGCTTCGTAACGGATTATAGTGATAAAGCTGCATTGGAACAGTTATTAGAAGAAACTAAAAAAGTAGCTAAAGCAGAAAAAGCCTATGCTATTAAAATTGATCCAGATGTAGAAGTAGACAAAGGTATAGATGCACTTAAAAATTTAAATGCGCTAGGTTTTAAACATAAAGGTTTCAAAGAAGGATTGTCTAAAGACTATATTCAACCACGTATGACAATGATTACGCCAATAGATAAATCAGATGAGGAAATATTCCAAAGTTTTGAGCGCCGTAATCGTTCTAAAGTAAGACTCTCATTGAAACGTGGTACTAAAGTTGAACGTTCAAATCGCGATGGACTTAAAAATTTCGCTGAATTAATGAAAATAACAGGAGAACGTGACGGCTTTTTAACACGTGATTTAAGCTATTTCCAAAATATTTATGACTCATTACATGAAGATGGCGATGCTGAATTATTCCTTGTGAAATTAGAACCAAAACCTGTCTTAGATGATATTGATAATGAACTTAAGGAACTTGGAAACGAAAAAACGCAACTTCAAAATAAATATGAGAGAAAGCAAGATAAAAAGACTAAAAATAAATTAAACGATGTCGAATCTAAAATTCAAAAATCTATTGAAAGAAAAGACGACATGACTGACTTATTAGCAAAACATCCTAATGGAATTTATTTATCTGGTGCATTGTTAATGTTTGCAGGATCTAAATCATATTATTTATATGGTGCTTCATCGAATGATTACCGTGACTTCTTGCCTAACCATCATATGCAATATGAGATGATGAAGTTTGCGCGTGAACATGGCGCTAAAACATATGATTTTGGTGGAACTGATAATAACCCAGATAAAGACTCTGAACACTACGGTTTATGGGCATTTAAACGTGTCTGGGGCACTTATTTAAGTGAAAAGGTAGGGGAATTTGACTATGTATTAAATCAACCCCTTTATCAATTAATTGAACAAGTTAAACCACGATTAACAAAAGCTAAAATTAAAATTTCTCGTAAATTAAAAGGCAAATAGTCATTAACGATTAAATTTAAATCTGAACGATTCCACAATAACCATTGTGACGTCAGATTTTTTTAGGATAATAGGAATGATTAAAAAATAAAGAAATTATAGCTTTTTAAAAGAAAAAGAATGGGGGAAGTAAATAAGTGATAAAGAAGATGTTAACGTTCTCGTTGGGAAATAAATTCGCAATTTTCTTAATGGTTGTTTTAGTAATATTAGGAGGCATATATTCTAGTGCTAAATTAAAATTAGAATTACTTCCAGATGTTGAAAATCCAGTTATATCTGTACAAACAACAATGCCAGGTGCTACACCTCAAACAACCCAAGATGAGATTAGTTCTAAAATTGATAACCAAGTACGATCTCTAGCATACGTTAAAAGTGTAAAAACACAGTCGATACAAAATGCATCAATTGTAACTGTTGAATATAATAACGGTACAGACATGGATAAAGCTGAAGAAGTATTAAAGAAAGAAATAGATAAATTAGACTTTAAAGATGGGGTTAGTGAGCCAGAATTAACACGAAATTCCATGGATGCTTTCCCAATCGTAGCTTATTCATTTACTAATAAGAATGATGACTTAAAAACCACAACAAAAGAAATTAATGACCAACTTATTCCTAAATTACAAACCGTTGATGGCGTTCAGAATGCTCAACTTAATGGTCAAACAACGAGACAAGTTACATTGAAATTTAAACAAAACAAATTAGATGAAGCGGAACTAACAGCTGATGACGTAGAAAATTACATAAAAACAGCAACTCGAGAAACACCTCTGGGATTGTTTCAATTTGGAAAAAATGAAAAATCCTTAGTAGTGGATGGACAATTTAAATCTGTTAAAGCACTTAAAGATTTAGAAATCCCATTAACAATAAGTGGCCAGAGTCAATCAGGCAGCAATGATGATCAATCAAGTAGTGAGATGAGTAGTACTGGAGATAATGCATCATCTTCAAGTTCTCAATCTCAAATGAGTAATCAATCTCAAGCTTCAAGTGGAGAAATGCCAAGCGTACCATTAAATGAATTAGCAACAATAACTGTAGGAGATGAACGTGAGTCAATTTCTAAGACGAACGGAAAAGATGCAGTTAATGTACAAATTATGAAAGCACAAGATGCTAACACAGTTCAAGTTGCTAAAGAAGCTCAAAAGAAAATTGATGAATTTGTAAAAAATAATGATGACATAAAAGCTACGAAAACCATGGATACTGCTAAACCAATTGAAGATTCATTATATACAATGGTTGAAAAAGCAGCTTTAGGAACGATAGTCGCAATTATAGTTATCTTATTATTCTTGAGAAATATTAGAACAACGGCTATCTCAATTGTTTCCATTCCTCTTTCGATTTTAATAGCACTTATCGCATTAAAATTAAGTGATGTATCGCTAAACATTTTGACATTAGGTGCATTAACAATTGCTATCGGTCGTGTGATAGATGACTCAATTGTTGTTGTAGAGAATATTTATCGAAGATTATCAGATTCTAAAGAAGAATTGTCTGGCAACAATTTAGTCATTAGTGCAACAAGAGAAGTATTTAAACCGATTTTGTCTTCAACAATCGTTACTATAATCGTGTTCTTACCACTAGCATTTGTGTCAGGTTCAGTTGGTGAAATGTTTAGACCTTTCGCATTAGCAATTGCATTTAGTTTATTAGCATCTTTACTTGTATCCATTACTGTGGTGCCAGCATTGGCTTCTACATTTTTTAAAAAAGGTATTAAGTTAAAACGTAATTCACAACATCAGAATGATAGAGGACTAGGTGTTGTAAGCAAGAGTTATCGTAAAATTTTAAATTGGTCATTAAATCATAAATGGATAGTCTTAATTATTAGTGTCGTTATTCTAGTAGGAAGCATTGCGTTAGGTGGTGCAAAATTAGGTACAAGCTATATTTCAACAGGTGATGACAAATTCTTAGCCGTAACCTATACACCTAAACCCGGTGAAACTGAAAAAGCTGTTTTAGATCATGCAAAGCAAGCGCAGAAATATTTACAATCCAAGGATAAAGTAAAAACAGTTCAATATTCAGTGGGAGGTCCTTCACCAGCAGACCCAACTGGTAGTACGAATAGTATGGCTATTATGGTTGAATATGACAAAGATACACCTAACTTTGAAGAAGAGCCTGATAAAGTTATCTCGCATTTATCAAAAATGAATCAACCAGGTGAATGGAAAAATCAAGACATGGGTAATGGTTCTGGTAATGATTCAGTTGAAGTTACAGTCAAAGGGCCATCTACGAATGCAATTAAAGATACAGTTGCTAAAGTAGAGCAAAAGATGAAATCAGTAAACGGAATCACCAATGTAAAATCAGATTTATCGCAAACCTATGATCAATATGAAATTAAAGTAGATCAAAATAAAGCAACAGAGAAAGGTATTTCTGCAGGACAATTAGCATTAAATTTAAATGAGAATTTGCCTGAAAAGACGATTACTACAGTTAAAGAAAATGACAATAAAGTCGATGTCAAAGTAAAACAAAACAAGCAGACGGATTGGTCTCGAAATAAATTAAATAATATGGAATTAAAATCACCAACAGGTGAAACGGTAAAACTTAAAGATATAGCCGAACTAGAACGTACAACTACGCCAAGTAAATTAGTTCAAGAAGATGGTGACTACGCAACAACTGTTTCCGGTAAAATTACTGATTCAGACGTAGGTGGTGTATCTAGTAAGGTAATGAATAAAATCAATAATATAGATAAACCAGACAACGTTAAAGTTAATGTGGGTGGTGCTACTGATGACATTAATCAAGCGATGACGCAACTGGCATTCGCCATGTTAGTCGCTATTGTTATCGTATATTTAGTATTAGTCATCACATTTAAAGGTGGCTTAGCACCTTTCACAATACTATTCTCACTACCATTTACTATTATTGGTGTCGTATTAGCATTATTGATTACAGGTGAAACAATATCTGTTCCAAGTTTAATTGGAATGTTAATGTTAATTGGTATCGTAGTAACCAATGCCATAGTGTTAATTGATCGTGTGATAACAAATGAACATGAAGGTATGTCAATGAAGGAGGCATTGTTAGAAGCGGGAGGCACTCGTATTAGACCAATTCTTATGACTGCCATTGCAACAATTGGTGCATTATTGCCTTTATTATTTGGACAAGATAGCTCAATATTGATTTCAAAAGGTATGGCAGCAACTGTAATCGGAGGATTGATTTCATCTACACTTCTTACATTAATTGTTGTTCCCGTAATTTACGAAATTCTCTTTACACTTAAAGGTAAGTTAACAAGAAAATAAAAAACAAAAGAGGCTGGGACATAATTCCTAGAGAAATAGCCAGTAAATGAGTTTTAACAAATTCATTTACTGGCTTCTTTATTTACAATACTCCGTATTGTTGGCTCGCTTGCCCAACGTGCTTTGCTTGTAGAAACTAATTAACTCAGTTTCTCTGTGTTGGGGCCCTTCTTAGGGGACAGCTTCAGCCTTGTAGTCTTCAGCTTGTCCTGTTCCCTCAAGAGTCTCGCCAAAATACTTTGTATTTATATGTAATTTTACATTGTAATACTTTAAAAAAATAAGGCACTTTCGTATAATTTAATAAACATCACTAAACTAAATTAACGAGGTGCCTTATGTATAAAAATTATAACATGACTCAACTTACTCTACCAATGGAAACTTCAGTTCTTATCCCCACAAATGATATTTCACGACATGTAAATGATATTGTTGAAACAATTCCTGACAATGAATTCGACGAATTCAGACATCACCTTGGTGCAACTTCGTACCATCCTATATAACTATATATTGGCAGTAGTTGACTGAATTATACTAATTTAATACATGATAAAAGTTAAAATAACATAAATGATAAATAATATAACTGATAAAATATTTAAAATTGAAACAGCTTTAGTATCATGTTTCAATTCTTTGAATGCAGTTACTTCAACATTACCAACAAGTAATGCTAAAACAATAAATACCCACCAGTTTTCAGCAGGGAATTGTAGAGTTGTAACTGCTAGTACAAACAGTAATAATACACCCATAATAATGCGTAAAATGCGAGTAATAATCGAATGCATTTTAAAAATGCTTATGTAACTAACGATGAGATATAAAATAGGCAATAATAATAAGTAAAGTTTCACCTGTTGTCTTCCTTTCTATAATTAACCTTAGACAAAATATAATTTTGACACTATATAACAAATTCGAAGTTGCTGACTGAATTACTGAATAGAAATCATACTAGATTTACACAACTTTAATCATCTCATAAGATAGAAAAATTATTTATTTCTGACGTAATTTTGAACGTATCTCAGAGATTTGTAATTCAATATCTTCAAGTTGCTTAACGAGAGGGTCTATATTTTGATTTAAAGATTCCCGTTTCTCGAGGTCATTTTGTAAACGAACATAATCATACTTCAATTCATCTAATTGTGATTCTAAATTCATTAATCTTAAACCCCTTTAATTTCAAAATTTAACAATCACATTGAATTATATCATGAAACAATCCACTTCTAAAAATGAAGTAAATTATGTTAAAGTAATTAACTGTAATAATAACGTTAAAAAGAAGGAAGGAACTATCGTGACAGAGCAGTTTATAATGATTATTCTTTTAATCGCATTAGGTTATTTATTGAAATGGATAAACTTTTTAAAAGCGGCAGATAGTCAGGTATTATCAACATTAGTACTCAATGTCACACTACCTTCTTTAGTCATTGTCAATCTAAATAGTGCAGAATTAGATTTGTCATTTTCGATATTACCTATAATGATGATTGTGTATGGCGTCCTTGCTAAAGTCACTGTATTATGGCTGTTTAATAAGCATAACAATCATATAAAAGGTACAGTTGGAATGATGACTGCATCACTTAATATAGGTTTATTTGCATATCCACTTGTTGATACGATTTGGCCAAAAAATGGAATGATTTATTTTGGAATGGCTGATATAGGTGGGGCAATTATTATGTTTGGAGTAACTTATTTTGTAGGAAGCTATTTCAGTCAAGGTGGAGATCAGTTTGATTTTAAATTTTTAGGCAAAAAATTAATTACTTCTGTGCCCCTTGTCACATATATCGTCATGTTTACTTTAAATATGTTAAATATTCATTTGCCTAAAGTATCAATTGATTTTTTCACTATAATATCTAAAGCGAATATGCCACTATCAATGATACTTTTAGGTGTTATGCTTAATTTTAAAATTGAACGTCATTTCCTACCAATCGCAGTTAAATATTTATTAGCTCATTATGGTTTAGGTTTATTAGCTGGTTTACTCGTTCATTTCTTCTTACCTGTTTCAGATAATATGATTAAAACGACATTACTCATTGCTTGGTTATTACCAGTAGGAGTAGCGATTATTCCGTATTCTATTCAATTTAAATACAAGACATTGCCTTTAGTAGGTATGGTTACTAACATTTCGATTATCTTAAGTATAATCATTTTATATGTTTATCAAGCGATATTTATTTGATTAAATATGAAAAAAGCAAGCAATTCTACTTTAAGGATTGCTTGCTTTTTATTGCATAGTGTTTGAAATTTAACCTTTACCACCCATAAAGGCAGGGTAGTTAGTCATACCACCATCAACGTAAATGGTAGTACCGTGAATATAGTTCGCTAAATCTGAAGCTAAGAATAATGCCACATTAGCTACATCTTGAGCTTCACCAATTTCTTTAGCCGGAATCATTTCCAATGTCTCAGCACGAGTTTCTGGATCAGAGAATTTCTCCTTAGTATGCTCAGTGACTATCGCACCTGGAGAAATGTTGTTTATGCGTATACCATATTGTGCGTATTCCATAGACATTGTTTCCATCATTAACTTTAAGCCACCCTTACTAGCAGCATAATTAACATAATTAGGCCATGGAATCGTATCATGTACACTTGATGTATTGATGATTATTCCTTTTTTATCTTCTTTTAAAAATTGATTAACTGCTTCTCTAGAACCTATGAATGCACCAGTTAAATTAATATCTATCACTTTTTGCCATTCATCAACTGACATTTTATGGGTTGGGATAGGTTTTTCAAATCCTGCATTATTTATCATAATATCTAGCGTGCCAAATTCTTTAACAGCAGATTGAACTAATCGTTTTACATCTTCCTCGACAGCCACATCAGCTTGTACGGCAATTGCTTCACCACCAGCATCGCTAATCATATGCTTAATTTCTTCAATTTCATCTAAATGACGATCAGAGCGATAATTTAAAACCACTTTTGCTTTTGATTTACCAAAATTTTCTGCAAAGGATTTACCAATACCACTCCCAGCACCAGTTATAATTACAACTTTACCTTCTAAATCTGAAAACATTTTGGTTCCTCCTTTGTAATGTTAAATTATTTAAGATTTCCGAGTATAAATGCGGCGATAACGATTAAGATTATACCAGACCAAATTCCAATCATTTGGCGTTTGTCTTTTTTCTCACCTAGTAAGAAAATACCACCTAGAGTAGAAACGATTACGAGTAGTTGTGATAATGAGAAACTTGTTGCAACACCAACTTTAGGTTGTGAATAGAACATAAACAAGTTACCAATCGCCCATACAACACCTGGTATTAAGTTAAGGGCTGTAGATTTAATATTAGTTTCATGTTTCATTGATAACAAGAAGCCACCTATAGCCATACCAATTGATTGGAAGAATAATGCATCAGTACCACTGACACCTAAGATATCGGCTATTACTACATATCCAACATAACCAATTGTTGAAATCACTAATATTAACATTGCTTTCTTAAATTCTGGATCATTCGATTTACCTTCATTTTTACCGCGTAAAGAGGTTAACGCGATACCTGTAACTAATAGAACCATGGCAATAATTCCCATTGTTACTTGAATACCAGTACTCCATTCTCCAAGAAAAATAGCACTAAATAATGTAGTACCAACTAATTGCATACCTGTAGAAATAGGCATTGTTTTAGAAACGCCAATTAAACTAATTGAACGTAATTGGTTACCTTGTCCAAAGGCCCACAAAGCACCTGAAATTAAACCAACAATAATTACTGTTAAATTATCAAATTGTGCTTTACCAATTAAGAGCAATACAATACCAACTATAAGTGCACCCAATGTTGTACCTCTTATTTGGTTGTAAGGTCCGCCCCCAACAAAAACATTAATTAAAACGACACTCCCCCAAAATAGGGCAGGTAATAATGCGATAAGTATATCTATAAATTGCATTATGTAAACACTCTCCTTATTTATTTACTTCAAGTGTTTCCTTCCTATAACACTCGTGAACATTTTATCTGAAAAAAATAACTTTTAAAATGTAAACGCTCATACGTTGAATTAAATAAAAAAAGCATATTAAGATTTAATGTGTAATTATCTTAATATGCTCTAATGGCATGCTAGTAATTCAATTGACTTGGATCAATTTTATATTTAGTATATTCACTTTCAATTTCGAATCCCAATTCATTAAATCGTTCAACTAAAGTGGCGTTTTTACTACGTATTTTAAAATAAACTTTATCAATAGAATAATGCTCAAATGCATAATGAATTGCATATGAAAGTAAGTCAAATGCTATCCCTTTTAGACGATAATCAGTATGTGAACTAAAATATCGTATTTCAGCTAGTGATGATAACGTGTCTATTTGTAAATAAAGGTATCCTTTTAACAAGCCTTCACTAACAAATAAAAATAATCGGTTATGTTCATCTAAAGTATTGACTATTTCTTTAGGAGTTAATGCGTTGTGTCTAAATGTCTGTTCATGTAACTTACTGAAAGCTCTTTGGAACCCTGGCTGATATTCAATGATATTGAAATCTGACTCGGGTTCATTTAATGATTTATAAACATTTAAATAGTAATCTGTGAAGTTATAATTAGCATGAATTAACTTCATTAAAGGTTTTGAATCTTGTGCACAATCATTATAAGAGAAGTTAAAAGTAGCATGAACAGATTGTGATTCCATTAATGCAGAAAATAATGAGATAAAATGATTATCTGTAAGAGTAAAATCTTCACTAACAAATGGTCCAATAACTTTGTATTTATCTTCTTCATATAAAATTCCAGTGATTAATGCGACAATTGAATCATCTTCTATTAAACAGAAAACACCAGTAGTATGGATAGATTCATTTAGTAACTGTTCTACATCACCTTTAGACGTATGAAGTTTATATATATAAGACGCAAGGGTGTCTGATGATGTATTAATAAAAGATATGATTTGGTTCAGGTTGCTTACTTTGACTATGTCCATAGCGTACCTCCATTTCAATATCATTTTGTTAAATTAATTATAAGTTTATTTATTAGTAATTGAAAGTTTAGACTATTGTCTATCGTGTTACAATTGTATTTACATCAAATACATGTATTAAGAGATCTTTTATTGAAAGGAAAGTTCTATGAAATCATTAATTTTGGCAGAGAAACCATCCGTAGCTAGAGATATAGCTGAAGCTATGAACGTAAAGGGAAAACGTAATGGATATATTGAAAACGAAAAGTATGTTGTCACATGGGCATTGGGTCATTTAGTCACTAATGCTCAACCGGAACACTATGATAAAGCGTACAAGGAATGGAAACTTGAAGATTTACCTATCATACCGAAACACATGCAAACAGTAGTTATTGGTAAAACAAGTAAACAATTTAAAACTGTTAAGTCACTGATTTTAGATAAAAAAGTGAAAGAAGTTATTATAGCGACTGATGCTGGAAGAGAAGGGGAACTAGTTGCACGGTTAATATTGGATAAAGTTCATAATAAAAAACCGATTAAGCGCTTGTGGATTAGCTCCGTTACCAAAAAAGCAATTCAAGAGGGATTTAAAAAGCTTAAAGACGGACGTGAATTTCAACATCTTTATGAAGCGGCATTAGCTAGAAGTGAAGCGGATTGGATTGTGGGTATCAATGCAACACGTGCATTAACGACGAAATATGATGCTCAATTATCATTGGGTCGAGTTCAAACACCAACAATCCAATTAGTTAATGCTAGGCAACAAGAAATCAATCATTTTAAACCGAAGAAATATTATACACTATCTACTGAAATAGGTGGATTAACTTTCCAATTAAGTACAAAGAAGCAGCACATGACTAAGGAAGACGCAACTCAAATTGCTAATGAAATAGAACATGTAGAAGGTATTGTTGATAATGTTGAAAAGAAAGTTAAAAAAAGTCATCCTAAGCCTCTGTATAACTTAACCGATTTGCAACAAGAGGCATACCAACGATACAAAATGGGGCCTAAGGAAACACTTAATACCATTCAAAATTTATATGAACGCCATAAAGTTCTTACTTACCCACGTACAGATTCTAATTATTTAACAGATGATATGGTGGATACTATTAAAGAACGACTTTATGCTTTATTAGCAACTGACTATAAATCACAAGTCAAATCATTGTTGGGGCAATCTTATTCAAGTAAAATGCGGATCTTTAATAATCATAAAGTATCAGACCATCACGCAATTATTCCAACAGAAGTACGTCCAGATATGCAAAGTTTGAGTAACAGAGAAAGTAAGATATATATGATGGTAGCTGAAAGGTTCCTAGAATCATTAATGGCACCTCATGAATATGAAGCGGTTAGAGTTAATGTTACTGTTGGCCAACATATCTTCGTTTTTAATGAAAAAGTCACACGTCAACTAGGTTATAAAGCACTTAAAACGAACAATGATAATGTGGTAAAGAAAGTTGCTTTTCAAAAAGGGGAAAAGTATCACCTTCAAAGTTTAAAAGTAAATGAACATGAAACGACACCACCTGATTACTTTAACGAAGGTTCATTGCTAAAAGCCATGGAGAACCCTCAAAATTATATACAACTTAAAGATAAGAAACATGCTAACACATTGAGACAAACTGGAGGGATTGGCACAGTTGCTACAAGAGCGGATATAATTGAGAAACTATTTAATCTTAATGCAATCGAATCTAGAGATGGCAAAATCAAAGTAACATCTAAAGGAAAGCAAATTCTGGATTTAGCGCCTCAAGAATTAACATCTCCATTATTAACTGCCGAGTGGGAAGAGAAACTATTATTAATAGAAAAAGGAAGATATAATTCTCGACACTTTATTGACGAAATGAAGGCATTTACTCAATCGATTGTAAATACTATTAAAAGTAGCGAGCAAAAGTATAAGCATGATAATTTAACTACTACTGAATGTCCGACATGTGGAAAATTCATGATTAAAGTTAAAACTAAAAATGGACAAATGTTAGTATGTCAAGATCCTACATGTAAAACTAAAAAGAATGTCCAACGTAAGACAAATGCACGTTGTCCAAATTGTAAGAAGAAAATGACATTGTTTGGACGTGGAAAAGATGCAGTTTATCGATGTGTCTGTGGTCATACTGAAACACAAGAACAGATGGATAAACGATTTAAAAATAAATCCAGTGGCAAAGTATCTAAAAAAGAAATGAAAAAGTATATGAATAATGAAGATTCACTTGAGAATAATCCGTTTAAAGATGCATTAAAAAACTTGAAATTATAGTTTAAAATCGAACTTAATCATATTTGTTGGTAAAAAAGTTCGTTTTTAGTATTGTGTTTTTCGAAAAGTAATATTAAAATATTAAAGTATTTTAATAAAAGGAGTTTAAAACCGTGAAAAAATACTTTCAATTTGACGAGTATGATACTAATTATAAGAAAGAGATAATCGGTGGTATCACAACTTTCTTATCAATGGCATACATTTTAGCTGTAAATCCTCAAGTATTAAGTTTAGCAGGTGTTAAAGGTGTATCAGGTGACATGAAAATGGATCAAGGAGCTATTTTCGTGGCAACTGCTTTAGCAGCGTTTGTTGGTTCTTTATTTATGGGACTTATTGCAAAATATCCAATAGCACTTGCGCCAGGAATGGGACTAAATGCGTTCTTTGCTTTTACAGTAGTTTTAACGATGGGAATTCCTTGGCAAATAGGTTTAACTGGCGTACTTTGTTCAGGTATATTCTTTGCTATACTTACAGCAACCGGTCTTCGAGAGATAATAATCAATGCTATTCCATATCAAATGAAAATGGCTGTATCTGCTGGTATAGGATTATTTATTACCTTTGTTGGTTTACAAAGTGCTGGTATCATTGTGAAAAATGACTCAACATTAGTTACATTAGGACATTTAACAAAAGGTCCAGTTTTATTAGCAATCTTTGGAATTGCGATTACAATTATTTTATATGCTAGAAAAGTACCAGGTTCAATTTTTATAGGTATGATTATAACTGCTATAGTTGGAATGATAACTGGATTAATACATACACCTTCTGGCGTAGTTGGTAAAATCCCTAGTATAACACCAACATTCGGTGCAGCATTTGAAGCCTTTAAGGATCCAAGTCAATTATTTACGATTCAATTTTTAATTGTAATTTTAACTTTCTTCTTTATAGATTTCTTTGATACTGCTGGAACATTAGTGGCAGTAGCTACTCAAGCAGGTATTATGAAAGATAACAAGCTTCCTAGAGCAGGTAGAGCTTTATTTGCTGACTCTTTAGCTACTATTGTTGGTGCCATTTTTGGTACAACAACAACTACATCTTATATTGAATCTACTTCTGGTGTAGCTGTGGGTGCGAGAACAGGTTTTGCTAGTATCGTGACAGGGATTTGTTTCCTATTAGCATTATTCTTTAGTCCGTTAATTGAAATTGTTACAAGTGCAGTAACAACACCTGCATTAGTAGTAGTTGGGATTTTAATGGCAGCTAACTTTGCAGAAATAAATTGGAAGAAATTTGAAGTTGCAGTTCCAGCATTTATAACAATTATTATGATGCCACTATCATATTCAATTGCGACTGGTATCGCTTGCGGATTTATATTTTATCCAATAACTATGCTTATCACAAAAAAACACAAAGAAGTACATCCAATTATGTATTTCTTAATGGTACTATTTATTTTATATTTTGTATTTGTACACGGTTAATAAGGAAAAGGACGATGCTCTATTAAGAGACATCGTCCTTTTTTTACCATTTATTTGAATGATCATCTTTGTACTGAGTATAAATGACTTTTGCATCTTTATTACGAATATAGGTAGGTGCGCTCAATACTATAAAAATAAAGAAGACCAGTAAGAAAAATAGCACCCAATGAACAAACATTCCTACAATGGGAATAAATGCAACAAAAGATCCCACAATACCAATTATTGGAATAATTGACATAGGCTTGATTGCATTTTGATTATCAACTAAAAGAATAATTGCTAGTATGAGATATAAAAAAGCATTAATTAACAATGGTTGCCAACCAAAACCTAATATAAAGCTTCCACCTAGAAATGGAATGCCATAGAAAAATTCACATACTAATAAGAAGAAACTTATCAGAGCAAGAGCTACTTTAGTATTTCTTTTCAATATAACTACGCCTCCAACTATTTATTAAACCAAATTTTAAATTCCTACTATTATAATAGTAGAAGCTTAATTTAAGACTTAACTTATATACATTATAAAGTAAAAATAAAAAAAGGGAAAAAATTTACTTAAAATGGTTGATGTACAAAACTATTTAAAGTACAATACTTAGGTATGTGTTAGACAAAGTACAAAAAGTTACAGAAAAACCTTGATTTATCACCGTTTTTCCTGTAACATATCTAATGTTGGACTTGATGAAAGCGATGAAGCGAAAGGTTACTGACACACCCGGCCGCTTTGCCATGGCGTTGTGTGAGATAGTTTTCGTGGAGAAGTCTATCACTTTTAAAGTAGACGAATAAGGAGGGAAAATTATGGCAAAACAAAAAATCAGAATCAGATTAAAAGCTTACGATCACCGTGTGATTGATCAATCAGCAGAGAAAATTGTTGAAACTGCAAAACGTTCTGGTGCAGAAGTTTCTGGACCAATTCCGTTACCAACTGAAAAATCAGTTTATACAATTATCCGTGCGGTGCATAAGTACAAAGATTCACGTGAACAATTCGAACAACGTACTCATAAACGTTTAATCGACATTGTTAACCCAACACCAAAAACAGTTGATGCCCTAATGGGATTAAACTTACCATCTGGTGTAGACATCGAAATTAAATTATAATAGAAAATTTTAGGAGGTGGACTTTCGATGACCAAAGGAATCTTAGGAAGAAAAATTGGGATGACACAAGTATTCGGAGAAAACGGTGAATTAATCCCAGTTACAGTAGTAGAAGCAAGTCAAAACGTAGTATTACAAAAGAAAACTGAAGAAGTAGATGGTTATAACGCTATCCAAGTAGGTTTTGAAGACAAAAAAGCATACAAAAAAGATGCTAAATCTAATAAATATGCTAATAAACCAGCTGAAGGTCACGCTAAGAAAGCGGGCACAGCACCTAAGCGCTTCATTCGTGAATTCAGAAACGTTAATGTTGATGAATACGAAGTAGGTCAAGAAGTCACAGTTGATACTTTTGAAGCTGGAGACATTATTGATGTAACAGGAACTTCAAAAGGTAAAGGTTTCCAAGGTGCTATTAAACGTCATGGCCAAGCTCGTGGACCAATGGCTCACGGTTCTCATTTCCATAGAGCGCCAGGTTCAGTAGGTATGGCTTCAGATGCTTCAAGAGTATTCAAAGGCCAAAAAATGCCTGGACGTATGGGTGGAAATACAGTTACTGTTCAAAACTTAGAAGTAGTTCAAGTTGATACAGAAAACAATGTAATTTTAGTAAAAGGTAACGTACCTGGACCTAAAAAAGGTTTCGTAGAAATCCAAACTTCAATTAAAAAAGGTAATAAATAATAAGTAGCGAAAGGAGGAAAAGCATAATGGCTAATTATGATGTATTAAAAGTAGACGGATCTAAATCAGGTTCTGTTGAATTAAGCGATTCAGTATTCGCTATTGAACCAAACAACAGTGTTCTTTTCGAAGCAATTAACTTACAACGTGCTTCATTACGTCAAGGAACTCACGCAGTTAAAAATCGTTCAGCTGTACGTGGTGGCGGACGTAAACCATGGAGACAAAAAGGTACAGGACGTGCGCGTCAAGGTACAATCCGTGCTCCACAATGGCGTGGTGGTGGTATCGTATTCGGACCAACACCAAGAAGCTATGCATACAAAATGCCTAAGAAAATGCGTCGTTTAGCATTACGTTCTGCATTATCTTTCAAAGTTAAAGAAAACAACTTCACTATCGTTGATAATTTTGGTTTTGAAGCTCCAAAAACAAAAGAATTCAAAAATGTATTAACTACACTTGAACAACCTAAAAAAGTGTTAGTAGTTACTGATAGCGAAGACGTAAACGTTGAATTATCTGCACGTAACATTCCTGGTGTACAAGTAAGTACAGCTCAAGGATTAAACGTTTTAGATATTACTAGCGCTGACAGTGTTATTATTACTGAATCAGCTGCGAAAAAAGTTGAGGAGGTGCTCGGATAATGGAAGCAAGAGATGTTCTTAAGCGCCCCGTAATCACTGAAAAATCTTCTGAAGCAATGGCTGAAGATAAATATACTTTTGACGTAGATACTCGTGCTAATAAAACACAAGTTAAAATTGCAGTTGAAGAAATTTTCGACGTTAAAGTTGCAAATGTAAACATCATCAACTACAAACCTAAGAAAAAACGTATGGGCCGTTACCAAGGCTATACAAACAAAAGAAGAAAAGCAATTGTTACTTTAAAAGAAGGTTCAATTGACTTATTCAACTAAACAATAAAATAAAAGTTACCATTAAGGAGGTAAGCGACAATGGCTCTTAAAAAATATAAGCCAATAACAAATGGTCGTCGTAATATGACTAGTTTAGATTTCGCTGAAATCACGAAATCTACTCCTGAAAAGTCATTATTACAACCGCTACCGAAAAAAGCGGGTCGTAACAACCAAGGTAAATTGACAGTTCGTCATCATGGTGGAGGACATAAACGTCAATACCGCGTTATCGATTTCAAACGTAATAAAGATGGAATCACTGCAAAAGTTGATTCAATCCAATATGATCCAAACCGTTCAGCTAACATTGCTTTATTAGTATATGCTGATGGTGAAAAACGATATATTATTGCTCCAAAAGGATTACAAGTAGGCCAAGTAGTTGAGAGTGGTGCAGATGCTGACATTAAAGTTGGTAACGCATTACCATTACAAAACATTCCAGTTGGTACTGTAATTCATAATATCGAATTAAAACCTGGTAAAGGTGGACAATTAGCTCGTTCAGCGGGTGCAAGTTCACAAGTACTTGGTAAAGAAGGTAAATACGTACTAATCAGATTACGTTCTGGTGAAGTTCGTATGATCTTATCAACTTGCCGTGCTACAATTGGTCAAGTTGGTAACTTACAACATGAATTAGTTAATGTTGGTAAAGCAGGACGTTCTAGATGGAAAGGCATCCGTCCTACAGTTCGTGGTTCAGTAATGAACCCTAACGATCACCCACACGGTGGTGGTGAAGGTCGTGCACCTATCGGTAGACCATCTCCAATGTCACCATGGGGTAAACCAACGCTTGGTAAGAAAACTCGTCGTGGTAAAAAATCATCAGACAAACTTATCGTTCGTGGACGTAAGAAAAAATAATAACAACTTATTTGGGTGTGCGGCTTAATTGCTGCACGCACAAAATAAGAAGGGAGGCGCCCAAATGGCTCGTAGTATTAAAAAAGGACCTTTCGTCGATGATCATTTAATGAAAAAAGTAGAAGCTCAAGACGGAAGTGAAAAGAAACAAGTAATCAAAACATGGTCTCGTCGTTCTACAATTTTCCCAAATTTCATCGGTCATACTTTTGCAGTATACGATGGTCGTAAACATGTACCTGTTTATGTAACTGAAGATATGGTAGGTCACAAATTAGGTGAATTTGCTCCAACTCGTACATTTAAAGGACATGCTGCAGACGATAAAAAAACTAGAAGATAATAAATAGAAGTAGAGGAGGAAATCCTAATGGAAGCAAAAGCGGTTGCTAGAACAATCAGAATCGCACCTCGTAAAGTAAGATTAGTTCTTGACTTAATTAGAGGTAAAAATGCTGGAGAAGCTATTGCTATTTTAAAATTAACTAACAAAGCTTCATCACCAGTAATTGAAAAAGTATTAATGTCCGCTTTAGCAAATGCTGAACATAACTATGACATGAACACTGATGAATTAGTTGTTAAAGAAGCATATGCAAATGAAGGACCAACTTTAAAACGTTTCCGTCCACGTGCACAAGGTCGTGCAAGTGCTATCAATAAACGTACAAGCCACATTACAATCGTCGTAAGTGACGGTAAAGAAGAAGCTAAAGAAGCTTAATAACTATTTAAGGAGGGAACACTGTGGGTCAAAAAATTAATCCTATCGGACTTCGTGTCGGAATCATCCGTGACTGGGAAGCTAAATGGTATGCTGAAAAAGATTTCGCTTCACTTTTACACGAAGATTTAAGAATCCGTAAATTCATTGATAACGAATTAAAAGAAGCATCAGTTTCTCACGTTGAAATCGAACGTGCTGCTAACCGTATTAACATTGCTATTCACACTGGTAAACCAGGTATGGTAATTGGTAAAGGCGGATCAGAAATTGAAAAACTTCGTAATAAATTAAACAACTTAACTGATAAAAAAGTACACATCAACGTTATCGAAATCAAAAAAATTGATATCGATGCTCGTTTAGTTGCTGAGAATATTGCACGTCAATTAGAAAACCGTGCTTCATTCCGTCGTGTACAAAAACAAGCCATTTCAAGAGCTATGAAACTTGGTGCTAAAGGTATCAAAACTCAAGTATCAGGTCGTTTAGGCGGAGCTGACATTGCTCGTGCTGAACAATATTCAGAAGGAACTGTTCCACTTCATACTTTACGTGCTGACATCGATTATGCACATGCTGAAGCAGACACTACTTACGGTAAATTAGGTGTTAAAGTATGGATTTATCGTGGTGAAGTTCTTCCTACTAAGAATACTAGTGAAGGAGGAAAATAATAATGTTACTACCAAAACGTGTTAAATATCGTCGTCAACATCGTCCTAAAACAACTGGTCGTTCAAAAGGCGGTAATTATGTAACATTTGGTGAGTATGGATTACAAGCTACTACAACATCTTGGATCACATCTCGTCAAATCGAATCTGCTCGTATTGCTATGACACGTTACATGAAACGTGGCGGGAAAGTTTGGATTAAAATCTTCCCTCATACACCATATACTAAAAAACCTTTAGAAGTACGTATGGGTGCTGGTAAAGGTGCCGTTGAAGGCTGGATCGCTGTTGTAAAACCAGGTAGAATTTTATTCGAGGTTGCAGGCGTATCAGAAGAAGTTGCTCGTGAAGCATTACGTTTAGCAAGTCACAAACTTCCAGTGAAAACTAAGTTTGTAAAACGTGAAGAATTGGGTGGTGAAACAAATGAAAGCTAAGGAAATTAGAGACTTAACCACTTCAGAAATCGAAGAACAAATCAAATCTTCAAAAGAAGAGCTTTTTAACCTACGCTTTCAGTTAGCTACAGGTCAATTAGAGGAAACTGCACGTATTCGTACAGTTAGAAAAACAATTGCACGTCTAAAAACTGTTGCTCGTGAAAGAGAAATCGAAGAAAGCAAAGCTAATCAATAATATATTCGAAAGAGGAGGTTACAAAAGTGAGTGAAAGAAACGATCGTAAAGTTTATGTAGGTAAAGTTGTTTCAGACAAAATGGACAAAACTATCACTGTATTAGTTGAAACTTACAAAACACACAAATTATACGGTAAACGTGTAAAATACTCTAAAAAATACAAAACTCATGATGAAAACAATTCAGCTAAATTAGGAGACATTGTTAAAATTCAAGAAACTCGTCCTTTATCAGCATCAAAACGTTTTCGTTTAGTAGAAATTGTTGAAGAGTCAGTAATTATTTAATACAAGATTAGAGATAAGGGAGGTTTAACTAATGATCCAACAAGAAACTCGTTTAAAAGTAGCAGACAACTCTGGTGCTCGTGAAGTTCTTACAATTAAAGTATTAGGTGGATCTGGTCGCAAAACAGCGAACATCGGCGATGTTATCGTATGTACTGTTAAAAATGCAACACCAGGTGGCGTTGTTAAAAAAGGTGACGTAGTCAAAGCTGTTGTCGTTAGAACTAAATCAGGCGTTCGTCGTAATGATGGTTCTTATATCAAGTTTGATGAAAATGCATGTGTCATTATTCGTGATGACAAAGGCCCACGTGGTACTCGTATCTTTGGTCCTGTTGCTCGTGAATTACGTGAAGGTAACTTCATGAAAATCGTTTCATTAGCACCAGAAGTACTTTAATTTATAAAAACCAAATCATTTAAGGAGGTGCCCACATGCATATCAAAAAAGGTGACAACGTAAAAGTTATCGCAGGTAAAGACAAAGGTAAAGAAGGTAAAGTAATCGCTACTGAACCTAAAAAAGACCGTGTCGTTGTGGAAGGTGTTAATGTTATTAAAAAACACCAAAAACCAACTCAATTAAATCCTGAAGGTGGAATCTTAGAAACAGAGGCAGCAATCCATGTTTCTAACGTACAATTATTAGATCCTAAAACAAACGAACCTACCCGTGTTGGTTACAAATTTGTTGATGGTAAAAAAGTTCGTATCGCTAAAAAATCTGGCGAAGAAATCAAAACTAATAATTAATAACTAGTTGAAAGGAGGATCCACTTTGAACCGTTTAAAAGAAAGATACAATACTGAAGTTACTGAAAACTTAGTGAAAAAATTCAACTATAGTTCTGTAATGGAAGTACCAAAAATCGAAAAAATCGTTGTAAATATGGGTGTAGGTGATGCAGTTCAAAACTCTAAAGTGTTAGATAACGCTGTAGAAGAATTAGAATTAATCACTGGTCAAAAACCATTAGTAACAAAAGCAAAAAAATCAGTTGCAACATTCCGTTTACGTGAAGGTATGCCAATCGGTGCGAAAGTTACACTTCGCGGAGAAAGAATGTATGAATTCTTAGATAAATTAATCGCAGTTTCATTACCTCGTGTACGTGACTTCCAAGGTGTTTCTAAAACAGCATTCGATGGTCGTGGTAACTACACTTTAGGAATTAAAGAACAATTAATTTTCCCAGAAATCGACTATGATAAAGTAAGTAAAGTAAGAGGAATGGATATTGTTATCGTAACAACTGCTAACACTGACGAGGAAGCTCGTGAATTGTTAACAAACTTCGGTATGCCATTTCGTAAATAATCTCTAAAAGGAGGCTAATTAAGTGGCTAAAACTTCTATGGTTGCTAAGCAACAGAAAAAACAAAAATATGCAGTACGTGAATATACTCGTTGTGAACGTTGTGGTCGTCCACATTCTGTATATCGTAAATTCAAATTATGCCGTATTTGTTTCCGTGAATTAGCTTACAAAGGGCAAATCCCTGGCGTACGTAAAGCTAGCTGGTAATATATAAGAGTCTGAAAGGAGGCAACAATCAATGACAATGACAGATCCAATCGCAGATATGCTTACTCGTGTTAGAAACGCAAACATGGTGCGTCACGAGAAATTAGAATTACCTGCGTCTAACATTAAAAAACAAATTGCTGAAATCTTAAAAAGTGAAGGTTTCATTAAAAACGTAGAATACGTTGAAGATGATAAACAAGGTGTTATTCGTTTATTCTTAAAATATGGTCAAAACAATGAACGTGTTATCACAGGATTAAAACGTATCTCTAAACCAGGTTTACGTGTATATGCTAAAGCAAACGAAGTACCTAAAGTATTAAATGGTTTAGGTATTGCATTAGTTTCAACTTCTGAAGGTGTTATCACTGACAAAGAAGCTAGAAAACGTAACGTTGGCGGAGAAATTATCGCATACGTTTGGTAATAATAAATAAGGAGGTGCCATAACATGAGTCGTGTTGGTAAGAAAATTATTGACATCCCTAGCGACGTTACAGTAACTTTTGATGGTCATACTGCTACTGTAAAAGGTCCTAAAGGTGAATTAACTAGAACATTTAACGAAAGAATGACTTTCAAACAAGAAGAAAACACTATCGAAGTTGTAAGACCTACTGAGTCTAAAGAAGATAGAACAGTTCATGGTACAACTCGTGCTTTATTAAATAATATGGTACAAGGTGTTTCTCAAGGTTTCGAAAAAACACTTGAGCTTGTTGGTGTAGGTTACCGTGCTCAAATGCAAGGTAGTGACTTAGTATTAAACGTTGGTTACTCTCACCCTGTTGAAATTAAAGCTGAAGATGGCATTACTTTCGCAGTAGAGAAAAACACAACTGTTAGAGTATCTGGTGTATCTAAAGAACAAGTTGGAGCAATTGCTTCTAACATCCGTTCAGTAAGACCTCCAGAACCTTACAAAGGAAAAGGTATCCGTTACCAAGGTGAATATGTTCGCCGTAAAGAAGGTAAAACAGGTAAATAATAGATAACTCTCTTAAGAAAGGAGTAATACAATGATCAGTAAAATTGATAAAAACAAAGTGCGTTTGAAAAGACATGCTCGTGTGCGTACTAAATTATCAGGTACAGCTGAAAAACCACGTTTAAATGTATATCGTTCAAACAAACACATTTATGCACAAATTATCGATGATGTTAAAGGCGAAACTTTAGTTCAAGCTTCATCAAAAGATAAAGATATCGCAAGTGATTCAACTTCTAAAGTAGATTTATCTACTAAAGTAGGAGAAGCAATTGCTAAAAAAGCATCAGACAAAGGTATTAAAGAAATCGTATTTGATCGTGGCGGTTACTTATACCATGGTCGTGTAAAAGCTTTAGCAGAAGCTGCTAGAGAAAGCGGATTAGAATTTTAATTTAAAGGAGGGACAAATACATGGCTCGTAGAGAAGAAGAAACGAAAGAATTTGAAGAACGCGTTGTAACAATCAACCGTGTTGCTAAAGTTGTTAAAGGTGGTCGTCGTTTCCGTTTCACTGCATTAGTAGTAGTTGGAGACAAAAATGGTCGTGTAGGTTTCGGTACTGGTAAAGCTCAAGAGGTACCTGAAGCTATCAAAAAAGCTGTTGAAGCAGCTAAAAAAGATTTAGTAGTTGTTCCACGTGTTGAAGGAACTACTCCTCACACTATCACTGGCCGTTATGGTTCAGGTAGCGTATTCATGAAACCAGCTGCACCTGGTACAGGAGTTATCGCTGGTGGTCCAGTTCGTGCCGTATTAGAATTAGCAGGTATCACTGATATCTTAAGTAAATCATTAGGATCTAACACACCAATTAATATGGTTCGTGCTACAATCAATGGTTTACAAAACCTTAAAAATGCTGAAGATGTTGCTAAATTACGCGGCAAATCAGTAGAAGAATTATATAATTAAGGAGGGAAAATAGATAATGGCTAAATTACAAATTACCCTCACTCGTAGTGTTATTGGTCGTCCTGAAACACAACGTAAAACTGTTGAAGCATTAGGTCTTAAAAAGACTAATAGTTCAGTAGTAGTTGAAGATAACCCTGCTATCCGTGGGCAAATCAACAAAGTTAGACACTTATTGACAGTAGAAGAAAAATAATTAAGGAGGTGCCTATATAATGAAATTAAATGAGTTAAAAGCAGCTGAAGGTTCACGTCGTGTACGTAACCGCGTTGGCCGTGGTGCTGGTTCTGGTAACGGTAAAACTAGTGGTCGCGGACAAAAAGGTCAAAAAGCACGTTCAGGTGGTGGCGTAAGACCTGGATTTGAAGGTGGACAATTACCTTTATTCCGTCGTTTACCAAAACGTGGTTTCACTAACATTAATCGTAAAGAATATGCTATTGTTAACTTAGACCAACTTAATAAATTTGAAGATGGTACTGAAGTAACTCCAGCTTTATTAGTTGAAACTGGTGTAGTTAAGAATGAAAAATCTGGTATCAAAATACTAGGTAATGGCTCACTTGATAAAAAATTGACAGTGAAAGCTCATAAATTCTCAGCTTCAGCAGTAGAAGCAATTGATGCAAAAGGTGGAGCACACGAGGTGATCTAATGTTTCAAACGCTTGTGAGCTTCTTTAAAACTAAAGAAGTTCGAAACAAGATTTTCTTTACCTTAGCAATGTTAGTTATATTCAAAATAGGAACTTACATTCCGGCTCCAGGAGTTAACCCTGAGCCTTTTGAACAACAAGGTTCTGATCAAGGAGTCGCCGCTCTTCTTAATACGTTTGGTGGCGGAGCCTTAAAGAACTTTTCAATATTTGCTATGGGCATCATGCCCTACATCACCGCATCTATCGTAATGCAATTACTACAAATGGATATTGTTCCGAAATTCTCTGAATGGGCGAAACAAGGTGAAGTAGGTAAAAGAAAGCTTAGCAATGTAACACGTTATTTCGCTATCATTTTGGCTTTTATACAGTCAATTGGTATGGCATTCCAATTTAATAACTATTTAGGTGGTAAATTAATTATTCACCAATCTATTATGAGTTATTTATTGATTGCCGTTGTTTTAACAGCAGGAACTGCATTTCTAATTTGGCTTGGTGATCAAATCACTCAATTCGGAGTTGGTAATGGTATTTCTATCATTATCTTTGCAGGTATTTTATCAACTTTGCCTTCATCAATTATTCAATTCGTGCAACAAGCATTCGTTGGTAATGATGATACTACATTGGCATGGTTAAAAGTTATTGGTTTAATTGTAGGATTAGTTTTACTAACAATTGGTGCTATTTATGTACTAGAAGCGAAACGTAAAATTCCTATCCAATATGCTAAAAAACAGTCTGCTCAAAGATTAGGATCACAAGCAACTTATCTACCTTTAAAAGTTAACTCTGCAGGGGTAATTCCAGTAATCTTTGCGATGGCATTTTTCCTATTGCCAAGAACATTAACATTGTTCTTCCCAAAAGCTGATTGGGCGCAAACTATATCTGAATATGCTAACCCTTCAAACACTTACGGCATGATTGTTTATGTAGTATTAATTATTGCATTTACGTATTTCTATGCCTTTGTTCAAGTTAATCCTGAAAAAATGGCTGATAACTTGAAGAAACAAGGTAGTTACGTTCCAGGTATAAGACCTGGTGAACAAACTAAAAAATATATTACTAAAGTACTTTATCGCTTAACTTTTGTCGGCTCTATTTTCTTAGCAGTCATTGCGATATTACCAATATTAGCGACTAAGTTCATGAGTTTACCTCAATCAATACAAATTGGTGGTACAAGTTTATTAATCGTAATTGGTGTTGCAATTGAAACTATGAAATCACTTGAAGCTCAAGTGAGTCAAAAAGAATATAAAGGCTTTGGTGGTAGATAATTTGTAGGAGGGCAATTTATGAATATCATTTTAATGGGTTTACCTGGCGCAGGTAAAGGAACTCAAGCGAGTGAAATTGTTAAGAAATTCCCAATACCACATATATCTACTGGTGACATGTTCAGAAAAGCGATTAAAGATGAAACAGATTTAGGAAAAGAAGCTAAATCTTACATGGATCGTGGAGAATTAGTCCCTGATGAAGTTACTGTAGGTATCGTTAAAGAAAGAATATCTGAAGACGATGCAAAAAAAGGATTCTTATTAGATGGCTTCCCAAGAACAATCGATCAAGCTGAGGCGTTAAATGATATTATGTCTGAGCTTGATAGAAACATCGATGCTGTCATTAACATCGAAGTTCCTGAGGAAGAATTGATGAATCGTCTTACAGGTCGTCGTATCTGTGAAAAATGTGGTACGACTTATCATCTTGTATTTAATCCTCCAAAGGTTGATGGTATTTGTGATATCGATGGTGGAAAGCTTTATCAACGCGAAGATGATAATCCTGAAACAGTATCTAATCGCTTAAACGTTAATGTTAAACAGTCAAAACCTATTTTAGAGTACTATAATGAAAAAGGTGTGCTAAAAAACATTGATGGTGCGAAAGATATTGACGATGTAACCAAAGATGTCATTGATATCTTAGATCAATTAAAATAGATCAACTTAATACGGTCTAGATTTATGTGAATTTGATTAGGTTTCTCTGGCAAGAATTAATTTTCTGAGTGTCGAATGACGATAATAATTCCCGCATTTTGTTAAACTTATTTTAACTAGTCACTATATTAGATTCGTATCGTTGAAGTTGTCTATTGACGATTACCTTACTATTGTAAAAAGGGAGGAAGTTAATCAATGGCGAAACAAGATGTAATTGAATTAGAAGGTACAGTATTAGATACTTTACCAAATGCTATGTTTAAAGTAGAATTAGAAAATGGTCATGAGATTTTAGCTCACGTAAGTGGTAAAATTAGAATGAATTATATTCGTATTCTACCTGGCGACAAAGTAACTGTAGAAATGTCTCCGTATGATTTATCACGCGGTAGAATTACTTATCGTTATAAATAATCGTCACTCCATAATATAGGGAGGTATAAAAATGAAAGTAAGACCATCAGTTAAACCAATTTGCGAAAAATGTAAAGTCATTAAACGTAAAGGTAAAGTAATGGTAATTTGTGACAATCCTAAGCACAAACAAAGACAAGGTTAATAAAAGAGAGGTGTAAATATATATGGCACGTATTGCAGGAGTAGATATCCCACGTGAAAAACGCATTGTTATCTCATTAACATATGTATATGGTATTGGTACTTCAACAGCTAAAAAAATCGTTGAAGAAGCTAACGTATCAGCAGACACACGTGTAAAAGATTTAACAGATGACGAATTAGGTCGTATTCGTGAAGTTGTTGACAGTTATAAAGTTGAAGGTGACTTACGTCGTGAACAAAACTTAAACATTAAACGTTTAATGGAAATTTCTTCATACCGTGGTATCCGTCACCGTCGTGGTTTACCAGTTCGCGGTCAAAAAACTAAAAACAACGCACGTACTCGTAAAGGCCCAGTTAAAACTGTAGCTAACAAGAAAAAATAATAGGTAAAGGAGGCAAATATAAATGGCACGTAAACAAGTATCTCGTAAACGTAGAGTTAAAAAGAATATTGAAAATGGTGTGGCTCACATCCGTTCAACATTCAACAATACAATCGTAACTATCACTGATGAATTTGGTAATGCTTTATCTTGGTCATCAGCTGGTGCATTAGGTTTCAAAGGATCTAAAAAATCAACACCATTCGCAGCTCAAATGGCTTCTGAAACTGCTTCAAAATCTGCAATGGAACATGGTTTAAAAACTGTTGAAGTAACAGTAAAAGGACCTGGACCAGGTCGTGAATCAGCTATCCGTGCATTACAATCAGCTGGTTTAGAAGTAACTGCAATCAGAGACGTTACTCCAGTACCTCATAACGGTTGTCGTCCACCAAAACGTCGTCGCGTCTAATTTATAATAGATTGTTATTGTTACAGGTCACTGAGCGAAACAGTTTAAAATTAAGTCGACGTAATTAAGGAGGATTTTTGTAAATGATAGAAATTGAAAAACCTAGAATTGAGACAATTGAAATTAGTGAAGATGCTAAATTCGGTAAGTTCGTTGTTGAACCACTAGAACGTGGCTACGGTACTACACTAGGAAACTCCTTACGTCGTATCCTACTATCTTCATTACCAGGTGCAGCCGTTAAGTACATTGAAATCGAAGGTGTTTTACACGAATTCTCAGCTATAGATAATGTTGTTGAAGATGTTTCTACTATTATTATGAACATCAAAAAATTAGCACTCAAAATCTATTCTGAAGAAGATAAAACATTAGAAATCGATGTTCGAGATGAAGGCGAAGTTACTGCAAGTGACATTACTCACGATAGTGATGTAGAAGTTCTAAATCCAGAACTTAAAATCGCAACAGTGTCTAAAGGTGGACATTTAAAAATTCGTCTAGTTGCTAACAAGGGTAGAGGTTACGCATTAGCAGAAAAAAATAATACTAGTGATTTACCAATCGGTGTAATTCCTGTTGATTCACTATACTCACCAGTTGAACGTGTTAACTATACAGTTGAAAACACACGTGTCGGTCAAAGTAGTGATTTTGATAAATTAACTTTAGATGTTTGGACTAATGGTTCAATCACTCCACAAGAGTCAGTATCATTAGCTGCTAAGATTTTGACTGAACATTTAAATATTTTTGTAGGTCTTACAGATGAAGCTCAAAATGCTGAAATCATGATTGAAAAAGAAGAAGATCAAAAAGAAAAAGTACTTGAAATGTCTATTGAAGAATTAGACTTATCAGTACGTTCATACAACTGTTTAAAACGTGCAGGAATCAATTCAGTTCAAGAGTTAGCTGATAAATCTGAAGCTGATATGATGAAAGTTCGTAATTTAGGTCGTAAATCTCTAGAAGAAGTTAAATATAAATTAGAAGATTTAGGATTAGGATTAAGAAAAGAAGATTAATAAGTTAAAGGAGGTCAAATCATGGGTTACAGAAAATTAGGTCGTACTTCTGATCAACGTAAAGCTATGTTACGTGACTTAGCTACTTCACTTATCGTTAGTGAGCGCATTGAAACTACAGAAGCTCGTGCAAAAGAAGTTCGTAGTGTTGTTGAGAAATTAATCACTTTAGGTAAAAAAGGAGATTTAGCTTCTCGTCGTAATGCTGCAAAAACATTACGTAATGTTGAAATCTTAAATGAAGATGAAACTACACAAACTGCACTTCAAAAATTATTCGGTGAAATTGCTGAACGTTATACAGAACGTCAAGGTGGTTACACTCGTATTCTTAAAGTAGGTCCTCGTCGCGGAGACGGTGCTGAATCAGTTATCATCGAATTAGTAGATTAATTCAAGATATAAATACACTAACTACTTATATGTAAAGCAAATGAGTGCAACGATAATGTTTGCCACATACAAATATTGTCTAGCTCAGAGTGCCCCATCAATTAAATATATTTCAAAGCGTGAACTCAACTAAAATATGATGGGGTGCGCGCTTTTTTATTTTCAAAGAAGCAATTAGCTTCTATTCAACCAATAAATTATTATATATAATACTAAGAACTCAAATGGTCATAGTTTATATTGAAAAAATCGCATTAGTTGACCAAAATGAAAGCTTTTATTTAGTTTTTCAGTTTTAGTCATCCTTAATAGGGGCGGGACAATGGATTCGAAATGAATTCTGTCCGGTCCCTTTTTATTTTGAAAAAATGAAATAAAACAATAATATACATGCAAATCATATTCATGTAAACTATACTAGTACAAAGTTTTAGGAGGGATTCTAGTGGAGGCGAATAACACTAATATTATTGAACTTAAGCAAGTTGACTTTCAATATCAAGGCGATGCAGCCTTCACATTAAATAATGTATCCTTTAAGATTCCTAAAAATCAATGGACTTCAATTGTTGGACATAATGGGTCAGGAAAATCAACAATAGCTAAATTAATAGTTGGTATTGAAATTGCAACCAATGGTACGATTTTTTTCAATCAATCACCTATCTCTAATAATGATTTCAAAGATATACGAGAACACGTTGGAATTGTCTTCCAAAATCCAGAAAATCAATTTGTAGGTTCGATTGTTAAATACGATGTTGCGTTTGGTTTAGAGAACCACGCTGTTCCAACTGAAAAAATGAAAGAAATAGTAGCACAATCTATTAGTGACGTTGGAATGACGGATTATGCAGATAGTGAACCACATTCATTATCAGGAGGACAGAAGCAACGAGTAGCTATTGCAGGTGTATTAGCATTAAGTCCTTCAGTCATTATTTTAGATGAAGCGACATCTATGTTAGACCCTCAAGCAAAGAAATCATTGATGAGTTTAATACAAGAAGTTAAAGCAACTAAAGATGTAACAATTATTTCGATTACGCATGACTTAACTGAGGCGCTTGAAGGTGATCATGTCATAGTGATGAATCAAGGAACAGTTTATAAAGAAGGAAATCCACAAACAATATTTAAAGATATAAAAATGTTACAAGAAATTGGACTAGATTTACCTTTCTCAATGAAAATCAATCAACTTTTAGGATTTGATGACCACTTTATTACTTACGAAGGGTTGGTCGAAAAGCTATGAAAATTAAGTTTAATGATGTTACCTACACCTATCAACAGGGTACACCATATGAGTATAAAGCGTTAGACCACATTAATTTAACTATTGAGCAGGGTAAATACTATGCAATTGTTGGACAAACTGGAAGTGGAAAATCAACTTTAATTCAGCATTTCAATGGGTTATTAAAACCTACTTATGGCAATATTGAGCATGATGAACTTACGATTCATTCTAAAACTAAAGATAAATTTATTAGACCAATCAGACAAAAAGTTGGGCTAGTTTTTCAATTTCCTGAATCACAATTATTTGAAGATAATATTGAAAGAGAAATTGAGTTTGGACCTAAGAATTTTGGAATGAATGTTAAAGAAGTGAAAGAAAGAGCTTTTGATTTATTGTTAGAGTTAGGTTTTCCAAGAAATGTTATGTCTTTATCACCATTCCAAATGTCTGGCGGCCAAATGCGTAAAATTGCAATTGTTTCAATCTTAGCTATGAACCCGGATGTCATTGTTTTAGATGAACCTACTGCTGGATTAGACCCAAAGAGCCGTCAACAAGTAATGGAGCTATTTAAAGAAATACAACTAAAACAAAATAAAACAATCATACTTGTATCTCATGATATGAATGAAGTTGCGAAATATGCTGAAGAAATTATCGTGATGAATGATGGAAATATTATCGAGCAAGTCACACCAAAAGAGTTGTTTAGACAAGGTAGTAAACTTGAAGAGTGGCATATAGCCTTACCAGATATTGTTCAGTTACAACGTGATATTGAAATTAAACATGGTATCAAATTTAAGACAATCGCACTTACTGAGAAGGAATTTGTAAGTATGTACCAGGAGTGGCAACATCATGAAGAATAAATTAATTATAGGTAGATATTTACCTAATAACTCTGTAATTCATCAGCTAGATCCACGAGCTAAAGTTTTATTTGTATTTATGTTTATTATTTTAATATTTTTTGCTCATTCTTTTGCAACGTTTGGGTGGATTATCTTATTAATTCTAATGTTTATGTTTTTAGCGAAGATTAAATTATGGTTTTTAATTAAAGGATTAACACCAATATTTATTTTTACTATATTCACATTCTTCATGCATATCTTCTTCACACATGGTGGAACAAGATTAGTTGATTTTGGAATTATTAAAATTGATAGTGCTGGTATTTTAGAAGGTATCTTTATTTCATTACGTCTCATCACAATTGTTATGGTTGCAACAATAATGACGCTATCAACGAGCCCAATCGATTTAACAGATGCTTTTGAAAAATTGCTAACGCCATTAAAATGGTTTAAATTGCCTGTGCATCAATTAAGCATGATTATGTCAATCGCTTTAAGATTCATTCCAACTTTAATGGATGAATTAGATAAAATCATACTAGCTCAAAAATCACGAGGTTCTGAACTAAGTTCAGGTAGCATAATGACACGTATAAAAGCATTTATTCCTTTAATGATTCCATTATTTATCTCAGCTTTTCAAAGAGCAGAGGAATTAGCAATCGCTATGGAAGTACGTGGTTATGATGCTAATGTAAAACGAACAAGTTACAGAAAGCTACAATGGCATATTGGGGACACGATGTGCTTAATAAGTATCATCCCAATAGCCATAGTATTATTAGTATTAAAATATATTGGAGTGTAATACAGTGCGTATACTTGTTAATATTTCTTATCAAGGAAGTCAATTTCTAGGGTTTCAAATTCAACAGCAAGGAAGAACTGTGCAACAACAATTTGAAAAGATATTAAAGCGTATGCATCGGCGACATGTTCGCATTCATCCTTCAAGTCGTACGGACAGAGGTGTACATGCGTATGAACAATTTTTTCATTTTGATACAGACTTAAATATTGAACCACAGCAATGGAAGTATGCGATGAATAGTGCTTTACCTGATGATATATACGTCAAAGAAGTTCAACAAGTCGATGATCATTTTCATTGTCGTTATGACTGTCTAGGCAAGCGATATCGCTATAAAGTATATCAAGCAACGCATCGTAATCCTTTTGAAAGTGGCTTAAAGACATTTATTAAAGAAGATTTAAATTATTCAAAAATGAACGAAGCTGCAAAACATTTCATTGGAACACATGATTTTACAGGATTCTGCTCTCAAAAGACTGAAGTCGAAAGCAAAATACGTACGTTATATCAAAGTGAAATCATTCAAACAGATGAAGGGTTTGACTATGTTGTGACAGGGTCAGGCTTTTTATATAATATGGTTCGCGTGTTAGTAGCGTTTCTAATTGAAGTAGGAAAAGGTAAACGTCATCCAAGTGAAGTGCCAACGCTATTAAATGAAAAAAATAGAGATAGTGTACCATTTACAGCACCTGCAGAAGGTCTCTATTTAGAGAAGATATATTTAACAGAAAAAGACTTAACAACAGACTTTGGAGACAATATTAAAATTCATCGTAAAAAATCATTACAAAATGACTAAATTGCATTGACAAACGGAGCTATAAAATATAACATAGTTAACGGTATTGTTTTATATCCACCCCATGATAAGCCCCGGAAACTTATTGTGTTACAAGATATATAAGCAAATTATACAGGAATAAAATAAATGAACATTTACGCTTTGAAAATCGTAACAGAATGAATAGATTGCAGGCCTCGTTCGTAGGTTCGACTGCGATACGTACCTGTAATCTAAAACGAAGCATTTATTTTTAGGAGGACAATTATTATGCGTCAAACATTTATGGCAAATGAATCAAACATTGAGCGCAAATGGTATGTTATTGATGCTGAAGGCCAAACATTAGGTCGTTTATCATCTGAAGTAGCATCTATCTTACGCGGTAAAAATAAAGTAACTTATACACCACACGTTGACACTGGTGATTATGTAATCATCATTAACGCTGCTAAAATCGAATTAACTGGTAAAAAAGAATCAGATAAAATTTATTATCGTCACTCAAACCACCCAGGCGGTATCAAATCAGTTACAGCTGGTGAGTTAAAACGTAATAATCCAGAACGTTTACTTGAAACTTCAATCAAAGGTATGTTACCAAGTTCACGTTTAGGTGAAAAACAAGGTAAAAAATTATTTGTATATGGTGGCGCTGAACATCCACACGCTGCACAACAACCAGAAAACTACGAGTTACGTGGTTAATTAGAAGGAGGAAATTACATTGGCACAAGTTGAATATAGAGGCACAGGCCGTCGTAAAAACTCAGTAGCACGTGTACGTTTAGTACCAGGTGAAGGTAATATCACAGTTAACGAACGTGACGTACGTGAGTACTTACCATTCGAATCATTAATCTTAGACTTAAACCAACCATTTGATGTTACAGAAACTAAAGGTAACTATGATGTATTAGTTAACGTACACGGTGGTGGTTTCACTGGACAAGCACAAGCTATCCGTCACGGAATCGCACGTGCATTATTAGAAGCAGATCCTGAATACAGAGGTTCTTTAAAACGCGCAGGTCTATTAACTCGTGACCCACGTATGAAAGAACGTAAAAAACCAGGTCTTAAAAAAGCACGTCGTTCTCCACAATTCTCAAAACGTTAATGCTGGAATTGTTGCAAACTTGTTTGCTTACAAGTCCAGTACGCAAATTGCATCAGCAATTTGTGTTCCATTGGAACGTTCAAAGCACTTCTCAACTTTGAGAAGTGCTTTTTTTGTATGCAATAAAAGCTAGAGATCCATAAAACCTCTAGCTTTTGAAGTTTATATTTATTTTTTAAATACTTCCTCAACAACTTCTGTCATATCGTTATGAATGACTAAATCTGCTTTTCTATCATACGGTGTTTTATCTCGATTAATAATGACTAAATTATCTCCTGTGAAGTTTGAAATGAAGCCAGCAGCAGGTTGCACTACAAGTGATGAACCTAACACAATAACAGTGTCTGCCTTTTGGATTTTATCAAGCGCACGGAAAACTGTTGGTTGATCTAACATCTCGCCATATAAGACAATGTCAGGTCGAATAACTTCACCACATGATTCACAATATCTTAATTCATGTTCCATGACATATGATTTTGTATATTCTTTACCACATTTAATGCAATAGAACCGATTGAGTGTACCATGAATTTCATCGATATTCTGACTTCCAGCATCTTCATGTAAGCCATCGATATTTTGTGTGATGACACCTAAAGATTTACCTTCTCTCTCTAACTCAGCGATCCATTCATGAACAATATTTGGTTTTTTATCCGCTTCAAGTAAACGTTTATGATAAAAATCAATAAAGCTTTCTTTATTATCATTAAGATGGTCAACACTCAATAAATATTCAGGAGAATAGCCATCTTTAGATATTTCATCAAATAGTCCACCCATTGATCGGAAATCAGGAATACCACTTGCGACAGAAACACCTGCACCTGTAAAGAATACAATGCTATTTGATCTATCTACAATTTCTTTTAATTTTTCTATCTTGTTGCTCATTGAAAACACTCCATATACAGAATTTAATGCTTACTTTTGGTAAAATAATTTTAATATTACTTATATATCTATTACAACATACAATTAAATACACTTTCTAGAAATAATGTCTTAATTTATAAATGCAGAAAGTTAGATTATTGACGAAAAGTATTAGAGTTAACTAGATTAATAGTATAAAATTAATATGCGCAAATAAACTTTATAAATTCAAGTATTCATTTATTATAATAATACTTGAAAATGTGATGTGGGAAGTGAAGAATTGAATGAATAAATACGATCGTTTAGATGAAATTACTAAACTCGTAAATCAAAAGGGTACCGTTAGAACAAATGAAATTGTAGAAGAATTAAATGTATCAGATATGACGGTACGACGTGATTTAGCAGAACTCGAAGAAAAAAGTTTGCTCACTAAAATTCATGGTGGCGCAAGAAGTAATTCCATCTTTCAATTTAAAGAGAAATCACATCAAGAGAAACACACACACAATATAGAAGAAAAACGTAGTGTTGCACGTAAAGCAATTCAAATAATTGAAGAAAATGATACGATTTTTCTGGGACCAGGTACTACTATTGAGTGCTTAGCAGAAATAATGGAGTTGAAATCATTAACAGTTATTACCAATTGTTTTCCTGTATTTAAAATATTATTCGAAAAAAGATCGATTAATTTCAAAGTCTATTTACTAGGTGGCGAAATGAGAGATTTAACTGAATCCTTTGTAGGAGAAATGGCTAATACACTACTGAAAACAATGCGATTTAGTAAAATGTTTTTTAGTTGTAATGGCATAAAAGATATCGATGTACTCACTTCGACTATTGATGAAGCATATACTCAACAATTGGCTTTGGAGCGTTCAGTTGAAAAGTACTTACTAGTAGACTCATCAAAATTAGGAAAAGAAGACTTCACTCAATTATGCAAGTTAGATGATTTAACTGCCGTCATCATTGATAAGGGTGATATTGATAACATAGAGAAATTAAAATTACATACTGAAGTGATTGATTAAATCACACTATAAGCCTGATATTGTTTGAAATTGAACAATATTAGGCTTTTTTGTCTTTCTAAAAGATTAAACAAACATAAATAAAACTTATTTGTTTAAAACAACTAATTATCAAACAATATTCAAACATTTAATGTTGATTAATTGTTTATTTATGTTTATAATTTAAACATAAAGAGTTGAAAGCGCTTTTTCACAATATAAAAATAGACACATATATGTGAATCAATTTATTAAAGGAGAATGATTATGACAGTTATTATTGGTTCAGATGTAGACGGTAAACGACTCAAAGAAGTAGTAAAAGCATTTTTAAAAGAAAATAATCATGAAGTAGTAGATGTGACAGAAGGCAAGGATGTAGACTTTGTTGATTCAACATTAGCCGTTGCTCAAGAAGTACAAAAGAATGATGAAAATTTAGGCATAGCAATTGATGCATTTGGCGCAGGAAGTTTCATGGTAGCTACGAAAGTTAAAGGGATGATTGCAGCAGAAGTTTCAGACGAAAGATCTGCTTACATGACACGTGGTCACAATAATGCACGTATGATTACGATGGGTTCAGAAATAGTTGGAGATACACTTGCTAAGCATGTCGCTAAAGAATTTGTAAATGGACACTATGACGGTGGTCGTCATCAAATCCGTGTAGATATGTTAAATAAAATGTGCTAAATAGGAGGACTTTAATATGAAAATAGCTATTGGTTGCGATCATATTGTAACAGACACAAAAATGGCAGTTTCAAAACATTTAAAAGAACAAGGACACGAAGTAATTGATGTAGGAACTTACGATTTCACAAGAACACACTATCCAATTTTCGGTAAGAAAGTTGGTGAAGCTGTAACAAGTGGAGAAGCGGATTTAGGCGTATGTATTTGTGGAACAGGAGTTGGAATAAGTAACTCTGTTAATAAGGTGCCTGGCGTACGTACTGCTTTAGTTCGTGATATGACTACAGCACTATATTCTAAAGAAGAATTAAACGCAAATGTCGTAAGTTTTGGTGGAAAAATTGTAGGTGAACTTTTCATCTTCGATATTGTAGATGCTTTCATAAAAGCTGAATATAAGCCGACAGAAGAAAATAAAAAATTAATAGCTAAAATTGAACATTTAGAAGCACATAACGAAAAACAAGCTGATCCTCATTTCTTCGATGAATTTTTAGAAAAATGGGACAAAGGTGAATATCACGATTAAGGGTGACAATCTATGATTCTAACATTAACACTAAATCCTTCGATTGATATTTCATATTCTTTAGATCAATTTAATCTTGATACAGTGAATCGCGTTAATAAACCGATTAAAACTGCAGGAGGCAAAGGATTAAATGTAACTCGAGTTTTATCAGAATATGGAGAAGATGTTGAAGCGAGTGGTTTCTTAGGAGGTAAGTTGGGAGAGTTCATTGAGCAACAATTGAACAACGCTCAAATTAACCATAATTTTTTTAAGATTAAAGAAGAAACTCGAAATTGTATTGCCATTCTACATGAGGGTCAACAGACAGAGATTCTTGAGCAAGGTCCTTCAATTACCAAAGAAGAAGCTACGGAATTTAAAACACATCTTTCACATTTATTAAGAAGAGTTGAAGTTATTGCTATTTCTGGTAGTTTACCAAAGGGCTTAAAGTCGGATTACTATGCTGATTTAATTCAATTAGCTGATCAACATCAAATATCGACTGTGCTCGATAGTTCGGGTCAATCTTTACTAGATGTCCTACTTAGTGACTATAAACCAACGGTAATCAAACCAAATATCGATGAGTTAGCACAATTATTACAAACTAAAGTAACCACTGAAGTAGAGTGTCTTAAAGATGCAGTGAATCAACCCATATTTGATGGTATATAGTGGATTATCGTTTCACTAGGCAGCCAAGGCGCGTTCGCTAAACATCATAATAAGTTTTATAAAGTAAATATTCCTCACATAAAAGTAGTAAATCCTGTAGGATCAGGTGATTCTACTGTAGCAGGCATAGCCTCAGGATTAATTCATGATGATGAGGATGATGTGTTATTAAAAAAAGCCAATGCATTTGGAATGTTGAATGCAATGGAAAGCCAAACAGGACATATTAATGTAAATAAATTTGACGAAATATTCCAACAAATTGAAGTTATAGAGGTGTAACTAATGACAAAATCACAACAAAAATTAGCATCAATAGAACAATTAAGTACTAAAGAGGGGGTTATCTCAGCTTTAGCATTTGACCAACGTGGTGCTTTGAAAAGAATGATGGCAGAACATCAAACAGAAGAACCAACTGTTGAACAAATTGAACAATTAAAAGTTCTAGTTTCAGAAGAATTAACTAAATATGCGTCATCAATTTTATTAGACCCTGAATATGGACTTCCAGCATCTGATGCTCGTAATAAAGACTGTGGTTTATTATTAGCCTACGAAAAAACAGGTTATGACGTAAACGCTAAAGGTCGCTTACCTGACTGTTTAGTTGAATGGTCAGCAAAGCGCTTAAAAGAGCAAGGAGCTAATGCTGTTAAATTTTTACTTTACTACGATGTTGATGATGCTGAAGAAATTAATATTCAAAAGAAAGCATATATTGAAAGAATTGGATCAGAGTGTGTAGCAGAAGATATACCATTCTTCTTAGAAGTACTAACATACGATGATAATATTCCAGATAATAAGAGTGCTGCGTTTGCAAAAGTAAAACCACGTAAAGTAAATGAGGCAATGAAATTATTCTCTGAAGAACGATTTAATGTGGATGTTCTAAAAGTTGAAGTACCTGTAAATATGAATTATGTAGAAGGATTTGCTGAAGGTGAAGTCGTTTATACAAAAGAAGAAGCGGCTCAATATTTCCGTGATCAAGAGGCTTCAACACAATTACCTTATATCTATTTAAGTGCTGGTGTATCTGCAGAATTATTCCAAGAAACATTAAAATTTGCACACGAAGCTGGTGCTAAATTTAACGGCGTACTTTGTAGTCGTGCAACGTGGTCAGGTGCAGTGAAAGTATATATCGAACAAGGTGAAGAGGCTGCACGTGAATGGTTACGTACAACTGGTTTCAAAAATATTGATGATTTAAATAAAGTACTAGAAACAACTGCAACATCATGGAAATCAAAATAATTTAAAGGAGGCGTTAATGATGAATAGAGAAGAAGTGCAATTACTTGGGTTTGAAATTGTAGCATATGCTGGCGACGCTCGTTCTAAGTTGTTAGAAGCACTAACAGCAGCTAAAAATGGGGAGTTAGATAAAGCTGAACAATTAACTGAAGAAGCCAATGAATGTATTGCAAATGCTCATAAAGCTCAAACAAGTTTATTAGCAAAAGAAGCACAAGGAGAAGATATTGCCTATAGTGTCACAATGATGCATGGTCAAGATCATTTGATGACGACATTATTATTAAAAGATTTGATGAAACATCTATTAGAATTATATAGAAGAGAGAGTTGAGTACTATGAACAAATTAATTGCCTGGATTGAGAAAGGAAAGCCATTCTTTGAAAAAATATCACGTAATATTTATTTAAGAGCAATTCGTGATGGATTTATAGCAGCAATCCCAATTATCTTATTCTCTAGTATCTTTATTTTAATTACGTATGTTCCTAACGTATTTGGTTTCACATGGAGTAAAACAATGGAAGGTATCCTAATGAAACCATATAACTATACGATGGGTATTGTTGGTTTTATTGTAGCAGGTACTACTGCCAAATCGTTAACTGATTCATTTAACCGGAAGCTTGATAAAACAAATCAAATTAACTTTATATCTACGATGATGGCAGCAATGTGTGGGTTCTTATTCCTAGCAGCTGATCCTGCTAAAGATGGTGGATTTTTAAGTGCATTTATGGGAACTAAAGGTTTATTAACAGCCTTCCTTTCAGCTTTTATCACTGTAATTGTATATAACTTCTTTATCAAACGTAATATTACAATCAAAATGCCTAAAGAAGTTCCACCTAATATTTCGCAAGTATTTAAGGATATCTTCCCGTTATCAGCAGTAATTATTATTTTATATGCATTAGATTTAATTGTTAGAGCTACTGCTCATACGAATGTAGCAAACGGCATATTAAAATTATTCGAACCATTATTTACAGCAGCAGATGGATGGGTCGGTGTAACAATTATCTTTGGTGCCTTTGCATTCTTCTGGTTCGTGGGTATCCATGGTCCATCAATTGTAGAACCAGCAATTGCAGCAATTACTTATGCTAACTTAGAAGCAAACTTACATTTAATTCAAGCTGGAGAACATGCTAATAACGTTATTACACCAGGTACTCAAATGTTCGTAGTTACGATGGGGGGGTACTGGTGCAACTTTAGTCGTGCCATTTATGTTCATGTGGTTAACGAAATCGAAACGTAATAAAGCGATTGGTAGAGCATCTGTAGTACCTACCTTCTTTGGTGTAAATGAACCGATTTTATTCGGTGCACCATTGGTATTAAACCCAGTATTCTTTATTCCATTTATCTTTGCACCAATTGCAAACGTATGGATATTTAAATTCTTCGTCGATGTATTAGGAATGAATAGTTTTAGTATCTTCTTACCATGGACTACGCCAGGTCCTTTAGGTATCGTGATGGGTACTGGTTTTGCATTCTGGTCATTCGTATTAGCAATCGTCTTAATCGTGGTAGATGTTATCATTTACTACCCATTTGTAAAAGTTTATGATGAACAAATTTTAGAAGAAGAATTAGGAAACAAAGAAGCTAATAATGAATTACAAGACAAAGTGGCAGCAAACTTTGATACTAAAAAAGCAGATGCCATCCTAGCATCAGCTGGAGCAACTGAAGCTAGTCATGCACAGTCTAACCAAAGTAATGATTCAGAAGAAAATAAAGCGAAACAAAGTAATATAACAGAACAAACAAATGTACTTGTATTATGTGCTGGTGGAGGAACTAGTGGATTATTAGCTAACGCATTAAATAAAGCAGCTGAAGACTATAATGTTCCAGTTAAGGCAGCAGCAGGTGGTTATGGTGCTCACATGGATATAATGAAAGATTATCATTTAATTATATTAGCACCACAAGTGGCTTCAAATTATGAAGACATTAAACAAGATACAGATCGACTAGGTATTAAATTAGCTAAAACACAAGGTGTTGAATACATTAATTTAACTCGAGATGGCAAAGCAGCATTAGACTTCGTTCAACAACAATTTGAAAAATAATTAGGAGATGAAAGTATAATGAAAAAATTACCAGAAGATTTTATATTCGGTGGTGCGACAGCAGCCTATCAAGCAGAAGGTGCGACCCAAACAGATGGAAAAGGTCGTGTAGCTTGGGACACTTATCTTGAAGAAAACTATTGGTATACAGCTGAACCAGCAAGTGATTTTTATAATAAATATCCTATAGATTTAGAATTAAGTGAAAAATTTGGTGTGAATGGCATTCGTATTTCGATTGTATGGTCACGCATATTCCCTAAAGGATATGGTGAGGTTAATCCTAAAGGTGTTGAATACTATCATAATTTATTTAAAGAATGTCATAGAAGACATGTAGAACCATTTGTAACATTACATCACTTTGATACACCAGAGACACTACATAGTGATGGCGATTTCTTAAATCGTAAGACAATTGAGTACTTTGTTGAGTATGCAAAATTCTGTTTCGAAGAATTTGAAGAAGTAAATTATTGGACTACATTTAATGAGATTGGGCCTATCGGTGATGGCCAATATTTAGTAGGTAAATTCCCTCCTGGAATTAAATACGACTTTGCTAAAGTGTTTCAATCACATCACAACATGATGGTTGCACATGCGAAAGCAGTTAAATTGTTTAAAGATAATGGCTATAGTGGTGAAGTAGGTGTCGTTCATGCGTTACCAACTAAATATCCTTATGATCCAACTAATCCTGAAGATGTTAGAGCGGCTGAATTAGAAGATATTATTCATAATAAATTCATTTTAGATGCAACTTATCTTGGTAAATATTCTCGTGAAACTATGGAAGGCGTCCAACACATTTAATCTGTAAATGGTGGTAAATTAGATATACCAGAAGAGGATTATAAAGTACTAGAAGCGGCTAAAGATTTAAATGACTTCCTTGGTATCAATTACTACATGAGTGATTGGATGAGAGGTTATGATGGCGAATCTGAAATTACACATAATGCTACTGGTGATAAAGGTGGTTCTAAATATCAACTTAAAGGTGTAGGTCAACGTGAATTTGATGTTGATGTACCACGTACTGATTGGGACTGGATGATTTATCCTAAAGGCTTATATGATCAAATCATGCGAGTAGTTAAAGATTATCCTAATTACCATAAAATTTATATTACTGAGAACGGACTTGGTTATAAAGACCAATTTGATGAGGAACGTAAAACTGTAGATGATGATGCACGTATAGATTATGTGAAAAAACATTTAGAAGTCATTTCTGATGCTATTCGTGATGGTGCGAATGTGAAAGGGTACTTCATTTGGTCACTGATGGATGTATTTTCTTGGTCAAATGGTTATGAAAAACGATACGGTCTATTTTATGTCGATTTTGAAACGCAAGAACGTTATCCTAAGAAGAGCGCATATTGGTACAAAGAACTAGCGGAAAGTAAGGAAATAAAATAATTGCATTTAATATAACTTTGTAACAAAAAGCAATGATAGATACAATTGTAAGGTAGGATTGGGAAATGCTAAATTTAGCTTTTCTCAGTCCTATTTATTTTTTCTTGGCTTGATCACATGAAAAAAATTAAAAAATATATATTCAACTTATTACCACATATGCTTAAACGTTCTATTTAACTTAATTTTCATTTTTGTAACTACATCATTTATACTTAAAGAAAACAAATTGGAGTATTATTATGAGAACTTTTAAAAAGATAATATTTAGTTTAATTATTAGCCTAATGATTTTTACATTAGTAGGATGTCAATCAAAGAGTAACAATTCATCTCATTATCAAAGTAATGATAAAAAGCAAGTTGCAACTTTATTTATGCATGGATATGGTGGAACCAATAATTCTGAAAAATATATGGTCAATCAAGCTGTAAAAAAGGTGTCACCAAGGATGTAGTTACAGCATATGTTTTATCAAGCGGAGAAGTACAGTTTAGTGGCAAAATTTCAAAGAAGTCTAAAAATCCAATTATAAAAATATTATTTGAGGATAATAAAAATGGTGACATAATGCAAAATGCTCAAAACATAAAAAATGTACTTACAAAAATGAAATCAAAATACAATATAGATAATTATAATTTTGTAGCGCATTCAATGGGAAACTTATCTTTTGCTTATTTTATGAAATATTATGGAAATGATAAACAATTACCTCAACTTCAAAAAGAAGTAAATATAGCTGGTACATATAACGGTGTCTTAAATTTAAATGAAAAAGTAAATGAAATTACTGTCGATAAAGATGGTAAGCCTAGTAAAATGAATGCTGATTATGAAAAATTATTAGGTCTAAAAGATGTCTATAAAAATAAAAACATAGAAGTGTTAAATATTTATGGGGATTTGAAAGACGGAACACACTCTGATGGAAGGGTTTCTAATAGTTCGTCTCGCTCTTTAAAATACTTGTTGGGCAATAGTCCTAAAACATATAAAGAATCTGAATATAAAGGGGAGAAAGCGCAACATAGTGCGCTACATCATAATAAAGAAGTGTCATATGAAATCATAAATTTTTTATGGCAATAGTAAGTTATAACATAACTTGAACATTGAAATAATCAAAGTTTAAAGTGAATTATTGGCGACTAATTGAATCAATTCCAATCTTGCTTGTTCCCCATATACATGAGGCATTATCATGATTTCATCCACTTGATACGTATTTAATAAATAAGTTAATTTTAGATGAATATCTTTAGGCAATCCACTTATGACACGGCTTTTATTTTGCTCAATTTTATTACGTTCACGAGTGCTATACTTACGTTTTTGAGCAGTATTAATAGAAGGATATGATTTAGGTTGGTTAAGATAATTAATGCGTAAAAGCCATAAATGTAATGCATCTAATAAATCATCAACTTTATTAAGCGTGTTTGCAGTAACTACAAATGTCGACATAATTACATATGGCTCATTAGATTTTGAAATATCATTCAATTGTTTGTATCGTTGTCGATAATATTCTATTAGGCTATTAATCTTGGTTTGAGATTGTCCCATAAATGCAATGACGAATGGTAGCCCTTTTTGAGCAGCTAATTCCGCGCTTCTCTCACTCAGACCTAGAATAAACATTTGTGGAGAAGTATCAATTTCAGGTGTTGCTATAATAGACATGAATCGATGTGGGGCTTCATATTTGTTGCTAAAGTAGTGTAGTAAGTCCTCTATTTGATTGTCTAAATTTGGTTTTGTTGATTTAAACTCATTAAGTGCTTCATTTACTTGCTTGAAACTCGGAGAACGACCTAAACCCATATCTACTCTATTAGGATGGCGAGCTTCCATTATTCTAAATTGTTCTGCCACTTTGTAGGCACTGTAGTGCGGTAACATGACACCTCCGCTTCCTATTTTAATAGTTTGTGTTTGCTCTAATAACATCATCATTACGATCTCAGGTGCACTTGACGCAACAGAGATTACATTATGATGTTCAGCAACCCAATATCTTGTATAACCTAATTGTTCAGCAGTTTGGGCTAATGTAATGCTATGATTAAATGCATCATGGGCGTTTCTACCTTCAAAAATTGGAACATAATCTAAAATACTTAATTTCAATTTTTATATGCTCCTTTCAATGATTTTATAGGATAAATTAGATTTAGTTGTATTTTAAATTGAAGGCTTCTATATTGCTATATATTTGTTTGAAATATTATACTTAGTGTAATATTAGCTTTGAAAAAGGTGGCGGATGAATAGTGAAAGCAATTGGATTTGAACAATCGTTTAAATTATCAGATGGAAATTTATTTAAAACTTATAATTTAGATATACCAGAACCAAAAGCACATGAATTATTAGTTAAAATTCAGTCTATTAGTGTCAATCCCGTTGATACAAAACAGCGATTAATGGATGTATCAAAAGCACCTCGAATACTAGGATTTGATGCGATTGGTGTGGTTGAATCTGTTGGAAGTGAAGTTACTATGTTTAATCAGGGTGACGTTGTATATTACTCTGGTTCACCTGATCAAAACGGTTCAAATGCAGAATACCAATTGATTGATGAGAGATTAGTAGCTAAGGCACCTAAAAATATTAGCGCTGAGCAGGCAGTAAGCTTACCATTAACCGGTATAACAGCATATGAAACATTGTTTGATGTGTTTGGTATTTCACGCAACCGTAATGAAAATGAAGGTAAAACGTTGTTAATTATAAATGGTGCAGGTGGCGTAGGAAGTATTGCTACTCAAATTGCTAAGGCCTATGGTTTAAGGGTTATTACTACAGCATCGCGTAATGAAACGATTGAGTGGACTAAAAAAATGGGTGCTGATATTGTACTCAATCACAAAGAGAGTTTACTAAATCAATTTAAGACACAAGGTATTGAACTGGTTGATTACGTATTCTGTACATTTAATACGGATATGTACTATGACGACATGATTCAATTAGTGAAACCTAGAGGGCATATTGCTACTATTGTAACTTTTGAAAATGACCAAGATTTAAATGCTTTGAAACCAAAAAGCTTAAGTTTCTCACATGAATTTATGTTTGCTAGACCATTAAATCAAACTGATGATATGATAAAACATCATGAATATTTAGAAGACATAACAAATAAGGTTGAACAAAATATTTATCAACCTACAACAACTAAAGTTATAGAAGGATTAACCTCTGAAAACATCTATCAAGCACACCAAATATTAGAATCCAATACAATGATTGGCAAATTGGTCATTAATTTAAATTAACAAACTATTATATTTCTTTATAAATGGCGTTTATTCCTATAAAAAAAGGCAATAAGATAAACGTCATTTTATTTTGACTTAAATGTTTAATTAACCATTTTATTGAAAGGAGTATTATGATGCGAAAGAAATCAATTAGTTTTGTGTTTTGGACAGCATTAGCTATTTGTACACTATTCGTTTTATACGGCGCGTTTATGCCTAAACAATTGGAAACAGGAACACAAAACATTACTTCATTTATAGCAAAGAATTTCTCTTGGTATTATTTGTTACTGGTTTTACTCATATTCTTTGTTTGTGTATATTTATTGTTTTCAAGATATGCATCGATAACACTTGGTGAAGAAGGGGAAGATCCTGAATTCTCACTACCATCTTGGTTTGCCATGTTATTTAGTGCTGGTATGGGTATTGGACTAGTATTTTGGACTACTGCAGAACCAATAAGCCACGCATTTACGTTAACCCCTATACATAAAGCAGGTACTCAATCTGCAATCAATGATGCATTTCAATTTTCGTTCTTTCATTGGGGATTACATGCATGGGCAGTATATGGAATTGTAGCATTAGTCTTTGCATATTTTAGTTTCCATAAAGGCTACCCTGGATTAGTAAGTGCAACCTTAGTTCCTATATTTGGTGAAAAATCAATGAAAGGCCCTATAGGTGGTGCAATTGATGTATTAGCTGTTATCGCCACTGTTACAGGCGTCGCAGCAACTCTCGGATTTGGTGCACTTCAAATAAATGAAGGCCTAAATTTCCTATTTAATGTACCAAGCAATTTCGGTACACAGGTAATATTAATTATTATTGCGACTATATTGTTTACATGGTCTGCTTGGTCAGGTATTGATAAAGGGATTAAAACGCTTAGTAACGTCAATATGTTGTTAGCCTTTATTGTACTAATTGGCTTATTTATTGTTGGCCCAACACTTTATATTCTAAATACATTTACAAATGGTTTAGGTAATTATATCTTTAATTTCTTTAGTATGAGTTTACGCATTCCAATGAATGGAGGAGAAAAATTCCAATGGCTCCAAAACTGGACAATATTCTATTGGGCTTGGTGGGTATCATGGGCACCATTCGTGGGTATCTTTATTGCTAGGGTATCTAGAGGTCGTACAATTAAAGAATTTATACTTGGTGTTCTATTTGTACCTGCACTTGTATGTTTCTTCTTCTTTACTGTATTTGGAGCATCTGCCGTTTATTTACAAGATAAAGGCATTGCTAACATTGCAAAAGAAGCTACTGAAACTGCAACATTTGCTACGTTGGAACATTATCCACTAGGATTTATTCTTAGCATAATCACTCTCATAGTTATTATGATCTTCTTCGTGACTTCAGCCGATTCAGCAACATACGTATTGGGTATGCTTAGTTCAAAAGGTGACATCAATCCTGCATCATTTGTTAAAGTCAGTTGGGGTATTATTCTAGCATTATTTGCAATGATTATGATTTATACAGGTGGTACACAAGCGATTCAAAACTTATTAATCATTGCCGCTTTACCATTTTCAATAGTTATTATTTTAATGATTTGGTCATTGTTTAAATCATTAAGTATCGATCATCCAAGAACTTCTAATAAGTTTCCAAACATACTACAGTATAAAAGTTCAAAGCAAAACGAATTGAAAAAATAATAATAAAATATATGTTTTTATTGTGCTAAATTTGGGAATATTCTATCTAGAAAGTAAAACTTTAATAAATATTTATATAATTAAATTAATAGTTTTTCATTAATGTTTTGAAAAATATTTAAAGGGTATTATTTTCTATATAATAATTCAACAATAATTTAGGAGGTGCATACGAGGTGAAAAGGCTAAAAAACTTTATCCTCGGCCTATTAATAGTTGCTATTGTTGGATTCCTATTGTTTATGTACATAAAAGATAGTCGTATATCTAAGTATCAAGACTTCTTCTTACAATTCAATTGGTTCCAACCACTATTAATTGGTTTAGCTGCTCTACTTATATTGATAGGTTTAATATTAGTATTCAGCATCTTTAAACCAACATATAGAAAACCAGGATTATACAAAGATTATGATGATGGTCATATTTATGTATCTCGTAAAGCAGTTGAAAAATCAGCTTACGATACACTTACTAAATACGATCAAGTAAGACAACCTAATGTTGTAGCGAAGCTTTATAATAAGAAAAGCAAATCTTACATTGATATCAAGGCTGACTTCTTAGTACCAAATGATGTACAAGTTAAGTCACTAACTGAAAGTATTCGTTCAGACATTAAGCATAATGTAGAACATTTTACTGAATTACCAGTGAGAAAACTTGAAGTAAATGTCAGAGATCAAAAAACTGCTGGACAACGCGTTCTGTAAGGGAGGGATAACATGGCTGATAATAATAATCAAAATGGACAAGATGCAAGTCAACAAATCATTGACTTCATTAAATCATATAAATGGCGTATCATTGGTTTCTTTGCATTTTTAATTATAGCAATCTTATTCCTAACTTTAGGATTTTGGAAAACAATTTTGGTTATCGTTTTATGTTTAATCGGAATTGGTGTTGGGTATATTAAAGACCGTACACAGGATTTCATGAATTTCTTAAATAGATGGAGTTAAATAATTTATTTAAGAACTAAATAATAAAAGAAAAAATTCAATTATAAAGGAGAATGTAATATGTCAGTAGATAATAACAAAGCTAAACAAGCTTACAATAATCAAACTGGAGTTAATGAAAAAGAAAGAGAAGAACAACAAAAACAAGCTGAACAATACAGAGAACAAAATGAACAACAACAATTTGAAAACAAATTAACTTTCTCAGATGAAGTTGTAGAAAAAATTGCTGGAATCGCAGCTCGTGAAGTTAAAGGTATCTTAGATATGAAAGGCGGTTTCGCTGATAACTTTACTAACGCATTCTCTAGTGGTAACAATGTAACTACTGGTGTTTCTGTTGAAGTTGGCGAAAAACAAGCAGCAATCGACTTAAAAGTAATCTTAGAATACGGTGAATCAGCACCAAAAATCTTCCGTAAAGTTACTGAATTAGTAAAAGAGCAAGTTAAATACATCACTGGCTTACAAGTTGTAGAAGTTAACATGCAAGTTGATGATGTTATGACTAAAAAAGAATGGCAACAAAAAAACGAAAAAAACAACAATAATAATAACAACAACAATTCTGAAAGATCAGGATTACAATAATAATAGATTTAACCCTTTAGGTTTATATAACCTAAAGGGTTTTTTATTTTAGAATTAAGTTTTGATTTCTAATATCATTTAACCATGTAGCGGATTACTTACTTTAATATAAGTATAGTGATGTGCTTCATCTTCTAAACGCATCGTTGTCACGCATTTATAATCAATGTCTCTATCAAACATAATTTGTTTAATTTCTGAAATGCGGCTTGTGTTAATATCCGTTAAGCTATTTAAAATGTTATGAATAATTTTGCTTACGCTATCCCACAGTTTAGATTCAAATTCCTCATCTTCAATGAATTTTGAAACAGTTAATATAAGTTCACCTATGTGATTTTGAACTGTCGAGTAAAAGACTTTATTAAATACTGTTGTTTTAGAATCGGTCAAGATTCTAGATTTTTCGTGAAATTCATTTGTCGTATATCCAGCTTCATTTAAAAGTTGTTCATCAATACGTAAGCCTTCAAAATCGCGAATATAAATAGTATTTAATCGTCCATCAGCGTTAAATGTTGCAATTGAATTTTGTAAATGTGCTTCAAGTGCAATGCCATATTTAGCATATAAAGGAATCACTATGCCTAACAATTGAGAAATGTAATCTGACAACCATTCTTGAGCTGCGATATCAAGATTAGATTTGTCATAATGATGTTTATAACGTTGAATTAAACTAATAATTGGTGGTTCTTCATTATATTTATAATTAACCACTAAACTTGAAGGAATCATAGGAATACTATCTTTTTCAGTTAGATTGTACACATTGTCCCTAAAGAGCGTTCCTAATTGTTCACTTCGATCTGTTTGAATAGCTTCCTCGTCATTTAAATTATAAAAGTGAATACCAGCAAATTCATTTAAAATACCAACTCTATAATGAGTGAAATCTTTATCTTGCTTTAAAATGTCATTTAAGATTTGAGTAACTAAAGGACCATTGTAAGTTGTTTGTTCAGATAAAGTTCTAATTTCACCAGTAATATGCACATTGGTAGATAACTTAATATGTGGTGCCATGCTTGGGAATTTTGGCATTAAAGTTCTAAAAGATAAACCAGCGTAATAAGGTATTTCTATCTTTAGTGGAATCATTAAATTATTATTTATTTCCTCTTCGTATTGACTTAATAATACATTATCTAACTGCCAAGGATGAACAATCATTAAATGATATTCACTCAGATTACTCAAGTTATCACACTCAGTTTTAATTTGGCTATATAGTTCTGGAAATTGTGCTTCTAATTCAGCATTATAAGTAAACGATAAAGATTGTGTTCTAGCGATACTTTGGTGAATAAGCACACTCTTTAAATGAATTTCTTTATTATATTCTGAACTATATTTAATATTCTCATTAGCATTAAGGCCTTTGCGCAATTTAGCTCCAGGATGAAGTGGATGTCCCTCTATAACTGCCTGCTCTGAACGCAAATAACTATCTTGTTCATTAAGAATTATTTCCAATAAAGGTTCATTTGAATGTTGCATCTCATATGCTTGATATGCAAGTGCTAACGCCATATTTGCAACACTGTTTTCCATATCGTCTTTGAATTGAGAACTTGCCTCATTATCTAGCTCTGGATTTTCGTTTAAGATATCAGATAATACTTCATTAGGATGAATTGTACGAACACATTGGCTACCATCACTATCACAATAATAAAATGGACCTTCAACATCTACACGACCAAATGCATGTGTTCCGGAAACTTTTGCGAATAAATATTTATTGCTTTCGGGAAAATGCACACGCATAATTTGGTGTTCTCCACTTATTGGAAAGTTTTTAATATCACATGACGAGACAAAGGTACTATTTGATTTAGCGTTGGCTAAATTTTCTCTGTAAAGGGATGTAATTAAGCGTTGAGAAATTTTATCTCGTGCAACGAGCAATTCATTTTTAAAGTAGTTTACTAAATGGGGCATTTCTTGCTTTAAAAACGATAAAGCTCCTAATTCTTCATCAGTTAAATGTAAATCTATATTGTCTATTGAAATTAAATTATCCATATTGCACCTCAAATTCATTTTACAAAAATCTAAATCATTTGTATAATCCATAATATCGATAATGATATTCATTATCAATTATAAAATTTATTATAAATAAGTAGGTGGAATACTGTGGCGAAATTTTTCTTCTCTAGTTCCTTTTTATTATTTCTAGGGAATTGGATAGGACAAATTGGCTTGAATTGGTATGTACTTACTAGTTATCATAACGCAGTCTATTTGGGATTGGTTAATTTTTGCCGACTCGTACCAATTTTGTTACTAAGTGTCTGGGCTGGCGCTATAGCTGATAAATTTGATAGAGGAAAATTATTGAAACTTACCATTTCATCTTCATTTTTAGTGACAAGCACACTATGTGTTTGTACCTTTTTATTAGAACAAGTGCCGATTATTATCATCCTTATTTATGCCACACTTCGAGGTATGATCAATGCGACGGAAACACCAATAAGGCAAGCTGTATTGCCCGATTTATCTGTACATTTAAATACAAGCCAAGCCGTTTCATATCATTCTTTTATCATAAACATATGTCGCTCAATAGGTCCGGCAATCGCAGGATTGATACTCTCAATTTACCATGCACCGTTTACTTTCCTAGCCCAATCAATGTGTTACTTCATTGCTGTACTATTGTGTTTACCATTAAGCTTCAAGACAGTTGGTGAGGTAAATAAAGCTAACAAAGGGTTTTCATTTACGGTTGTGTGGGAATACTTTAAGAATAATATGCAGGCCTCAAGAATATTTATTACGTCATTGATTATCATGGCTACTGGGTTTTCGTATACTACACTAGTGCCAGTATTAGTACATGATCTCTTTCCTGGTCGCTCAGAAATCTTTGGTGTGTCAATGACCTTTTGTGCTGTAGGTGGTATGATTGCAACACTTATACTACCCATAATTTTGAAAAAGTTCACCACTGTTCAAATGTATTATTTAAGTTCTTGTCTATTTGGATTAGCGCTTGTAGGTGTCATTATGCATAACATTATATTCATGTTTATCTGCATGTCACTTGTAGGTTTATTTGGTCAATTAGCTAGAACATCAAATCGTATATATTTTCAAGAGGATATAGCATCAGAGCACCGAGGAAAAATATTAAGTATCGTCATGATGGATAGAGGGATGATTCCTTTAGGTAGTTTAATATTAACAACATTATCAGAAATAATGGGACCTATTAATACATTTATCACAATGGGAACATTTACTTTTGTAATTGCATTTATTGCATATATAATTCAAAGACCAATTAAATTGGAGGAGTAAAGTATGAATTTAAACGCATGGCAAAATGCGGATACTAATATACAATATCGTATTTTAAATGCTTTAATAAAAGAAGGCATTTGGCAAGAACAAACTATTATTACAACTAAAGATGATCAATTAGATATACAATATCATGGATGTATACTTTCTACTCACTTTAATCATAACAGTGTAATGTCAAGGTATGAATTTGTAGGACCAATTACATATCAATGTGGTGCTAATATAATGGAAGTATCAACAGTAGAAGCTTTATTAGAAATATTAAGTAATCATTTTGACATTAATATACATCAGCAATTAATAGATGAAATAATACATAGTAGAGATAGTTTTGTTGAAATTTATAAACAATTTTATCAACGTCAACATAATGTGCAATCTAGTATGCAATTTTCTGGTATGCCAACAACTTTAAATTTTTTTGCATGGTTACAACATTTGAGTGACGCGAATGAAATCAATGATTTGTTATATTCAGAAAGCTTAGTATTAGAAGGTCATCCTACACATCCACTTACTAAAACGAAACTGCCATTAACTATGGATGAAGTTAAAATGTATTCACCTGAGTTTGAAAAAGTAATACCGTTAAAAATTATGTTAATCCATAAAGACTGTGCACAAGCTACGTGTATAGATAATGATGAAGATTACATATTGAAGAAAGTAATACCTGAATATCAAACAAGAATTAGAAAATATGCACAGTCTATTCATATTTCGTTAGAAGACTATTTTGTGATATTAGTACATCCATGGCAATACAACCATACTATCTATGATAAGTTTGCGAATTGGATTGAAAATAAGTTTTTATTAACAACACCATTTGATGTCGATTCGAAAGCAACACTATCATTTAGGACGATGGCACTCATCAATAAGCCATATCATATAAAATTACCTGTCAATGTACAAGCAACGAGTGCTGTCAGAACAGTTTCAAGTGTTACAACGGTAGACGGACCTAAATTAAGTAGCGCTTTACAAAATGTATTAAATCAATATCCACAACTAAATGTTGCATTAGAACCTTATGGTTTAAGTGCGAAAACAAATGACGAGGATGCTAGACAGCTAGCATGCATTGTCAGAGAAACACCTTATATTGCAAACAATGGGGTGACTATTGTTACTGGTGCATTGGTTAATCCTAATCCAATTGATCGACATATTACAGTTGATAGTTATATCGAATGGGTTAATGGTGAGTTAAATAATAGAGGTATATTAACCTTTATTCAAAATTATAGTCGACAACTTATTACGCCTTTAATCAATTTAATTCAAGAGTATGGCATAGCTTTAGAAGCGCATATGCAAAATACTATAGTTAATTTAGGACCTAATTATCAAATGAATTTTATTGTGCGTGATTTAGGTGGGTCTCGTATCGATTTAAATACACTTACGCATAAACTGAAAAATATCAACGTGTCCAATCAAAGTTTATTGGCAAATTCAATTGAAGAAGTTATTGCGAAATTTCAGCATGCTGTTATTCAGAATCAGTTAGCTGAATTAATTCATCACTTTTCAAAAACGGAATTTGTAACTGAAGAAGAATTGTTCGCTCTAGTTCAAAATGAAGTTAAATTAGCAATAAGTGATAATAAACCACATGCTCAAGCTTTAAAAGATGTACTCTTTGGTTCAAAGATTACTGTTAAGGCATTATTACGCATGCGTATGAGCAATAGAGTGAAAAAATATTTAAATATCGAACTTGATAATCCAATTAAAGATGAGGTGAGATAATTGGCTCAAATCAATATAAACTTATCTAAAATTGAATATAATGCAGATGCACTAAGAACGTTATTAGAAAATAATGATATACATTTAACCCCAGTAATTAAATGTGTAGCTGGTGATAGTCGAATTATCGAAACATTAATTCAATCAGGGTTCACCCATTTTGCAGAATCAAGACTTGAAAATATAAATGAAGATTTCAAAGGGCAATGCGATTATCTTTTACTAAGACCAACATCTAAAAAACATTATACTCAACTGATTAAATCAGTGAAAATGAGTATGCAAACTGAAATTGAGTCAATTAGAGAGATTAATGAGATTGCTAAACAGTTAAATCAAAAACATCAAATTATGTTAATGATAGATTGGAAGGATAGACGTGAAGGGGTTATAACTTATGATGTACTAAATTATATTGAAGAAATCATCAAAATGACTCATATTCAATTAATAGGTATTGCATTTAACTTTATGTGTTTCAAGTCTTCGGCTCCGACTGAAGAAGATATATTAAAGATAAATCAATTCGTTGATGCTATTGAATATAATTTAGGGTTTAGACTAAAAGTTGTATCAGGTGGAAACTCAAGTATGATACCCCAATTAATGTACAATGATTTGGGTAGGATTAATGAGTTACGAATAGGTGAGGCATTATTTAGAGGGATAGATACTACAACAAATCAGTCTATACCCATGCTTTTTCAAAATGCAATTACAGTAGAAGCGGAAATTTTAGAGATTAAACCACGACTATCTGACAATAACCAATGCTATTTACAAGCGATTGTAGATATTGGATATGTTGACACAGACGTAAATAAAATTAAACCTATTAAGAATGATGTTAGCATTGTTGGTGCATCAAGTGATCATCTAATGATTAATTTAAATAATCAAGATTACTATAAAATTGGTGATATTATAGAATTTGCTATGGAGTATGAGGCGCTTTCTCAAGTAATGTATCATAACCATATGACAAAGCACTATTTTAAGGATAATTATATTCACTCTTTGAATAGTAAGATGGTCAATTCTCCATTATTGATTAATAAAAAATGTTAATCAATTCTTTGTAGGTATTATTAATCATATAAACTTTAATAAATGAATTAGCCTTTAATTTTGAATTTATTCTGATTAATGGCTTTTTATTTTGTCAATTATAGGTAAAATCCATTAATAATTAAAATTCTAATCTACTTTTATAAAAAATTTAAAAAATATACTAAATTATATTGACATTGATAATCGTTATCAATAAACTATGTATTGTAAACCTATACATATTAAGGAGTGGAATTCATGAAAGGCTTTAAGTTTGCAGGTATAGTCGCATTATTATTTGCATTAGTTTTAGTTACTGCTTGTGGTAATGTTAGCAATAATGGATCAGGTGATTCAGGTAATAAATCGTCATCGAAAGATTCTATTAAAATTAAACACGAATTAGGCACAACTAAAGTTCCTAAAGATGCTAAACGTGTCGTAGCGTTGGAATTTTCATTTGTAGATGCTTTAGCGGCACTAAATGTTAAACCTGTTGGGGTTGCTGATGACAACAAACCAAATCGTATTATTAAACCATTAAAAGAAAAAATTGGAGATTATAAATCTGTTGGTGCTCGTAAACAACCCAACCTAGAAGAAATCAGTAAATTAAAACCAGATTTAATTATTGCAGATAGTAACAGACACAAAGGTATTTACAAAGAATTAAGTAAAATTGCTCCAACAATTGAATTAAAAAGTTTTGATGGAGATTATAATGATAATATAGATGCTTTTAAAACAATTGCCAAAGCTTTAAATAAAGAAGATGAAGGTAAGAAACGTTTAGAAGAGCATAAAGAAAAACTTGCAAAATATAAAGATGAAATTCAATTTGATAAAAATGAAAAAGTATTACCAGCTGTAGCGTCTAAATCTGGATTATTAGCTCATCCAAGTGAATCTTATGTAGGTCAATTCTTAAGTCAACTTGGTTTTAAAGAAGCATTAAATAAAGACGTCACTAAAGGGTTAAGCAAATATTTACAAGGACCTTATTTACAACTTAATGCAGAAACATTAAAAGACGTCAATCCTGAACGTATGTTTATAATGACTGATGGCGCAAGTCCTAAAGAACCATCATATCAAGAAATGAAAAAAGATCCGGTTTGGGACACATTAGATGCGGTTAAACATAATCGTGTAAGTATCGTTAGTCGTGATACTTGGGCAAGAGCTCGAGGGTTAATATCTTCTGAAGAAATGGCTAAAGAACTTGTAGAAATTTCAAAGAAAGATAAAGAAAAGTAAGGTGGCAAAATATGACTATTAGATCTACTGATAGTCAATCTGCTTTAGACAAAGCAAATAAGAGACGCACTGCACTCACATTTATTGTGAGTGGGTGCTTTCTTTTTATTTTTGCTTATTTTAATTTAGCGATTGGCTCGTCTGAAATTCATGCTAAACATATTTTTGAATACTTTTTTACATGTATAAATAATAAGCAAACATTTCTAATTCATAATGTGAGAATGCCAAGAATGATTGGTGGGTTATTAATTGGCGGTGCGTTAGCCTTAGCTGGCCTCTTAATGCAAGCGATTACTAGGAATCCATTAGCGTCTCCACAAATATTTGGTGTTAATTCAGGTGCATCATTTGTAATAGTATTAGTGACGATATTAATACCTTCACTAGGTAACTATGCAACATATCTGGCATTCTTAGGGGCATTTATTGGCGGACTAACTGTATATATACTATCTGGTTCAACGAAAAAAATAACGCCAATTAAATTAGCTCTTGCTGGAATGGCAATTCATTTATTTTTCAGTAGTTTAACGCAAGGTATCATAATACTAAATGAAGATTCTAATACTACTGTTATGTTCTGGTTGGTAGGATCTCTTAATGGATTGAAATGGACTGCAGTATTGTCGGTTATGCCTTGGTTAATTTTATCACTAATTATAACTATGTTATTAGGACGTCAATTAACCATTATGGAATTAGGGGACGACATAGCGAAAGGGTTAGGACAAAAGACACAATTGATTAGAATTGTAATAGGTATACTTGTAATTGTATTAGCAGGTGCATCTGTTTCAATAGCTGGTCCGATTGGATTCATTGGTTTAATCGTCCCTCATATAGTTAAACGTTATATAAGTAAAGATTACTTCTTAATGGTGCCTTTAACTTTTTTGATAGGTGCCGATTTATTATTACTATCAGATATGTTAAGTAGACTTATTACATTTCCTTACGAATCTCCAGTTGGTATTGTCACTTCATTTGTTGGGGCAATTTATTTCCTATTAATAACTTTAAAAGGGGTGAAACGAATATGACAAAACGACAATTATCTATTCGTTACACTGTTGTAATCATCTGCTTAATTGTAAGCATATTTGTAAGTTTATGTGTTGGTTCAACAATGTACAGTCCTTTGAAAGCAATTCACGGAATTCTAAAATTTGATGATTTCATTTTAAACGAGTACCGAATTCCAAGAACGTTACTAGGATTAGTTGTAGGAAGTAGTTTGGCCATTTCTGGCGCGGTGATTCAAGGGGTAGTTAGAAATCCACTAGCATCTCCAGATGTTATAGGTATAACTAAAGGCGCAAGTTTGGCAGCTATTATAGTAATTATGCTATTTCCTTCAGCGCCGCTATTAGTACTACCTATTGGTTCCTTCATAGGTGCATTATTTATTAGTTTGATTTTGTCATTTTTAATTTCTAAATATAATATTAAAGGCTCAACTTTAGCTTTAATAGGGTTAGCTATCGGTGCTATATGTACCGCTGTAGTTCAATTTTTACTTATTAGAAACCCTATGGATGCAAATAATGCATTAGTTTGGTTGACAGGAAGTTTATATGGTCATACTATTGAAAATTTCTATTCAATCATACCCTGGTTTGTTATAACCTTACCACTCGTATTATGTTTAAGTTATCAATTAGATATTTTAAATTTAGGAGAAAATATTGCTACGGCGCTTGGTGCAAGAGTACAAAGACTCAAAATGATCTTACTTATTTTGTCGGTTATGCTGGCTGGTGCCTCCATTTCAGTAGTAGGCGGTATAAGTTTTCTAGGCCTAATTGCACCACATATCGCCAGATCTATTGTAGGTCAGCGTTACTTCCATGTTGTAATTATGTCTGGTTGTATAGGTTCAATTTTAATCTTGTTCAGTGATGGGTTAGCGAGAGGAATTCATCCACCATTAGATATACCTGTGGGTGTAATAATTGCTATCATTGGGGTGCCGTATTTCTTATTTTTATTAAGACGAATTTAATGAAATTTAAGAGCTAATTATTCTCATATTTATGATGAAAATTAGCTCTTTTTATATTGCATATCAATTAAAAATGATATATAGTATTTAATATGCTATTTATAAAAATGCATATATTCTTATATTTATATAAAAGTTTGCTGTTTTACTTAATATATTTACATAATCAATGAATATAAAAGCATCAATAATGAGAAAGAAAGAGGTTATTAGTGGTGGAAGGTTACTCAAAGCAACAGATTGCCAAAGGTAGAGCGAAATTCATAACTATGTCTATTATTGGAATTATACTTTTCTTAATTCCAGTACCAGTTACACAAGATGGTGAGAAACAAACTACATTACCTGTAGCCTTTTTAGCAAATTGGCTAAAAGGTCTACTTGGTGATGCAATGCCAATTATTATAATTTTTATTATTACATTGTCTGCAATATTAACAGTACTTTATTCGACAATTTTTAAAAATAAAGTTAAACCAGGCGGATTATTAGATAGTGCATTTAAAGTTGGTCCAGTCTGGATGACATTAAGATTATTAGCCGTCGTCTTTGTATGGATGACCTATTTTAAACTTGGTTCAAAGGTTATTTATTCAGAGGATACTGGTGGTTTAGTGTTTTATGATCTTTTACCTACATTGGTTGCAGTATTTTTATTTGCTGCACTATTCTTACCTTTTTTAATGGAATATGGTTTATTAGAATTTTTAGGCCCCTTATTTAGACCAATTATGAGACCATTATTCACATTGCCAGGGCGCTCTACAGTAGATAATTTAGCATCGTTTATTGGTGATGGAACTGTAGGTGTCCTAATAACAAGTCGTCAGTATGAAAGAGGCATTTACTCTAGAAGGGAATCCATAGTGATTTCTACTACGTTCAGTGTCGTTTCTATTACTTTTGCTATCGTTATTGCAGAAACTGTGGGATTACAACATAAATTTTTTGCGTTTTATTTAACTGTAATTATTTCATGTTTTGTTGCTGCAATGATCATGCCACGTATTTGGCCATTAAACAAAATACCTGATGAATTTACTAAAGAAGTTTCTGAGAATACTAGATTAGAAAAACTACCTGAAGGTAAAACGGCACTGGGATATGGTTTTGAAGAGGCGACTATTGTTGGTTTGAAAGCACCAGGGTTTAAAGAGTTTTGGAAATCCGGTTTAAAAACTGTAATAGATATGTGGTTTGTTATCCTTCCAGTCGTTATGAGCATCGGAACGCTTGCGACTATGATAGCTAATTATACGCCGGTATTTTCAATTATTGGTCAACCTTTTATTCCAATACTTGAATTATTGCAAATACCAGAAGCGGCTAAAGCCTCTGAAACATTATTGATTGGTTTTGCAGATATGTTCTTACCATCTATATTAATTGCTGATGCGCACAGTGAGATTACAAGATTTGTAATTGGTGCTTTAAGTATTTCTCAATTAATATATTTATCAGAAGTTGGTGGTGTAATATTAGGTTCTAAAATACCAGTAAGTTTAGGTAAATTATTTATGATTTTCCTAATTAGAACTGCAATCACTTTACCAATTATAGCGTTAATGGCTCATTTATTATTATAAAATAGTAAAGGCAATGAAGTCATAGGTTAGAAATGTTGAAATAAACAATTCCTATGTATACTTCATTGCCTTTTTTTAATTTAATGTAGATAATACCGTAGCTTTAACAATTTCACTGCTAATCACCGGTGAAGATTCAGACGATGTTTTGTCTCTGTTTTGATGTGCTTCTTTAAATGCATCGCTTTTAGTCCAAGCTTCAAAGTCTTTTTCAGTCTCCCACCATGTATTTACGTACATGTCTTCACTTTCATGATCTCGTGCCACTTTCCAAACTTCAATTTTATGAAAACCTTGCAATGCTTCAATTTTTCCACCTTTAGTGAATCTTGGCGCCATTTTTTCTGCAAATCCTTTTTTTACGGTAATTCTATTTGTAACAACAAACATAATTTAACCTCCTTATCTAAGTGTAGTTTAATTAATATTAAGAAAAATAAAAAGTAATACAGTATTTATTATTTTAGATTAAAAAACTGTCAACTACATAGCGGAAGTTGACAGTTTTTTTATAACTTTGCGAATGAAAAATGTATATTGTTATTACTTAGTTAATTCGTTATAAACCTTTTGGTCGTTATGCGTATAAATAATGTATTCATGATCATCTGTATCAATAATCACTCTATTAGTTTTACCAAAGGTAGAACCAATACGTGAAATATTTTTAGAATCTAAATCTGGAACGGCATGAATTTCTTGGTCTTGTGAAATATTTTTAATTTCACTAGTAGGGATTTTGATATCAGCTACTCTCCATTGAATTCTAACTTCATTATTATCTTTCTTAACAGTCATTGCCATTAAAGAACACATCCTTTATGTTATTTATGTCTATATCATATATCAGTGTGTAATCGTTTTCAAGTATTAATGATATACTTTTTAAATTTTGTGATACACTATTTAGTTAACACCGAAAATATGTTCGTATTTTAGAGTGGTTTATGTTAAAATGTTCTCTATAAAGGAGAAGGTTTATGACAGGCAAAACTCACGTATCTGCTGGATTACTAGTAGGTGCATTAACAACCGAACACTTTCAAACAGATTTGTTCTCAACTGTTACAGTAATATGTTTATCTGTAGTTTCAAGTTTATTACCAGACATTTGTCACACTGGAAGTAAAATTGGTAGAAAATTAAAATTGCTTAGTTTAATTATAAGGCTGTTATTCGGTCATAGGACATTCACTCACTCCTTATTATTTATAGGTATCATTGTATTTCTCCTTAATTTGATTCAAACTCCTACTTACTATTTGGTTTCTATTATCGGTGGTATGGCCTCTCATGTTATACTAGATATGTTAACGCCAAGGGGAGTAAAGTTACTTTATCCTATTCCTTTTACTATTAAGTTCCCGTTTACCTTTAAAACTGGTGGCTTAGTCGATGTATCACTGGCTACTGCATTAAGTATTGGCGCATTATACATATTATTTCAAACTTCTATTAGTCATTTATTAAAATATATAAGTCAGTCCATTTTAGGGTAACTATCAAATAATGAGAGTATGAATACATATTGAATTAATCACAAGGAGAGTTAAAATGTTAGATCAAAATCAATTAAAGAAATATAATCAAGAACATTTGAGTGAATATGAAAAGTTAATGAGCAGCAATGAAAAAGAAAAATTAGAATCGAAAGTGAATGAATTAGATTTAGAAAGTATTCAACAATTATTTCAAGATTTATATGTTAACCGTCAATCAATTTCTGATGTGTCATCTGTTTCAGAAGTAAAATATCTACGCAAGACTGAATTGACTAATCAAGAAAGTGCTAAATATGAACAAAAAGGAATAGAAGCAATACGAAACGGTGAATTTGCAGTTTTATTAATGGCCGGTGGTCAAGGTACGCGTTTAGGTTATAAAGGCCCTAAAGGTTCATTTGAAATAAAAGGAGTTAGTTTGTTTGAATTACAAGCACGACAATTACTTAAACTTAAAAAGGAAACTGGTCATTTAATCAATTGGTATATCATGACTAGTGATATCAATCATGAAGAAACGTTATCGTACTTTGAACAACATGATTATTTTGGTTATAACCCTGATAATGTACATTTCTTTAAACAAGAAAACATGGTCGCATTAAGTGAAACTGGGCAATTGGTACTTAATGAACAGGGATATATAATGGAGACGCCAAACGGAAATGGTGGTGTATTTAAATCATTAGAAAAAAATGGTTACTTGGATAAAATGGCATCTGATGGTGTGAAATTTATTTTCTTAAATAACATTGATAACGTATTAGTTAAAGTATTAGATCCATTATTTGCTGGGTTTACAGTGGTAAACGATTGCGACGTAACTTCTAAATCAATTCAACCTAGGGATGGTGAAAGTGTCGGACGATTAGTAAATCAAAATAGTAAGGACACGGTTCTTGAGTATTCTGAATTGGATGAAGCGGTCGCTAATACGTTTGATAATGCAAACATTGGAATTCATGCCTTTAAAGTTGCATTTATTAAACAAGCAGTAAATAATGATTTACCATATCACTTAGCAGTGAAAAAATTAAAGCAATTAGATGAAGATTTTGGAGTTGTTGAAAAACCAACATTGAAATTTGAATTGTTTTATTTTGATATTTTTAGATATGCAACAAGTTTTGTAACGTTGCAAGTTAATAGAGAAGATGAATTTTCTCCACTTAAAAATAAAGAAGGCAAAGATAGTGTTGAAACTGCTACATCAGATTTAGAACGTTTGAATTTAATTTAAAAGGTGGTGGAGCCAGATGTCTAACTCAACTAAGAATGTAAAAGGTACTGTTGTCGAATCATTTAAAGACATCATTCCTCTATCTTTCGGTGAAGAAATTGGTAACTCAGTTTCACATGGTGTAGCTGCGTTACTTACACTTTTTTTACTACCATATGCTGCAGTTCATAGTTATATAGCACATGGAACGTTAAGCTCAGTTAGTATTTCTATATTTGTAATTAGTATTTTTATGATGTTTATCTCTTCAACTATATATCATGCAATGAAAAATAATACTGCTCACAAATATATTTTAAGAATTATTGATCATAGTATGATTTATGTTGCTATTTCAGGAACTTATACGCCAGTTTTATTAACTGTCGTAGGAGGATGGATTGGTTGGTTTGTATTCATATTACTTTGGGGTACTACAATTTGGGGAATTTTGTATAAGTCCATTTCTGTTAATGTGAATCCTAAATTAAGTTTGATTGTCTATTTAGTAATGGGATGGGTTGGTATTATTTTTCTACCTATTATCATTATGCGTACATCTTGGTTATTTATCTTATTCATTGTACTAGGAGGCTTATCTTACACTATTGGTGCTTGGTTTTATGCCCAAAAAAACCGTCCATACTTTCATATGATTTGGCATATTTTTATCGTAATCGCTTCAATGTTTCATTTAATAGCAATACTTTATTTTATATAGAGAATTCAAAATAAGGTTGATGATTTTATCGGTCATCAGTCTTATTTTTTATTAAAAGTAATCATTCTATTGCATGTAAAATAAAATGTTGATTATCCTATTAAAGAATCTGAAATTTATTTAGGAGGAATAATGTTCATGAACTTTAAATCAATAGGTATCGTCGTAACTTTAGTTTTAACTATGTTTATGGCTGCAATAGAAAGCTCAATTATCTCATTAGCGATGCCCACTATAAGAACTGATTTAAACGCTGGTGCATCTATATCATTAGTATTTACTGTTTATTTCATAGCGCTTGTAGTTGCGAATCCTATTGTTGGTGAATTATTAACAAGATTTAAAATATTATATATTGCGATGGTAGGCGTGTTTTTATTTGGTATTGGTAGTTTAATGTCAGGAATGAGTGGCACATTTATAATGCTTATTATCTCTAGAATCGTTCAAGGATTGGGAGCAGGAGTTATGATGTCGCTGACTCAAATTGTTCCAAAATTAGCATTTGAAATACCATTTAGATACAAAATTATGGGAATAGTAGGAAGTGTCTGGGGAATTTCAAGTATTATTGGACCATTATTAGGTGGGGCAATTTTAGAGTTTGCAACATGGCATTGGTTATTTTTTATAAACATTCCAATAGCAGTTATTGCAATTATACTTGCATTTATTACTTTTCATTTTCCAGAAGAAGCAGAAGTTAAATCCTCAAGCTTCGATGTTAAAGGACTTTCTTTCTTTTACATATTTATAGGATTATTTATGTTTGGTTTATTGAATAAGTCATCAATAGTATTAAATATTATTTCATTGATGTTAGCTTTCATTTTTATCTTTATTTTATTTAAATTTGAGAGCAAAATAAAAAATCCATTTATCCCAATTTCAGAGTTTAATCGTTCAGTTTCACTAGTGTTTGTAACGGATTTATTAATAGCTATGTCTTTAATGGGATACAATTTATACATTCCAATCTACTTACAAGATCACTTACATCTTTCACCACTTCAAAGTGGTTTGGTAATATTCCCACTATCAGTAGCTTGGTTAGTTTTAAATTTTAACTTAGCAAAGGTAGAAGAGAACTTAACTCGAAAAGCATTATATATTAGTGCTTTTACATTATTATTGATTAGCAGTATCATACTCATGTTTGGTCTCAAATTACCATTATTAATAGCAGCAACAGTAATTCTTGCTGGGTTAAGTTTTGGATTTGTTTATACAAAGGACAGTGTCATCGTTCAAGAAGAAACAGATCCTAGACATATGAAAAAAATGATGTCTTTCTATGCATTAACTAAAAATTTAGGTTCATCAATAGGTTCAACTGTAATGGGATATTTCTATGCTATGTCAGTTGGAATCATGGATGGGCATTTTTACAATATATTATTTGCAGTTTCATTAGTCGCTATTCTTCTTATTATTATGTGGTCAACGCTTTATAGATCCGATGTATAGAGTGTTTAATCACTCAAATGTAATATAATTGGAGAATAATAAAGTTTTAGACTAACGTACTTTAAATTTTATATCGTGATTTATTAATGATAAAATTACCGTGTATAAAAAGGAGGACAGAAAGATGAAGTTTTTTAAAAATAATTATAAAAATATTTTATCAACTTTACTTGTCCTCACTATCTTTATCATTTCAGGTGCTATTTTTTTAATGTTTTTAGGATTTGGTTTATTTGGATTAAGTCGAATTCTAATTTTTTTTAAGCTAGGTTATTTTACCTATAATAAAAATTTAGTAGATAATTTAGTTTATTATGGTAGCTATATTGTTTTTGGTTACTTCATTTTATTTGCCATTGAACATTTAATGGATTATTTTAGAAAACAATTGCCCAATAATCCATATTTTAATGGCAGTTTGTACCACTTGATTTCATATGTTGTTACTACGATACTCTTCTATTTTATTATTCACATACATTATGTTTATATCGAGATTGATTTTTGGGTTATTTCAGTCATCATAGGATTGTTATATATATTTAAAATTATATTTTATCCAGATAGTGAGAACCTTAATAATAAGAAATAGCAAGCATTTAGTTTGCTTGGCATACTAAAGTTTGATTGAATATAAAAATATGTATGAAATAAAAGGAGTTTTTATATGGCGAATATAGAAGTATCCACAAAAAAACGGAACCTTATCGTAGCGGTAATGCTATTAAGTGCATTTATCGCTATTTTAAATCAAACTTTACTAAATACGGCTTTGCCACACATTATGAGAGAATTAAATACATCTGAAAATACTGCTCAATGGTTAGTAACAGGCTTTATGCTTGTAAATGGGACGATGATTCCTTTAACTGCTTATCTGATGGATCGAATAAAAACAAAACCATTATATTTAGTTTCAATGGGAATTTTCTTAGTTGGTTCAATTATAGCTGCCATTGCACCTAGCTTTGGTGTCCTAATGTTTGCCAGAGTGATTCAAGCTATTGGTGCCGGAATTATTATGCCACTCATGCAGTTCACATTGTTTACTTTATTTTCAAAAGAAAAACGTGGATTTGCAATGGGATTGGCTGGTTTGGTCATACAATTTGCTCCAGCAATAGGTCCTACGTTTTCAGGGTTAATTATTGATAATACAAGTTGGAGAGTGCCTTTCATTATAGTTGTAGGCATTGCGCTCGTAGGATATATATTTGGTGCTATCACGCTATCTAGTTATAACGAGACTAAAAAGACAGCGTTAGATAAAAGATCAGTTGTTTATTCAACGTTAGGATTCGGATTAATGCTTTATGCGTTCAGTAGCGCAGGTAATTTGGGGTTCACTAATCCAATTGTTATAATCTCGGCCATTATTGGTATTCTAATAGTTATCACATTTATTAGAAGACAGTTAAGTATCACTAATCCTTTGTTAAACCTCAGAGTTTTTAAAAGCAAAATATTCACTTTCAGTACTATAACTTCAATGATTGTAATGATGTCAATGGTAGGTCCAGCCCTCTTAATTCCTTTATTTGTTCAAAATGGACTTGGGTTGAGCGCATTTATGTCTGGATTGGTCATTATGCCCGGAGCCATTTTAAACGGTATAATGTCTGTTTATACAGGTAAAATATATGATAAGTATGGGCCTAGACTTTTAATTTTAATTGGTTTCATTATTCTTATCGCAACAACGGCATCTCTAAGTTTCTTGAAATATGATTCATCATACACTATGTTAGTTGTTGTTTATGCTATAAGAATGTTTGCAGTTTCACTACTAATGATGCCTATCAATACTGCAGGCATCAATGCACTTAGAAATGAAGATATATCACATGGTACTGCCATCATGAACTTCGGTCGTGTTATGGCCGGCTCTCTAGGAACAGCTTTAATGGTCACTTTCATGAGTATTGGTGCAAAAATACTAAGCACTGGTTCATCAGCAAGTTCGAACCATGAAATATTACAAAGACAGAGTGTTGCAGCTGGTGTAGATTTATCGTTTGCAATAGTAACTGGTCTTGTAATTATTGGTTTTATTTTCTCTTTATTCATCAAAGAGGAAAGACACTATAATAAAAATTCAACAAATACACGGGATATGTAATTCTCATATTGATAGAAGTTAGCGAACAGATAGTGAGCTAACTTCTTTTTTTATACATTTAAAAAATATATACTAATTTAGAAAGTCAATACATATTAATATTTGATATTATAGAGGTATAAAGAATACTAAGGGGGATTTTCATTGTTAACGGTAGATCAAGTGAAAGAAATAGTTGGAGCATTAAAAGATCCAATTATAGATGTACCACTTAAAGAGACAGACGGTATTGTAGAAGTAACTATTAAAGAAGAAATAGAGCATGTTAGTGTCAAAGTGGCAATGGCACAATTAGGCGGACAACCGCAATTAGATTTACAAATGGCAATAGTTAAAGCACTTAAAGATAATGGTGCTAATACTGTTGGCATAAGATTTGAAGAATTACCTGCCGAAACGGTTGAGCAATATACTGGTAAGAAAGAAGAACAACCTAAGACCATTGAGGGGCTTTTATCTAAAGACAACCCTGTAGAATTTATAGCGATTGCTTCAGGAAAAGGCGGTGTAGGTAAATCTACAGTAGCAGTAAATTTAGCAGTAGCATTAGCCCGCGAAGGTAAACGTGTTGGTTTAGTTGATGCGGATATTTATGGTTTTAGTGTTCCAGATATGATGGGTATTGATGAGAAACCAGGAGTTCAAGGAAAAGAGATTATTCCAGTAGAACGTCATGGAGTGAAAGTTATATCAATGGCCTTTTTCGTAGAAGAGAATGCACCAGTAATATGGCGTGGCCCTATGTTAGGGAAAATGTTAACCAATTTCTTTGTAGAAGTGAAATGGGGAGAACTTGATTACTTACTATTAGACTTACCTCCAGGAACAGGTGATGTAGCTTTAGATGTACATTCAATGCTACCAAGTAGTAAAGAGATAATTGTAACGACACCGCATCCTACTGCAGCATTTGTTGCGGCTAGAGCAGGGGCAATGGCAAAACATACCGAGCACTCTATTCTCGGTGTTATCGAAAATATGAGTTATTTCGAAAGTAAAGAAACAGGTAATAAAGAATATATCTTTGGTAAAGGCGGAGGACGTAAACTAGCAGATGAATTAAATACTCAGTTATTAGGAGAACTACCATTAGAACAACCTACTTGGAATCCTAAAGATTTCTCACCCTCTATTTATCAAGCAGATGATCGTTTAGGAAAAATCTACACATCTATCGCTCAAAAAGTGATTGCATCTACAATTAAAAAATAAAGATAGATTTAGTGTAAAATTGACGCATGGAATTTTAAATTTCATGCGTTTTTTCTATTGCAAAATATCTTGAATCTGATAGAATAATTTCTTGTGAGTAACATATCCATTTGAATAATAAATAATTTATAATTTAGTTCAAAAAAGTGTTGACGTAATACTTTTATCTTGATATTATATAAAAGTCGTCAAAAACGGAATGTTAATTCTTTATAAAGTTTGTTTCGATGGTGTAAAAGTTACCATTGCAAAACAAATTAAGATGACTTAAAATATTAAAAGTAATCAACAAAAGTTATTGACTTTTTTAAATGAAAGTTATATAATTAAGAAGTTGATTTTAAAAAATGAACATTGAAAACTGAATGACAATATGTCAACGTTAATTCCAAAACAGTAACTTAAATGTTACAAACACTATTTAGTATTATGAGCTAATCAAACATCATAAATTTTTATGGAGAGTTTGATC
>NZ_JAVSMH010000004.1:0-217637 GCF_033283605.1 Staphylococcus sp. NWU MKU2 | reverse complement strand
TTCGAACCCCCGCGGCCCGTTAAGGCCCTGTCGGTTTTCAAGACCGATCCCTTCAGCCGGACTTGGGTATTCCTCCAATGAACACAATAAATATCATATACCACGGTTCATCGGAAGTCAATTACTTTTAAGTTTAAAATGTAAAATTATCCATTTTATTTTCATTACTATCTTATTTTTAAAGTAACTTACACGAATACCTTTTGTTTCAAGAATTTATCGACAGATTGAGCAACAGCACGTCCTTCTTTAATCGCCCAAACTACAAGACTTTGACCTCTTCTCGCATCCCCAGCGGCAAATATTTTTTCTTTATTAGTGCGATAATCTTTATCGTTGGCGATGATTTTATTTTGTTGTGTAGCAATATCAAAAGAGCTTGGTACTGTAGGTTCGGTACCTTCGAAGCCGATGGATAAAAGAACAAGATCTGCTGGCCAATGTCTTTCAGTACCATCTACGACAACCATTCCTTCTGGTGTTTCCTCTAAGATTTGTGTATATACACCACGCACATTACCAATATGATCAACATCATATCGCATAGTTTGAACACCATAAGCGCGAGGCTCTCTACCGAAACGTGCTTCATATTCTTTATGAGCATAATCCATTTTGAAAACAGGTAATGCAAGTGGCCACGACATATTACTTTCAAACGCAATTTCTTCAGGTGCTTTCGTATATTTGTTAAATTGCACAATTGACTTACAATTTTCACGTAAGGCAGTAGCAACACAATCCGCGCCAGTATCACCAGCACCTATGATGATTACATTTTTTCCTTTAGCCGTAATAGTTGGTTCGTCAATTTCACCATTTAGTAATTGAGTCTGCTCGGTTAAATAATCCATAGCAAAGTGAATACCTTGACCCATACGTCCTTCTAATGGCAAGTCACGTGCTTTTTGAGCTCCTGTACATAAGATAATAGCGTCATATGTCTGTTCTAATTCTTCGCGTGAGATATCCACACCAATGTTGGTATTCGTTTTAAATGTAATACCTGCTTCTGTCATCAGTGTAATACGGCGACGTACAACATCCTTATCTAATTTCATATTGGGAATTCCATACATTAATAAACCACCCGCTTCTGCGGCTCTTTCAAACACCGTCACTTGATAACCCATGTAATTGAGCTCTTCAGCTGCAGAGAGGCCTGCAGGACCACTCCCAACAATCGCTACAGATTGTTCCAACCGTTGCTTAGGATATTTAGGTTTAACCCAACCGTTATCATATGCTTCATCAATAATCGTGCGTTCTATCCCTTTAATTGCGACTGATTCACGATTAATCTTCATAACACAAGATTGTTCGCAAGGTGCAGGACAAACACGTCCTGTAAATTCAGGAAAATTATTTGTTTCACTTAAACGTTGATATGCAGCTTTGAAATCCTGGTGATAAACCAAATCATTCCACTCAGGAATATAATTACCAATAGGGCAACCAATGGTTTCTCTACCGAAAGGAAGACCTGTTTGACAGAATGGTGTCCCACAATCCATACATCGCGCGCCTTGAACAGACGCCTCATCACGTGAAAAACGTTGTTGAAACGCATCATGATGTTTTAGGCGTTCAACTAAAGACAGTTCAGATAATGATTGCTTTTCATATTTCATAAATCCTTTAAACTCACCCATAACAGACCTCTCCTTTCTTTAGTAAATAACTGCTGGCTGTAATTCTTGTTCAATTGTCGTACGTTCATCATAGAATGCTGCCAGTTTAGCATCATCAAGTTGTGGCAAACGACGACTTTGTAATTCAATTTTTTGCATCATTAGTTCATAATCTTTTGGAATCACTTTAATAACTTTGTCTGCCACATGTTCAAAATCATTTAAAATTGCCGCTGCTTTTGTACTTTGGGTATAACGATAATGTTCCTCTAACATTGTTTTAAGTAACGCTTTCTCCTCTTTGTGTGTCACTCTCTCAAAAGCCAGGGTTGGTAATTGGTTTTTACGTTTGAATAATTCGAGATTACTTGGAAATACGTAACAAACGCCTCCGCTCATACCTTGACCGAAGTTCTTACCTACATCTCCTAGATTGACTACATGTCCTCCAGTCATATATTCCAAACCATGATCACCGATACCTTCTACTACTACATCAACACCACTGTTTCTAATACAAAAACGTTCGCCAGCACTACCATTAATAAAGGCTTTACCTTTTGAAGCACCATAGAAACATACATTCCCAGCAATAATTTCACGTTCGCGTTGTTTATTTGGTGCCTTAATCACAATAGTACCACCTGATAACCCTTTACCAACGTAATCATTTGCATCACCTGTATGTTGGACTAACAATCCTGATGGTGCGAATGCCGCTAAACTTTGTCCAGCATGACCATGTGTTTTAGCTACAATTGTCCCCTCTGGTAACCCTTTAATACCGTGACACTGAGTAATGTAACTTCCTGTGATAACACCTACATCTCGTTGTTCATTATTAATCACATAATTCCCTTTAAATAATTTTCCATCCTTAATACTCTGTTTAGCATCTTTATATAGATAATTTAAATCGAAACCTATATCTAAATGATGATTTTGATTAATTTCTTTTGAGTTAGGGCCATCAACTGAATCCAATAACTTCTCAACATCTAGTGTTGCTGCTTTGGATTGTTCATCAATTCGACTTGAGCGTTGTAACAAGTCGGTACGTCCAACCAATTCTTCAACTGTTCGTAGTCCTAACGATGCTAAGACCTCTCTTAACTCTTCAGCAATGAAATGCATAAAGTTAACAACGTGGTCAGCTTTACCTCTAAATAACGCTCTTAAATCTTTGTTCTGAGTCGCGATACCTACTGGACATGTATCGTTATGACAAACGCGCATCATGATACACCCTAAAACAACTAATGGTGCAGTCGCGAATCCAAATTCTTCGGCACCTAGTGCACATGCTAATGCAACATCTCTACCTGTCATCAACTTACCATCTGTTTCTAAACGAACACGACTACGTAAATCATTTAATTTCAATGTTTGATGCGTTTCAGCTAAACCAAGTTCCCAAGGTAAACCGGCGTGTTGAATACTCGTCTTAGGAGATGCGCCTGTACCACCGTCATATCCACTCACGACGATTTTATCTGCAAATGCTTTAGCGACACCCGATGCAATGGTTCCGATACCTGTTTTCGAAACTAATTTAACTGCTACATCAGCGCTTCTGTTTGCATTCTTTAAGTCATGAATTAATTGTCCTAAGTCTTCAATTGAGTAAATATCGTGATGTGGTGGAGGCGAAATCAATCCTATACCTGGCGTTGAACCTCGTGTCTCAGCAATCCAAGGATACACTTTTGTGCCCGGTAACTGTCCTCCTTCTCCTGGCTTAGCACCTTGAGCAACTTTAATTTGTAACTCTTTTGCATGTTGTAAATAATTACTAGTTACACCAAAACGACCAGAAGCCACTTGCTTGATAGCACTTGATAACACACTACCGTCTTCTTGGATTTCATAGCGTTTAGGATTTTCTCCACCTTCGCCACTATTACTTTTACCACCTAGTTTATTCATAGCTTGTGCTAGTGTTTGATGTGCTTCTTCGGAAATAGAACCATAGCTCATTGCCCCCGTATTAAAACGTTTAACAATGGTCTCTATTGACTCAACCTCACTAATATGAATCGGCTGCTGTGCTTTAAATTCTAATAAATCACGTAGATGATCATTTCTTTGTTCATGTACAGCATTAGAAAAAGATTTAAACTGTTTATAATCATTCTCACGACATGCATGTTGTAACAAATGAATTGTTGTAGGATTAAACACATGATGTTGACCTTGTTGTCGCCATTGGAAGACACTTCCTGAATCTAGGTACTCATTATGTCTTTGTTGACGCATTTTATTTTCAGCATCAATTTGTTGAATGCTTAGCCCTGATAACTTAGACTGCGTTCCAGTGAAATAGTCATCAATTACTTCTTGAGATAGACCAACCGCTTCAAAGATTTGAGCCCCTTGATAACTTTGAACAGTAGAGATACCCATCTTCGCCATTACTTTAATAACGCCCTCTGATAGCACACGTGTATAAGTTTCAACGTTGTCGGAAACGGCGCCTTCTAAACGATGTGTTTCAGTTAAATGCGCAATAGTATGCTGAGCTAGATATGGAATAACAGCATTTGCACCATAGCCTAATAAGCATGCTACATGATGAACTTCACGCGTTTCTCCAGATAGTGCCACTAAGCTAGTATCCATACGTAGACCTTCTCTGATTAATAACTGATGAATATGACTGATAGCTAATAATATTGGCATAGCGTAGCGTTGTTCTTTCACTTTACTTTCATCATCATTATCAATAAGTTCACTATCATCAAGAACTAATATAGTATGACCATCTCGAGTAGCTTGTATCGCCGCTTCACCCAGTCTTTCCAATGCCTCTTTAAGGTTATCTTGATATAGTGTAGTTAAGTGTTTCACGTTAAACTTACTCTGTTTAATCTTATCTAATTGCGTTAAAGTTAGGACGGGTTTTGCCAGTTGAATACGGTCTAATACTGTTTCATCAGGATGGAACAAATTACCTTCTCCACCTAAATAAGATAACTCACTTGTTACTATCTTTTCGCGATAAGCATCAATAGGTGGGTTAGTTACCTGTGCAAATAATTGTTTAAAGTAATTAAATAGGGTCTCTGGTCTTTCATTTAATACCGCAAGTGGCGCATCGTAACCCATAGCACCAATTGGATCTTTCTTTCCTATCACTAATTCAGACATATATTTATAGATATCTTCTTTCGTATATCCAAATTGACGCTGCAACTTAAATAATGTCTCATTGTTTAATAAAGGTTGATGATACGTTTGGGCTTCTAAGTTTAGGTCCACTTTGTAGCTTTCCAACCATTCTTTGTAAGGATATTGATTGGCAATTCGAGCTTTCAATTCATTATTTTCAACCACTTTATGAGACTCAAAGTCTACAAGTAATAACTTCCCGGGATTGAGCTGTCCCTTATAAGCAACATTGGCTTCAGGTACATCTACTACACCCACTTCAGATGAGAAAACAATAAAATTATCTTTTGTAATTGTGTAACGACCTGGTCGTAATCCATTTCGGTCAGTTAATGCACCAATTTTATCTCCGTTACAGAACGAAATCATCGTTGGTCCATCCCATGGTTCCATTAAATAGCTATAAAACTCATAGAACGCACGAACATTGGCATCATTTTCTTTGTTGTATAACCATGGTTCAGGTATAAGCAACATCGCTGCTTCTTCGGGTTCCATCGCTAATGATAAAAATTCTAACGCATTATCTACAATCGCTGAATCACTACCATCTTCATCAACAATGTTTTGTATTTTAGTATGTTCTTCGCCAAATAATGTTTGAATTAATTGTCTTTGCCGTGCTCTCATCCAATTCACATTACCTTTAATCGTATTAATTTCTCCATTATGCATTAATAATCGGTTTGGATGCGCACGCTTCCAACTCGGGAACGTATTCGTACTAAACCTTGAATGAACAAGTCCTAGTTTCGATTGATAGTCTTCGTGATTTAAATCTAGATATAGTTTCTTAATTTGATCTGAGCGTAACCAACCTTTATAAACAATTGTCTTATGCGATAAACTTGTGAAATAAAGCCCTAAATCTTGTCGTTCTGCATATTGCTCTATTTGTTTTCTCGCTATATACAATGGTTTAACCGGTGTTTCAATAGATCTAATATCAATAAACACTTGTTGAATGTGTGGCATCGTAGACGCAACATGAGGTGCCACTGCATTAACATCGACAGGCACATCACGATAGCCAATTACCTTTAAACCTTCACTTTGAAAGTAGTCATTGAATTGCGTTTCATGTTTCGTACCTTGAATCTTTTCATTAGAGAAAAAAAGACCTACCGCATAATCTCCCTCGTTAGGTAAGTCTAAATTGACATGTGCTTTAAAAAATTGAAATGGTATTTCGGTCATAATACCTGCACCATCACCTGTTATCCCATCTGCGCCAACACCACCACGATGATCAAGACGACGTAACATTTCAAGTGATTTTTCGATGATATCGTGTGACCTTAAATTATTCATGTTTGCGTAAAACCCAATACCGCATGCATCATGTTCCTCACGGTAATCGTATAATCCTCTTTTTAATCTTTCATCAAACATGATGCCCACTCCTTTTGAGAATTTTCAGAAAATTTACTGTTAATAATAATTAATATAATGTAAAATATTTATCTGAACAATATATTAATTAGATGACTTTATTCTAATAATTAGAACAATTAATACTAATAGGTAAATTTGAAAAGTTGGAAGGGGCATGTATATGGAAATTAAACAATTAAAATATTTTGTAGAAGTAGCACGTAGAGAACACATCTCTGAAGCAGCACTTGAGTTGAACATAGCCCAATCTGCAATAAGTCGGCAAATTACATTATTAGAACAAGAATTGCAAGTAACGTTATTCAATAGACAAGGGAGAAATATTCATTTAACCTCTCATGGTAAAGCTCTACTCAATCAAGCTACTCAAATTTTAGAGCAATTAGATGAAACGGTAGCGTTATTTCAACAAACAAATCATAAAAATGCACACGTTCTGAATATTGGTTTTGAGGAAAGCTATATCTCTCAAATGATTACTGCGATCATCCAAGCATTTGAACGACAATATGATAGCATCATCGTTCCTCATATTATGTCATCATCTGATATTTCCGAGGCACTTTATACTGGCAAAATAGATATTGGCCTAGTTGAAATTAACGCAGAACTTCAGAAGAATACTAATCTATCATTGAAACCATTATTTGAGGAAACATATCATATTTATGTACCTAAAGATGACGTCATTGCTTTATCGATTAATCCTCCGCTAACACAATTTGCCAAAACACAGCTATTCACTTTAAAACCTTTGGCATCGACAATTGAAAGTCGTTTACAGCACACTTTAAAGCTGCCAGTTAATATAGTTGGTTCTAAATCTTTAGCGAATTATTTACTTAAACATCAACGTGGTTATGTTATCTTGCCAGATTATTTATCTTTAGATAATGATAAAGGTGAATTATGTGATATTTCGTTAGGCCATACAGAATTAAAGCGATCATTTTGCGTCGTCTTTAAAAAGGATAATAAAAAAGTTGATATACTTAATTTATCGAATTTAATACATCAACTTTTAAGCAAAGTATCTACATACCACTAATGTTATAAAGAGATATTCGATAATTAAATGGATACTATTTGAATAATGATGCTGAGGGGCGTATAATCACTCTGACTTAATTAAGAGTAGAATTTGATTTATAAATGAGGGGTAAATTAATGAATGCACAAAAACGCAACAATTCTAGTCATCGCGTGATGAATCGCATCATTGTTATAATTGGTGTACTTATTATCGGTGCTTTTATCTTTACGTTTTTCAATGCTAGTTTCTACAATACACCTATCGGTAAAGTTACTCATGTAGAAACAAGTAACGCTCAAAAGGTTGTTGATGAGCAACATAATACAGATTTTAAATACAAACAGCATTTAACAATAAAGATATTAAATGGAAAATTTAAAGGTGAATCAACTACGATAGACAATACATATGTTAAATCTCAAGCAGATTCAGAGCACTTTAGCAAAAATAACAAGGTGCTAATGCATATTCAAAATAGTCCTAAAGATGCAACTATCTTAGAGAAAAAACGCGATAGCTTAACTGTAGCAATCGCAGGTATATTCATTATGTCTCTCTTACTAGTAGGACGTAATGTAGGCTTACAATCTATTCTGTCACTCATCTTTAACACTGGTGCTATCTTGATAGCTATTGCAATTCATGATAAACATCCATCTACTAATCTATTCATTTTGATGAGTGTGGCAATCATTTTCTCCACCATTGTCACGTTATTGCTCGTCACTGGTTGGCACATGCGCACTTGGATTACAACAGTCGGTACGTTATTAGGCACATTTTTATGTATTGGTATCACTCAAATTATTATTCAGTTAACCAATGGTGCTGGTATTAAATATGAAACAATGAGTTTTTTAACGCTGCCACCTAAAGATATATTTTTAGCTTCTGTACTTATAGGATCATTAGGTGCAGTGATGGATGTTGCTATTACAATATCAAGCGGTATGTATGAAATATTACAACGTACGCCTAACATTTCTTTATCACGTTGGACTTTAGCAGGTCGTAATATAGGACAGGATATTATGGGTACAATGACGAACATTTTACTTTTCTCTTACTTATCAGGAAGTCTACCGATGTTCTTGATTTATTTAAAAAATGCTAACACATTTACGTATACGATTTCGATGAACTGGTCTTTAGAAATTGCTCGTGCTTTAACTGGTGGTATTGGTATCGTTCTAACGATTCCAATTACAATTAGTTTGATGGTTATGTGGATGAAATGGAAGGGTGTGACAAGATGAATGCAGTCGTCCTACTAGCACTAATTTTATTAATTTTAATGCTCATTTTTGGCGGTAAAAAAGGCTTAATCTCATACTTAACATTATTTTTAAATTTTATTATCTTGCTAATTAGTATTGTGTTCATCTTATTTGGAACACCTATTTACCTAGTTTCACTAGTTTTTTGCATTGTCATTGCCGCATGTAACTTATTTATTTTAAATAGTTATAACATTAAGACCAAAGCAGCTTTTATTGCTACAATAATTACTACCATTCTCTTAATAGTTGGTATTTATCTATCAATAAGTATCGGTCACTTACAAGGCTTTACTACGGAACAACAAGACGAAACATATATTTTTTCAATGAATATCGGTATTGATATGGTTCAATTCTCAGTATTTACAGTCATTTTAGCAGTAATTGCAGCAGTCATCGACTTAACCATAACTATAAGTTCTCCAATGTATGAACTTAATGAAACTAACCCCACCCTTTCACGTAAGGCATTGTTCCAATCAGGCATGCGTGTAGGTAGAGAAATTCTAGCAACTTCTGCCAATACCATATATTTAGCTTATTTTGGTGGTCAATTGACATTATTCTTTTGGTTTTTCCAATTACATTATTCTTTCGGACATATCATTAACTCAAAAATATTTGCCCAAGAATTTATTTCAATCTTACTAGGTGGAATTGCCGTAGCGATTAGTATCCCGATTACGGCATGGATTACAGCTTTATTAATTAAACACCCTAAATTTAATCAAAAGCATTCTGAAATTTCTTCGCAATCTACGGATTAAAATTTAAAAATTTAACTTATAAAAAATAATAACCGGGACACAGTTCTCTCAAAAATAGCCAGTAAATGAGTCTTGATAAATTCATTCACTGGCTTGTTTATTTATAAGCATCTATATTTTAAAATTCATAACGTAAACTGGTCGCCCTTCTAAAATTGCATCTCCAGTAATAGAATATTGGGCTTGTTTATATAATCCGATGGCTTTGTCGTTGTCAGTATTCACAGTTAATATTATTTCATTAATGTAAGGAAATGTTGACTTTATATAGCTTGGTAGTTGTTGAATCACTGCTTTTCCAAGACCTTGACCACGATATCGTGCATCCACACTAAATGAACGGAAAAATATAGCTTTATTATTGTCACTATATGGTTTAACACCCTGACCTTCATGTAAAGTAAAGAAGCCCACACATTGATTATCTCTCATAACAAGAGTCGGGTGACGCTCGTCGTCTCCTTTAGCTAAATCAATATTATGGATAGGTGTCCGAGTGAATTTTCTATCTTCTGGTAATATTTCAAATACATCTAATAACGGGTAATCTTGAATTGAATATGGTCGAATTTCCATTATACCCCTACTTTCTCTCTGAAAATGTTTCAATCCACTTTATAACAGCGGGTGCTATTAACGTTGTATCAGATTTATCGAACCAACGTATATCAGTAATTTCATTATCAATTTCAACGTTATTCCAGTCAATTTCTTGTTGAAGTTTAAATCCATTTAGTTCTGTTAGCATGTTCGTTTGCGGGTATGCATCGCCTATGACCGTTCCAATATATGTGAAATCCTCTTGTGGAAACTCTAATTGTAGTTCCTCTTTTACTTCCCTTTGTATCGCTTCTAATTGCGTTTCACCTTCATCAATTTTACCACCCGGGAAATAATACTTCTCTCTATTTCTTACTTGTACTAATAAGATTTGGTTCTCTGTTTCCTCCACTAAACAAACACACTTTATCATATGATCACACCTTTTTAACGAAATGTTTTGTACTTCAAAAATATATGTTATTTTAGTATGATGTTAACATATAATAATATACTAAATGATTATTTGATGACATTTAGATATTTCGGAGGGTATTATTCATGGCAAAAAAATCAAAATTAACGCGCGTTTCAAATTTAGTTAGTACAGCAGGCTTTATCGTAGATGGTTATAACGGTATTAAATTCGACGCGAAAAATAAAAATCTAGTTTATTTATCTTTAGGCCTAAGCACTGTAGGCACACTTTTAGATTTCGTAGTATCAATGAGATCTCCTTACAAATTCCGTAAGCTAACATCATTCGTATCATTCATTATTAATGTTACACGTTTAGCTTCAAGCTTTAGAAAAGTTAAAGAAGACTATAATTTCCAATAATATAAAAAAAGCTAATCAAAAGAAGTAAAGTATACTTCCTTTTGATTAGCTTTTTTTGATAAATTAATGAATAAATTTATAATTGCGTACTTGATAAGCAGGGATTGTACGATATGTTAAAATACCTGGACTCGCACTAAAGTTCATTTCTGAAACTAAAATACTACCATTGCTATTAACACGTTCTACAAATGCTACATGACCATAATAACCGGCATCTGATTGTGCAATTGAACCTACTGTTGGGTTACCATCAATACGATACCCATCTCTAGCTGCAGCATTATCCCAGTTATTAGCATTCCACCAATAAGTACTAATACCTTTTCCAATAGCAGCACGACGATTAAACACATGCCATGTACATTGTCCCCAATCATATAAATTTCTATGATTAAATACTGGTGATGAATAATACGTTGATTGTGCTGAACGCGTTGAGTAAGTGTTTGAAGAAGCTGAACCACTAACTCTTAATTTTTGACCAGGATAAATAAAGAAATTATTTAATCCATTTAATCTCATAATATGTTGATATGTTGTACCATATCGGCTAGCAATAGATGACAGTGAATCCCCATAACGTACTGTATAAGTACTTGATGAACCACCACTATTTGAATTATAACTTGAGTGTGAATTTGAACTTACAGACCCAGATACTTTTAATTGTTGACCAGGGAAAATTAAAAAGCTATTTAATCCATTTAAATTCATAATATGACGATATGTTGTACCATATCGACTAGCGATAGATGATAAACTATCCCCTGCTCTAACAGTATATGTACTACTTGAATTACCGTAATTTGAACGACTTGAATAATTAGAAGATCCTGAAACTTTTAATACTTGGTTTGGAAAAATAAGATTTGATGATAAGCCATTTAATGATTTTAATTTAGATACAGTGATACCATAATGGTGTGAAATAGACCATAAAGATTCACCACTTCGAACTGTGTGCGTTGTTGATGCTTCAGCTTGATGAGCAAATAATGTACTAAGTGCTCCTGTCCCTAATACTGCTGTTGCTAGAATTTTTTTATTCATACAAAGCGCCTCCTTAATCTTATGCTTGTTCATTGGGTTACTCACCACTTACTTCTAGTTGTACTAGACACTTATCTGTATTAAATCTTTATTACATACTTCTTTCTTTTATCCGTTCAAGTAGTGTACTTATACTAAATTAATACAATTTAGCATGATATTCCATTTCAATTTGATTACATATCTATGAATTTTTTGTACACTACTTTTAATTTTTAAATAATATGCATAGAAATATAATTTACTTTTCATAAGTGTATAACACATTCTCAACTATTGAGATTTAACTTTTATTAAAAATTAAGAGGGTGGAACAAAATTGATTGTCCCACCCCCATATGGCTGATTCTAACTGAGAAAAGATATCTTCTATCCTCAGTCAGTTAATTCTAACTATAATGTAGAATTAAAATATTATTTTTGTCTTAACTCATTTGATTTAGTTCAAAGTATCAATGGCTTGTTTTAAGTCTTCAACTAAATCATCTGTATCTTCAATACCGATTGATAAACGTACGAGTCCATCAGTGATACCTTCTTTAGCACGGACATCAGCAGGGATAGATGCATGTGTCATTAAAGCAGGTACTGAAATTAAACTTTCAACTGCACCTAAACTTTCAGCTAATGTGAAGTAGTTTGTTTCACGAATAAGTTGTTTTGCTGCTTCTGTATCTTTTACTTCAAAAGCAACCACGCCTGTATGACCGCTAGCTTGAGAAGCATGAATATCATGATTTAAATGGTCTTTAATACTTGGATGGAATACTTGTTGAACTGATGGATGGTTTTGTAACATTTCAACAATAGCTTCAACATTACGATTAATTTGTTCCATACGTAATCCTAATGTTTTAATACCACGAACTAATAAATAACTATCTTGTGGTCCAAGAACACCACCTGTAGAATTTGAAATAAAGGCTAAACGTTCACCAAGTTCGTCATCTGCAGTAGCAACTAAGCCAGCTACTACATCACTGTGGCCACCAATATATTTAGTAGCTGAGTGTAATACAATATCAATGCCGAAATCTAATGGATTTTGATAGTAAGGTGTCATAAATGTATTATCTACTACTGAAATTAAATTATTTTCTTTTGCAATTTCTGCTGTACGTTTAATATCTGTTACACGTAATAATGGATTTGATGGTGTTTCTACATATAACATTTTAGTTTCTGGTCTAATATAGTCTTTGACATTTTCAATATGAGTTGTATCTACGAAATCAACATCGATGCCATAACGTGTAAATACTTTAGTTAAGGCACGATAAGTTCCACCATACACATCAGAATTTAAAATAAGATGATCACCTTTATCTAACAACATGATGACTGCACTGATAGCCGCCATACCTGAGCCAAAAGCAAAACCATGTTTACCATTTTCTAAATTAGCAATAACACTCTCAATCGCTGTACGTGTTGGGTTAGCTGTACGAGAGTACTCGTATCCTTGTCTTAAGTCACCAATCTCGTCTTGTAAATACGTACTTGTTTGGTAAATAGGTGTCGTAACTGCACCTATAAAGTCATCTGTTGTATGTCCACCATGAATCATTTGTGTTTTTTTCTTCATCATTATTCTCCTTTGTATTCAAATATTTTTTTCGACATATAACGATCGCTTCCATCTGGAAAAATGGTTACAATAACGCCCTTATCGATTTGATTTTTAATGTCTAAAGCACCTTGTAAAGCAGCGCCTGATGAGCTACCTACTAATAATCCTTCTTGTTGTGCTAAACGTTTAACATTGTCAAAGCCATCTTTATCACTTACTGTAATAATTTGATCTACTAAACTTCGTTCCAAAAAGATGGGCCATTTTTCTGAACCAATACCTTCAATATCATGTGAATGTGCTTCGCCACCATTTAATATTGAGCCTTCTGGTTCAACAATCACATTCTTTACATTATATTGTTTAAGATGTTGTGCAACGCCTGTAAACGTACCTCCTGAACCCACGCCAGCAACGAAGTAGTCTATGTTTGGCAAAGTATCAGTCAGTTGCTTACCTAACGTATGCGTATATGCCGCTGGATTATGTTCCGTTTCAAATTGGTTCATATATACTGCCCCGTATTCTTTGGCGTAGCTTCTTGCTTTAGTTTGCGCACCAATCATGCCTTCATCTTTAGGCGTACGTTTAATATCTGCGCCTAATGCACGCATAATTGATATTTTTTCTTCAGAAAAGCCCTCTGGCGCAAAAATAACACATTTTAAATGATACCGATTAGCAGCAATTATAAGTCCTATTCCAGTATTTCCTGCTGTAGCTTCAACAATCGTGTCCCCCGAAGAAACTCGACCTTCATTTATGGCTGTTTCAACAAGGTATTTACCTAGTCTATCTTTCACACTACCACCTGGATTGAATTGCTCTAATTTAGCATAAATCTGAACGTTCTCATCGCTAAAACTTTCCAGTAATACGAGTGGTGTTTGTCCTATTAAGTCAAATGCAATCATATTAATTATCTAAAGCGCTCTTACTCGCTTTGACTCAACCTACCTTCTGTTTATAGTATTCATCAATCCCAAATTTTGTTTGTAATCCTTACTCAATCACTATGAATTATACGATAATCTTTAGATTTATGCAAAACTGCGAATTTTAAACTTTTCCATGTAATGATACATGTATATAAGAACTCAATAACTATCGTTCAACTTAATACTCGTGTTACGATAATATCGATGCAAACGCAATAATTGATTATACGTATTAATAATACTTAAAGGAGAATCGTAATGACATCAAAAGCCGATTTATCTCTATCTGTGTTTACTAATGAACACTATAAAAGCAAAAAATATACCAATAGTACCTTTAGAAACGCTATGTACGACGATTTAGAAATTAATAAGAGTTATTTTAAAAACTGTGACTTTTCTGAGGGCATATTTAAAAATGTTCATACCGTGTCTAACACTAAATTAATTAATTGTGACTTTAGCAGTAGTATTTTTGTAAACATTAATTTCTTTAAAACGTTAATGAGTAAAGTAAACTACAGTGTAACTACATTCGATGATAGTCAATTCAACGCACTAACTATAGAACAGAGTTCCTTCAAAGACTGTAGCTTACGCAACGTCACTTTCAACGATGTTGTTTTAAAGAAAGTCGTGTTTGAAAATGTCGCATTAGATTTATGTAACCTAGACAATGTTAAAATTAAAGATTGTGTTTTTAAAAATGTTTCAATCAACAATTCAGCAATTTCTGAGAAAGTGATGAAAGAATTACGCAAACAAGACGTTCGTTTTGAAAACATGTAATCCTACTGTTTCCACATTTATATCATTTCCAACTTATCCCTTTTTAATATAAAAAATGATATGTTTTAGATGTAGTGTTAAAAGGAATAAAGAATTAAAGTATCTTAAGGGGGAATGATTGATGTCTACACATGAAAATGATCACTATGAAGCGTTTGAATCGAGTCAACTTAACCGTGAAGATTTAATGGATTTAAGCGAGTTAAGACAACAAGTTGATGCATTTAAAACAAATAATAATGATTCAGAATTAAAAGAACATATTGCTTCAGAATTAATTAAGTGGAAAGAGTATGTACGAGATCAATATAGACCAGAAGATCCAGCTGAACAGTCAAGATTGTCTAATATTGCTGATAAAGTTCAAGGTGATATAGATTCAGCTTTTGAATATAATGATGGCTCAAAAATATTTGCTTTTTTAGAGGCTTCTTATCAAAGAAGTAAGGAAGATTTAGTGTATGGTCGTACGTTAATCCTTTTTTCTGAAAAAGATACAATAAAAAGAGCACTTTCATTCTTTGACTCTGATGAGGAAAACCATAAACTTGCTGACTTTATTGTTTCTAAAAATATTGAAATTGGTAAAGAAATCATGTCTGAAGATTATTTAGAGTTATTAGAAATTGAACGAGATTATATAAATGCTCGTTTCAAGTAGTAAAAAAGGTTAGCCACATATGTGTGACTAACCTTTTTATATTGTATAATCTTTAGAATAATTGAACGATAAACACGAGTATAATAACGACTGGCATAACGAATTTAATTAAAAAATACCATGGCGCAAAGAATTTAAACTTGTCGCGACCGAAACTTTCTTTTAAAGCTTCTTTATCTAATAATTGCCCTACTACTAATGTTGTCCCAAGTGCCCCTAAAGGCATTAAAATATTTGAAACTATGAAATCCATATTATCAAAAATAGTTCCCGCACCAAATTTAACAGCACTTAAACTGCTAAATGATAGCGTAGCTGGAATACTAATAATTAATACCAATATACTTGCGATTAATGCTACAGATTTACGCTTAGAATTATCATTTTTAGTGAAATTAGATACGTTTAATTCTAATAGCGAAATAGAAGAAGTTAATGCAGCAAATAAGAATAGGATTAAGAATATGAAATAAAACATAACGCCAAAGCCCATTTGACTAAATACTAATGGTAAAACTTTGAATAATAGCCCTGGCCCCTCCTGAGGTTCATATCCAAACGTTTTTAAAGCTGGGAATATGGCTAAACCAGCTAATACAGATACTAAAATATTCATAATGACTATTGAAATTGCTGATGACTTTATTGTCATTTCTTTTGGCGCATAACTTGCATAAGTAATCATCCCAGTTGTTCCCAATGATAACGTAAAGAATGACTGACCTAACGCAAATAGAATACCTTCCATTGAAATATCTTCTAGACGTGGCTGCAGAATATAACGCACGCCGTCTATCGCGCCGTCTAAAGTTAAAGATTTGACTACCACGATAATTAAAAAGATAAATAATAGCGGCATCATTACTTTAGAAGCTTTCTCTAGCCCTTTTTCAACGCCTATCATGACGATAATCATTGTTAAAAAGATAAAAATCCCCTGACCAAGAACCGTTAGCCACGGATTACTGATAATTGCTTCAAAATTAATGTTTGTTAGTGTCGTTTTCTCAATGGATAACATTTGTAAAATGACATTACCAATATATATAATGATCCATCCACCTATAACACTATAAAATCCGAATAATATAAATACTGCTAAATTACCATTCCACCCAATAATATTTAGCCATTTCTTACCAGTTAACTTGCTATATATTTGAGTAGTGTAAGTACGTCCCATCTTACCTACTGTAAATTCCATAATTAATAGCGGTAACCCTACAAATATAGTAAATATCAAGAATAAAAGTAAAAAAGCCCCACCACCATAAATGCCTGCCATGTACGGAAACTTCCACATTGCTCCTAGTCCTATTGCCGATCCCGCACTGGCTAAAATAAATCCAGTTGATGTCTTCCATTGTGACTCTTTGCTCAATTCATCCACTCCCTTTAACGCGTTAAAGCGTTTATGCACTTAAGTAATACTTTAACACGTCTTGCTTATAAGTGCAATATACATAGATTTTTTATTTTTTTATCTTTATAGTAAAATTTAACTAATAGTGATGGCCTAAGGGGGAATATAATGAGTTTACTTCATGAAAGAATTAAAGCTAATTATTGGAAAGGCGTAGAAGCTGTAGGGGGCGATATTGTATTTATGGATGATGGATTTAGATTTACTCCTCACTCATTTAACATTCAAGCTGATTCAGTCTTCGTACCTTATCAACATATTCAAGAAATTTCGAAAGTTAATACTTTATTCGTTGTCCCAAATGGTGTCAAAATAATTGATAAGGACAAAAATGTTCATAAAATAGTTGTTAATCAACGAGGAAAAATCATTGAATTTCTAAACGAAATGAAGTGATGCGTATTGCGCATGATGATATTCATTGTCTTATACTTAGTTAAACTAAATTATCTATAGGAGTACAATATTTAAATTTATAGATCAAGTCGTTGTACATTTTGTAGCATAAAAAAGAGCCTGGGACAGAAATAAATGTTCAGGCTAAAATTACATATTGGCAGTAGTTGACTGAATTAAAAATGCATTCGTAACAAGCTTTTTAATTCTAGTCAACATTGCCTGGCAGGCAAGGCCCCCTCTATTTACATTAGTCACACTAATAATTAAATTAATCATTAAAATCGTACATTACGTTTTGTCCCTCAGTAACTTCTTGAATACTCAAACTTTCAATATGATCAACATTGATATAATGAGATTGTTGGCCATCTTTTAAAAATAAATAAGCAAGTTCATCAAATTCATCAATAAGACGTTGAATACATGCATCTTTATCAGGACCATTTTGAAAAGTTTTAAATTCAGTATAATTTTTTCCAGATGTTGTTATATAAGTTAGTAAAAATGTACGTTTCATCACATTCGCTCCACTCAATTAGTCATGAAAAATTCTGCAATTTGTGTTTCTACTTTATCACTGCCTTCACCATGCGTCATGAGATGCTTGCATAAAGGATGACTTGTTAAATCTTTATCTTCACTATTAATGTGCTCATAAATATAATGTGCACTATCTTGATAAGATTGTTCATCTTTTTCTCCATAAAGAATTCTCGCTGGTGTCTTGATATCGCCTAAATGAGCAGTAATATTGGAAATGAAATCTTTGAATACACGAACACTTGGGCGATAGTCTTCTATATGATTAAACTGTGCCTGTGAAGCATCACTATCTAAATTCATTAACTCATTCATACGCTGACCATAGCGTTCCATACGCCATACTATACCAGCTTCTTCTTTTTCACTTGGTGCTGACATAACCGCAATTTTCGCTACGTCTACCGTTTCAGCCAATTTCAATGTGAATAATCCGCCCAATGATACCCCTGTTGCATAAATGGTTTCATACCCTTCATCTTTCAAGTATTGATAACCATTTAAGACATCATTCCACCAATCGTGAACAGTATATTGCGTAAACTGATCTAGTGGTAATCCATGTCCTTTATAATTAGGTGCGTAACATGTATAACCCTCTTGATTAAGTTTTTGTGCTAAGGGTTTCACATCACGAATCGTTCCAGTAAATGAATGAAGCAATAAGACCGCTTCTTTACGTGTCCCCTTTAAATTAATTGGGCGTGGTGATTTTACTTTCATTCTTACTCTCTCCTTATTCTAAAATTAGTATATTCTAATACTGCGCGTAGTCTTAAAACCTTCAAATCATTCAACCCACTCGCAAAATTCCAGATGAATACGTTGTGCAAGTAACTTTCCTTGCTCATAACCAGCATTGCCAATTTTTAGTATGTTATTGGGATTATAAATGTTATCTCCAATTTCAGCTCTACTCTTACTATCTGGACTAATTACTAAAACATGACTATGCTCGCTTAATAATTTCGCATCATCAAATGCACCTGGCATCATACCTAAACCATCTGCTATCGGCGCTAAAATAATAATACTGTCTGCACCTTTAGCTAACATAGCATTTGTCGGAGAAACCATACCTCCATCAATCCAATCACGATTGTTCAAACGTATATGTGGCCAAATGCCAGGTACTGCACCGCTCGCTGTCACGGCTTCCTCAAGTGTTACGTTGCTATGTGAATGAAATGTAGAGACTTCTCCTGTCTTAGCATTCATAGCAGTAATTTCTAAATTATCATGCCACCCTACATCGCCTAAACGTTGACGAATGGCTTGTTTACGTTTAGTTAAATCAACACGTGAAGGTCGCGTATATACAATATCACCCATCATTTGACCTACTTTAGTCGCATCATCACGTCCTACGATAAATGCATTCTGCCATAACCGATAAATATCTGAAAAAAGCGTCGCATGATCACTATCATCTCTTCGTTCATTTAGCTCATAGTAATATGTACGCATATCATAACCGTTAGCTAGTACTGCACCTACAAACGAACCTGCAGATGTACCTATGATTCTATCTGCTAACTCTAAACCTACACCACTTTCAATCAATCCAGCTAATACGCCAGATTCCCAAGCAATTCCTGTAATTCCGCCTCCGCCAAGAACTAAAGTACGTTCCTTATCTTTTGACTTTGCCATCTCCCCTTTGTAAAAAAGATATTGAACTATTTATTATTAGGCTTATTACGTAAATTAAGATAAAACAATGGTAATATCATTAAAAACAATGCTACCCAAATGATACCTAGTGTAACGCCTCCAACTACATCTGTAATATAATGCGCATGAAAATATAGTCGGCAACACAGCACACCTATCCAAATGATAATAGTGATAATATTGGCTATTATCCTTATTGCTTTGAGTTTTATTAAAGGAATTAAAATAATTAACAATATTAAAGCAAGTAACGTACTTGCATTAGAATGCCCACTTGGAAATGAATATCCGTGGTCTCGCATCAAATGATTAAATGGACGTTGTCTCTCGATGAGTTGTTTAATTAAATAATTTAATAACGTACCACTCGTTATAGTTAAAACCATCCAAATCGATAATTTATAATGTTTAAACAATAAAACAATTGCTAAAAATAGTGTGATATAGATAACTGACTTTACTTCTCCTATCTCAGCACAAAAAGTCATGAAATTATGCCAAATACCATCGCCGTATTTACGTTCCGGCTCACCAAAATAATCTGTCAGCCAATGTAAAGAACCTATATCGATATTTTGAACCAATAATGTATCGTGAATTACATTTATTGCAACAACGACAAAAATAATTAACCCGATCATGAACATAGGCACCGTCATCTTAGGTGAAATTCCACTTATTTGTTTATTCATACGCTCACCAGTCCCTAATTTCATTATTTTCAAAAATAATTAAACATGTATTTTACTTATTAAAAGTCATTTAAATGTTTAATTTGTTGTCCCTCCTGATCAAAATTAGATGGGTCAAGCCAGTGTTCAAATCTTGTTTTTACATCTGGCCACTCACTATCCAACAATGAGAACCAAGCAGTATCACGATTACGACCTTTACAAATATTAGATTGTCTAAATAATCCTTCATATGTAAATCCAAATCGTTGCGCAGCATGTTTGGAAGGTGCATTTAAGTTATCACATTTCCATTCATATCGTCTGTAGCCTAACGTTTCGAACACATATTTCGCTAACAAATATTGTGTTTCTGTAGCCACACGTGTTTTCTTTAACGTTTTAGAGTAGATAATATTGCCTACTTCTATAGACCCTTGTTCTGGATTTATACGCATTAATGCTAGAATACCTAAAGGTTTTTGTTGCACATTATCTAAAATCGTAAAGAAATATTTATCTTTACTATCAATAAGTTGTTTAATGTATTGTTCAAATTCGGTCTTAGAATCAAAAGGGCCCTCATAAAGATACGTCCAAATGCGTCTCGATTCAACATCACATAGAACGTCATATAAATCATTTATGTGTTCAATACTTAGCTTTGTTAACCTTCCGTAACTGCCCTCTAGCGTTTGTGCATCAGGAAAAGACGGCGTCACAAAGTCATCTAATGCTTCTCCAATTGGTTGCTTAAACTCATTTACGCGCATCACGTTCAACTCCTAGATTCTCTTTGTGTAAATTGTACACTAATCCAATAAAATAATCTCTTAATTAGAAATGTTTAAATATAAATGGATAATTCATTAATTAAAACGTTTATACGTAAAAGCACCCTACAAAGTCAGCATAATAATCTAACTTTTAGGGTGCCTCTTTAAAATTGTATTAACATTAACGACATTGAGTTTAAAGTTGCTTTTCCAAATTAGTATCTAGTTTAAATACAATCACTCGTTCGCCTGTAATCGTACTTAAATCACTATGGAAACTACTCACACTGACGCCAGTAATATCTAAGATTAATTGCATCAAATCATCTTGTCCTGACTCCACAAGTTCCGAACGCGTACGTTTAATGTTAAGTAGGCCTTCTTGTGTCTTGCATACTCGATATTCTGCAGGAGTTAATACGCCTTGTAAGTTGACGATAATCATATCGCGTAGTATATCAGTTTTTACTGAAAGTGAGCCACGTCCGAGAAAATCCTTTTCCCATTGTGTAATTGCCTTACTAATCTCTGCCTCATAAGCACCTTTAGATTTAGCCATGATTAATCATTTGTCTCCTATTAATTGATTAACCCTATTTTATCACTTTTTCCGAAAAAACCGAACTCTCTACCAGTCTTTCCAACTACCATTTTCATCAATACTAACCAAACGTACCCATTGATTATCAACTTTCTGTTTGAATTTAATATTATTCTCAAGTAAGTCTTTAATATATTGATCTGGCGCTTGAATAACAACTAACAATCGAATTGGAGAATGATAAATTTTGTTATCTGCAGCCATAACCGATTGCCAAGGTAACCCAGCCAATAAGTCACTTGAATTACCTTGCATAACACCAACACCAGATGTTACTGATTGGGTAGTCTTATTTCCGCTTCCATAAAAATGTGGTGCAACAGTCGACGCGTAATATTGTAGATTAATCCACTGTGCTACTAAAGCTGGACCCGAAATAATTGTATTTAATAATTGCCCATCAGTGTCTTTCTTCCAATCATAATTATGTAAGAAAGCTCGTCCTTCTAAATTGGTACCTGCAGTAATATTACGCTGACCAATAATAAATTCTGCATTACGAGCTAAGCCCCATTCTGGACGGATTTCACTCCAGTCATTCGCAAAGCGATGCGCTTCTGCAACCGGGTCTTTCAAATCATCTTGATCTAAGCCAGGAAGATTAGCGAGACGTTCCGAATTCGCTTTATAACTTATACGTGGCATAGCTTCATTTAACATATCCAATGCATTTTGAGCTTCCTTAGTTAATTCTGGCATATAAATAAATTCTAATTCATCGATAGACGTCTTATGCTCTGCAGCAACAAAGACGGTTGAGTCAGGAATCACTATACCCTCATTTTTTAAAGCTTCACGTACATGTGGTAAATTACACATCATTGCCAATAGCTTAGCATTGAATCCACTTGACGCGCCTCCACAAGCGCCACATTCTAACGAAGCATGATAAGGATTGTTATTAGACACACTTCCATGACCGCCTAATACAATTAAAGGTGCAAAGTTTGTCGTTAAATCCATCAACTGTAGTGCCTGTCTAGTGAAAGCAACTTGTTCTTCTTCTGTAAATCCTATTGGTAAATCACTATAAATTTCATGCTCACGATCTATTGTTAATTTAGCTTCGGGTTTCTTCAACCAATTCTTCGTAAAATTACGAACAAAGTGGCCTGTCTTCTTCGGCATTAATGTACTCGCTATCGTATTTAAGCTTAAAAATGGTCCGCTTAATTCTGGTAAGAGTAAACTCGGTAAGACATTATGTTTCATCAATTTGAATGTATAAAACATGGATGTAACCGAATGTTGTTGTTGGTTATACGTGTTTAAATCATGGCGATCGGCATACTCTTTAATGACATAAGCTGGTGGTACCATGACAGGTAATGAATTATGCGTAAATTGTTCATCTAACACTTCCTTTCTAATTGGAAGACCAAAGAATCCTGCAATACCTATCGTCTCAAACGGTCCTTCACTCTCTAAATGACGACGAAAAGGCTCTGAACGCACATCAATGCAAAAAGCTAATTGGACTTGAGTTTCTTGCTCTACTGGTTTAACAGATTTATCATAAATCGCTTCGACTAACTCACGTTCATGTGTTTCTTCCCACGCTTCAAGCCATAATTTTTTGAAATAGAGTGGGTTAAAATCGTGAGCAAATCTCAAATGTTCCAGTTGGTCTTCTATAGACATTGAGGCCCAATCATCAATTGACATTTCTCCATAATATAACCATTTACTTACAAGCTCTTTGATTCGTCTTTCAACATTTAAGACTGCCGGACGGCTCATTTTTTCAGTATCTAGTAAAATACACTCCATCGTTAATCTTATAGCAAGATACTGTGTTAACAAATCCGCTTCATGTTCATGTTGTTCAGCACGGTAGTACATCATGCCTGCCCAACCTGGTAATGATAGGAAATGACCTGTTAAATATGATTCACGTTCATCTTCAGCTATATCTAAATGATTTAATGCCATGATTAGAGCCTCTCTATAATCTTGAGGCAATGTCTTAATCATTTTACGTTGTGTTTTAGTAAGCATTGGATCATGCTGTGCTAAATGTAGCCAAGAAATATAGAATCCTTCTTCTCTTTTAGGCATAGTCCAACTTGATTGGAAATTATCTAAATATAATTTGGACCACTTAATAATATGTGTATTAAGTTCATCCATTAAAGATTCACCTTTAGCATTAAATGCATTCGCACTTTTTGATCGTGCATATTTAAAAGGCTCATTTTCAAATACACGTTTGAGCTTAGATACTTCAATCTTTAAGTATGCTTCTTTAGTAATTAGGTTTGTAGGCAAATCTTTGATGCGCATCGCATTTTTACAATAAATATCAATATGTGATTTTGGCACTGAAGTGTCGTAGTCTTTAATAGCTTGTTGTACTTCTGTTTCTACAAGTTTCTGGTCTATCTCTCCATTTTCTAAAGCAGTCATCACTGACGCATGACTTGGGTATAAATCTATATCACGAACATGTTTAAACCATTGAGCTACTTGATCAAACGTTTCATGTTCCATTTCTTCCCATGGATTACGTGCTGCAAAGATAGATATAGGAGATAGTGGTGTAATCACACGACGTGCCGATTTAACTGTTTCTTCTATGTTATGTTTAGTTATTGTCATGTTAGATTTCACCTCTTATAAATAATTCTTTAAGTAGTTCGGATGACTTTCAACCGATTTAAATTTTGCTTCTCCAATTTTTACAAGCCATAAATATACTTTAGCGAAAGCTGTTGATGAACGACGACGTGCTACCCAAATGCTAAAGATACTACCTAATACTAGAATGGCCACACAAATGATAACGCTAATTAATGGTGGATGTGGCGTTACCATATATACACTATTTAAAATATTAACAAATACTTCATGTGTCACAACATAAACGAGTGCCACAATGATAAGCATAGCAATGCCAATTACTCTTCCCATCATACCTCTATTTAGTGCAACCATTTGATTCCATGATACAGATAATGACCATGCTAGGATAAAGGCGCTAATTAATGTGTAAGGTGTATGCGAACTTGTTAAAAAGAAGATAATAGCAATAATAACGGCTAATGTTCTTCCTAATACTGTCCAAGCATAAGAACGCTTAACATTTGGTGGTGTTGGAATATTGAATCGTTTAACTATTGACCCTGATTGTAAAAATAGCGTTGCTTTAAATACGCCATGTAAAATCAAGTGAATAATCGCAGCAGAATAAACACCCAAAGCACATTGCACAAGCATGAAACCCATTTGACTCATTGTTGAACCAACAAGTTGTCTTTTGTAGTCAACATGCACCAAACTAATTCCTGATCCAATAAGTACTGAAATACTTGAAATAATAAGTAATAACGTTAATGCAATATTATTATCAAATACTGGTGAAAAACGCGTTAAAATAATACCACCAGCATTTACAATACCAGCATGCATAATTGCAGATACGGGTGTTGGTGCTACAACAGACTCAATTAACCAACTTTGAAATGGATATTGTGCTGCTGGAATAATAACAGCAATAACAAGTAATAAATCTACAATTAATTTCAGTCCATAACTTATTGAAACATCGTAATCTTGTGATGGATCGATAACCCAATCGCCAGTACCGATGAAAAATACAACTACAGCTAATAATAAAGCAACCCATCCAATGATAAATGAACGCGCAGATACTTTTGCTGCTTCAGCCGGCACTTTCCAAGAACGGTTTAGTCGTATAAGTTGTGTTAGACAAAATAATGTTAGTCCCCAACAAATAACCATCAAGCGTAAATCATTACTTAACCAACCAATAGACGCAAATACTGTTGTAAATGTGTATAACGGGAAGTATTTACGATAATTACGATCGCCTAATAAGTAACGTGCAGAAAATTTCTGAATAATAAAACCTAAAGCTAATACAAAGGCACCTACTAACCAAGCTAGTTTATCTAGAGCAAAGATACCTATAACTTCTCTGCCATTAATAGTGATTAATCCAATTACTCCTACAATGACAGGTAATAGAAGTAAAGTTAAATGTAAACGTATGTATTTTACAGGAACCGATGGCATTAAAAAAATTAAGCCACTTAACACTGCAATGACAAGCGTTACGAAAAATAATGTTAGTAAAAAACCAGAACTTAACATTGCCGCTCCTCCATGTCTTCAATCTATTTAAACAAAAAGTTCCCTTATACTATTAACAATATAAGAAAAAACCTACAATAGTCTAGTTTTATCTTTAGGTATCAGATATTTACTAACTATTGTAGGTTTCTATGAGAACTCATTTACTTAATATGTATAAATGCTTTTTCAAGCTACCTAATATGTATCGTTCAACATATGCCTTATCCTTCAAATGAACAATGGATATTGAAAATCCTTGCACAAATGCTTGATAAACACCTATGTAAAAATCAGCGTAATACATACAATATATGAAAATATTGCTAAAAAGTCAATCTATTATAGTAATTGGAAGTTCTTTCATACATTTAATAACACGTTACACTTCAATCTTTCAGATAGGCATGATTTATCGTATTAAGTTGTCTGAAATCTAACGAATACGAAACGCTTTCATTGAGTTAGGAATTATCAAACACATCCTCTCAAAATCACGATATACTTTATTTAACATTTAATAAGGAGGTACTCAAAATGGGAATCATTTCTGGTATTATTGAACTTGTTAAATTCATCATCGACTTAACTAAAAAATAAGTCTCGCATTACGCACATAAACATTCCATATAAAAAAGAGTGAAATCGGATGATTTCACTCTTTTTTTGTGCCTATAAACAAAACGCTCAATCCCTATATATAAAGATTGAACGTCAGTGGATAAAATGAATTTATTTGTTTAACTATAAAGTAACATATTTTAACGGTCATGCATGTAACAATTTTGTGAAAACGCTTAAAAATATTTCGAAAATTTTCTTCAAAGCTTAAAATAAGTTAATATTTAGTGAATTTTTCTTATTAAAGCTTCTATTTCACACAAATGCTACTAAAATTAGGGTAATAATAAAACAAGTAATAGAGACGCACATAAAAATACAATTTATAATTTACAAAAAAGGACTGATTTAAATTCATATACTATCCATAATACTCATTTTACTTGTAGCGATTGAATTTCTATTTATTATGTATTTAGAGACCATAGCAACAACATCCGATAGAACGAGCAAAGTCTTTGGTATTCCTATCAGTCAGCTCAATAATAAAAACATAAATACCCTTCTTAAGAACCAAGGAGTGTATAATGGCTTGATTGGTTTACTTCTAATTTATGGTCTTTTTTTCAGTAGTGCTCCTAAACAACTATGCATTCCAATTCTAATTTACACCATTATAGTAGCTATTTACGGTGGCTTAACGAGTCATATTAGTATTTTCCTTAAACAAGGAACCCTTCCGATTCTAGCTTTAATCTCTTTATTACTTTAGTTATCTACTAAACAAGCAAAGTTGGTGTCTGCTATGATAGAACATTTAAAAAAGAAAAATCGTAAAACTATAAAAGTATTAGGAAACATTTGGCTTAATGCAAATTTAGATACACATACCTTTATTGATAGTTTCTACTGGATAGACAACTATAGTAATGTGCTTGATTCACTTAAAGATGCCGATGTTTATGTGTATAAGGAAAATGAACAAATAGTTGCTTTCTGTGGCTTGATAGATAATTATATAGCCGGATTGTTTGTGAAAGAGGAATATCGTAATAAAGGTATAGGTCATGCCCTCATCAAACATTTACAATCAGAATACGATCATTTATCTTTAGAAGTATTTGAACAAAATAATAGAGCTGTTCATTTTTATGAAAGTTTAGGATTTATAAAAATGGAGTCCAGTGTTGATAAAACAAACCACACACAGTCACTAATGCAATGGAAGAAATAAGACAGTTTACAATTTAAGATGTATGATTGGATAATCCCTACCCTGTCCATCTTTTGCAGATTCATCATATTTTTTGAATCCATTTTTAAGGTAAAATGACAAGGCATTGGGATTATCTTTATTTACATCCACATATTGAACCTTATGCTCTTGAATTAAAGTTTGTAGTATTTCCGTGCCATAACCCAGTTTAAAGTATTTAGGATCTAAAAATAACATTTCTAAATTAGCGTCATTAGTCCCAGAAAATCCAATGACATCATCACCATCAAACCATAAATATGCCTCAACATGCGGGAAGTATGTTGGGATTTCCTTTTTAAGTTCTACTCTATCTTTCTCTTTTAAAAAGTCATGTGTAGCAACGACAGAACGTTCCCATATAGCTAATGCCTTAGGATAATCCTTTTCCTGAAGCTCGATTTTACTTAGTTTCATTTTATAACCTCACATAATAAAAAGGTTAGAAACCCTATCAAAAAGTGTTTCTAACCTATAATTATTTATTGTCCTCTATTCCCATTCTATAGTGCTTGGTGGCTTAGAAGTGATGTCATAGACTACGCGGTTAACGTGGTCTACTTCGTTTACGATACGACTTGAGATTTTTTGTAGGACTTCCCAATCAATGCGGGCGAAGTCACTAGTCATACCGTCAATAGATGTAACTGCACGAATACCTACAGTATGATCATACGTACGATAGTCTCCCATTACACCTACAGATTGAATGCCAGGAAGAACTGTGAAGTATTGCCAAATGTCTCTTTCAAGACCTTCTTCACGCACAACTTCACGTAAAATCGCATCTGATTCACGTACAATTTCTAATTTATCTTCTGTAATTTCACCTAACACACGGATACCTAAACCTGGACCTGGGAATGGTTGTCTCCAAACTAAATGTTCAGGAATACCTAATTCAATACCTAAAGCGCGTACTTCGTCTTTGAATAATGTATTGATAGGCTCAATAAGTTCAAATTCCATATCTTCTGGTAATCCACCTACGTTATGGTGAGATTTAATTGTTTGCGCTGTTTTAGTACCTGATTCGATGACGTCAGTGTAAAGCGTACCTTGTGCTAAGAAATCAACGTCAGTTAATTTTGCCGCTTCATCATCAAACACGTATACAAATTCATTACCAATAATCTTACGTTTTTGTTCTGGATCAGATACACCTTTTAATTTATCCATGAAACGCTCTTGTGCGTTCACACGAATAATATTCATATCGAAACCTTCACCAAATTGTTCCATAACCATGTCACCTTCGCCTTTACGAAGCAAACCATGGTCAACAAAGATACATGTCAATTGATCGCCAATCGCTTTATGTAATAAGACAGCTACAACTGATGAGTCTACGCCCCCGCTCATCGCACATAATACTTTGCGATCTCCAACGCGTTTACGGATTTTTTCAACTTCGATATCGATAAAGTTTTCCATTGTCCATTCGCCTGTGCATTTACACACACGGCGTACGAAGTTTCTTAATAAATCATTACCATATTCTGTATGACGTACTTCTGGATGGAATTGGACACCGTAAATACGACGCTTCTTATCTTCAATTGCCGCATAATTTGTACTAGGACTATCTGCAATCACTTCAAATCCGTCTGGAATTTCAATTACTTTATCAGAATGACTCATCCATACAGTTTGTTCAGCTGGTAACCCAAAGAATAACTCATCTGATTTTGCATTAATAATTGCTTTACCATACTCACGTTCATTAGCGCGCTCAACTTTTCCGCCTAAAAGTTTAGTCGTCAACTGCATACCATAACAAATACCTAGTACAGGAATGCCTAAATTATAAATTTCAGGGTCGATAGTGAATGAACCTTCCTCATATACTGAATTCGGACCACCTGAAAGAATAATACCTTTAGGATTCATACGTTTAATTTCATCAACCGAAATTTCGTGATCATGTAATTCACTGTATACGCCCATTTCACGAATACGACGCGTAATCAATTGATTGTACTGACTACCAAAGTCTAAGACAAGAATCAACTCTTGCTCTTGAGCCATTTCCATAATTGTGAATCTCCTTTTAATTGAATTTTATGTAAATAATAGAGAGACACTTCCCACAATGCATTGCTTTTAGATTCTTCTTAAAAGTGAACAACCTCTATGACAATCACATTTAAAATGAAAAGTGCTCCCCATTCTTTCTAACAAATTGACTTCATCACACTTGATTTAAATTAAAATGAATAGTTTGGTGATTCTTTTGTAATTTGTACGTTATGTGGATGGCTTTCTGCTAAACCAGCAGGGCCCATACGTGTGAATTGTGCTTCCTCACGTAGTGTTTTTAAATCAGGTGAACCTGTATAACCCATACCAGCTCTTACGCCACCCATAAGTTGATAAATTGTATCTTGTAAAGGACCTTTATATGCAGTACGTCCTTCAATACCTTCAGGGACAAATTTTCTAGGCGTTTTGTCTTCTTGGAAGTAACGGTCGTTTGACCCTTTTTCCATAGCGCCTAAAGAACCCATACCACGGTAAACTTTATATTGTCTGCCTTGGAATACTTCAGTTGCGCCTGGGCTTTCTTCAGTACCAGCTAATAAGCTTCCTAACATTACTGCATGTCCACCAGCAGCTAATGCTTTAATAATGTCACCCGAGAATTTAATACCACCATCCGCTATGATTGCTTTACCAAATTTACGAGCTTCAGTAGCACAATCATAAATCGCAGTAATTTGAGGCACACCTACACCAGCTACGACACGTGTTGTACAAATTGATCCTGGTCCAATACCAACTTTAACGACGTCAGCACCAGCTTCAAACAAAGCACGTGTAGCTTCAGCAGTGGCTACGTTACCAGCTACGATTGTAATCTCTGGATATTTTTCTTTCATTTTTTTAACTTCTTGAATAACGCCACTAGAGTGACCATGTGCTGTATCGATAATTAATGCATCTACGCCAGCTTCGACTAATTTTTGAGCACGAATTTCTGTATCTTTAGATGTACCGATAGCTGCAGCAGCTAGTAAACGTCCATGCGCATCTTTCGCTGCATGAGGGAATTCCAGCACTTTTTCAATATCTTTAATTGTAATTAAACCTTCTAAACGACCATTTTCAACTAAAGGTAGTTTTTCAATTTTGTGTTCTTGAAGAATTGTTTCGGCTTCATCTAATGTAGTGCCTACAGGAGCTGTAATTAAATTTTCTTTAGTCATAACGTCAGAAATTTTGATTGAAAAGTCTTCAATAAAACGTAAATCACGATTAGTTAGAATACCTACTAGCTCTCTTGACTCTTTATCACTAACAATTGGTACACCTGAAATACGATATTTACCCATTAAAGCTTCTGCTTCATACACACTTTCGTCTGGGGTTAAGTAGAATGGATTTGTAATTACACCGTTTTCTGAGCGTTTAACTTTTTGAACTTCTTCAGCTTGCTCTTCGATGCCCATATTCTTATGAATGACACCTAGACCACCTTGACGTGCCATTGCAATTGCCATTTTAGACTCGGTTACTGTATCCATACCAGCTGATATAACTGGAATATTTAATTTAATTCGTTCAGATAATTCAACACTAAGATCCGCATCACTAGGTAACACATCTGATGCAGCTGGAATTAATAAAACATCGTCAAACGTTAAAGATTCTTTAGCAAACTTATTTTCCCACATTGATAATACAGCCTCCATTTTTTATATAGTTATTTCTATTATTTCACATTTTCTTCGCTTTGTTTATACTTTAGACCATTAAAAAAGAAATTAAGAATAATTGCTGAAATAGCACCTAGTACAATGCCATTTTGAGTTAGCCAAGCAAATTGCTCACCTAACGCTTTAAATGCTTGAGGTACTGCACTAATGCCTGTACCTAAACCTACGGATACTGCAATAATTAGTAAATTATTTTGATTTTTAAAATCAATATGTCCTAATATGCTAACACCATAAGCCATAACCATACCAAACATTGCAATCATTGCACCGCCTAATACAGGTAATGGGATGATATTAGCTAATGCACCTAATTTAGGAATACAACCACATATTAAAAGTAAAATAACCATGCCGTAAATAACATTGTTTTTCTTAGCACCTGATAAAGATACTAATCCAACATTTTGAGAGTATGCCGTATAAGGAAATGAGTTAAAAATTGATCCTAATACAATAGCAAGACCTTCCGCAGTGTAACCTTTACGAAAATCTTTTCTTTCCAACTTTTTACCAGTAATTTCACTTAGTGCATGATATACACCTGTCGATTCTATTAAACTTACGATAGCTACAATCGTAAATACAAGTATCGCACCTAAATCAAAACCAAAACCAGAAAAACGAAATGGTTGAGGTATTCCTAACCAATGGGCTTCTCCCACTTGCTTAACATCTACTAAGCCAAGCACATTTGCCAATATTGTACCTGCAACTAGTCCGATTAAAATCGCAATGGATTTTAAGAACCCCTTCGTAAATCTTTGTAAAATAAGAATAATGACTAAAGTAGCGCCTCCTAAAATTAAATTTTTAGGATTTCCATAGTCTTTAGCACCTTCTCCACCAGCTAAATAATTCATTGCTACTGGCATTAAATTAATTCCTATAATTGTAACCACACTTCCAGTTACGACAGGTGGAAAGAACTTAACTAAATAAGAGAAGAATGGTGCAATAATAACAACTAAAATACCTGATACAAATAATGAACCATATAGCACATCCAAGCCCTTCGTTTGACCGATTAAAATCATAGGTGCTACCGCAGTAAATGTACATCCTAGTACAATGGGTAATCCTGTACCTGTCACTTTGTTAGCTTGTAAAAATGTTGCTACACCACACATGAAAACATCCACTGTGACTAAATACGCAATTTGTTCCGGCGTAAATTTAAGACTGGTACCAACAATAATTGGTACTAATATCGCTCCGGCATACATTGCTAATAAGTGTTGTAAACTTAAAATGAACGTCTTCATTCATTTTCACCTAGTAGTGTCACTTGGTTTCCTTTTAATGAAGCCACTTTACATAATGAAGAAACGTTTAAACCTGCCTCTTCTAATCTTTGTCTACCATCTTGGAAACTCTTTTCAACAACAATACCAATACCAACCGTTTTAGCTTTAGCTTGTTGCGCAATATCATATAACCCAAGCGAAGCATCACCATTGGCTAAGAAATCATCAATAATTAAAACCGTATCATTCTCATTTAGAAATTCTTCCGAAACAATAACCGTACTTGTTTTATTCTTTGTAAAAGAATGAATATCGGTACTATAAAAGCCATCTTTCAACGTACTTGGTTTAGCCTTTTTAGCAAATAAACAAGGAACATCAAAATGTAAAGATACCATAATAGCTGGAGCAATGCCTGAAGCCTCGATTGTCAAGATCTTTGTGACACCTTTATCTTTAAATTGCTCATAAAATGTTTTGCCTACTGCATGCATCAATTTTGCATCGATTTGATGATTTAAAAAACCATCCACTTTCAATATTTTTTCGTCAATTACTACGCCATCTTCTTTGACTTTCTGTCTAAGCGATTCCACGTCAAAACCTCCTAAATTTGTATACAAAAAAAGCCTCAAACTTTGCGAAAAAGTTTCAGGATCCATGAGCGTACAGGCAATACATAGTATTTTGAAATTTCAAGAAGCCGTATATTTAAATGTATTCTTCTTCAAACACTTTATAATTTTAAATTTGTTTTACCTCATAGGATGAAGTGGGTAAATATACAACCTCCAAAGCTAAACAACTTTTATACAGTATTTTAGATAGTTATTTAAATAAAACTTGTTCTTTTATGTATTGATTCTGAACTCATAGTCATGTCGTTTGTGGCAACATGGTAGAAACTTCTAAAGCCATATTCTTTAGATTATATGAGTGATATAAATTATTTAACGATAATAGCAAACTTTTGCTTTATTTTCAATATGATAGAAATTGTTACAAGCCCTTTCATAATAATATTTTCAAGTGTAAGCGTTTAACTAAATATTGTTCATCACTATTTGTAAACCATTCTTAATTAATTATATAATAACTATAGTTGAGTTTTATAAATATTCTTAAGGGTATATTTTTATTAAAAGTAGGACGAAAAGATGGAGGGCGATTAATATGGCAGATTTTACCGTATTAGACAAGCAAGATGAGATTTATAACGTTATTGATAAGAAAAAAGCTGAAGGATACTCAGAAAATGAATTGGTCGTTGTAAGTAAAAGTAAATTACATTTAGATGATTTACATGATTCTCAAGTTACTTTAATTGCTACAAGTGGTTCTTTTAGTGACCGTATGTCTAAATTATTAACTGGTGAGGATGGCGAAGAAGCCGTTTTAGCTCGTTATGAATTATCTGAAGAGCAAACAGAAAAATACAAAAAAGATATTTTAGATGGTAAATTTTTAGTAATTGCCAATAAAGATAACTCTTCACACGACGAAGTTGAGGAAAATAACTCAGCTTATGAAGAAATTGATATTACACATTATGCAAATGAATCTAAAGGTCCTAAATCATAATCAATATTCATTTTAAACTTTGAGACCGTGAAATGAACGTAGTTTTAAGTTCATTTTACGGTTTTTTTCAATCTAAATATCTTTTTAACAATGACGTCAAAATGTTTAAATATGCTATACTTAAACAAACAATCGTGGGGGTGACATAATGAATTTTCACGTAATTCAATCAATAAAAGATGAATATTATGACAAGGCAATCACTTTTTATAATCAACAATTAGATGTGAATTTCTATGAAGATAGCTATATTATTGAAAGATCCTTGAAAAATAATAAGACCGAAAATGATTACGCATTTCTTGTGGGCATACAAGATGATGAGATTATTAGTTTAGCAACGGCACATTATGAAGCAACAACAAATTCGGCATTTTTAATACATTTAATTGCCAATGGTACACCCGATTATGAAGATGTCCTAATTAATACACTTCAAGAAATAGAACATCAATTAAATCAACTTTCTAATAAAGTTCATTCTCGTGATATTAATTTTGTAATGGTGGAAGTTCCTAAGACGGATCATCCATTAAAAGACATCAATCAACAAGCTTTAACTCAACGCCAACAATTATTATTATCAAACGGCTTTGAACGACAAAGTGAAATTGATTATATACATCCTAACTATTCAAAAATTGACTCGCCTTTTAAAGTAGACTTATTCATTAAATCAAATATAGAATTAACAAAAGATATCTACCCAGCAAGTGTTAAATCAAATTACATTTTAAAATATGTGTTTGCTAACGGCATTTCTCGAGATATTATTTATCCTTTATTAGTCAAAATGAATTTACGCCTACCCCATTAGGAACACTTGAAATGAGCGATATAAAGGGTTAAACTAATATTTGAGGTTAGACTGACGTTTCACTGACAGAAGACAAACGTCAGTGTACATAAATCAAAGAACGAAAGGACTTTCAGCTATGTTAACCAAAGAATTCGCTCAGCGTGTCGAACTAAGTGAAAAACAAGTCCGTAAGATAGTCCAACACTTAGAAGAACGTGGCTATCAACTTAGTAAGACAGAATATCGTGGCCGTGAAGCTACTGACTTTAAAGAAGAAGATATCGAACTTTTCCAAGATATCGCTGAAAAAGTAAAACAAACGAATAGCTATGATTTAGCTTTTGAAGAGCTTGAAAAAGAAAAAGACTTCTTACAAGTGATTGTCAAAGAAGATAATGAGCAACTACCTGCTGATCAAGGTGCTACACAATTGGTAGAAGAATTACGCACAGAAATTCAAAAAATGCGTGAAGAACGTCAAATGCTCGGTCAAATGATTAGCCAAGTTCACCAACAACAAACGGAATTAAAAGAACTTCAAAATCAAATCACTGAAAAATTAGATACTCACAATCAATCATTATTAGCTATTCAAAATTCACAAGAAGCCATCCAAACAGCTCAAAAAGAGCAATCTGAATACACTAAAAATAATTTAGTTAAAGAAATTAATGATAATAATCAACAATCTATCGATACATTAAAAGAAGATATTAAAACGCAATCTTCTCTTAATAGACCTAATGATGAGAAAAAAGGTTTCTTTGCGAGATTATTTAATTTATAACGATTTCAATTATTTAATGATTGGTAACAGGGCCTGTTGGTCTCAATACCAACTCTTTATATAAAGGTGAGACAGAATTCATTTTGAATTCATTGTCTCACCTTTTTTCGTTTCTGTATTAATATGATTAACAATTTAAATCTTTAAATTATTTTAATTCAATTAACTATTGTGTGTTTTCAAAAACTTATAATTTATGCTTTTTATTTCAAGCTATTGAAATATAAAATAAATAGTATTACCCTTATTAAGTATGTCGGAATTAGAATATTCAAAGGAGACTAATTATGGGGACTTTTTTTACAGTTATTAATATTGTCGTTATGATATTGTTTTTAATTGGGTTATTCATAATGGCTAAAAAGCACGTCTCATTCCCTAAAAGAGTATTTACCGCATTAGGGTTGGGAATTGTGTTTGGTATAGCGTTACATCTTATTTATGGAGTAAACTCCAAAGTACTTGAAACAACTACTGACTGGTTTAGTATTGTGGGAGACGGCTATGTGGCTTTGTTACAAATGATTGTAATGCCACTTATATTCATTTCAATTGTGTCAGCATTCAGTAAAATACAAATTGGTGATAAATTCGCTAAAATTGGTACTTATATTTTTATGTTTTTAATTGGTACTGTAGCTATTGCTGCTATAGTAGGGATTTTTTATGCCATTGTATTTGGACTTGATGCCTCAAGCATTGATTTAGGTAGTGCAGAAAACTCAAGAGGAAGCGAAATTAGTAGCCAAGCTAAAGATCTGACTGCTAATACGTTACCACAGCAAATTCTTGAATTATTACCTAGCAATCCATTCTTAGATTTCACTGGTCAGAGAACAACTTCTACAATTGCAGTGGTTATCTTTGCAATCTTCGTAGGATTTGCATATTTACGTGTTGCTCGCAAACAACCAGAAAGTGGTAGTTTATTAAAACGCGGTATCGATGCTATATACGCATTAGTAATGTCTATCGTTACATTCGTTTTAAGACTAACACCATATGGTATCATCGCGATTATGGCATCTACAATCGCTACGAGTGATTTTCAAGCGATATGGACATTAGGTAAATTTATGATTGCATCTTATGCAGCATTAATCACAATGTACATTATCCATTTAATATTATTAGCAGTAATGGGAATCAATCCAGTGCGTTACGTTAAGAAAACTTTAGAAGTGCTTATATTTGCATTTACTTCTCGCTCAAGCGCTGGTGCATTACCTTTAAATATTCAAACTCAAACACAACGATTAGGTGTACCAGATGGTATCGCTAATTTCTCAGCATCATTCGGCTTATCAATAGGTCAAAATGGTTGTGCGGGTATTTATCCTGCTATGTTAGCCATTATGGTAGCACCAGTTGCAAATGTAGATATTGATTTACCATTTATTCTTACATTAATTGGCGTTGTTATAATCAGTTCATTTGGTGTAGCTGGTGTCGGCGGTGGTGCAACTTTCGCATCTATCCTAGTATTATCAACTTTAAATCTACCAGTTGCACTTGCAGGGGTACTTATTTCAATAGAACCAATTATCGATATGGGACGTACTGCCCTTAACGTTAATGATTCAATATTAGCAGGTACTGGAACTGCAAAACTTACAGGTAATATGGATAAAGATAAATTCAATTCAAATGAATATGGAGATTTATCAACAAATTAATATTTAAAAAAAGCGTAGCTAAAACATTACAATGTTTATTTCGAACAATTGTAACCATTAGCTACGCTTTATTTATTAATAGCTTATTTTTTCATTAATCCAGATTTATTTAGCTCTTCCAACATATCTAAACGTGTTTTACCACTTAAGAACCCAGCAACTTGTTGTGACCATGTTTCTTGACGTTTTCCATTCGTGCGTTCTTTATAATACTCACTGATTTTCTCATCATATTTCTGAATAGCTTCTCTTTGTTCTTTAGCATTGCTATTATAAACGTTTTTATGGAATACATGCTCAAACGGTAAACGTGGCTTAGGTGCACCATTTTCATCATCTGCTGGCTCGCCAACAGCCATTCCAAATAATGGAAAAGCATATTCAGGTAAATCTAAAATTTCTTTAACACGCGCAACATCATTTCGTAGTGAACCTAAGTAAACAATACCATAACCCATATCTTCAGCAGCTAAAGCAACATTTTCAGAAACTAATGCCACATCAATAGCCCCTACCAATAATCCTTCTGCCGATTCAAAAGACGTTTGCATATCAAAGTCTACATTTTCATTTATTAAATTATGACGATAATAATCTAAAACAAATACAAATAAATAGCCATTATCGACAACATATGGCTGTCCTGATACTTCTTTCAATTGTTTTTTAATTTCAGGATCATCTACACCTATAATTGAGTATGTTTGCAAGTAACTAGACGTTGATGCGCTTTGCCCTGCTTCTACTAACTTTTGAACTATTTCATCACTTAGTGCTTTATCTTTAAATTGTCTCACTGAGTGGTGTTTTTTTATCAAATCGTAAACATAGTCTGACATGGTATCTACTCCTTCAAGTCTATTTATTACATCGTAACAATTTATATTTCATTTTGCTTTTATAAAGGTTTAACTATCTTCCGTAAAACATTTGCATGATAATAATTTTATAGTTATCATAATAGTAACAATTTTCAGATATTTAAGGAGAGATATCATGACTCAAGCAAACAAAGAAGTATCAAACGCCTTATTTCAAGCATACATTTCAAAAGAACCTATCGAATTTGTAAGCAAAACATATAATCTAACTGAACCAGAAGCTTACAAAACACAAGATGATCTTATCCATCAAATTCAAGCCGAGAAGAATGTACCTATTAAAGGTTATAAAGTTAGTATGACGAGTGCTGCAACTCAAGCAATTGCTAACACTAATGAACCAGCATACGGCACTATTTTATCTCATCAAGTCGTAGAAAATGGTCATGGTGTGTCTCTTACAACGTTATTTGCACCACTATTGGAGCCTGAAATTATTTTCGAATTAACTGCGGATTTACCTGAAGATGCTGATACACAAACGATATTAGAAAGCGTAAAAGTCGCACCAGGCATCGAAATTCCAGATGCACGTTATAAAGATTGGTTCCCAAATTTCACTTTAGGTGATTTAATTTCTGATAATACAGCTACTGGACTTATTGTGGTTGGTGAACGTATCACACCTCTTGATTACGAGGCATTTGCTGATATTAATTTAAAGTTATTCAAAGATGATAACCAAATTGAAACGGGTCACTCTAGTGAAGTGCTTGGCAATCCAATTGAAGCAGTCAAATGGTTAAACAAAAAATTACATTCTCATGGTAAATCATTAAAAAGAGGACAATTTATTTCTTCTGGAACCTTCATTTCTCCTTTAAATTTAGAAGAAGGTACTTATACTGCTGACTATGATAGAGTAGGATCTGTCACAGTTAAAGTGATTGATTAACTGACTATTTAAGCTATAAAGAACTAACCCATACATTAGCCATAGTTGAACGGGATATGAAATCTTCATAATTAATGTTGATTTCTATTCCGTTTTTTTAATTATTCATATTATTTATTATCAAAAACATATGTTTAGTTGAGAATGGAAAAGGTTAATTGATATTCAGAAGCACTTTTAAAATAACATTTCCAAAATAAACACTAAAACTTTAACACATATTTACTTTCTCAACATATGATTCAAAAAACCTATTTGAACAATGTTAAATCAACATTTCAATGGTTATAAGTGCATTAAGTTGACGAATAAGAAATAGCATGTAATAATAATATTTAAGAAATTAGAATTATTATAAACAAGCAATAATTATTATGTAGTTCTAATTAATATCCATGATAATCAGGAGGAATTTAAGTTATGTCATTAATCAATAAAGAAATTCTACCATTCACAGCGCAAGCTTATGATCCTAAAAAAGACGAATTCAAAGAAGTAAGCCAAGATGATTTAAAAGGTTCTTGGAGCGTAGTATGTTTCTACCCAGCTGACTTCTCATTCGTATGCCCAACTGAATTAGAAGATTTACAAAACCAATATGATAAATTACAAGACTTAGGTGTAAATGTATTCTCAGTATCAACTGATACTCATTTCGTACACAAAGCTTGGCATGATCATTCAGATGCAATCAGTAAAATCCAATATCAAATGATCGGTGACCCTTCTCAAACAATCACTCGTAATTTTGATGTATTAGATGAAGAAGCTGGTTTAGCTCAACGTGGTACTTTCATCATTGATCCAGACGGCGTTGTTCAAGCAGCTGAAATTAATGCAGATGGTATTGGCCGTGACGCAAGCACATTAGTAAATAAAATCAAAGCCGCTCAATATGTACGTCAACATCCAGGTGAAGTATGCCCAGCTAAATGGGAAGAAGGTTCTGAATCATTACAACCAGGATTAGACTTAGTAGGTAAAATTTAAGGAGGCATTAAAGAATGCTTAATGCTGATTTAAAACAACAATTACAACAACTTTTAGGACTAATGGAAGGCGATGTAGAATTCAGAGCTAGTATCGGTTCTGACGACAAATCTAAAGAACTTAAAGAACTTTTAGATGAAATCGCTGAAATGTCTGAGCATATAACAATCGTAGAAAAAGAATTAAAACGTACACCAAGTTTCTCAGTCAGCAAACCTGATGAAGAAGCTGGCGTAACGTTTGCTGGAATTCCATTAGGTCATGAATTTAATTCACTTGTATTAGCAATTTTACAAGTAAGTGGTCGTGCACCTAAAGAGAAACAATCAATTATTGATCAAATTAAAGGTTTAGAAGGTAAATACAACTTTGAAACCTACGTTAGTTTGACATGTCAAAAATGCCCTGACGTTGTTCAAGCATTAAATCTAATGAGTGTTGTTAACCCTAATATCACTCATACAATGATTGATGGTTCTGTATTCCGTGAAGAATCAGAAGATATCATGGCTGTCCCAGCTGTATTCTTAGATGGTGAAGAATTTGGCAATGGACGTATGACTATTTCAGATATCTTAACTAAATTAGGCAGTACGCAAGATGCTTCTGAATTTGAAGGTAAAAATCCATACGATGTTTTAATCATCGGTGGTGGTCCAGCTAGTGGTAGTGCCGCAATTTATACGGCTCGTAAAGGACTACGTACAGGTATTATTGCTGACCGTATTGGTGGTCAAGTTAATGATACTGCTGGCATCGAAAACTTTATCACTGTAAAAGAAACAACAGGTTCTCAATTCTCAGCTAATTTAGCTGCTCATATTGAAGAATATGATATTGATACAATGACAGGCATCCGTGCTACTAATATCGAGAAGACAGACCAAGCTATTCGTGTAACACTTGAAAATAATGCAGTTTTAGAAACTAAAACCGCTATTATTTCAACAGGTGCAAGCTGGCGTAAACTTAACATTCCTGGTGAAGATCGCTTAATCAATAAAGGTGTTGCTTTCTGCCCTCACTGTGATGGTCCTTTATTTGAAAACAAAGACGTTGCAGTTATCGGCGGAGGAAACTCTGGTGTTGAAGCTGCTATCGACTTAGCAGGAATTGTTAAACATGTTACTTTATTTGAATATTCATCAGAACTTAAAGCAGACACAGTATTACAAGATCGTTTACGTTCACTATCAAACGTAGACATTCACACGAATACAAGAACTGCTGAAGTATTAGGTGAAGATCATGTAACTGGTATTAGTTACGAAGATTTAACTACTGGCGAAATGAAAGAATTAAGCTTAGATGGTATCTTCGTACAAATCGGACTAGTTCCAAACACAAGTTGGATTGGTGATGCAGTTGAACTAAATAACCTTGGCGAAGTTGTTATTGACCGTAATAACAACACAAACGTTCCAGGTATATTTGCTGCTGGTGACGTTACCGATCAGAAAAATAAACAAATTATTATTTCTATGGGTGCAGGTGCCAATGCGGCATTAAATGCATTTGATTATATCATTAGAAATTAATTACTATTTAAGGATAGGTGTAAGGTCTTTATGACCTTGCTTCTTATCCCTACAAACCACTTAACCTATCAAATATCTTCATATATAACAGAGACCCATGTAAGGGTCTCTGTTTTTTGTGTGACTTTCATATTATCTATGATAATCTAAACTTATGCAGATAAATAACATTGGAGGTCTTCTTTATGCATGAGTCGCTATCCCTAATTTCAGAGGAACAAACGAGTAACTTGAAGCAACTTGTAAATCCACCATCTTATTACAGCAAAGCCGATATGTTGTTTGAACTCGCTTCACAACCTAAAACATTAACGCGACTTTACAATGAGATGAGCCAAACTGAAAAAAATTACATTAGTACTTTTTTAAAAAATGGTGAGTCACTTATATTAATTAATAAGAGGAAATTAAAAAAGTTACCTATTTGTTATAAATATGGCATTGTTACATTTGTAAAAGAAGATACGTTCGTCGTAAATAATCTCATACTGACTATGTTGAACGAAGTGGTTTTAAACAAAAAGTACCCTGATTTTCCACCTAAAACCGTTAGAGAAGAAGATTATGTTATGAAACTTCATGGGCAATATACAGCAATTGAAAAGTATAAAAATGTTTCTCTTAAAGATGAGCTAGATGAATATAATTTAGAAAGTCTAAAAGATATTTGTCGCTCTTATGAAATTAAAGGCTTCTCTAATAAGAAAAAATCCTTAATTATTGATTTAATAACTGACGCGTTCTTCCAAGATTTTTCAATTTTAAAACAGGAACTCGCACAAATGCCCCATAGAATCCTAGATATTTTTGTAGATACATACAAAACTGGTAAAAATGTTAATACGAATTATGACTTCAATGCATTAAATGCATACTTAGGTATGGATTTCCAGGTCTTAGAAAGACATCTATTTATTTTAAGATTTGATATACGTAGTGAAGTTATTATCATACCACAGGATGTTATGAATCATTTTTCACAATATGTGAATGATATTGGTGGGTTAGATAATCTTTTGCCCGATTTACTGACTATTAATAACGACGTCCCCTTCTTAGATGAAGATGACTATATTGATGAAGAATCGAATCTTTTATTCGATTTCAATAGTGATCAGATTAACAAACTTATAGATATTGGCGTTGAGGACATCGATGAAAGTGACTTAGAAGAATTATTAAGCGATGAAATTCTAGATTCTACATTTACGAATAGTGTTAATAATTTGTTAAAAGAAGTACATGTTGAATATAAAATAAGCGAAATGAAGGATCAAAATAAAAGTGATAAAGAAATTACCTTATTTAGATTTTATACTGCAGCAACAAATTTATATGGTGTCGTGTCACTGCAATTCGTTTCAAAATTATTAAAACGATTATTAAACACATCAAAATCAATCAATGAAATTAAATTCCATATTCAATCTTTAAATATGCATCACTTCACAGTTATTAAGCAAGGGTATTTAGTCCATCCAGTAATGGCAAATTATATTGACCCAACTTATGTTGAATCATTAGACCTTGATTATTATGAACCAAAGACATTAAAAGAGTTACTTTCTTTCGATGTCCATGAATATTATAAAGCGGACAAAGTGATTAAAGAATTTAAAACGTTCATACAACACTACTTCACTACTGATGATAAAGAAGAGATACACACAGATATGACTATGTTATTCCATGAATTACGTTCATCTTCAGACTTAGATGAAGCGATTATGGCTATTGAAGTTATGATTGCAGGAGATATGCTGTACCCTATTCCCGAGGATAAACTAACCGAGCAAGTAGAACAGGTTTGGACTCATTTAAGACTTTGGTTCGCAAAAGGAAATACAATAGAAGAAATACAAAATATATAGATGGATAAATGCCACAAATTGTTCATAGATAATTGTGATTTTAAGCACTTAACATTCAATTATTTTTCAATAAATGATAATCTATTACTATGTAAAATTATAGTTGCGTTACTAATAAAGGAGATTTTAGAAACCTATGAAGAAAAGTTTAATAATAGGTCTCTTTTTATCATTATTACTAACATTAAGTGCTTGTGCACCTAAAGAGGATAATGATTCAACAGACCATCATAGTAATGGCGTTAATGCACCTAAAAATGCTAAGGCGTTGAAAGAGAGCGATATTTTCACTTCCGATAAAAAGAATCAAAAACTAACTGAAGATGAAATGAATAAAGCCATTAAAAAATATTTAGATGTAAATAGTGATATTTTAGATAATAAATATGTAATGCAAAGCCAAATTGACCGACAAAGTACAGGACAAACAAGAGTCACTGATAAACAAGCTAAAAAGCTCAGCAAATTATCAAACTTAGCTGTTAAAAATGATTTACATTTCAAGAAATTTGTTAAAAACAATACCTTACCTTCTGGGTATAAGGAAAACACTGAGCGTATTATTAATTATTTCCACGCCTTAAATAGCACAATCGCAGATGTAGATAAGAGCATTGAGCAGCTTAATTATGAACCACAAAATACAATTAACGTTGTCGATGTGCCTACACATTACGCAGGTGATGTAAATGGTAAACAACAAGATAAAATTCAAAAATTCCTAGACGATAAAAATATTAAATCTGACGTTTTAGATAAATAAAATATTGTGACTGACATACTTTTCTAGGCACATAAAAATCCAAACCGTTAAAATATGCGGTTTGGATTTTTGCGTGTTAATTAATTGTTATTATACATTTTATACTTCTAAAAAGTATGGTTTACAATTTTCGACATTGTAATCTAATGCTTCTTCTTCACCTATTACATTGAAATATGCAAATATACAACGAATAACTACTTGATATGCTACGATTACAATTGTTTTATCGTCACTCATATTCATTTGTTCAAAGAATTGATGAACTCTATTATGTACATCTCTATAGCTTTCACCTTCAGGCGCTTTTTGAGTGAAACTATGACGAAAATCTTTATATTCAGGATCGTTAAAGTAACGATGATATTGTGCATCTTGCATTAACTTATCTTTATACTCTCCTTCAAATACTCCTAAAGAGCGTTCTCGAAGCAATGAAGTGATAGTAGAAGGTATATCATAAGGAAAGATATAACGATAGGTTTCCTGTGTTCGAGTTAAATCAGATATATAAACATGATCAATATGTTTGTCTTTAAAGTAGCTTTCCAAATTTTTTGCGCCTTCAATACCTTTCTTGGTTAATGGCACATCTAATTGGCCACAGAAATAAGCTCGATTATGTTTATTATCATAATTTGATTGTGATTCTCCATGTCTCACTAAATATAATTTCATATACTACAATCCTTTACTGAAATTTAACTACTCTTGCTTAATAATAAATTAATTGATAATCCTATTAAAATAAAACCTACAGTATAATCAAATATAGCTTTTACTTTAGGCTGACTGAATAATAATTTAATATATTGAAATACAAATACACAGAATAAAAACCAAATTAAGATAACCATAATGACTGCTAAAGATAAAATGGCTACTTGTGATTTCACTTCAATGCCGCCAGTTGACAAAAATTGCGGTAAAACACTCACATAATAAAGTAACGCTTTAGGGTTCAAAATTGTGCTTAGAAAGCCTTGTCGATATGAGGTAAAACAACTCACATCATTGACTTTAATACCACCCGTATTAAAGTTCATCGACTGACGAGCTGAACGAATACTTTGTACGCCTAAATAAATCAGATAACAGGCACCTAGAATTTTTATAATCAAAAATACATAATATAAACTTGTAAGAATATATATAATTCCCAATACAGCTAACGATGTATAAATGATATGAGCAGAAGTAATACCTAAAGCTGCCATAGAACCATTTAGTTTGCCCGAATGGATTGTGTTTTTCATGACAATCAAAAAGTCTGGACCAGGCACAATGATAATAAGTAGCGTAATAGTAATAAACGTTATTATTCCATCCATATATACACCCTCTTCAATCAAATATTATAAAAATTATGCCATAACTTATATAAATATGTAAGTCTACGCGTAGTCTAAATATTAATAAGCACACAATCATTTTAAGTTTAATAAATAACTTAAATACAACTTTTTACAAATATTAGTACTAAACGAAATTTTTTAATATTTTAAGCACTTTTTATTGTCATTATGGTAGGTAACATGATAGTATTAGGGTGTAGTTAAATAATAACTACAAAGTCTTTTATATTCATGAACATAATACTCCTGGGTGACGCCTTAACCCGACGTCACCCTCTTTTTATGCCCAATTTTAACTACGTTTAAACTATAACCCCTCAAAAAGATAAGTGAAATGATAATCATTAACATTTAAGTAAAATTACTGTCATCATGCATTTTTACATGCTACATTATAACTAAGTAGTCACACTTATTGGGGGGAACAATAATGGAATTACTAGGTTATAAAATGGTAAACGACGAACTCATGGCAACTGTTAAATCGGATCACGGACATGTATTTAGGTATTCATTTAATATTGAAACGCCTGAGTATGAAATTCTGGAAGTATTAGAAGAAGTTAATAAGCACGTTGATAATGGTAGACATCCACTAGGATGTGAGATTATAAAGAACTATGATTTTGAAGATATTCATAGCCATCAGGCCCTAATTAATTAAAATTTCATTAAACTAAAAAAGAGAGCTACTATTAAAGTAGCTCTCTTAATATTGCTATTATTTTCTAAGTGCTTTTAAAATTAAAGAAACAACGAAAATAACAATAATTGCACCGATTAGTGCTGGAATGATTGGTACGCCACCCCATACAGGTCCCCAAGTACCTAACAATTTACTACCTACAGCTGAACCGATTAAACCAGCGATGATGTTACCGATGATACCACCTGGGATATCTTTACCCATGATCATACCGGCAACCCAGCCGATTAATCCTCCGACTATTAACATAACAATAAAGCCCATATTCAGAACTCTCCTTACATCTTCTATTTTTGTATACTTCTTATATATACCACGCATCAACAAGAATAAACATTAGTATATAATTTTATTATATTTTTATTTAAACTTATATCAAATCTCATTATAAAAATTATGGATAATTTATATATTCGTTTTACACTACTACAAATTCGACTTTCACTCTGAAATTCTGTAAAATTTAAATGCATTTTTATAAAAGATCTTCTCTTGTGTCTCTTCATCAAAATGCTTTTGAATTAACTCAATATCTTGTTCACTAAAAGGGCGCTTTGCTCGCGTGGAAGGTAAATCTGTACCAAACATAATGGCATCAGGATTAATGTCAATTAGTTCCTTAATGGCTGCAATAAGCTCAACTTCTATACGTCCAAATCCTGTTGCTTTAACATAAACACCTTGTTTGACTAATGCTTTTAAATCATCAAAACCGTCTGCGGTCAAGCCAAGATGATCGATTGATACTTTAGGTAGCGAACTTATAATTTCTTTATAGTCATTTAATTGTTTGGACTCAATATATATTTCAGAATGCCAGCCAACTAAATCATAGACTCTTTGCGCAAACGTCTTAATAAGCGCTATATCTTCAGACCCACCACGTTTAACATTAAATCGAATACCTCTAACTCCTTCATCATGTAATCGAAGAATTTCATCGTCAGATGTTGATGCAGGTAGCTGCGTTATCCCAACAAATTGTCCCTGAAGTTGATTTAAAGCCGATATTAAATAATCTTGGTCAAACCCTTGAAATGAGCCTGATACAATTGCACCACCAACAACATTTAATTGCTGAGTATGATTTAAATAGTCATTAACCTTAAATGATGGAGGCATATAGTCGTTATTTTTCTTCACCGGAAAATCATAATCAATGATACGAAAATGCGAATCAAATAGTTTCATTATAAATTTCCCCTTTATTTATATTTCTTGAAATAAAGATAACATAATTAATATTTATCAGCTAAAAGACTTGATAATTATTGTGAACAAGACTAGTATAGTTAAATAACTTAGGTTGTATATAAAAGACTCAAATTATTTACTTATAATTAATGAATTGGAAAGTAAGTAAAAATAATTTAAATTCAAACTTGTTTTTTAGGAGGTTATGTTTCATGAGTTCACATACACTTTTTAATTTAAGAACTAAACGAAATCTTGAAATTAACGAATTAACAGAATTAATTAATAAAAAATATGGTACACATTATGAACCCCATCAATTATGGGAATGGGAAAATCATCAACACGAACCTAAGTTTAAAGATGCAATGATTCTCGCAGACTTCTTTGACACACCTTATCAAATGTTAGTCGAAAGTAAATACAAAGAATATCAACAGCAAATTGACGATATCGATATTCGTTTATAATTTCTATTAAATGCCTGTCATACTATATATTTAGTGTATGACAGGCTTTTTTATCATATTTTTCGTTTTAAATAAAATTAATCACGATATAATGACTTGAATTTAAATTAATGTCATAAAATAAATTTAATAGCTATTGTATGTAATTTTTAATTTATGTATGATTGTAATAAGTGTTAACCAACTACAAGGAGGATATTTTAATGGCATTTAATGAAGAGACACCAAATAATACCAATTCATCCCAAGAACAATCACAAGAAACCAATATACATAATCAAGATAAAAATGAAAATGTGAGTAATAATGAAAGTACTCAAAACGATGATTCCAATAGTTCTAATAAAGGGAAATATTGGCTTATTGGATGCGGCGCCGGTTGTGGCTGTCTAGTTATTTTAATTATATTAGTACTAGCAGCTTGTGTGATTTTTATGAAAGTCTCAGACTCAATTTCATCAAGTGATAGTGAAAATGCAACGCATGAATCCAAACAAGAAGGTAACTCTCGTAAAGCTGGCGGGAATGATAAAGAAGAAGCTTTGCAACGTGCTGAAACTTATGCTAAATCGATGTACATGTCTAAAAAAGGTATCTATAACCAATTGACTTCTAGTAGTGGTGATAAATTTAATTCTAGTACAGCTAAATATGCCGTTAATCATTTAAAAGATGTAGATTATAAGGAAAATGCGTTAAAAACTGCAGAAGAAAGTAGTGATAACTTACATTTTTCGAAAAAAGAACTAACTGATTATCTTAAAAATGATGAAAATTCAGGTCAATTTACTAGTGAACAAGTAGATTATGCAATGAAGCATGCAAAAATTGACTATAAGGAAAATGCATTAGAAACAGCAAAACATATCAGTGACCAATCTTATTCTTCAAAATCGCAACTTGAAGACGAACTTACGTCTAAAGATGGGCGTCAATTTACGAAAGATGAAGCAGATTACGCAATGAAACATTTGAAGACAGATTTTAAAAAGAATGCATTAAAAAATGCCCAACGATATATGCAAGACTCTATCGAATAAAAAAGTGAACTTTATAATAAGTTAGTAGAATACGACGATTTCACAGAAGATGAAGCAAAATATGCTGCCGATAATGTAAAAGTAGACTACAAAGAGAATGCACTAGAAAGAGCCAAATCTTTATCTAAGAATGGCGATACTTCTAAATCAGATATTAAGGATATGTTGTCTTCTAAAGATGGTTTCAAATTTACTGAAGAAGAAGCACAGTATGCCGTTGATCATTTAAAATAATGATTTTATGACAATAAAATACTAGTATTTATAATATTAAATCCCCTTCAAGCTAAATTATTAATTTAGTATTGGTGGGGATTTTCTTGATATAGTACTACTTAGTGTTTAATGTAAAATTATTATTATGTCCTTTACTTAAAATTAAAAGCACAAAAAACAACCCCATAAGCCTTAAGCCTATGGGGTTTAACCAATACCTATATATTAGTTTTCGTCTTTAACATATGGTAATAAAGCCATATGACGAGCACGTTTGATAGCTGTAGTCAACATACGTTGATATTTAGCTGAAGTACCAGTTACACGACGTGGTAAAATTTTACCGCGTTCTGAGATAAAACGTTTTAATAATTCAGTGTCTTTATAGTCAATGTGTGTAATACCATTTGCTGTGAAAAAGCATACTTTTTTACGACGACGTCCGCCTCTTCTTGGTCCACCTGCCATGGTTAATTACCTCCTTTGGAATATTTTTTTATACGTTCATTTTGTTATTAGAATGGTAAGTCATCATCACTAATATCAATCGGTCCGTTTGCGTTTGCAAATGGATTATCAGGTTGTTTATTATTTGATGAATTATTGTTATTGTAAGACGTATTTTGTCCTGATTGTTGACCACCAAATCCTTGACCGTAGTCTTGGAAATCATTGTTATTACTTTGATTACGTTGGCCACCTTGAGCATTTTTAGGTTCAAGGAATTGAACACTATCTGCTACAACTTCAGTAACAAAGATACGACGACCTTCTTGATTTTCATAACTGCGTGATTGTATGCGACCATCAACGCCAGCTAGACTACCTTTGAATAAATAATTATTCACATTCTCTGCTTGTCTTCTAAATACAACAACATTGATGAAGTCAGCTTCGCGTTCCCCTTGAGCATTCGTGAAAGTACGATTAACTGCTAGAGTAAATGTCGCTACACTTACGCCTGAGGGAGTGGTTCTGTATTCTGGATCTTTAGTTAAACGACCTACTAATACAACTCTGTTTATCATTAAAACGCCCCCATTAATTTATTACTTATCTTGGTCTTCACGGATAACGATATAACGAATGATATCGTCACTGATTTTAGCTAAACGTTGGAATTCGTCTGTAGCTCTGTTGTTATCAGTTTTAATGCGTACGATGTTATAGAAACCTTCTTTGAAATCTTCAATTTCATAAGCAAGACGGCGTTTACCCCAGTCTTTTTCTTCTAAAACTTCTGATCCTTCTGAAGCTAAGATACCGTTGAAGCGTTCAACAACTGCTTTTTTAGCATCTTCTTCAATGTTTGGACGTACGACATACATAATTTCATATGTTCTCATTTTATACTTGCACCTCCTTGTGGTCTATGCGGCCTATCGAATACTAACGATAAGCAAGGAATAATTTTCATTACTCACAATCAAGAATTATAGCACAGAGTATTACTTTTTACAATATATTTTATTCAGCATCAGTTCCGCTAAGTTACATTGTTTATAACCTTATTTTTCTACATATGTATCGTGTCAATTATAAAGTTGCGAATCATTAGTTTTTGTACTAACATCACAACTGCATTTTGCATATTAATATTATATTTAAAAAATAAAATATCTAAAGGAGAGCTCAAATGTTCAAGAAAACAACATCATCAATTGCATGTTTAACTATTATGGCGACTTCTATAGGTGCGTTAAATGCAAACGCTTCTGAACAGACTGAAGGTAGCCAAAAAGGAACGATGGGGTATGGATATCAAAAATATCTAAAAAATCATCCCAATGAACAAAGCAACGCTACTAGTAACCGTTCAACCTTTTCAACAAAATCTAAAGCAATCACAACACAAAATGGCGATCGTGTGTTAGATATTTCAGAATGGCAAGGAAACTTAACGGATGCGCAAGTCAAACAACTAAAAAAAGATTATGATTTCATCATTATCAGAGGTCAATATGGTTCTGAATATGTTGATCAATGTTTGGAGAATAATTCAGCTTTATTAGATAAAAATAATATGAAATTCGGCGTCTATTCATATAGCCTGTATGAAAATGCTGATGATGCTCGAAATGAAGCTCAAACGCTTTATAGTCGTGCACCTAAAGCTTCATTCTATGTAAATGATTTTGAACAAAATTCAATCACTTCTGGTGATGCTGACACTGCTACAAAAGCTTGGGCTGATGAAATGAAACAACTTGCAGGGAATAAAAAAGTATTATTTTATTCTTATGAGAACTTCATGACCAACAACGTTCCGAATGCTGTAAGTGCCTATGATGGTTATTGGTTAGCAGCTTATCAAACGCAAGAACCTAATAGAGAGAAAGTTTTATGGCAATACACAGATAGTTACTATGCCCCTGAGCTAAACCAAAACGTTGATGCGAATTACTTAGATGCGAATGTTACTGCTAATTGGTTTACTAGTTAAAAAATTTATACATAACACTTTATTTTTACGAACACTTGTTCTATAATATAGTCGAGGTGTTAAACATGCAATTAGATTTAGATTGGAATAAAGATTTTCAAGAATTTCAAGAAGTCTTAAATTGCGGTATCAATCCAGAATGGTTATATTGTGCGAAAGCCAATATGATTCTAGAACCTGCTTACACTGGAGAAGGTAAACAGTTTTTTAGCACCAAAGATATTATTGAAGCAAGTAAAGTTATACCGTTCTTTTAAGATATAATGAAATAAACAATATAAAAAAAGCAATGTAAGTCTCCTGTCACTTAAGCCAAGCGAAACTTACATTGCTTTTTATTTTTTTATCAAATATTTAATTTTTACTATGCATATCGCTATAAATAATTAGATGTGATTATTAAACGTTAAATCTAAAGTGAACGATATCGCCATCTTGCATAATGTATTCTTTACCTTCTAAACGTTGTTTACCCGCTTCTTTAGCACCTTGTTCGCCACCATGCTCAACATAGTCATCATAACTTGTCACTTCGGCACGGATAAATCCACGTTCAAAGTCAGTGTGAATAATACCAGCACATTGTGGAGCTGTCATACCTTGTCTGAATGTCCAAGCACGCACTTCTTGTACACCTGCAGTAAAGTATGTTGATAAGCCTAATAAATCATATGTTGTTCTGATAAGTACGTCTAGTCCTGGTTCTTCAATGCCTAAATCTTCTAAGAACATTTCTCTATCTTCGTCATCTAATGTAGCGATTTCTTCTTCGATTTTTGCACTAATAACAATAACTTCAGAATCTTCTTTCGCTGCATATTCTCGAATTGCTTTTACTTTATCGTTATCTTCATCACCAATTTCGTCTTCACCAACATTGGCAATATATAACATTTTCTTAGACGTTAGTAATTGTGCTTGGTTAACGTATCTTTGATCTTCTTCATTGAAGTCTAAGCTACGTACAGGATCACCATTTTCAAGTGCTTCTTTGATTCTAGTTAGAATTCTCATTTCCATTTCAGCAGTTTTATCTTTTTGACGCGCCATTTTTTCAATTCGAGGCAAACGTTTTTCAACAGATTCTAAGTCTGCTAATACTAATTCCATATTAATAACTTCAATATCATCTAAAGGATTTACGCGTCCTGATACGTGCGTTACATTTTCATCATCAAATGCACGTACAACTTGGCAAATTGCATCTACTTCACGAATATGTGAAAGGAATTTGTTTCCTAAACCTTCACCTTTAGAAGCACCTTTTACAATACCTGCAATATCAGTAAACTCAAAAGTTGTAGGAATAGTTTTTTTAGGTTCAACCATTTCTGTTAATTTATTTAAACGTGAATCTGGCACCTCTACGATACCTACGTTTGGATCAATTGTTGCGAATGGATAGTTAGCGGCCAATGCTCCCGCTTTTGTTATTGCATTAAATAAGGTAGATTTACCTACGTTCGGTAATCCTACGATTCCTGCTGTTAAAGCCATTAATCATTCTCCTAACCTTCAGTATCTTGATTTGATACTAATATTTTCTTTAATTTTTTATTGAACGTTTGACGTGGAATCATAATACTTCGTTGGCAATTCTCACATTTGATGCGAATATCAGCACCCATACGAATAATTTTAAATCGATTAGTTCCACATGCATGTTGCTTTTTCATCTCTACTATATCATTTATTCCATAATTTGACGTCATGAAATTACCCCTCAATAATAATTAAGATTTGCCTTGTTGATTATTATTTTTAATATAAATTGGTTGTGGTAATTTAATACCTTCTTGAACAAATACTCTTTGAATTTCTTTACGTAATATTCTTGAGCCGGATGCACCTTCACCTGGAATGGTTTCAGCAGATATTCTAAACGTTACTTTAGTTTCATCCAACGAATCAATACCTTCTACGACTGGATCAGTGATAAATAAGTAATATTTGCTACGCATTGCAGTAAATAGTTTATTTAGACGCTTTTCTACCTTGTCTAAGTTTTCTTCTACAGAAACCGGAATTTCTACTATAGAGAAACCATTAGTAATAGAGAAATTAGTAATTTCTCCCATACTACCATTCGGTAAAATCGTTAATTCACCTGTGATTGTGTTAATTCGCGTTGATCTTAAGCCAATAGATTTTACTGTTCCTTCTGCTACTGTTGTACCACCGCTATTGATTTTAACATAATCACCAACGTCAAATTGATTTTCAAATATAATAAAGAAACCAGTGATGATATCTTTAACAATCGTTTGAGCACCGAAACCAACAGCTAAACCTACAACACCGGCACTGGCGATGATACCTTCAACACTAATTCCAAATTTACTTAAGATAGTAGTAATCACTATGAACCAAACAATGTAGCTAACTACGTTTTGCACTAGAGAAATAAGCGTTCGAGAACGTTTCTTATTGCCTTTGCTACTGCGATTCTGAATTTTAAATGCTTGTTCAATTACTTTGTTTAATATTGCTATGACGATAAGTGCAACAATAATATATATGATAATTAATGCTATTTTAATAGCTAAATTTTCATATGTTTCTATTTTAGTTAAAGGTTCAAATAATGAAGACAATACATTTTTGACCTGATTCATGTAATAGTAACCTCCCTATTAAACTTTTTTATAATTAAATTATTATACTCATTTATTGCGCAATATGTATCCGTCTTAAGCTTTATTTTATTACTTATTTCCTTGGCAAAGCCTAAGATGTAACACATCTTAACTCACTCTTTCATAGAGTATCACTCTATCAATACGATTGATTACGTATCATACTTCGTCATTGAGTTTTTGAATGAGTCGTTTAAATTCTTCTTCTGTTTTAAATTCAAATGTTATTTTACCTATATTCTTGCTAGTTGAAATGTCTACTTTAGACCCAAACTTTTCTTTTAGTCGACGTTCTTGCTTTTGAATAAATTTAGGTTTTATTTGCGTTGTTGCTTTGCTTTTTTTAGACTGCCCACCGTCTTGTAATTCATTTACAACCTGTTCAAGATATCTAACACTCCAATTTTCACGTATGGCTTGTTGACTTATCTTTTTCATCATAGTGACATCTTTAATGCCTAACAACGTGCGTCCATGTGCACTAGATAACGCACCTTCTTTGACTTGATTCGAAATATCTTTGGGTAAATTTAGCAATCTTAGCATATTTGCGATATATGGTCGTGATTTGCCTAGTCGTTCCGCTACTTTTTGTTGTGTTAATCCTAAATCATTCATGAGGCGCTGGTAACTTTCAGCTTCTTCAATGGCATTGAGATCTTCTCGTTGTAAATTCTCGATAATTGCTAATTCCATCATGTCAGAATCGGACAATTCTTTAATAATGGCAGGTATCTCGTTTAACCCTGCTAATTGAGATGCTCTAAATCGTCTTTCGCCAACTACTATATAGTAGCCCTGTACAGTCTGGCGCAATACAATGGGCTGTAATACACCATGAGTTTGTATTGACGTTGCTAAATCACTTAATCTATCATCGTCAAATGTTTTACGAGGTTGATATGGATTGGCTTTAATTTTAGAAAGATCAATTTTTTGAATTTGTTCATTTTGACTTATCACCAATCGCTCATCTTGCTTTTGACCCACTATTTTCACCTCTCTAAGCCATTATTGGTATCATATTTGAAGCATTATCTAAGAACTAGTCTTTTACAATCACAACAAACTTACTTTTACACTATAAATTCAATGGCGCGCATTTTTTAGTACTTATTTATTTTAAAAAATATAGAATAGGTTTAACAAGTAGATTAGACAAATGAAATGAAAAAATTAAATTTTTTTATATACAATTATCACTATGCTATCAATACTTAAAGCGTTTTCTGAATTACCTTTATAATCTTAATTTTCAGAAAAGTTATTGACAAATGTAATTTAGGTCTGTAAGCTATGAATTAACTTAAAAAAAACACAAATTACACACTGCAATAAGGAAAGTAGAACTTACACTGCTAATACAGAGAGTCTCCAAAGCTGAGAAGAGACATTGAAAGAAAGTTTGAAAATGGCCTTTGAGTGTTGATGCCAATATGAGGTGTCAACGGGTTCGCCCGTTATAGCGATACAGTATTAACATTTATTGTTTAATGGCGTACTGGAATTCTAGACGTCGCTAATCATCGTTAATACTCATTTACTTATAATCAAGTTAAATGAGTTTTTTAATGTGTCCCCTTCATTCGACTAAAGTGTCACATAACGATTAAATTAGCGTCCACTATCTCAGTACACTTTTATTCACAAAATGGCGTACTGTTTGAGGTTACTTTAGCAATAAAGTAATAAATAAAGGTGGTACCGCGAAACAGGCTTTCGTCCTTTACATCCGATGCATATCGGGTTTAAAGGACGGAAGCTTTTTTTATTGGATAAAAAATTGAATGGAGGATTTGACATGAAAGATACTCATTTAGCACAAATATCATTAACTAAAGATATTACTGGCGCAATAGCCAATCCTATCTATTTGTCTACTGCATATCAACATCCTCACCTTGGTCAGACAACAGGCTATGATTATACAAGAACAAAGAATCCAACACGTTCTGCATTTGAAGAATCCTTTGCGAAATTAGAAGGAGGCATTGCTTCATTTGCCACTTCAAGTGGCATGGCTGCAGTACAACTCATATGTAACTTGTTTCAACCAGGTGATGAAATATTAGTCGCTTTCGACTTATATGGTGGTACATTTAGATTATTTGACTTTTATGAAAAACAATATGGTATCAAATTTAAATATGTTGATTTCCTGAATTATGAAGAAGTTGTTAACGCTATTACGCCCAATACAAAGGCACTTTTCATAGAACCTATTTCGAATCCACAAATGATCGAAATTGACGTTGAACCTTATTACATCTTAAGTCAACAGCATAATCTACTAACAATTATCGACAACACGTTTTTAACACCTTATTTATCCACGCCTTTAGAAGACGGTGCAGACATTGTACTCCATTCAGCAACTAAATATATTGGCGGTCACAATGATGTATTGGCTGGGGTTGTAACTGTTAAAGATGAATCATTAGCTGAGCAACTTGGGCAATTGCATAACATGATTGGAGCAACATTGTCTCCTATCGATAGTTATTTATTACAACGTGGCTTAAAAACATTACATTTACGTATTGAACGGTCAGAGGCAAACGCTAAGAAGTTAGCCGAGCGATGTAAAGTTTCTAGTGCTATAGACGAAGTGCTATACAGTGGTAAAACGGGCATGCTGAGTTTACGTCTAAATAAAGACTTTAGCGTTGCTGAATTTTTAGAAAATTTAGAAATCTGCATCTTCGCAGAAAGTCTAGGTGGAACAGAAACATTCATTACTTTCCCATACACACAAACGCATGTCGATATGCCGGATGAAGAAAAAGATAAACGTGGCATAGATGAACACCTTATACGCTTATCCATTGGTGTTGAAGATTATAACGACATTGAGTCAGATATTTTACGAGCATTGGAGAATTCTAAAGTAGGAGTGATTTCATGAGCTTATCAAAAGAAACCGAAGTTATTTTTGATGAACACAGAGGTGTAGATTACGATTCAGCTAACCCACCACTTTATGACTCTTCAACATTTCATCAAAAAGTGCTTGGTGACAATGCAAAATTTGATTATGCCAGAAGTGGCAATCCAAACCGCCAACTTCTTGAAGAGAAATTAGCGAAACTTGAAGGAGGACAATATGCATTTGCGTACGCCTCAGGTATCGCAGCAATTTCAGCGGTATTACTAACATTAAAAGCAAATGATCACGTCATTCTTCCTGATGATGTATACGGTGGCACATTCAGACTTACAGAACAAATTTTAAATCGCTTTGATATTCAATTTACGACTGTTAATGCTACACAACCTGAAGAAATTGAGCGTGCGATTCAGCCGAATACCAAACTCATCTACGTAGAAACACCATCCAATCCTTGTTTCAAAATTACAGATATACGTGCAGTAGCAGCGATTGCTAAACGTCATCACTTACTTTTAGCAGTAGATAACACATTTATGACACCGTTGGGTCAATCACCACTTGCACTTGGCGCTGATATTGTGGTTCATTCAGCTACTAAATTTTTAGGTGGCCACAGCGATATTATCGCAGGCGCTGCCATTACAAATCGTAAAGACGTCGCTGATGCATTATATCTTTTACAGAATGGTACGGGCACTGCATTGTCAGCGCATGATAGTTGGACATTAGCCAAACACTTAAAAACATTACCTGTACGGTTTAAACAATCAACATCAAATGCGGAGAAACTTGTAGCTTTTTTAAAAGAAAGAGAAGAAATTGCCGAAGTATATTATCCAGGAAACAGTTCATTACACTTATCACAAGCAAATAGCGGCGGTGCCGTGATTGGATTCCGATTAAAAGATGAAACGAAAGCACAACACTTTGTAGATGCTTTAACTTTACCCCTAGTTTCAGTAAGTCTTGGGGGTGTAGAAACGATATTATCTCATCCAGCCACAATGTCACATGCTGCTGTTCCTGAAGATGTTCGAAATGAACGTGGCATTACCTTTGGCTTATTCCGATTAAGCGTAGGTCTAGAACAACCTCAAGAATTAATTGCTGACCTCAACTACGCATTAAAGGAGGCTTTCAATGAGTCGATTATTGAATCAATTACAGAACAACGTTTTAGTAGCTGACGGTGCAATGGGAACAATTCTCTATTCAGAGGGTTTAGATACATGTCCAGAAGCTTATAACTTAACACACCCAGAAAAAGTAGAGTCTATACATCGTTCTTATATAGAGGCCGGGGCCGATATTATCCAGACCAACACGTATGGTGCTAACTTTGAAAAGCTTAGACGCTTTGGCTTGGAACATAAAGTAAAGGACATTCATAAGGCAGCTGTAGCCATCGCAAAACGTGCCGCACGACCTGATACTTTCATACTTGGCACAGTAGGTGGTTTCAGAAGTTTACAGCAAGAGGAATTGCCTTTGTCCACCATTCAGTATCACGCTGAAAATCAAATCGATACACTCGTTGAAGAAGGTGTTGATGGGTTATTATTCGAAACTTACTACGACTTAGAAGAACTGACAAATATTGTTACAACAACACGTCGAAAGTACGATATCCCTATCATCGCGCAATTGACCGCTTCAAATACGAATTACTTAGTCGATGGCACTGAAATCAATAAAGCTTTACAACAACTAGTTGCCTGTGGCGCCAATGTTGTTGGATTAAATTGCCATCACGGTCCACACCACATGCAACGCTCATTTTCACATATTGAGTTACCAGAAACGGCTTACTTATCATGCTATCCAAACGCAAGTTTACTGGATATTGAGAATAGCGAATTTAAGTATAGCGATAATGCACAATATTTCGGAGATGTCGCACAAGAACTTATTAATGAGGGTGTGAGATTAATTGGAGGATGTTGTGGCACAACACCACAACACATTGCATATATCAAATCATCTGTAAAAGATTTAAAGCCTGTTAAAAATAAAAACATCATTCCGATCAATCGTCAGACAAATCGAGCAGTCACACATACGTATAAACATAATTTAACAACAAAAGTTAAAAACGGACCAACAGTTATTGTCGAACTCGATACACCTAAACATTTAGATACAGATCTCTTCTTTGAGAATATTGGCAAACTTGACGAAGCGAACATTGATGCTGTTACCCTCGCTGACAATTCACTTGCTACTGTTCGTGTTAGCAATATCGCTGCAGCGAGCATCATACGCCAACGTTATAACATTGATCCCCTCGTGCATATTACATGTCGAGATCGTAATTTGATTGGCTTGCAATCACACTTACTTGGCTTATCACTTATTGGCGTTAATGAAATTTTAGCGATTACAGGTGACCCTTCAAAAGTAGGCCACCTACCCGGTGCCACGAATGTCTACGACGTAAATTCAAAAGGATTAACCGAATTAGCATTAAGTTTCAATCAAGGTATTAACACGGATGGTGATGCGCTGAAGAAACATACAAACTTCAACATCGCTGGTGCATTTGACCCTAATGTACGCAAACTTGACGGTGCAGTAAAACGCCTTGAGAAAAAAGTAGCTGCCGGTATGAATTACTTCATTACACAACCTGTGTATAGCAAAGAAAAAATTAAAGAAGTATATGAGGCGACGAAACACCTTAACGTCCCTCTATTTATAGGTATCATGCCTATTGCAAGCTATAACAATGCACTTTTCCTACATAACGAAGTGCCTGGTATTAAAATGTCTGAAGACGTATTAAGCCAATTTAAAGCAGTAAAAGATGATAAAGAAAAAACAAAAGCATTAAGTTTGAGACTTTCTAAAGAATTGATTGATACAGTGCATGAGTATTTCAATGGTTTATACATTATCACACCATTCCAACGTATCGATTATTCATTAGAACTCGCAGCATATTCTAAAGCAATTACCCAAAACAAGGAGGCAATATCATGACAACAATTACAACTTCAAATTTAGGATTCCCAAGATTAGGTAGAAAAAGAGAATGGAAAAAAGCCATCGAGAGCTATTGGGCTAAAAAAATCGATAAAACAGAATTGGATCAAAAGTTAAGTGACCTACATAGAGAAAATTTACTATTACAAAAAAATTATAATTTAGACAGTGTACCTGTCGGCGACTTCTCATTGTATGATCATATTCTCGATACATCATTATTATTCAACATCATCCCTGAACGTTTCCAAGGTCGCGAAGTTAACGATGATTTATTATTCGATATTGCACGCGGTAATAAAGAACATGTCGCGAGTGCACTCATTAAATGGTTCAACACGAATTACCACTATATTGTTCCTGAATGGGATAATGTTGAACCTAAAGTGAACCACAACATTTTATTAAATCGCTTTAACTATGCGAAATCTCTTAACGTTAACGCTCACCCTGTGATTGTAGGTCCTATTACGTTTGTAAAATTATCTAAAGGTGGACATCAATCATTCGAAGAGAAAGTTCAAACACTATTACCTTTATATAAAGAAGTGCTTCAATCATTAATTGACGCTGGTGCAGCCTATATCCAAGTTGATGAACCAGTATTAGTTACTGATGAAAGCGAAGCTTATGAAGCTATTACTAGAGAAGCTTATGACTACTTTGATAAAGCAGGTTTAGCTGACAAATTAGTCATTCAAACTTACTTCGAACGTGCCAATGTTAAATTCTTAAGTTCATTACCAGTTGGTGGTTTAGGATTAGACTTTGTACACGACAACGGTTATAACTTAAAACAAATTGAATCAGGTGACTTCGATTCATCTAAAACATTATATGCAGGTATTATTGATGGCCGTAACGTGTGGGCTGCAGATATCGAAGCTAAGAAAAAATTAATCGAAACGTTACAAGGACACGCAAAACATATCGTTATCCAACCTTCATCATCTTTATTACACGTTCCAGTATCATTAGATGATGAAACTTTAGAGCAATCAGTCGAAGAAGGTTTAAGTTTCGCCACTGAAAAGTTAGATGAATTAGACGCGCTACGTCGACTATTTAACCAGAACGATAGCGCAAAATATGACAAATTGAAAGCACGTTATGAACGTTTCCAAAGTCAATCATTCAAAAATCTAGAATACGACTTCGATAGTGTACCAACAAGTCGTAAGTCACCTTTCCCTGAGCGTAAAAAAGCACAAGACGCACGCTTACACTTACCTGACTTACCAACAACTACAATCGGTTCATTCCCTCAAACACAAGAAGTACGTAAATATCGTGCCGATTGGAAAAACAAACGTATCTCAGATGAAGCCTATAATAACTTCTTAGAAAGTGAAATTGCACGTTGGATTAAAATTCAAGAAGATATCGGTTTAGATGTATTAGTGCATGGTGAATTCGAACGTAATGATATGGTTGAATTCTTTGGAGAAAAACTTCAAGGTTTCTTAGTAACAAAATTTGGATGGGTACAATCATATGGTTCACGCGCAGTTAAACCACCAGTAATTTACGGAGATGTAAAATGGACTGAACCACTAACAGTCAAAGAAACTGTATATGCGCAAAGTTTAACTGAAAAACCAGTTAAAGGTATGCTAACTGGCCCTGTAACTATCTTAAACTGGTCATTCGAACGCGTAGATGTACCACGTAAAGTCGTTCAAGACCAAATCGCTTTAGCCATTGACGAAGAAGTATTAGCGCTAGAAGAAGCGGGTATAAAAGTAATCCAAGTAGATGAACCAGCTTTACGTGAAGGTTTACCATTACGTTCTGAATACCATGAACAATATCTTGCAGATGCAGTAAATTCATTCAAATTAGCAACATCTTCAGTACAAGATGAAACGCAAATTCATACGCATATGTGTTATTCTCAATTTGGTCAAATCATCCATGCTATCCATGAATTAGATGCTGATGTTATCTCAATTGAAACATCACGTAGCCATGGTGATTTAATCAAAGACTTTGAAGATATTAACTACGATTTAGGTATTGGCTTAGGTGTTTATGATATTCATAGTCCACGTATCCCTACAGAAGATGAAATCGCTACAGCGATTGATCGTTCTTTACAACAAATTGACCGTTCACTATTCTGGGTTAACCCAGACTGTGGCTTAAAAACACGTAAAGAAGATGAAGTAAAAGACGCTCTAACTGTACTTGTAAATACAGTTCGTAAAAAACGTGAATCAAATAATCAAAATAAACCCGCGTAGGGAGGGAGCTGTACAGAAATCACTTGTGATTTCGTCGTACAGCCCCGGCACAGATGACTAGAACTGAAGCAAGCTTTTCCTAAAGCGATGAGTCAGTTCAGTCAGCCACTGCCTCATTTTATTGAACTATTGTGACTTTGAATACTTGGTCGGCCCCGGCACAGATGACTAGAACTGAAGCGAGCTTTTCCAAAGCGATGGGCCAGTTCAGTCAGCCACTGCCAAAATCAACATAGAATAACAATTACAATTGGAGGTGTTGTATATGCCAAACTATCCATTATGGGATCAACTAAATCAACTGAAAGAAGCTGAATGGGTTGATTTAACACATACCTTTGACCCTGAAATACCTCGATTTAGTGAATTTGAAAAAGGTGAAGTTTCCACTCTTTTCACAGTCAAAGAGCACGGCTTTTACGTGCAACGTTGGAATATCGTCACTCAATATGGTACACACATCGATGCACCTATTCACTTTGTAGAGAATAAACGTTACTTAGAAGAGCTAGACTTAAAAGAGTTAGTATTACCCCTTATCGTTTTAGACTTTTCAAAAGAAGTTGCAGAAAATGCTGATTTTATCGTCACACGTGACCATTTAGAGCAATGGGAAGCTAAAAACGGACGTATTGAAGAAGGCACGTTTGTAGCATTACGTACTGACTGGTCGAAACGTTGGCCAGACATTGAACAATTTGAAAATAAAGATTCTGATGGTAATCAACATTTACCGGGTTGGGGATTAGACGCCTTGAAGTTCTTAATCGAAGAACGTGGCGTAAAATCAATTGGCCACGAAACATTCGACACAGATGCGTCGGTAGATACTGCTAAAAATGGTGACATTGTTGGAGAACGTTACATTCTTGGACAAGATACGTTCCAGCTTGAATTGTTAACGAATTTAGACCAATTGCCAACGCGTGGTGCAGTCATTTACGCGATTAGTCCGAAACCGAAAGACGCACCTGGGTTCCCAGTACGTGCATTTGCGATTAAACCTTAAATAATGACACTTGAAGGCTTGATAACGAGCGATCAAAGCCAAACCTTTCCTAATATTATATAAAATCCTGTCACATCTCCCATTACATTCTAGTATCAGGATGTGGCAGGATATTTTATTGATACGTTTTTATAATATTAATGATGTCTTCGTGAATATCCGGATGCGCGATAATCGCACCTTTAACATGATTTAAATCGATAGAGTTGCCTTGAATATCTGTTACAACTAACCCTAACTCTTTCGCATATAATATTTGTGCACTCATATCCCACAGGTTTGCTCCCATATCAATACTTGCTCCGAAATCCCCTGTAATTGTTCGCAACGCACCAATGCCACCAGCACCAATAAATCGAAAGCCATGCGCATGTGAAATCAACGCTTTTAGTAATTCGGAACTCGCACGTTTCGGATCAATAGAAATCAACGCATCTTTGAGGTGATGATACATGTCTACATGAAGTGGCACGCCATTAATCGATACACCTTGACCCTTTACAGCTTTATATAACTTCTGTTGATAAAATTCATATGTATAAGCTAATAATGGCTCTCCATTGTAGAATAAACTTACTATTAAACAATAATCTTTATGTTGTTTAACAAGATTCGTTGTACCATCAATGGGATCTATCGCCCAAGCATAGCCACGATACATATCAATCTCATGATTGCTTTTTTCTTCACCCATAATCTGATGTTCTGGATAATTTTCTTCGATAAACTTAGTGAAATCAGCTTGAACTTCTTTGTCGATATTCGTCACTAAATCCAAATCATGCTTTTTTGTTTCAACCGCCACATCATTCAACATCATATCAACCTTACGTGCAATCTGTGCTATCCATGCTTCAATACGATGATCAATATCTTGAATTGAGTACACGCCCTTCTCACCTCTCAATTTTAAAAAACTTATCTGATTGGCATTCTCCACTATCTATATGTCAGAAAGTCTATACTACCGCAATTTGAACACTTTAATCATACATAACAATATTAAGTAAGTAAAATGACTTTATTTGAGTTCCGCTTTATGAAATCAGTTGTTTAATGTAAAATGACTATAACTTGTATTTTAGGAGGTGTCGAAATGTTTCTTATAGCATTTTGTTGCAGATTTCTACAAATCATTCGCAACAAATTTTCGATTGTAATTTCAAAATTGGTGGAGTATGTCTTTTTTGAAGTTATTAATCGCTCTATAAGGAACGGACACTAACATTCCCTTCCTTATAGGTAATATGGAGGAAGGAAATTGAATATATTAAATGCTACGGATGTTACTAAAAAGTTTCTTGACGAAACATTATTCGACAATGTTAAGCTAACCCTCAATTCTGGTGACACTATTGGCTTAGTCGGTCGAAATGGTGAAGGAAAAACAACATTATTAAGACTTCTATGTGGGTCAGAATCTCCCACGACAGGTATTATAAGCTGGAAAAAAAATATAAAAATTGGTTATTTAGATCAAATTCCTAATCATGCTGATAATGAAAGAGTTTATACTTGTTTAAAATCAGTATTCGGCGAATTAAACATCATCTCTGAGCAACTTAAATTATTAGAAGAAAAAATGAGTATGGATGTGAATGATATAGATGAATTAATGCTTCGCTATGGGAATTTGCAGTCATATTATGAGGAACATGGCGGCTATGAAATAGATGCTAAAATACGTAGAGTAGCCAGTGGCTTAAATATAACGCATTTACTTGAATCACAGTGGAAAGATTTATCTGGTGGAGAACGAACAAAAGTAGGTATCGCTCAGATATTAATTAAGCCGACAGATTTATTACTCTTAGACGAACCAACGAATCATCTTGATTTCAAATCTATTGAATGGTTAACCAATTATATAAAAAATTATCACGGCGCTACAGTAGTTGTCTCACACGATCGCTATTTTTTAGATGAAACAGTAAATCAAATTATAGAAATCGATCAAAAAAATCTATATCCATATAATGGCAACTACTCATATTTTGTAGAAGAGCGTGAAAAAAGATTATTAATTGAATTCGAAGCATATAAAACACAGCAAAAGAAAATTAAAAAAATGAAAGCGTCTATAAAACAATTAAGAATGTGGGCCAGCCAATCTAACCCTCCCAATGCTGGCATGTATCGTCGAGCTAAAAGCATGGAAAAATCATTAAATCGCATCAAACGTTTGGATAAACCAATTCTCAACTCAAAAAATATGAAGATGGAATTAGAAGATGCTACACGCGTTTCTAACAGAGTCATAGAGATGGAAGATGTCACTAAAACGTATAATAAGTTATTATTTGAAAATGTGAATATGTTGGTTAGAAGAGGCGAGCATATAGCTATAATTGGAGATAATGGTACTGGAAAATCTACCTTATTGAAAATTATTTTAGGAGTCGTTTCAATTGATAACGGTACTATTAAAACGGCAAACAACTTAAAAATAGGTTATCTTTCACAACATGAATTTGAGAATGATGCTGATAACAACACCGTATTAAATAAGTTTCGTGAAGAGGTAAATGTGTCAGAGGCGGAAGCCCGACATATTTTAGCTGACTTTATGTTTTATGGGAAAGATGTTTTTAAAAAAGTTGGTGATCTAAGTGGTGGCGAAAAAATAAGACTGAGATGGGCTCAAATTGTACACACTGATTATAACTTACTCATTTTGGATGAACCCACTAATCATTTAGATATAGAAGCAAAAGAAATCATTGAAGACGCACTATTAAATTATGAAGGTTCAATTATTACGGTTTCACATGACATCTATTTTCTCAATAAATTATTTAACACTACTTATTTATTAAAAAACAAATCTTTAAAGAAATTCGAAGGTAATTATAACTATATTAAAGAAAAAGAATATTTATAAATAACTCATCATTCATACGATTAAAGGGATAGTTGATAATCAGCTATCTTTTTTCCTATATTTTAAAACTTTGCATATCAAATCCATGAAACCAATATGCGCTATTCGCTAAATAAAACTAGCACTTTAATCGTAATGCTTATAACTCCTATTTAACGGGTAAACGCTTAATAGTCAATTCTTTAAACATGTGGGAGGAAACGCAAATGAGTACTAAAACAGTCTATGATGTGATTGATACTGGTGTGAACTACTTACTATCTGTTTATGATAGTTGGAACGTTGAGAAAGTATTAGATAAAGAGAATGATGTTTTTCCAAATACTTTACATTGGCAATTTGGACATGTTTTAACTATTTTCGATTCTGCTTTATCAATGGGTGGTCAAAATGTCGTTGATATTGAAACGTATACTAAATTATTTGGTTACGGTTCTAGTCCTGCAAACTGGGAGGGACAAGACATACCATCAATTGAATCGATTAGGGAGGACTTAAAACAATTCCAGATCGTGCTCGTCAACTTACTGATGAACAACTATCACAGGAACTTGAACAACCGATTGCTGGCTGCAAAACACTTAACGAATTATTAGTGTTAAATGCCATTCACGTCCCATTACATGCAGGTAAAATTGAAGAAATGGCTCGTGTGCTTAAACAGGCCTAGTAATCCAAGTTTCATAATAAATACTTTGAGGGGATAAATATGAATATTATTGCGAATAGTATCTTTGTAGATAATCAAGAAGAAGCTTTACAATTTTATACAGACATTTTAGGTTTTGAAAAGAAAATAGATGAACCTGTAGGCGAAGGATTTAGATGGCTTACTTTAGTATCTCCGAATCAACCAGATGGTGCTCAATTGGTCTTAGAACCAAATGGCAACCCTATTGCAGGCGACTATCAACAACGTCTATTCGAAGCTAACATACCTATTACGATGTTCGGCGTAGAAAATGTACAACAAACCTATGATGCATTGACGCAAAAAGGCGTTCACTTTACCGTTGAACCGACTACAATGGGTAGTGCTAAAATGGCCATTTTCAACGATACTTGCGGTAATTTAATTCAAATAGTAGAACAATAAAGAATTAGACCTCATAAGATGAAATTAACGTTCATCTTATGAGGTCTATTTTAATGAAATACGCCACTCTTACTTTCTATCTATGATTTATAGTTGAAATTAGGGATATTATGCCAGCGTTCTTTAAAATAATGTGCAATAGCTTTAGGTTTACGATCACGAGTGAAGATACCTTTCTTATTACCTTGAACTCGGATAATGCCATTTGACGTTTCAAAATCTGCGAAATTCCATGTTTGTTCGCCAATAAATTGTGGGTATTTATCGACTATTTCATGATTCGCTTTATAATAATTCAATTGATATTCTTCCGTAAACATTTGGTCATCAATCGCATGCATTCCAGCTACGGTATCTGCACCATACTCTGTAAACATGATAGGTTTATTCGGTTGTCGTTCAGACCATTGTGCTAATTCTTTATCTAATGCTTTTTTCGCACCTTCTAAATCTGCAGATTGAGTGTACCAACCGTAATAACGATTTAAGCATAGCACATCAACTAAGTCTTGAACTTCACATACATCCGGTTGGGAAGTAAGAATTGTGACAATAGTCACTGGTCGTTTCTGTGGATCCTTACTTCTAGCTAATTCTACTAATGGTTTAAAATAAGCTTTCGCGCCTTTTTCATTAGAAGCAGGTTCATTAGCAATTGACCACATAACGACACATGCATAGTTCTTATCTCTTTCAATCAAACCTTCTATGACTTCTGTATGGGCTTGATGCGTATCAATCTCTTTCCAAGTATCGTGCTCTAACTGACCACCTAAAGCGACCATAAAGTTAAGATGTACACCTACTGCTGTCGTTTCATCAATCACAACGATACCTTGTTCATCTGCGAGTCGCATCATTTCTTCTGAGTATGGATAATGCGATGTTCTGAAAGAATTGGCGCCAATCCATTTCATCAAATTGATATCCATCACATTAGCTGCTTCATTTAAACCGCGGCCATTATAAAATGTATCTTCATGTTTACCGAAACCTTTGAAATAAAATGGCTTATTATTAATAAGGAATTGACCATTTTTTACTTCTACAGAGCGAATACCAAATCGTTCTGTGTACACATCAATAATCTCACCATCATTTAATAATTCAACTTTCATATGATAAAGATACGCATTAAGCGGTTGCCATAAATGAGGATTATCAATAGACATTGCACCTTCAAATTCATCATGCTTCGTAACCACTTGTCCTTCTTCATCTATAATCGTTACCCTAACTTGATTAATATTAGAACTACCTTCGTGTACAGCTACTTTATAATTGACGACACTTTCTCCACTCGTTTTAACCTCCGGATTAATAACGATATCTTCAACATAACTATGTGGAGTTGTATATATTTTTACGGGACGATGAATGCCTGCGTAATTAAAAAAGTCGAAGTTAGGTTCATTGACTGGTGTAACGGTGCCGTCTTCAGCAACGTGTTCACTATAATTGCCTACTGGTAATGTGCTATGTGTCAGTACGTTGTTAACCTTTACAGTTAATCGATGACTTCCAATAGTAGCAATTTCAGTGATATTAACTTCAAATGGTAGGAAACCACCTGAATGTGTCACGATTTCCTTACCATCCAAGTAAACCGTAGCATGATGCGTGACTGAACCGAATCTTAATACAATTCTTTCACCATCAAGATGCTTTGGAATCATAATTTCTCTTTCATAGTAGACGTCACCAACATGTTGTCGAATACTTTGAATGACACCTTGATCATTATAAGAACCAGGTACAGCCATAACATCATCTGTATCTAACGCTTTACTTACGTCTACGTCTTCTTTATACCCTACTAATTTAAATTTCCATATACCAGACAAATCGAATAGTTGTCTTGTTTCTGTATTAATTGGATATAGCAACTTTATCCCTCCTATATTTACACACCTGAATATGCGTTGAATCCACCATCAACTGGTAATACTACGCCATTAACAAAGCTTGAAGCCTCTTTGCTAACTAGGAATAGTAGTGCACCTACTAATTCTTCCGGCTTTCCAAAACGTTCCATTGGTGTAGCATTAATAATTTTTTTAGAGCGATCTGTATAACTGCCATCTTCATTCAACAGCAATGCTTCGTTTTGCTTAGTTAGTAAAAAGCCAGGCGCTATCGCATTCACTCGAATATTTGTTTTAGAGAAGTACACACTTAACCACTGTGTGAAATTACTAATTGCTGCTTTTGCACCACTATAGGCTGGAATTTTTGTAAGTGGTGTAAATGCATTCATTGATGAAATGTTAATAATAGTTGCGTCTTCTTTATCTAACATGTCAGTTGCGAAGACTTGTGATGGAATAAATGTACCTAGGAAATTAAGATCCATTACGAATCCAACGCTTTCTTCATCTAAGTTGAAGAATGTTTGTTTATCTTGATCTAAATTACCCTCAAAGTGTTCGTCATCTGTAGTGCCTTTAGGTGCATTACCCCCTGCACCATTAATCAAAATATCGACACTACCGAACGTATCATTAACTTCCTGTTTAATTCGTTTCATGTCTTCTTTATTCGTCACATCACCTAGAAATACGCGAGATTCGCCACCTAATTCTTTAATTGCTTCAACTAAGCCACTCGCGTCTTCTCTAAGACCAACCATCGCAACTTTAGCGCCACTTTGTGCTAAGGCAGTAGACATTGCACTACCAATGACACCCGTTCCACCTGTAATGACTACGACTTTATCTTTTAAATCAATATCGAATGGTAATTTCATAAGTTCATTTCTCCTTTATTTATTTGTTGTTTTTACTAACCGCTTCGTATAAACCATTTAAATATGTTGCTCCTAATGCACGATCATACAACCCATATCCTGATTTACCTGTCTCGCCCCAAATCATACGTCCATGGTCAGGTCTAATCGGTCCATGATAGTCGAAGCTGTGCAATGCTTTAACGACTTCGTACATGTCGATTGAGCCCTTTTCAGAAAGGTGTGCAGATTCTTGGAAAGATTTATCACCTATCAACTTAACATTACGGGCATGTACAAAGTTGACGCGATCTTTCTCACCGAAATAACGTAACATGTCGACAAAGTCATTTCGTCGGTCGGCACCGAGTGAACCAGAGCACATTGTTAAACCATTGTATTTAGAGTCATATAAGTTAATGAAGCGCTCTAAATTCTCTTTATTAGTGATGATACGTGGTAAGCCAAAGATATTCCATGGTGGATCATCCGGATGTATAGCCATCAGAACATCTTCCTCTTCAGCAACCGGTATTACTTTTTGTATGAAGTAGTTTAAGTTTTCCCACAATGTTTCTTCATCTACTTCTTTGTAATCTTCAAATAATTGATTTAAATCTTCTTTCGTATAACTTGAATCCCAACCTGGTAATGATAATTCACCACTTAATGGATTCATTTTTTCGACGTCATTTTCATCATAGATTAAGCAAGTAGAGCCATCATCTAAGCGGTAGTCTAATTGTGAACGCGTCCAATCAAATACTGGCATGAAGTTGTAACACACAATTTTAATACCTGCTTGCCCTAAATTACGAAGTGTTTCACAATAATTTTCAATATATTTATCTCGTGTTGGTTTACCTAATTTAATATCTTCATGTACAGGTACACTCTCAATGACTGATAATTCCATACCTGCATCTTCAATTTCTTGTTTTAAATCTTTAATTTTATCTAATGGCCAAACGTCACCAACCGGCACATCATAAATTGCACTTACAATACCTTTCATTCCAGGTATTTGCTTAATATATTCCAAACTGATTGGATCATCTTTGCCGTACCATCTAAATGTCATTTTCATTGTTTTACCCCCCTATATTAATTTGAAGTAGTTATAAGCGTTGTTATAGCAAATATTTTCAATCATGCGTTTTAATAGTTTGTCATCATTAGGGATCTCACCTTTTTCAACTAAGTCCCCAATGAATGAAGATAATATACGTCTAAAGTAATCATGTCTTGAATATGAAATGAAACTTCTTGAATCTGTTAACATACCAACGAAATGCATTAGTAATCCTTGATCAGCTAATGATGACATTTGTCTTAACATACCTCTCTTAGTATCATTGAACCACCAACCGGCACCATGTTGCACTTTACTTTTAATGCCTGGTTCAGTTTGGAAATTCGCAATCGTTGACCCCACGATGTCATTATAAATTGGATTTAAATTATACAGAATCGTCTTAGGTAAGTGACTTTCTTGTTCCATCATGTCTAGTGTTGCGTTTAAATGATAAGCGAGATTCTCTTGGTCTCTAATTGAATCGAAACCAGCATCTTTGCCGACTTTTTCAAACATTTTAGAATTGTTATTTCGAATTGCGCCAAAGTGGATTTGCATAACCCAACCATGTTGATGATAAGCCTTACTTAATTCATTTAACATGTAGCTTTGGAACTGGAATTGTTCATATGATGAAATGCCTGAATGATTTAGGGCTTTAGTGAAAATGTCTTGGATGTCTTTGTCAGTATAATCTTCAAAGTGAATTTCTTCTAAACCATGATCGGCTAATCGACCACCTTTATCATGGAAATATTGAATACGTTTATATAATGCCTCCACGAAGTCTGAAGGTGATGTAATTTTATGCGTAAGCTTTTCTAATTTTTCTAGTAAATCTGAAAAGGCTTGGTCTCCAATTTTGAATACATCATCTGGTCTAAATGCAGGAAGTACCGTTGTATGAAAACCATCCTGTGCTTTAATTTCATCATGATAGTTTAGATCATCAGTTGGATTATCTGTAGTACAAATTAAGTTGACATTTGAATCAGTAATCAATGATTGCGTTGTTACTTTATGTTGTTTTAAATAATCATTAGCACGATGATAAATTTCTTCAGCGTTATCACTTGTGAGTAAATCTTCAATGTTAAAGTACATTTTCAACTCAAGTTGTGACCAGTGATATAAAGGGTTACCCACTGAATTTTCTAATGTTTCAGCCCATTTTTTAAATTTATCAAGTGGTGCAGCATCTCCAGTAATGTAGCGTTCTTCAATACCTTGTGCACGCATCGCACGCCATTTGTAATGATCCCCACTAAGCCATAACTCTGTAATATCTTCACATTTTACATTTTCGCTAATTTGCTTAGGATCTAAGTGACAATGGTAGTCATAAATTGGCATATCTTTGGCGAAATCATGATATAGATGTTTACCTGTTTCATTATTCAACATAAAATTCTCATTTATAAAAGCCATACATTAATCGCTCCTTTAAATTTCTTCTCTCAATGCAAGTTCTTTAACAATTTGTTTATGTCGTTTATCTGTAAGTGGGTACCATATGAAGAAGATAATAAATGCGATGGTACACGCCACGGCTGGTACTGCAAAGAATAGGACTTTAAGACCAAAGATTGTGCCAGCTGATTGATCCACATTAGGTTGATAACCGATAAAAGTTAAGGCTAATCCAGGTACGAATCCTGCAAGTGCTTGTGATACTTTTCTAGTAAAGCTATAACTTGAATATGTGATTCCTTCTGAACGTAATCTAAATTTCCATTGTCCATATTCCACAACGTCTGCAATGAATGCCCATACAACTGTGTTAGGAATGACTAAGAAGAATTGTGCTATCGTATTCATGACTAAGAACATTACATAGTTTTCTCCAAAGAATAAGAAGTTTAAAACTTCGAATATCACAAATCCCGCAATTCCTATAAGTGCTGTATATTTTTTGCCTAGTTTTTTACTAATAAATGTCGTTGCAAATAACGCTGGTAATAAGACGATAAAGTTCAGTGTACTAACTAATCCAACAAGATTCGGTTTATCTAACACATATTTGAAATAATAAAGTTGTGTTGATTGCACTAAGAACATAGACATAATTGTTAATAAAGTGAAGATAGCTAAGACTGCAAAGGCTTCATTTTTCACTAAATTAAAGAATGCTTTTTTATTCACACCTTTTTCTTTTGGACGTTCGATAACGTGACGTTCTTTAACACCTTTGTAGCAAATCAAATGGAATATCACACCGAAGATTGCTAACAAACCAACAACTACCGGATAACCGATTGCATGATTATCAAATTTTGATACTAATGGTACAACGGCAATACCCGCAATAAACAAAGCACTTTGTGAGCCTAAGTTTCTAAATACAGATAATTGTGTTCTATCATCAGCATTCATAGTCATTGCAGCTGATAATGAACCATACGGAATATTAACGACAGAATATGCTGCGTTAAACATTAAATATGTGGCGAAAGCCCAAATGACTTTACCAGTATCACTAAAATTGGGCGCGGTAAATGATAATACCGTTAATATTGCTAGTGGAACCGTGCCATATAAAATAAATGGTCTAAATTTACCTTTAGGACCAATATTCGTTCTTGAATCCACGATAGTACCTACACCTGTATCAACAAACGCATCAAAGATTTTAGCGACTAAAAATACAAGACCACCGTAGAAGGCTGAGATGCCTAAAATGTCTGTGAAGAACATCATTAAGTAAATTTGTCCCATATCAAACATCATGCCGTTACCTAAATCCCCAAAACCATAAGATAACTTTTCTTTAAACCCTAACGTTGATTTTTGAATATTATTGAGACTTTGTACTTTTTGTTTCTCTCTTGTTTCAACTGTATCTCCCATAATACTGCCTTCTTTCTATCTATTGATGTCTTTATTACTTTCAATAGACGTATTTATTTTTTCAATATTGGCATAACTATAATCACCAATGACGTTGTGCTTATAAATCATGTTATTGATCCCAAATTGAACAGTATCTTCTAAATGCCATTGCTTCATAATTCCATAAATGATACCGACACTAAATGCATCTCCTGTACCCAATCTATCAAGAATATCGACATCGACTTTTTCAGTTTGTGCGAGTTGATTTGGTGTAGATAGAAATCCTTGTAAGCGGTTTCTTTTATGGTTAAAAATTTTTCTCTGTGTAAATGCAATATAACTAATGTCGTATGTTTGATGTATTTTTGCTAAAAATGGTTTAATTTCTTCAATATCTGCGACTCGATCTAAGCCATCTTTCTCATCATTACCTGAACCATCTGGTAGTGATAACGGTTCATAGCCAAAGATTAGATCCACATCATATAACAGTTCAGACATTTTTCTTCTAGCAGTTTGAAAATCCCATAACGCATCTCTAAAGTTCAAATCACAACTTACAAATAAGTCTAATTCTTTAGCTTTTTTGACTGCTTTTTTCAAAAATGTGAACAGTTCATCATTCAATGCTGCGGTAATACCGGTGATATGGAACCACTCATGATGTTTTAATAATTGTTCTATCTGATAATCTTCGTTATTAAATTGACTAAATACACTCATGTTTCTATCGTAAATAAGACGATTTGATCTTTGTGCATAACCACTTTCAGTAAAATAAAGACCTAATCTACCACTAGCCTTTTTAATATGATCAGCATTCACGTTATAGCGTCTTATATTTTGTACGATACTTTCGCCTAGGTCATTATTAGGTAATGCAGTTATCATTGTGGTGTTAATACCTAATCCTGATAAACCTATAGCAACATTCATCTCTGCACCGCCATAATGCACATCAAAAGCTTGTGATTGTTCAAAGGTTTGATGATGAGGTGTGCTTAAGCGCATTAATATCTCGCCAAAAGTAATGAATGACATACAATCACCCGCTTACTATTTCATATTTTCTAACAAATTTTTCTGTATTTTCTTTAATTATTGAGTCATTACCATTTTTTGCATTTTTCATTAATGCACTACCAATTCCTACCGCATAAGCACCTTTGTTATACCAATCTTCTAAATTGTCTAAAGACACGCCACCTGAAGGCATTAATTCTATATGTGGTATTGGTCCATGTACATTTTTAATGAAATTAGCTCCAAGTAAGTCTCCTGGGAATAATTTCACTAAATCAACACCTGCTTCCATAGCCTGTACGATTTCTGTCACCGATCCACAGCCAGGTAAGTAAGGTATCGCATATCGATTGCACATTTTAGCAATTTCGACATCAAGATGAGGACTTACTATATATTCTGCACCATTTAAAATAGCGATTCGTGCTGTTGCACTATCTAAAACCGTACCAGCACCAACGATAATGTGATCATCACTTGTCTCACTTAAATGTCGAATGACTTCTTCTGCTTGAGGTGTTGTAAAGGTAATTTCGATGTTATATATACCGCCTGCTATCATTTGTTGAACTGCAGCGATTGCATCATCTTTGCTTTTACCTCTTACAACTGCTACTAGATAATTTTCATGCAATTGATTTAAGATTTTTATTTTTTTCATTTTGCAAAGCTCCTTATTTCTAATTTCTTTGCCAACCCAACTTCATTATATTTGCAATTGAAAAATCGTCAATTTAGCGGAGGTAGAAATCGCTTTCACACAAAAATAAACCCTTTTTCCCAAACTCTTAAAAAGCTTGATATAAAAGGGTTTAAAGCATATTTTTATTTTATTTATAGACAGTTATTCCAACTGCTTTTTATTAAAATAAGTAGCAAAAAAACGGTGTAAATTTCTAATGTTTTTTATAAATTTTTAATTATTTTAGTAAAATATTGACCTTAAATTTAAAAAAGTAGCAAATTTTCTAAATTTTCTATTACTTGAACTAGTGATTAATTCAAATGAGTGATAATTTTAAATTGCAAGCAAAGTTGGAAATTTTTTATCTATCTCTTTACTTCATGGAACTATATTGTTTTCGATACGCTAATGGCGATAACTGATATTTAGCTTTAAAACATTTAGTAAAGTAACTTTGCTGTTTAAAACCTATGTAATTTGAAATTTCATCAATTTTCATAGGCGTTTGAATTAATAAATCTCGACCTTTTTCAACACGCAAATCCATAATGTATTGTGATATAGATTGTCCAGTTTCTTGATTAAATAATCTAGAAAGATATGATGGCGCCAACCCAACTAATTCAGCCAACTCATTAAGGCAAAGCGGACGATCTAAATTAATTTTAATGTGTTGAATAACCGTATTAATGTTGGAACTATACTTAAGAGATTTAACTTTTAAAGCGGCCTGAGCATAATCATAAATGAGATTTTCCATCACATGATCTAACGCTTCGACAGTATTAGCATCGTCTATTTCTGCAGCGTATTTACCTGAAATATCATTGATTGTTAGCAAATTGACGTTAGCTTTTTCAATCGCTTTACGGCACAAGGTGTTAACTAGAAAGCCTCTGTACTTATGGTTTAACAAGTCGTCAGTAACACGTCTTATACCAGATACTGAAACTTTCATTAATTTAAATATATTAAGTGCTTCATCAGAATTACCATTCTGAATAGCCGTTAGCATACGGTTTTCAATATCGTATCGCTCTTTAATCTTATTAAACGTAAATTCATATTGCGCCTTATCTTTGGCATGTGATTCTGGGTTACGGTGAAAGCTAAAATCAATGTCTTCAACGTTATAATGTATATTTTTATTTTTCAAATACCTAACAGCCAAATGGGTCATGTTCAACGCTTGGCTATACTGACAAACTGGTATTTGCAGAAGATATTGTTTTAGGATGGTAAGTTTAGAATGTTTAATTTGTACTTCTTGAAGCATTTCAAGACATTTATTTTCACTCGGTCTGTGTAGCAAAAACGGACCTAATATAATAACTTGATGCGACTTTCTATACTTAAACATCAAAAAATGCGCATCGAATTGATTCACGTAATGGTAAATCATATTACTTTTCATATTTTCTAAAAGTTTTTGTAATTCAGCTTTATAGCGTTTGCTCTTTGTATTTGTAAAAGGAGATTTCAAGTGATTACTTATGTGCTTAATGTCTTCCAAATCATATCGTTCTAAAGATACCATTAAAAGTTCAAAAGCATGCGTTTGTAAAATACCAAAAACTTCTCGATTTAACATATTAATCACCCTCATTTATGACTATTACAAGAAAGGATTGAAAACATTGAACTACTCACTAGAACATTTTCAACCACAACATAAACACCTTATCTGCGTGGACTCAGATGGCTGTGGCATGGATACGATGACAATTAAACATGAACGCGCATTTGGTCCTGCTTTACTCGATATTTGGAACCTAGACGATATTAGAGAAGACGTATTAAACCGTTGGAATCAATTTAATTTATATGAAATCACGCGAGGCATTAATCGATTTCAAGGTCTTGAAAAAATATTAACCGAATTACATCAACAAAGACGTACAGTTGATGGCTACCATGATATTAAAGAATGGGTAGATACGACTGCAACATTCTCAAATCCGCAACTACAACAAGATATTGAATCAAATCCTGATAAGAAAGGATTACGTCTAGCGTTAGACTGGTCTAACCGCGTTAACCAACTCATTCAAAGACTACCTAGCGTCGGCCCTTTTGAATATGTAGAGGACGCTTTAAGACTTGCCTATAAAAACGCGGATATTGTTATTGTTTCATCTGCGAACCTAGCTGCAGTTGAGACTGAATGGACTGAACACCAACTCACACCATTTATTACGAGCATCTTCGCTCAAGAAGCTGGGACTAAAAAGCATTGCATTAATCAACTCAAAGGGTTATATGATGCTAATCATGTACTCGTTCTCGGCGATGCCAAAGGTGATATGCAAGCTGCACAAGATAATCATGTATTGTTTTATCCAATATTAGCCGGAAACGAAGCGACGTCTTGGCTCGAATTTAAAGACAAATATTTAAATTTGTTCATTAATAATCAGTTTGATAATACTATTCAAGAACATGTAATTCAACAATTTTATAATAATTTTGACTAGAAAAGGAGCACGATAATCATGAAATTAGTAGATTTGAAAGCTAAACCTTACTTTTTAAACGACGAACAAATTCAATGGGTTGAAGATACTTTGTCACATTTAACTGATGAAGAAAAAATTGGTCAACTATTCTTTAACTTATTCTCATTAGAAGAAGACGGGGACTTTAATAATGGAGACGATTCAAATAAAGATATTTTAGAAAAATATCATATCGGTGGTGCGCGCTATCAAGGGGGAAACAAACAGCAAGTTCAATCATTATTAAATGACTTACAACAAAACAGTAAAGTGCCATTACTTGTTGCTGCCAACTGTGACTCTGGTGGTAATGGGGCTTGTAAAGATGGTACGTATATCGCTTCTGCAGCACAATGTGAAGCTGCTCAAGATAGCAAAGTCGCTTACAATGCCGGTTACGTATCTGGGCGTGAATCACAAGCACTCGGCGTGAATATTAACTTTGATCCATGCGTTGATATTCTGAAAAACTGGCGTAATACAATCGTTAATACACGTGCATACGGTACCAATGCTGAAACAGTGATTAAATATACAAATGCCTTTATCAATGGCTTTAATGAAACACAGGATATGATTACGTGCATTAAACACTTCCCCGGTGACGGCACTGAAGAACGAGATCAACACCTTGTATTGGGTGTGAATGAAATGACAACAGATGAATGGGATAATAGTTTCCGAAAAGTCTATGAGAATCATATTAATAATGGGGTTGAAATGATTATGTCTGGTCATATTGCACTACCTCATTATTCTAAAAAATTAAATCCAAATTTAGCAGATAAAGATATTTTACCAGCGACGCTATCTAAAGAACTGATTACCGATTTATTAAAAGATGAATTAGCATTTAACGGTTTAGTCGTTACAGATGCAAGTCATATGTTAGGTATGACAGCAGCTATGAAACGTGAAGATTATGTACCTCAAGCGATTGCTGCCGGTTGCGATATGTTCCTATTCTTCAACGACTTAGAAGAAGATTTCCACTTCATGTTAAAAGGCTACCAAGACGGCGTGATCACTGACGACCGTCTAAATGATGCAGTGAGACGTATCTTAGGGTTAAAAGCCAAAATACACTTACCTCAACGCCAATCACAGGGCACACTACAAAGAAATGAAGAAGAACTTAGCGTCATCGGTTGTGATGAACACTTAACTATGCAACAAGAAGCTGCTGATTTAGGTATCACACTTATTAAGAATACATTAGATCAACTACCAATTCGCCCAGAAACACATAAAAACATACGTCTATATATCATTGAAGGAGAGAAAAATGGCATTTATAAATCAGATGATAGTGTCGAAAAGAACTTAGTTTCTATTTTAGAAGAGCGTGGATTTAATGTGACGGTCAATGATGGTTCTACCCGTATTAAAGGTAAGACGTTAGAATACCGTGATAATGTAGATGCCGCACTCGTATTCGCTAATATTGTTGGATACGCCGCTGAAAATAACTATCGAATTCGATGGTCAACAGCAATGAGTAACGAAATCCCATGGTACGTTCATGAAGTACCTACCGTCTTCACATCACTTAATTTCACAACACACTTACATGATGTAACAATGGTAAAAGCATACATTAACGCTTATCATTCAAACAAAACAACATTAGAAACCGTTGTAGATAAAATTATGGGCGAGTCAGAATTTAAAGGTGAGCCAAATGATTTAGTTTGGACAGATAAATGGCAAGCTAAATTATAATCATATAATATTTAAATTAAACAAAAACGAACGCTAAGATACGCTCTTATTCAAAGGTGAGCGTACCTTAGCGTTATTTTCTATGTTCAAGATAATGTATATCAACCAAATATTTTTTATGACTTTATGTCGATAATCATAAAATGATTCTAATTATTATTACTAATATGAAGAGAAATATGTCTACATACACAATGAAAAGTTTCCTCTTATAAATATTTGGAATAATGTTAATTAAAAATCCCATCATGAAAAATAGTGGGACAAGATTTTTCATAATATCCGAGAAAGGAATAATAATGACACTTATAATGCCCAATAAAAGAAATATAGTTGAAGTATAATTAAAAACTATACACCATTTAGGTTCTTCATTCATACTCTTTTTATTCATTCGTCTAAACTCCTTATCAATTTTTGATTAATAGATTGGTTCAAATACAGAATAACCTAAATCCAACATCAAATCGAACTGATAAGTATAAGATGCTTATTTATAATATTCTTCTCTTAATAGACTATACACGTAACTATCCGAGAACGCTCCACGTAGACGTTCACTATCTCTCAACACGCCCTCTTGCGTAAAACCAAGTCGCTCAGGTATGGCCCTGCTTTTCGGATTGCGCGTCGACATTTGAATTTCCACACGATTTACATCAAATTCTTCGTACACATAGCGAATCAACGCCTTTGTGCATGCTGTCATAATCCCTTTTTTCTGAAAATGCTCTGCCAAATAGTAACCGATAGATGTCCGTTTGTTAACAAGATCTAAATAATGCAAGCCGATGACCCCTACAAGTTCCTTGTCATACCATATGCCGCAATGAAAGCCATCACCACGAGTGAACTGTTCTAGTGCCGACTGAATAAACTTCTTACTGTGCGCAACTTCCGTTGTATATTCTACAAACGGCAAGAACTCGCCTAAATAATCCCGATTCGCATCAACTAATTTGAAAAGTTGCTCCGCTTCACGTTCTTCTAATATCTTCAACGTCACATGTTCATTCACTTGATAACCAAACATCATATCTATCGCCTCCAGTTTAAATTTTCAAATTATTCGGTAAATTAAATATATAGTAACATAAATTGATTTAAAACTTTATAAAAAAGGCTGAGCAATTAAATTTAATCGCTAAACCTCATTATCATAATCGCTATTAATTTATTAATAACCTGAACCGACTTCTTCACCATCTTCATCGTATTCAGTTACATAACCATCGTCAGTGTCAACGGTATATGATCCGGCTAAATCTCCGTCTTTGTCAGTAAATGAGAAGCCCCATTTACCATCATCTGTTTTTTCTGGTTCTTTGTATGTGTAAGTATCCGTATCTAACGTATGACCTTCGTATGATTCTACTTTATCAATGACGTTATCACGTGTCACTTCGCCTGAACTTGAATCAGAATCATCGCTATCACTATCAGACTCAGCATCCATTTTGTCATCGATATACTTATCAATCTCATCATCATCAAACGTAACTGTGACATCTGTTACGTCATCATCGTCTTCCCCAGAACTAGTCACATTAACAGAATCTGATTTGAACGTTTTACCTTCATAAGTACCTTGTGCATAAACGGTTACTTCTTCATCAGGGTCATATGGTCCAAATGTTTCAGAAGATGATTCACTTCCGATTTCTTTATCATTCGCGTATATTTTCACATTGTTTAACATATAGCCGCCATCAACGCTAACTGTGAAACGTTTTTGTTTAAATGATTCATAAGCGGTAGCATCATCACTCATGTTAATCATTAACGCACCTTTGAATTTCTTACCATCGATGTCTTTTGTTGCTTTTAAATTGTAATCACCAATTGGGAACGTACCTAACGTTTTTTCATCATCCTCTGTAACCGTTGTCGTACGCTTCTTACCATTGTATTCGTAAGTAATATCTCCACTACTACTTGGATAAATGCTCACTGATTTTTGTGGAACATTGAATGAATAATTATCAAAAAATAGGAATTTCTTGCCATCCTTTGAAATATTTAACACACTATTTTCATTAGTATCTACAGATAAATTATTATAACGATTATCTTTAATTTCTTTCGCGCTTTGTTCTACATTACTACCGACATTATTTGAGTCATCTTCTGTTTTGATGTAGTTTAAATATGCGCGTGCTTCTTGTTTGCTTAATTTTTGGTCATTTTGAGTTGTAACTTCTTTGGCTAATGCCTTTTCGTCATCTTTCTTGATTGCTTGTGCAATATTAGATGCTTGCTTTTCCGGAGAAAATTGATTTTTTAATACTGAAAATGCAACGATCAAAGCAATTAGCAATACAGCTATAACTGCAATAATAATCCAAGTCTTTTTATTATCGCCTTTACGCGGTTGTTGATCATGTCTGTCGGCATAACCGTTTTGATTATGGTTATTATACCCTTGATATTGATGCTGCTCATGCTTATCTTGTCGACTTTGGTTGTGATGATCTTGCTGTGTGTTAGAGTGATTTGTTTTAGATTGTTGAACGGGTTTCCCACAATTTGTACATACCTTCACACCTTCGCGAAGAGGTTGACCGCAATTACTACAATATTTCATTAGTAAATCGAACTCCCATCAAATAGATTATTGAACTCACTGATTAAGTTTCCAAAAATTTGGTTAAATAAAGATTCACCGAAAATAGTCACAAACAAGACGAAGACAATAATGTAAATAATCACACCGTAAAAACTTGAAAAGCGAGTATGATGATTTGCACTATATTTGGCAATCATGTAAACACCTGAAACAACGATTAATAAAATGGATAACATAAATAATGCGCCACCAAAGCTAAAAGAATTAGCGAATATTAAAATAAGTGCAATCAATAGTACTGCGACTGAAACACTATTAATAAGTACAAAATCTGACAGTACTTTTTTAAATGTAATTGGCTGTCTAACTACTAAGCGCGTAATACCATATGTTGCTCCCACTATCACTGCTAGGAATAAAATGACACCTAAAATAACAGAAAAGATAATTTGGCTTTTCGGTGTTTCAAACATTCCAACTGATGAAGGAATTACAATAGCAAGTAACAGTGCTACGACTAATAAACCGACAATGATTAAAGAAAATAACAATTTAAAACTAAATGCTTGTTGGCTTTTTAGTACTTGATCAGGTGAAGCGAAAGCACTTTTAAAGAAACCTTTACTTTCTTCTGTCACTTCTTTTGCATGGTCACTAAATTGGCTTGATTGTTGTGGTTGTTGATGGTTTGAATATGACTGATCGTATTGTTGTTGATTGTGATATGTATGTGATGCATTGTTGTGAGGTTGTTGGTGCTGATTTGATTGAGGTTGATGCATTTGATGTTGTTGTGTCGATGTAGTATGTTCAGGTACATGCTGATGATCTCGCACTTTACCTTCTTCATTAGAATGTTTATCCTGTTTCGATTCGTTTGTTCTTGATAAATGATTACTTTGATTTAATGTCGTTTCGTTACCTTCACCTAATGATTCAGTTGAATCGTGTCGTCTGCCATTAGCTTCAGCATTAGAGATATCTTTTTCAGCAGAATTAATAGTCTGAGACTGTCTATCTATTTTATGGCCACACTCACCACAAAATAAATCGTTAGGTTCGATAGCATTTCCACAATTTGGACATTGCATAGGAATCCCTCCAATTTTATTATTTTTTAAATCTTCAAAAAGTATATCATTTATTTTGTGTTGCTTTCTACATTATTTTAAACTTTTTATCAAAATAATTATATATTTTAAAAAGCATTATTTAGATATGCGTATTTAATATAATAATCTAAATATTGCCTTGGCTAAACTGAAATAAAAAAGCGATGAAGTCTAAGACTCCACCGCCAATAAAATTTTAATTATTTAATCGCTTTTTCTAAAATGTGCCTGGGTTAAAACCAGCTTCCCATTTATTAAATGGCCAATATCTTAAAACAACTTTACCTACAAGTTGATCCTTATCTACTAAACCAACTTCAGCAAAACGGCTATCTACACTATTTTGTCTGTTGTCACCTAAAACTAAATACTTATCTTTAGGAATTTTATTTTTACCATTTGCGCCATTAAATTGACTAGTTTTTAATGTACCTGTTAAATACTTACCTTGTTTATGCTTCTTATTATAATCTAAATAAGGCTCTGATACCTTTTTATCATTAACATATAATTGATCACCTTTATACTCAACTTTATCACCTGGCGTACCAATCACACGCTTAATAAAATCACGTTGTGCATCTTCATGGAAGACAACGACATCACCATTATCAATGTGGTTCAATGTTTTCGAAATCTTACTAACTATCACTTTATTTCTATCTTGGAAAGTTGGATACATCGAAGAACCTGATACTGTGTATGATGTTCCAATAAACTTTAATACAATACCTACAATTAAGAGTGCGCCACCAATGGCTACAATCCATTCAATTATCTCTTTTTTCAATTAAACCCCGCCTATCATCTTTTATAAACACAACTTACTTTATCACAAATATATTGCAAAGTCGTTTCACTCATCTTTAAAAACCGTAACGCTAGTCAATTTACTTCGTTTTGAAAATTAAGCTCATCAAGAAAATCATCCTCAATGTGCTTATTGATAGCTTCATCGTAACAAACCTCTCACAAGATTACTATTCAAGTTATCACATTTAAGAATGCCTTCTTACTTACATTTTCAAAAAATAACCCAATCTTTCATATTCGTAAGAAATGACATCGACTTTGTAAGGTTAGATAAAGGCAGTAGCGACGCAACCCTTCTACAATTATAAGTGTAATAGAAACAAGGAGTGATGATATTGAAAACCTTAAGAAATATATTCATTGCAATTGCTGTCATTGCAATTATCGTTATCGGAGGATTGTTTGGATTAAATGCTTATTCCAATCAACACCCTAACAATCATTCAATCAATGACTGGAACAAACTCAATCCTTTAGCCCCAACATATGAATATTACGTTAAGACTCAGAAACCATCTAAAGTGGAAGTCGTTGATAAAGAAAAAGACTTCTATATCTATCATTACAATCAAACTGGTTACACGAAAGATGGTAAATCTAAAAAAATTGAATACACAGCATCAAAAAAATTAAAACAAAATCATTACTTAATTGTACGCGAAAAATCTCACACAATTCTGTCATACGAAGAAGTTAAAAAATCAGAAATTCCAACTAAAGCAAAAGAAAAATTATAAATCAAACAAGGAGTGCGATCGACATGCCAATTTTAAACGTCAATCATTTATCAAAAGTATATGGAAATAAGCAAAAGTATAAAGCCCTAAACGACATCAACTTTTCAGTGGATAAAGGAGAATTCGTCGCTATTATGGGACCTTCAGGTTCAGGTAAGACTACCCTCCTCAATGTCATTAGTTCCATCGATAGTATTTCTGGAGGAACTGTAGAAGTAAGTGGCAATGAAATTAATCAACTCAAAGATAAGCAGTTAGCACAATTTCGTAAGAAAGAACTTGGATTTATCTTCCAAGATTATAGCGTGTTACCTACCTTAACCGTTAAAGAAAATATTATGTTGCCACTATCCGTTCAAAAAGTAAGTAAAGATGAGATGGAACAAAATTATAAAGAAGTCACTGAAGCACTCGGTATTTATGAGTTAAGCGATAAATATCCAAGCGAAATATCAGGTGGTCAGCAACAACGTACCGCTGCCGCACGTGCTTTCGTTCATAAACCGTCTATTATCTTTGCCGATGAACCGACAGGAGCACTTGATTCGAAAAGTGCGCAAGACTTACTCAACCGTCTAGAAGATATGAACGAGCGATTCAATAGCACGATCATCATGGTAACTCATGACCCATCTGCAGCGAGTTTCGCACAGCGTGTCATTATGTTAAAAGATGGCAATATTCATTCAGAAATCCATCAAGAAGATAAATCTAAACGTGAATTTTATGATGAAATCATTCAATTACAGTCAGCCTTAGGTGGTGTCGCAAATGACGTTTAATCAAATTACACTCAAAAACTTAAAAAGTAATTTTAAAAATTATGCACTGTATCTCTTTTCACTCATTTTTAGTATTATTTTATACTTTAGCTTTGTCACTTTACAGTACACACATAGTATTAATAATGGTGGTTCTCCAAAAGTAATCCAAGAAGGTGCTAAAGTAGGCGCAGTTTTCCTATTTATTACAATTATTATTTTCTTAATGTATGCGAACCAATTATTTATTAAACGTAGAACACGAGAATTTGCGCTATTTCAACTTATCGGACTAACACGACAAAATATTTTAAGAATGCTAGCTATTGAACAGTTCACATTCTTTGTTATTACTGGCATCATAGGTATTTTAATTGGTATTGTAGGCTCTGAAATTCTACTCAATATTTTAGTGAAGATGATGCATTTGAAAGTAGGTGTCTCAATCGGATTTGAATTTCCTGCATTGATACAAACAATTGTGATGCTCGTACTAGCATTTATCTTGATTATGTTCCAAAACTTTCTTTTCCTAAAAAGAAGAACCATTTTGTCAATGATGAAAGATAGTACTAAATCAGAAGCTACTAAAGCTAAAATTACCGTCCCTGAACTTATTGCCGGTATTCTAGGCATTATCATGATCATCTTTGGATATTATATTTCTACTGAGATGTTTGGTAAGTTCGAAGCTTTAACAATGGTCTTAATCACACCTTTCTTAATTCTGTTTCTAACCGTTGTGGGGGCTTATCTATTCTTTAGAAGTTCAGTATCTATCATATTTAAATCACTGAAAAAGTCTAAACATGGACGCATTTCAATTACAGATGTCGTATTTACTTCATCAATTATGCATCGCATGAAGAAAAATGCGATGTCACTAACAATTATTGCTATTATTTCAGCAGTGACAGTAACTATTCTATGTTTTGGTGCAATTAGCAAAGCAAATACAGATTATATGATTCAAGTATCCTCACCTCAAGATGTTAACTTTACTAAAGCGCAATCAGCTCAAAAGTATGAAAAACTATTAAAACAAAATCATATTCAATATGACACGAAAACTTTTGAAGGTAGTAATTCGAAATTATTTAAAAATGATGCCTTAAAAAGTAAAACAAATGAAGGTATGCAAAATACGGGTATCGTTGTTATGCCAGATAAAAATATTAAAGGTAACCATGCTACCATTACTAACCTACAAGGACCGCTTTCTGGCATTGTAAGTGTTCATACGAATGAAGATATGACACTTCAAGGTCAACAAAAAATGACATTAAACGTGAATAAAAAGAATGACAATGAGGTAATTCCGTCGACCGTTTCTATAGGTGGTCCTGTCTTAAAAGTAAGTCCAGATAATTTCAATAAATTGAAAATGAAGGACCAACTAATGCATCATTACGGTTTTAATATCAAAGATCATAAAGACCTCTCTAAAGCGGAAAAACTAGCTCAGAAAGTAAGTGCAAATGTTGAATTAAAAAATGACACGAAGAAAATGCTAGATGAAAGTAACGGTATTCTAATGTTTGTCACATCATTCTTAGGATTAGCGTTTCTCATCGCAGCGGGATGTATTATCTATATTAAACAAATGGATGAAACTGAAGATGAAATTAACAATTATCGCATATTAAGACGTATCGGCTTCACACACACGGATATGACGAAAGGTCTAGCATTAAAGATTCTATTCAACTTCGGTTTACCTTTAATCATCGCATTATTACACGCACTATTTGCTGCAATGGTATTTATGAAACTAATGGGAGAATACTCTCCAACACCGATTATCATTGTGATGATTGTTTATTCACTTGTTTACCTTATCTTTGCAGCAATCTCATTTATCCATGCAAATCGAATTGTAAAACACTCTATTTAATAATTGAAAAGAAAGGACGTTGTTTAAATGAATATTAAAGAATTAATTCGCAAATCTTACGAGGATTTATTAAGTTTGAAAGTCAATTGGTTTAACGGTCTTATGCTAGTACTTATCGTCTTCATCTTAAGTGGCATTGCGACACCCTTTATTGGAGTGCCAGTAGGCTTACTTGGTGGTGGTTATATTCTAAAGCGTTATGAAGAAAAGAATAATAACTAATATTAAAAAACAAAGTGTTTTGAACAAATATATATTAAATGGCTACATTGCAAATAGAATGTAGTTGACTGAGCTGAGAAAGTGCTTTAAATCAAGCGTTTCTCAGCTCTAGTCATATATACGGGGTTCGGGGCCCCAACACAAAGAATTTCACAAAGAAATTCTACAAGCTAAGCAAGTTCGGGGCCCCAACACAAAGAATTTCATAAAGAAATTCTACAAGCTAAGCAAGTTGGGGTAGAGCCTGGGACATAAATAATATGATGAAGCTATTTTGCAAATTCGCAGTAGCTGACTGAACTGAAAATGCGCTTAAATCAAGCTTTTTTCATTTCTAGTCATCCTTGCGGGGGTGGGACGACGAATTTAAAAAGAATTCTGTCCCACTCCCTACCCTTTTTCATTTTATTTTAATAATTATGATTATTATATATTAATATTGTTTTTTATTTTATATATTTTATAATTAAATTGACAGAAATATTTTATTCATCTAAGAAAGGACATCAAGTTATGCAACAAAAAACAAAGTATCGCTTCTCTATTCGAAAGTTTTCAATAGGAACAGGCTCCGTATTATTAGGTGCCTTTTTATTTATTGGCTTTCAAGATGTAGCTCATGCAAGTGAATTACATAATAGTACGTCAACAACGGACACAGCTTCCAATCAACAATCTTTTGAAAAGAAAGTCAATAATTCAACGCATGAAGACGTACAAAATACAGCTTCACCATCTCAATCTATTCCCCTGAAAAATATAGAAAATACAACAAAAACAGAAACGCAACCACAAACAACTAGTAAGACGACTAACTCAGTTAAAGAAAAAGCAAAGGCACAAATCATTGCCGCTTCATCTCAAGTAGAGAAGACAACAACACATACGCGGTCACGTCGTTCTGCAACGTCACCAATTGCTTCAGAAGGCGTTCTAGAGGACACAACGACAACTGCAACACCTAATATGGATGATGCCAATGGCGCATCTGTTAAAAGTAGAGATGTTGTCACTCCACAACCTAAAGATTCAAATACTATCCCAACACCAAACGTCGTATTTGAAAAAAGTCCTGATCCAAATCAATTTACATTTGCGATAACAGATCTTAAAGAATTTAATGCTGCATATCAAACTAAATATTACTATCGTTTATCTAAACCCTACGACGACTCTAATGACGTAACGATTGAGTTAGTTAACGGTGAGACAAATTCTGTAGTGGAAACGAAACAAATCAATTCACCTGGTACTGTATCCATTGGTGAAAATTCTTTAGAAAGAGCAGTAGCTGCTCGCGACCCTCAAAAAGCTAAATATGGACATATTAATTTTACTTTTTTAAATACGTTAGACTCATTCAAAAACACGGTTTCAACAATTAGAGCACGTTTTGAAATAGATGCTAATGGTAGCTTAGAAGATAAACGAAGTGGTATACAAATTTACGATTTATTTAACCAAGCGAACGAAGGAACAACAATTACTGACCCACAATATTATGTACCGCACATTGTTCCTGAAACGACTTATTATCGTGTTGTTAATAAGAATAACCCTACTTATCAAGCAAATAAAACCGATATAAACGCTCAAACATATCAACCAGATTTCACTGAAAAAGAACTAGCTCACTACACGATTAAAGGATTGGATGGACAAATCTATACCGCTTCAAACTCACGAGAATTTGAAGGTTACAAATTATATCAAAGTGCTGAGCCTAATCATATGACTGGTCCAATGGCTCGTCCATATCAAGTCGGATTAAGATACGTGGATGCTGAAACGAATAATGGTGGTGTCAAACGTATCAAAGAAATTATCGGAGAAGATAATACAACACGTATTGAAATTTGGACATTATCAGCGGATCACATGTCTGAATCTGCGAAAAACACAGGCATCGATACAACAAATTATGTCAAAGTGTATGAAGCAACGTTAAGACCTGGTGAAAGAAATAAAAATGATTTAGGTAAACAAATCTATATACCTGGATACGATTTACCATTTCTTATTCAAGCAGCTAGTGCTGGCGAAGGTGCTGTAGGTAATATATTTGCGCCTAATCAATCAATAAACGGTGTACAGGTAGGACGTGGAAGTAACTTCCGTTTACAAAACTTATTAGCTAAAGCGCATCCAATTATTTATTACTACACAGCAATTGACCCTGTTGAAGTCACTTTAAAAGCAAATAAAGTAGTTAAAGGCGAACACACGCTAGCTGAAGGAGAATTCACTTTCAATATCGTAGCAGGACCTAATTCGCCTGCTATTCCAGAGGCTTCACAATCAAAAACGAACGCAGCAGATGGTTCAGTTACATTTGATAAGATTTCATTTACAAAACCAGGCACTTATACCTATACAATTACTGAAAATAAAGCAAATCTCAACCCAAATTTCGATGCTGAACCATTAACGATTACAGCGACTGTTATAGTAACTGAAGAAAATGGCATCTTAAATGCCAATGTAAGTTATGCATATGATTCAGATGATGATAATAATCAGGCATTCACTAACTATTACGTAGCACCGAAGCAATTAGACTTTGATGTTCATTTTACAAAATCTTTAGTTGGTCGTCCGTTGAATAATGAAGAGTTTCAATTCACTATGAAAAATGCTGACGGCGAAGTTATCGCTACTGGTACAAATAATGCGACAGGTCAAATTAATTTCAACTTTATTGAAGGTAAACGTCCAACTTATACAAATGCCGATGCCGGTAAGACCTTCACGTATACTGTTGAAGAAGTTCCTAGTAACTTACCGAATATAAATAGTGATGCTATGAAAGCAATTGTAACTGTGAATATCACTAAAGATTTACATGTACTTACAGCAACATCCATTGCGCCAGCAGATACTGAATTTAACAATACATTTGTTCCGCCAACACCACCAACACCGGTATTCCAACCTGAAAAATTTGATTTATCAGTGGAGAAATATGATATTACAGGAAGCAAATTATTAGATGATGATAGTGAATTATCTAATAAATATGCAGATACTAATGTGAATCCTTACGCGGATCAAACAACTAATAACGAACCAGAAAACATCAATACTAAAACACTTAATCGTGGCGATAAAATTGTGTATCAAGTTTGGTTAGATACAACGCACTTAACATCAGAGAACAAAATTAATAAATTAGGCATTACTGATGACTATGATGAAACAAGCATAGATGTTCAAAGTATTAAGGTATATGACGGTATTACTGGACAAGACGTTACAAACTTATTTGATATTATAGATGAGAATGGTGTCATCACAGCTACATCTAAAGAAAGTCTAGTTAAAGATCATGTGTTAGATAATGCGCAAATTCCATTTGGGCGTTACTACAAATTAGATATTGTCGGGGTCATTAAAGACAGTGCCAAAGCAAACAAGGACATCACTAACGTAGCGAACCAATCTGTTCAGTTCTTTAACCCAGCCAAAGGTGGCAATGAAGTACCACCTCCTAAACCATCAGAAAAACGTGTAAACAAAGTAAAATCAGTACCAGTAAACTTTGAATTCAAAGTGACTAAGAAATTAGAAGGTGGTCAACTTAAAGGTGGAGATTACACATTCATCTTAACGGATTTAAACAATCCTGATCATCCAGTACAATCAGCAACAAATGATGCGAATGGTAAAGTGAATTTCTTACCAATTAAATTCAATAAAGTGGGCACTTACGTTTACCAAATCTCTGAAAAAGTGGGAACAGACACAAATATTGCTTACGATACAATGGTAATTACGGCAACAGTGGTAGTTACTGAAAATCCAGAAACAGGTAATTTACAAGCAACTGTAACTTACAACAGTTCAGGCGGTAAATCCGTTGGAGTAAATGATACTGAGTTTAACAACACTGTTAAACCTCCCGTACCACCAACGCCAAACAAGCCATCACATAATCCGCCTAAAACACCGGGTCAACCTCCAGTTAACCCGCCAGGCAACCCACCTGAAAAACCAGGTGTGCCACCGATACATCATGTGCCACCAACACCTAAACAACCAAATCAACCGAAACACCTACCAAATACTGGTAGCGACGACGCTAATATGAATAAATCATTATTAGCAACAATGTTTGCAGGTTTAGGTAGTGTATTATTAATTGGTAGAAGAAGATTACGTAATAAATAATCACTTATAATTACTAAAGGCCTATGAAGCATTGCGTTTCATAGGCCATTTAACTTGTTATGGTAAAAATTTAAATGATAGATAAATACTCAACCAGCATATGATTACAAATGCCCCTACTACAAAGATAAATGATAAGATACTCGTAATGAAATTGCGTGTTTTAGTAGTCTGAACTTCATTAGGATCTTGACCATTCATAAAAGCTACGATTCGATCGTAATTATCCATGCCGTGTTTATATTTAATTTTATCTATCCTTGTTGAACTATAAAAACCTATAGAAAAAATGACATAGGTAATCGCAACACCCCACCAACTTAAATAAAATAAAAGCGGTCCTATTAAAACACATGCTAATAACATCCAAATTAGCATCATCCACGTCCAAAAATCCATGTCTTTTTTAATTTCTTCATGTTCCATACGTTTCACGTCTCCTTTGACAAGATCATCTAATGAAACATTAAATAATGTACACATCATTAATAAATTATGGATATCTGGATAACTTCTTTCATTCTCCCAATTAGAAATCGTTTGTCTTGAAACGTATAATTTCTCAGCTAGGTACTCTTGGGAATAATTTTCTTTTCCTCTATATTTACGAATTTGTTGACCGATTTCCATCACCCATAACTCCTTAACCATTTAGATTAATCTTGCCTAGATTAGAAGCAAGATAGACATTAATAGTTGTATCTCACTTCAACTCCATAGAAACGTTTCTTCATATAAAAAACTACCAAATTTCTTTGTCATTCGCATCTTTTTCATTGTCAAAGTCCTTTTACATGCTGATTTATCAGTATTTATAAGACTTCCCGACGTCTAAAAAAGGAACTGCGCTATTTATTTAAACGCAGTTCCTTTTGTTAATTAAGATATTATTGATTAAAAGATTTTAAGATAACGTCTAGCATTTTTTCAATATATGCTTCATCAAGTGTTTCCGGTTTAATTAAAATATTGAAATAAATTGGTGAGAAAATCATATCTATAAATAAATCTTGATCCTCTTCTTTTATGTGATGTGCTATGATAGATTTTAATATCTTACGGTTATTTTTAAAATAACCTTGCATAAATAATTCACGAGCGTCGTTTTGTTGATTACTAATCAATATTTCAATAACCGCTCGTCCAAGATTGGTTTTATAAATATCCATTATCTTTACTAAATATTGGTACAATCCTGTGTATAGATCTTTATTTTCATTTTCAAAAATCTGTGTTCTACTCACGAACATATCTACAATAATTGAAGATTTATCTTTCCAACGTCGATATATTGTAGCTTTAGACACACCTGTGTTTTCAGAAATTTGATCGATGGTGATGTCTCTAAAATGTGTCGTAGCCAACATTCGATCTAATTCATTAAAAATTTTATGATTGATTGTCGGATCTTTCGGTCTTCCAGCCATGTTTTCCCCTTCTTAAATGCGAAATAAATTCAACCGCTTCAAAAATAATTACTGCACTTACAAACCATGCAATAAATCCAATAACAATACTAAGTAGCCAATGATTTGTAAAATAAAGCATCGCCCATGTTGCTAATATACTAATAAGTACGCCCGTCATGCCAAACACTGCACCTCTACTTACGTGCTTAGCAATGACATCGCCATGTTGCATTCCTGTTATAAACAATGAAACTAAGAATACTGCAGGTAATGTAGCAAAGACGCCACCGAGCTCTTTCCAAGGTAAAATAACAGAAATAATATAACTAAGTGTAACAGCTAATCCTCCAACCAAGAATTTAATTAATGCTAATTTCATTACAAAAGCCTCCAATGATTAATTCATATGTCTAACAACAAATATACCTAGAGAAATTACAAGCCAACATATTAATGCAAATCCTGTACCTCTTTTATAATCTCTTTTACTAATATAAAGAGACGTTAGAAAGACTGTTATGATGCACGATATAATCCCAATAATTGCACCAGAACTAAGATGAATTGACATTTGAACTAATTGATTGCCACGATGATCTATCGCAAGGGCTATAATTGCTGCTAAGTAGACTGCCGGCATAGTAGCGATAATGCCACCCATTTTACCACCGACCTTCTCAGCCATTATAGATGCAATTGCCACTGCAAGACCTCCAATAACAAAATGAAGAATAGCACTAGAAATGGATATTCCGAACACAATAAACCCTTCTTCTTTAATTATTAAACGATACGTTTCGTTTAATAATATTGTAAATCTATTTATTAGCTATGTAAACAGCACTTTGTAATAAAAATGATTGTCGTATCAAACAAAATATTTATTTGAAGATGCATATTTTAAGAAAATGTCAGCAGAAACCAAAATTATGTATGTATTATTAAAAGATCGTTTTGAATTATCCATCCAAAATGAATGGGTAGATAAAAATAATAATATTTACTTTAAGCATTTGTGCAAATACTTAGGTTATGCAGAATACTATTCGAAGTGATAGAAATTTAGCATAAGCAATTCTCTCATTTTATTTTCAAAGGATATTTCGTATTCCACGACAACAGTATAAGAGAGAACGATGTCATAGATGGCACTTAGCATAGTTAAGCCTCTTCTCTAACCCCTAAAACGTTGATATAGAGACATATATAAGTACAGAAAAGGGTATTGTAATAATACACCGAACGCCATTTTCAACTCCCGTTGTCTTAAAATTTAAATCCTTAGAACCACAAGGAATTGAACAAAAAATAGAATACGGAATGGTTGGAAAAATGAACATTTTTTAAATACTAAATAGAAAAATAGCTAACAATTTTGTTAATCAATTAGAGTTTTTATCATATCTTTGACTAATACCTTTTTAAAGATTGGCATTTGTAAAATCTCATTATTTCCATCTCTTTAAGTTATTTATTTATAAATATATGTAGTAATATCTTTAAATTTACCTAATGCAACTATACGGTTACATAGTGCAACCATGACATTCTTATAATCAACTCTAAAAAGTTTTAAATTTAAAACACAGGAGGATAACTTAATGAAATTTCACGAAAAACTTAAACAGGAAAGAAAAAGGCTTAATTTATCTCAAGAGGATCTAGCAAATAAAATTAATATCAGTAGACAATCTATATCAAAATGGGAGCTTGAAAAAGGTTATCCAAATATCGAAACGCTTATAGAATTAAGTGAAGTATTTGATATTACTGTAGATGAACTTCTAAAAGGAGATGATTTTTTGAAAGATAAAATCGTTGAAGACAGTAAGAAACTAAAACACCCACTACTTTTTAGTATTGGAGAAGTCATAGGATTATTAGGCTTAATTATTTTAATTTTCAATTTTGTACTAAGAGGTATTCGATTAGCTACACATCAAGATATCTTCCCATTTTTACAAAGTAATCTAGTTACAACTATAGCAATCATATTTCTACTAATAAGCTGGCTAACTTATGAAACCTTTGGAAAAAGTTATAAGTAGTTTTTACTTTGTATATGTTGAACTTAGGAAATCTTAACAATACCAAAACTAAACTTATCAAATATTTGGCTTAATAGTTCACGCTATGCTAACATTCGTCTTCAAGTTTGGTTAAGTATTCTTCACAACATCAATAATTTTTCTTAGTATAAATGCGTGTTTCCTCTTATGTTCTAATTTTTTAAAAATTGATAACATAGTTATGTCTAAATGAAAAAAGGGAGGTCGTAGCACCCCCCTTTTTTCAACTATATTTGATAAACACTAATCCCAAATACAAAAAAATAGGGCTAATAGATCACTTCATGAAATTAGCCCTAAAACCTAAAATATTAATTCAATTTATTTCTTTATATTTATTTTTTAAGAAATGATAAGTCATACACTTAGTTACTTATTTTTTATAAATTTTTATTTTAATTTCGTAATAATCATCATGTTCTTTATCACGTTGTTCTACACGTATACCAGTTTGTTCAATAGCTTGAATGCTTTTTCCAACTTCGTCACGTGCTTGTGTTAAATCTTTGGAGAATTGGAAAGATTGCGCTTTTACTTTTTCTGGTCCAATTTTCTGTTTAACACGTGCCTCTGTTTGTTTAACATTTAATTTTTGGCTAATCACTTGTTCAATTAGCTTTTCTTGATCGTCCTCTTTAAGAGATAAGACAGCACGAGCATGACGCTCAGTAATCTTGCCTTCTCTTAAACGACTAATCACTTTAGGTGCTAATTTCAATAGTCGCAATTTATTTGCGATAAAACTTTGACTTTTACCTAAACTTTTAGCTAATTCACTTTGCGTTGTGCCACCAATCTCAAGAAGCTTTTTATAAGCTTCCGCTTCTTCAACAGCAGATAAATTTTCACGTTGAATATTCTCAATTAATGCTACAACTGCTGTTTCTTCATCATTCATATGACGTATAATGACATCTGCTTGAGATTTATGCAGTGACTGTAGTGCTCTGAAACGTCGTTCACCCGCAATAATTTCGTACATATTCTCTTCAATCGGTCTTACAACGATGGGTTGTAATAAACCATGCTCGTCAATAGATTCAGCAAGTTCAGTAATCTTACTTGAGTCAAACACCTGTCTTGGTTGATAACGGTTAGGTACAATACGCTCAATTTGAATGGATTCGACGCTAGAATTGCGATCTTCTTCAATGTATCCAACGATGTCATCTTTATTTTTCAATCCAAATAATTTTGAAAAAGGCTTTTTCATTATCCATTCACTCCTCTTAAAATTAATTTTAACATGTAGGTGCTATTAATTTTCTAGTAAAGGAGATTTATTAGGCGTACCAGGTTTTCTAGGATATTTTTTAGATGTTTGACGACGTTTATCTATAATAATCATTTGTCGTTCACCAGCATCTTCTGGTAAATCAAATGTATAAGAGTCACTAAAGACGCCACCTAATATACTAATCCCAAATTGTGCTTCTTCTAATTCTTCTTCTCCTTTAGAAGACTTCAATGCGATGAACTGGCCACCCTTTTTAACTAAAGGAAGGCACAATTCACTTAACACTGTAAGTCTGGCTACTGCACGTGCTGTAACTACGTCATACGTTTCTCTGTTTACGCCTTTACCAAATGTTTCAGCGCGATCATGTACAAAGCTAACTTGTGTTAAGCCAAGTTCAGCAGCTAGATGATTTAAAAATTGAATACGTTTATTTAAAGAATCTACAATGGTTACTTTCAATTCAGGGTAAACAATCTTCAATGGAATACTTGGGAAACCTGCACCTGCACCAACATCACAGATGGTTAAAGGCTGATTGAAATCATAATAAAAGCTTGGTGTAATTGAATCATAGAAATGTTTCAAATAAACTTCATGTTCATCTGTAATACTTGTGAGATTCATTTTCTCATTCCATTCTACAAGTAAACGATAATATATTTGAAATTGTTCTTTTTGTTTATCTGACAATTCAATTCCATGTTCACTTAATTCTTTAGCTAGCCATTCTACGCCATTCATTAATTTTTCACCCTTTGCAATTTACCTTGCTCTAAATAAACAAGTAAGATTGAGATGTCTGCTGGGTTAACACCAGAGATTCGTGATGCTTGTGCAATATTCAATGGTTTAACTTCAGCTAATTTTTCACGAGCTTCAGTCGCTAAACTATCCACTTTACTATAATCTAAGTCTTCCGGAATTTTTTTCTCTTCCATGCGTTTAACTTTTTCAACTTGTTGCAATGATTTATTGATATAGCCTTCGTATTTCGTTTGAATTTCAACTTGTTCTTCAACCGCTTCAGGTAATTGATGACTTTCTTCTAGAATTTCTAAGATTGTATTGTATGTCATTTCAGGACGTCGTAATAGATCAATTGCTAGAATGCCATCTTTTAGACGTGAACCACCATTTGCCTCAATGACAGATTGTGTGTGTTCATTTGGTTTAATACGAATATCAGTTAAACGTTGGATTTCATCTTGAATTTGTTGACGCTTTTCATTAAAACGCGCGTAACGTTCTTCTGAAATCATACCTAATTCATAACCTACATCTGTCAAACGCAAGTCAGCATTATCATGACGTAGTAATAATCTATATTCTGCACGAGATGTTAATAAGCGGTAAGGTTCATTCGTCCCTTTTGTAACTAAGTCATCAATTAAAACACCGATATATGCATCTGAACGACTTAAGATTTTCTCTCCGGTACCAAGCACTTTACCTGCAGCATTGATTCCAGCCATAATACCTTGACCAGCCGCTTCCTCATATCCTGAAGTACCATTGATTTGTCCAGCCGTATATAAATTTTTAATCATTTTAGTTTCCAATGTTGGCCATAATTGCGTTGGCACAATCGCATCATATTCAATGGCATAACCTGCACGCATCATGTCTGCCTTTTCAAGACCAGGAATCGTTTCTAACATTTGACGTTGTACGTGTTCTGGTAAGCTTGTTGAAAGTCCTTGAACGTAAACTTCATTTGTATTACGACCTTCAGGCTCTAGGAAAAGTTGATGTCTAGGTTTATCATTGAAACGTACAAATTTATCTTCAATTGATGGACAATAACGAGGACCTGTTCCTTTAATCATACCTGAATACATAGCTGATAAATGTAGATTATCATCGATGACTTTATGTGTACGATCATTGGTATATGTTAACCAACAAGGTAATTGGTCTAGGATATATTCTGTAGTTTCAAAACTAAATGCACGACCTACATCATCACCAGGTTGAATTTCCGTCTTAGAATAGTCAATTGTTTTCGCGTTTACACGTGGAGGTGTACCCGTTTTAAAGCGCACAACTTCAAACCCTAATTCTCTTAAATTATCAGCTAGCGTGATAGATGGAAGTTGATGATTTGGACCACTTGAATATTTCATGTTACCTAAGATTATTTCACCACGTAAGAATGTACCTGTCGTAATAACAACCGCTTGAGCACGATATTCAGTACCGATATTTGTGCGGACACCTTTTACTTCATTGTCTTCAATAATTAATTCATCCACCATACCTTGCATGATGTCTAAATTATCTTCATCTTCAATGACACGTTTCATTTCTTGTTGATATAACACTTTGTCTGCTTGAGCACGTAACGCACGTACTGCTGGTCCTTTACCAGTATTTAACATACGCATTTGGATATGTGTTTTATCAATCGCTTTAGCCATTTGTCCACCTAATGCGTCAATTTCTCGAACGACAATACCTTTCGCTGGACCACCTACTGATGGGTTACATGGCATGAATGCAATATTATCTAGATTAATTGTTAGCATTAGTGTTTTTGCGCCACGTCTTGCAGATGCCAAACCTGCTTCAATACCTGCATGTCCAGCACCAATGACGATTACATCATATTCTTGAACCACCTAATTGACCTCCTTTAAATTTCCTTTGTCTTTATTTTTATAAATAAGACTTCCTACCGTCTCAGTTTCTTTAATATTTATCATTTCTTAAACGTTACATAGCTATAAGGTAGAAACTATTATTTTCCTAAGCAGAATTGACTAAATAGTTGATCAATCAATTCATCACTAGCAGATTCACCAATAATTTCACCTAATAATTCCCAAGTACGCGTTAAGTCAATTTGAACCATATCCATAGGAATACCTGATTCAGCTGCATCAATCGCATCTTGAATAGCATTTCTAGCTTGCTTTAATAAAGAGATATGTCTTGAATTAGATACATACGTCATATCTTGGTTTTGAACATCGCCACCAAAGAATAAATCTCGTATTTGTAATTCTAGTTGATCAATACCTTCTTGTTTAAGCATAGATGTTTGGATAAGTGGTGTATCACCAATCATTTCTTTTACTTCATTTATATCTAAGTTTTGTTCTAAATCAGTTTTGTTAACAATTACAATGGCATCTTCATTTTTAATAACTTCATATAATGTACGATCTTCTTGTGTCAATGGCTCATTGTTATTTAATACAAATAAGATTAGATCTGCTTCACTTAAGGCTTTGCGTGAACGTTCGACACCAATTTTTTCAACGATATCTTCAGTGTCACGAATACCTGCAGTATCTACCAATCTTAATGGTACACCTCTAACATTGACGTATTCTTCTAAAACGTCACGAGTTGTACCTGCAACTTCAGTTACGATGGCTTTATTATCTTGAATAAGGTTATTTAACATTGACGATTTCCCTACATTTGGTTTACCAACGATAACGGTTGAAAGACCCTCTCTCATAATTTTACCTTGTGTTCCAGTTTCTAATAATAGATTAATTTCGTTTTTAATCTTTTTAGATTGCTCTAATAGGAACTCAGTTGTAGCATCTTCAACATCGTCGTATTCGGGATAATCAATGTTCACTTCTACTTGCGCGAGAATTTCTAAAATGGATTGACGTTGTCGCTTAATTAAATCACTTAGTCGCCCTTCGATTTGGTTCATGGCAACTTTAGAAGCACGATCTGTTTTAGAACGAATAAAGTCCATAACAGCTTCAGCTTGTGATAAATCGATACGCCCGTTCAAGAATGCACGCTTTGTATATTCGCCTGGCTCTGCCATTCTTGCACCATGCGTCATTGTAAGTTCTAATATTCGATTAATTGTTAAAATACCACCGTGACAATTAATTTCAATAATGTCCTCGCGTGTAAATGTTCTTGGTGCTCTTAGTACAGATATCATAACTTCTTCAACAACTTCATTTGTTTCAGGATCTACGATATGACCATAATTAATCGTATGTGAATCTACGTCTTCTAACTTTTTCTTTCCTTTATATAGCTTATCTCCAATTTCAACGGCTTGTGGTCCAGATAAACGGACAATACCGATTGCTCCTTCACCCATAGGTGTTGAAATACTTGTTATCGTATCAAAATCCATGATTATCCTCGCCTCCTTATTCAAGTAAAATTTCATTATAACATTGTAATTTGCTTCTATAAAAATTGCTAATAAGTTGATTTTTCGCTCATAAGGTAAGACTTCGGTTTGTCTAACCTCAGACTAACGGGCGTCTAAAACTCCCCTACCCTCTTATTTAATCTTTTTATTAAAGACCTTTGCAATTTTTAATACATGTTCTAAGCTACCCTGGATTTCAAGTGTAGTCATATCCTTAGCTGGTTGCCTAGCAATAACGATAATATCACGTGCAATAATATCTTCTTTATGAATTTTGAAATTCTCCCTTATCGCACGTTTAATTCTATTTCGAGTCACTGCATTGCCTAATTTTTTAGATACACTAATACCTAATCGAAAATGATCTTTATTACTATTATAGGTATAAACAACAAACTGTCTATTTGCTACCGATTTTCCTCTTTTATAAATCGTTTGAAAATCAGTGTTCTTTTTTATACGGTAAGCTTTCTCCACGTTCACATCACTCGCTTATTTTATTCTTTGCCATCTTAGTTAAGTTAGTTTTGATATAGCGTATCTCAATTTATACCTATTCAAACGAAAAAAAAGACCACTGAGAAGTCAGTGATCTTATGCTGATAAAACTTTACGGCCTTTACGACGACGACGTGCTAAAACTTTACGGCCATTTTTAGTGCTCATGCGTTTTCTGAAACCATGAACTTTACTATGTTTACGTTTATTTGGTTGATAAGTACGTTTTACCATGCAAAACACCTCCATCTACATATTTATCCAGCTCACTCGCTCTTGTAGTGATCCTGATTATTTTAATAGATAAATTATAATTTCTGATATCAGAATTCTTGTTTTAATTCAATTTTATCTAGTCATAATTCAAGCAACTACTACAATATAACAAATTACTATTTATAAAGCAAGCAGCATTTGCATTAAGATGTTATTTTTTTAACCACTCGTCAACATCCATTTTTTTAATATTTATACATTTCGCTATACGTGCGTCTTACACACTTTATTCATTTTAAATTCATCTTTATAAATTATTTCCCAAAGCTGTTGTAGTACATAAAGTTGAGTTTTTAAAATTATCCACTTATACACATACGAGATTCAAATTTCTGTGGATAATATATTCACTATTAACAGATTTATACCAAGTTTAACAACATATTCACACCTATTTGACATCTCTCTAAGTTAAAAAGTATAATTATGTGGATAAGTCGTCTAACTCATTATTTTTAAAGGATTTATTTATTGATTTTATATACGTATTTAGTGTGAATAAATCATAGCATACATAAAGTTATCCACTGAATGTTATTAACTTGTGGATAATTATTAACATGCTGTGATTATTTTTATCCACTTGTCTAAATATCTGTGTATAAGTCCTAAATTTAAAAGAAGATGGAGTTTATTTTATGTCAGAACAAGAAATTTGGAAAAAAGTATTAGAAGTTGCTGAATCAGAAATATCTAAATCGACATTTAATACTTTTTTGAAAGATACAGAACTCAAAGAAATACGTGATAATGTTGCAATCATCTTTGTAATTCATGAATTTTACGCAGAATGGTTAAATTCAAACTACAAAGAAGTAATCCAAACAATTATGAAAGATATTATTGGTTATGAAGTTGAACCCAAATTTTTCACTGCTGAACAATTAGCTGAACTTGATGAGACAAGTCGTAAATCTAACACGCCAAGCGAACCTCAACGTCAAATCATTGAAGATGGTCATGAAGGCACAGATCAATTCAATACTCACAATACATTTGATACTTTCGTCATTGGACCTGGCAATAGATTTCCACATGCAGCAAGTCTTGCAGTTGCTGAAGCACCAGCACAAGCATATAACCCTCTATTTATATATGGTGGCGTTGGTCTTGGTAAGACACATCTTATGCATGCGATCGGTCATCATGTTCTTAGCAATCAACCAAATGCTAAAGTACTATATACTTCAAGTGAAAAATTCACAAATGACTTCATCAAATCAATTCGTAACAATGAACCTGAAGCCTTTAGAGAGAAGTATAGAAATATCGACGTGTTACTGATTGATGACATTCAATTTATTCAGAATAAAGAACAAACGCAAGAAGAGTTCTTCCATACATTTAATGAATTACATCAAAATAAGAAGCAAATTGTCATTTCAAGTGACCGTCCACCTAAAGAAATTGCAAAATTAGAAGACCGTTTACGTTCACGTTTCGAATGGGGATTAATCGTTGATATTACTCCCCCTGATTATGAAACACGTATGGCGATTCTTCAGAAAAAAATCGAAGAAGAGAATTTAGAAATTCCTGCTGAAGCTTTAAATTATATTGCTAATCAAATTCAATCAAACATCCGTGAATTAGAAGGCGCACTCACACGTTTGCTTGCCTATTCTAAACTTCAAGGAAGACCTATAACGACTGAATTAGCAGCAGAAGCGCTCAAAGATATTATTCAAGTTCCTAAATCTAAAAAAATTACAATTCAAGATATTCAAAAAGTCGTTGGACACTACTACAACGTTCGCATCGAAGATTTCAGCGCAAAAAAACGTACAAAATCAATTGCTTATCCACGTCAAATCGCGATGTATTTATCAAGAGAACTTACTGATTTTTCATTACCTAAGATTGGTGAAGAATTCGGTGGTCGAGATCATACGACAGTGATTCACGCGCACGAAAAAATCGCTAAAGATATTAAAGCCGATACAATTTTTAAACAAGAAGTTGAAGATTTAGAAAAAGAAATTCGCAACCAATAAGATAAAAGTTGAAAACTGTTATACAACAGATTATGAAATGATAAAGTGGGAAATAAAAATAGTGACAAGTTATTATGGTATAAAAAGCATTAATTAATAATAAACGTCATAAACATTTTATTCGTAATTGTGGATAATGTTTAAAAGTAATACACAGCATCAACAGTTTATCCACATGTGTATAACTTTGGCACAAAAGGATTTTCTTAACATATCCACTAATCCACAAGCCCTACTACTATTACTATGAATTTAAAACCTATATAATTATATATAAACGACTGGAAGGAGTTTAAGTTAATGATGGAATTCACAATTAGAAGAGATTATTTTATTAATCAATTAAATGACACATTAAAAGCCATCTCACCAAGAACAACATTACCAATTTTAACGGGTATCAAAATCGATGCTAAAGATAACGAAGTCATTCTTACTGGTTCAGATTCTGAGATATCTATTGAAATTACAATCCCTAAACAAGTAGATGGTGAGGATATTGTCACTATTTCTGAAACAGGTTCAGTTGTACTTCCTGGTCGTTTCTTCGTAGATATTATTAAAAAACTACCAGGTAAAGATGTTAAATTATCAACAAATGAACAATTTCAAACACTGATTACTTCAGGACATTCTGAATTTAACTTAAGTGGTTTAGATCCTGATCAATATCCATTATTACCTCAAGTATCACGTGATGATGCAATCCAATTATCAGTAAAAGTATTAAAAAATATCATTGCACAAACAAATTTCGCAGTGTCCACCTCAGAAACACGCCCAGTACTTACTGGTGTTAACTGGCTTATACAAGATAATGAATTAATATGCACTGCGACCGATTCACACCGCTTGGCTGTAAGAAAGTTAAAATTAGAAGATGACTCTGAAAACAAAAATGTCATCATTCCAGGTAAAGCTTTATCAGAATTAAATAAAATTATGAGTGATAGCGATGAAGAGATTGATATTTTCTTTGCTTCAAATCAAGTTTTATTTAAAGTTGGAAATGTAAACTATATTTCTCGCTTATTAGAAGGACATTATCCTGATACAACACGTTTATTCCCTGAGAATTACGAAATTAAATTAGGCTTAGACAACGGTGAATTCTATCACGCAATTGATCGTGCCTCTTTATTGGCACGAGAAGGTGGCAACAATGTTATTAAGTTAAGTACGGGTAATGATGTTGTAGAATTATCATCTACGTCACCTGAGATTGGTACTGTAAAAGAAGAAGTTACAGCAACGGATGTAGAGGGTGGCAACTTGAAGATTTCTTTCAACTCTCGTTATATGATGGATGCGTTAAAAGCGATAGATAATGATGAAGTTGAAGTTGAATTCTTTGGTACGATGAAACCATTCATCCTTAAACCAAAAGAAGATGATTCTGTTACACAATTAATTTTACCAATAAGAACGTATTAGTTTTAAAAGCTTTTAATTTGGAGTTACGACGAATTCAAAAGAAATTCTGTCGTAACTCCTTTTATTTAATTTAAGCTCATTCAGCCTTTAATATAGACACAAAAGTTATTCACTAGTGTATAACTCTAAATAATATATCATCAAGCTAAAATGGCCCTTAAAATTAAAAATCAGGCTATTCTCTATACAACCTCAATTGTAATCTTCAATTTCTTAAAAAAAGCCGCTTCAAATTGAAAAATATAACTAATTTTCCTACTAAAATTAAATATGTAAAAAGATATTGTGAAGTAAACGGTTTCACATTCCATTTTAAATGAAATTTAAACCTAAAAAAGGTATAATATATTAATGACACATAAAGAAACGGAGTGATTATTTTGGTTCAAGAAGTAGTAGTTGAAGGCGATATTACGTTAGGCCAATTTCTTAAAACGGAAGGCATTATTGAATCAGGTGGACAAGCTAAATGGTTCTTACAAGATGTTGAAGTTCTAATTAATGGCGAGCGCGAAACACGTCGTGGTAAAAAACTAGCTAACCAAGATCGAATTGATTTCCCAGATATCCCTGAAATTGATTCTGTAATCATTATTCATCAAGGTGAACAATGAAACTTAAAACACTCCAATTAGAAAATTATCGTAACTATGAAGAAGTTACGCTCGAATGTCATCCTGATGTGAATATTCTGATCGGAGAAAATGCACAAGGGAAGACGAATTTGCTTGAATCAATTTACACATTAGCTTTAGCCAAAAGTCATCGTACATCGAATGATAAGGAGCTTATACGGTTTAACTCAGAGTATGCTAAAATAGAGGGTGTACTAAATTATAGACATGGAACGATGCCACTAACGATGTTTATAACTAAAAAAGGTAAACAAGTAAAAGTGAACCACTTAGAACAAAGTCGACTAACTCAGTATGTTGGACATCTTAACGTGGTTCTTTTTGCGCCAGAAGATTTAAATATTGTCAAAGGCTCCCCTCAGATACGAAGACGCTTTATTGATATGGAATTAGGTCAGATATCTGCAGTATATTTAAATGATTTGGCTCAATACCAGCGTATTCTCAAACAGAAGAATAATTACTTAAAGCAACTGCAATTGGGCCAGAAGCAAGACACTACAATGTTAGAAGTCTTAAACCAACAATTTGCACAATATGCTTTAAATGTAACGTTGAGACGAGAGCATTTCATCAAAGAATTAGAATCATTGGCTAAACCGATTCATGCGGGTATCACGAATGAGAGAGAAACGTTGTCATTAACTTATTTACCAAGTATTAAACTCAGTGATATGAGCGAAGATGAACAGACGTTATTGGACGAAGTGATTACGCTATTGAATGACAATATTAAGCGAGAAATGGATAGAGGCGTCTGTTTATTTGGACCACATAGAGATGATTTGGGCTTTAATGTAAATGATATGGATGCACAAACATATGGATCTCAAGGGCAACAACGTACGACTGCATTATCCATTAAATTAGCAGAAATAGAGTTAATGAATATTGAAGTTGGAGAATATCCAATCTTATTATTGGATGATGTGTTAAGCGAATTAGATGATTCTCGACAAACACATCTATTAAGCACGATTCAACATAAAGTACAAACCTTTGTAACAACAACATCTGTAGACGGCATAGATCATGAAATTATGAATAATGCTAAGCTTTATCGAATCAATCAAGGTGAAATTATAAAGTAATAGAAAGTGATGGTGAATACATTGTCAGATGTAAACAACACAGATAACTATGGTGCTGGACAGATACAGGTATTAGAAGGGTTAGAAGCCGTTCGTAAAAGACCTGGTATGTATATAGGGTCAACTTCAGAAAGAGGTTTGCACCACTTAGTATGGGAAATCGTGGATAACAGTATCGACGAGGCACTTGCTGGTTATGCAAATCAAATCGAAGTTATTATTGAAAAAGACAATTGGATTAAAGTAACTGACAATGGTCGAGGCATTCCTGTTGATATTCAAGAAAAAATGGGTCGTCCAGCAGTTGAAGTTATCTTAACTGTACTGCATGCTGGTGGTAAATTTGGCGGTGGCGGTTATAAAGTATCTGGTGGTCTACATGGTGTAGGTTCTTCAGTTGTTAACGCATTGTCTGAAGATTTAGAGGTATACGTTCATCGTAACGATACAATCTATCATCAAGCATATAAAAAAGGTGTACCTCAATTTGATCTTAAAGAAGTAGGTAGCACTAATAAAACAGGCACAGTCATTCGCTTTAAAGCAGATGGTGAGATATTCACTGAAACAACTGTTTATAACTATGAAACGCTACAAAAGCGTATTAGAGAGCTTGCATTCTTGAACAAAGGTATTTCAATCACTTTAAGAGATGAGCGTGAAGATGTAGAGCAACGCGAAGATACATATCACTATGAAGGCGGTATTAAATCTTACGTTGAACTATTAAACGAAAATAAAGAGCCTATTCATGAAGAACCTATTTATATTCATCAAACTAAAGATGATGTAGAAATAGAAATCGCTATGCAATATAACAGCGGTTATGCAACGAACTTATTATCTTATGCGAATAATATCCATACTTATGAAGGTGGTACGCATGAAGATGGTTTCAAACGTGCCTTAACGCGTATATTAAATAGCTATGGAACACAAAGTAAGATTATCAAAGACGATAAAGAAAGATTGTCTGGTGAAGATACACGTGAAGGTTTAACAGCCGTCGTATCAATTAAACACGGTGATCCTCAATTCGAAGGACAAACTAAAACGAAATTAGGTAACTCTGAAGTACGTCAAATTGTTGATAGATTGTTTGCCGAGCATTTTGAACGTTTCTTATATGAACATCCAAATGTTGCACGTATCGTTGTGGAAAAAGGAATTATGGCATCACGCGCACGTGTCGCAGCTAAGAAAGCACGTGAAGTGACACGTCGTAAATCAGCTTTAGAAATTTCAAGCTTACCAGGTAAACTTGCAGACTGTTCAAGTAAGAAACCTGAAGAAAGTGAAATCTTCCTAGTAGAGGGTGACTCTGCCGGGGGGTCTACAAAAGAAGGTCGTGACTCTAAAACACAAGCTATCTTGCCATTAAGAGGTAAAATCTTAAACGTTGAAAAAGCACGTTTAGACCGTATTCTTAACAATAATGAAATACGTCAAATGATTACAGCTTTTGGTACTGGTATTGGTGGCGAGTTCGATATCTCTAAAACACGTTATCATAAAATTGTAATCATGACAGATGCTGATGTGGATGGCGCGCATATTAGAACTTTATTACTAACGTTCTTCTATCGTTTCATGAGACCACTAATCGAAGCGGGATATGTGTATATTGCACAACCGCCATTGTATAAATTAGCTCAAGGCAAACAAAAATATTATGTATTTAATGATCGTGAACTTGATAAATTGAAATCAGAATTAAGCCCTACACCTAAATGGCAAATATCACGTTATAAAGGTTTAGGAGAAATGAATGCGGATCAATTATGGGAAACGACTATGAATCCTGAAAACCGTATGATGTTACAAGTTAAATTAGAAGATGCGATTGAAGCAGACCAAACATTTGAAATGTTAATGGGTGATGTAGTTGAAAATCGTAGACAATTTATCGAAGACAATGCAGTATATGCGAACTTAGATTTCTAAGTTAACGTCTAGTATTGAAAATCTTGAAGACTGTACAGCATAATGGCTTGCAGTCTTGCTATTTTAAGTGAATTGATTATAGAAGGAGGATATCTTGATGGCTGACTTACCTCAATCAAGAATAAATGAACGAAATATAACCAGCGAGATGCGCGAATCATTCTTAGACTATGCAATGAGCGTTATCGTTTCACGTGCGTTACCTGATGTACGTGATGGTTTAAAACCTGTACACCGTCGTATCTTATATGGCTTAAATGAACAAGGTATGACACCTGATAAACCATATAAAAAATCAGCACGTATTGTTGGGGATGTAATGGGTAAATATCACCCTCACGGAGACTCATCAATCTATGATGCCATGGTCAGAATGGCACAAACATTCAGTTATCGTTATCCACTTGTCGATGGTCAAGGTAACTTTGGTTCAATGGACGGCGATGGTGCCGCTGCCATGCGTTATACTGAAGCGAAGATGACTAAGATTACGTTAGAATTACTGCGTGATATTAACAAAGATACAATCGATTTTCTAGATAACTATGATGGTACTGAAAGAGAGCCGGAAGTCTTACCTTCTCGTTTCCCTAACTTATTAGTTAATGGTGCATCAGGTATCGCTGTAGGTATGGCAACAAATATTCCTCCTCACAATTTAACTGAAGTCATCAACGGTGTTTTACATTTAAGTAAGAATCCAGATGTAACGATTGCAGAACTTATGGAAGATATTCAAGGCCCTGATTTTCCAACAGCTGGTTTAATTCTAGGGAAAAGTGGCATCCGACGTGCTTATGAAACAGGTCGAGGATCAATTCAAATGCGTGCACGTGCGGAAATTGAAGAGCGAGGTGGCGGTCGCCAACGTATCGTAGTGACTCAAATCCCGTATCAAGTTAATAAAGCGCGTATGATTGAGAAGATTGCAGAACTTGTTCGTGAAAAGAAAATTGAAGGTATTACTGATTTACGTGATGAAACAAGTTTACGTACTGGCGTTAGAGTAGTAATCGATGTTCGTAAAGATGCAAATGCCAATGTTATTTTAAACAATTTATATAAACAGACACCATTACAAACTTCATTTGGTGTTAATATGATTGCACTTGTTAATGGACGTCCAAAATTAATCAATTTAAAACAAGCTTTAGTTGAATATTTAGAACATCAAAAGACAGTTGTACGTCGTCGTACTGAATACAACTTGAAAAAGGCGAAAGACCGAGCACATATCTTAGAAGGTTTACGTATAGCGTTAGATCATATCGATGAGATTATTACGACAATTCGTGAATCAGAAACAGATAAAGTCGCTATGGAAACATTGCAAGAGCGTTTTAAATTGTCTGAACGTCAAGCGCAAGCTATTTTAGATATGCGTTTGAGACGTTTAACTGGTTTAGAACGAGATAAAATTGAAAATGAATACAACGAATTACTCGGTTATATTTCTGAACTTGAAGAAATCTTAGCCGACGACGAAGTTTTACTTCAATTAGTTCGTGATGAGTTAACTGATATTAAAGAACGTTTTGGTGACGAACGTCGTACAGAAATTCAATTAGGTGGCTTAGATGATTTAGAAGATGAAGATTTAATTCCTGAAGAACAAATCGTCATCACATTAAGCCATAATAACTATATTAAACGTTTACCAGTTTCAACGTATCGTTCACAACACCGTGGCGGACGCGGCGTTCAAGGTATGAATACATTGGAAGAAGATTTCGTAAGCCAACTTGTAACGTTAAGTACACATGACCACGTTCTATTCTTCACGAAAAAAGGTCGTGTTTATAAACTTAAAGGATACGAAGTTCCAGAATTATCTCGCCAATCTAAAGGTATTCCAGTTATCAATGCGATTGAATTAGATAATGATGAAACAATCAGTACGATGATTGCTGTTAGAAACCTTGAAGATGAAGATAGTTACTTAGTATTTGCAACTAAAAATGGTATTGTGAAACGTTCTGCTTTAAGCAATTTCTCACATATCAATAAGAACGGTAAGATTGCGATTGGATTCAAAGAAGACGATGAATTAATTGCAGTACGTCTTACAGATGGTAACCAAGATATCTTGATTGGAACATCTCATGCTTCATTAATTAGATTTGCAGAAACAAGTTTACGTCCATTAGGTCGTACTGCTGCAGGTGTAAGAGGTATCTCATTACGTGAAGATGATGTCGTTGTAGGTCTAGATGTTGCACATGCCGATAGCGAAGATGAAGTGTTAGTCGTCACTGAAAATGGTTATGGTAAACGTACGCCAGTGAGCGAATATCGCTTATCAAATCGTGGTGGTAAAGGTATCAAGACTGCGAAGATTACTGAACGTAATGGTAATATCGTTTGTATCACAACTGTTAATGGCGAAGAAGACTTAATGATTGTTACAAATAGTGGTGTTATCATTCGTTTAGAAGTAGAAGATATTTCTCAAAATGGTCGTGCAACTCAAGGTGTTCGCTTAATGAAATTAGGCGATGATCAATTTGTATCAACAGTTGCTAAAGTTATTGATAAAACAGAAGATGAAGATGCGACTGAGGCTGCCCAAACTGAAAATGGTGAATCAAATGCAGAAAGTACTGAAAGTCCTAGTGAAGAAGTAATTGATGATGATACACCAGGTAACGCACTTCATACTGAAGCGGACGAAGAAACTACAGTTTCATCTGATGAAGATGCAACAGATGAACGTATTGAAGTTAGACAAGACTTCATGGATCGTGTAAATGAAGACATTGAAAATGCATCAAACAATGATGAAGATGACGAAAACTAAAGAATAGAAGGCTAATCAATTATAGAAAGCTACAACAATATTGATTTCTTCAACAAATAAGACTTCCCTAATACCAGGGAAGTCTTATTTGTTATATTTAATTTAGTTTTCTAATTCTTTCATAACGTATGGAATTTCACTAATTAGACGTGAAGGTGGTACGACATACATAGATTCAGATAATTTCTCTCCAATATAACTATGTGTATAAGTTGCGCTTGTGATCGCATCTCTAAAATCATCAAATTGTCCAACAAAGCTTGTAATCATACCAGCTAAGGTATCTCCCATGCCACCAGTCGCCATTGCCGGTGTACCAATGGTAAGTCTATATTCTTTGTCTTTGAAGAATATTTCAGTACCGTGTTTTTTCAGTACAACTGCAGCACCTAACTTATCTACAGCTTCTCTATTACGTTCATAAGTTTGTTCTTCAATAGGGATGCCACTCAAACGTTCCCATTCCTTTTGATGTGGCGTGAAGATAACACGGCAAGTTGGGATATCAGGTTTTAATTTACTAAATATCGTTATAGCATCACCATCAACAATTAAGTTTTGATGTGGCTGAATATTTTGTAGTAAAAACGTAATTGCGTTATTACCTTTGAAATCGACACCTAAGCCTGGTCCAATTAAAATACTATCTGTGTTCTCAATCATTTTAGTTAACATTTTAGTGTCGTTAATATCGATAACCATCGCTTCTGGGCAACGAGAATGAAGTGCAGCATGATTTGTAGGATGTGTAGCTACTGTAATTAATCCACTTCCACTATAAAGACACGCACGCGCAGCCAACATGATTGCGCCCCCTAAATTGGCACTTCCACCTATCAGTAGAATCTTTCCATAGTCACCTTTATGTGTCTCTTCTTTTCTTTTCGGAATATTAACTGTTGTTAATGTTTCCATGAATTAAACCCTCCCTTGAAGACGTTTCGAACGTATAATACTAAATTGTAAAAATGTGATTATTGTCAATTCTATATATAACTCAAATTTTAAGTGACGATGAGATGCGTAGCGAAAGCATCAACAACTAACTCGCTTGTTGAGTTTTAAATTTGAATGTTTGTTTATGACCTTTTTAAATACAATAGAAAATATTATACCTGTGAATGACTTTCGTCAACACTATTATGAAGATTATTTTGTAATAAATGATGGGAAGTGATTATGTTGGTTAATAGAGGGTGTTTACGACTAGCATGAATATAATATTATTTACCATTTACTTGCTAATTATAAAGGAGTTTGCTATATTAAAAATAACTTAATAAGTTATTGTTCGTGGGACAAGTAACATAATCAATTAATTTCAGAGAGCTTGTGTTGAGTGTGAACAAGTAATTGATTGTTATGCGAATCTACCTACAATTGTGAACAATCGGTAATAACCGTTATTTTAAGGAAAGTGCAATTTGATACATATGTAGTGTTAAATTGTTAAATAGGGTGGCAACGCGTAGACCACGTCCCTTGTAAAGGGGATGTGGTCTTTTTTTATTGAAAATATGCATGTTATCCGAAATTAAATTTTTCAAAAATTGGGAAGGATGAGTATTACATGTTAGACATTAGACTATTTAGAGAACAAGCAGACACAGTCAAGAGCAAAATTGAATTACGTGGAGATGATCCTAAAGTAGTTGACGAAGTATTAGAATTAGATAACGAACGTCGTCAATTAATCGGTAAAACTGAAGAAATGAAAGCACGTCGTAACAAAGTAAGTGAAGAAATCGCTGAAAAGAAACGTAACAAAGAAAATGCAGACGACGTAATCAAAGAAATGCGTGAACTTGGTGACGAAATCAAAGAAAACGACGCTAAACTTAACGAAGTGGATAATAAAGTTAGAGATATCTTAATCCGTATCCCTAATCTAATTGCTGAAGATGTACCACAAGGGGATTCTGATGAAGAAAACGTTGAAGTTAAAAAATGGGGTACACCTCGTGAATTTGACTTTGAACCAAAAGCACACTGGGACTTAGTAGAAGAATTAAAAATGGCAGACTTTGAACGTGCTGCAAAAATTTCAGGTGCGCGTTTCGTATACTTAACTAAAGATGGTGCATTATTAGAACGTGCATTAATGAACTACATGCTTACTAAACATACAACGCAACATGGTTATATTGAAATGATGACACCTCAATTAGTTAACGCAGATACAATGTTTGGTACTGGTCAATTACCTAAATTTGAAGAAGATTTATTCAAAGTTGAAAAAGAAGGTTTATACACAATTCCAACTGCAGAAGTTCCATTAACAAACTTCTACAGAGATGAAATCATCCAACCAGGCGTATTACCAGAAAAATTCACTGCTCAAACAGCTTGTTTCCGTAGTGAAGCAGGATCAGCTGGTAGAGATACAAGAGGTTTAATCCGTTTACACCAATTCGACAAAGTTGAAATGGTTCGTATCGAAAAACCTGAAGATTCTTGGGACGCTTTAGAAGATATGACACAAAATGCTGAAGCAATTCTTGAAGAATTAGGTTTACCATATCGTCGTGTTATCTTATGTACTGGCGACATCGGTTTCAGTGCTAGCAAAACATACGACTTAGAAGTATGGTTACCAAGTTATGACAACTATAAAGAAATTAGTTCTTGCTCAAACTGTACTGATTTCCAAGCGCGTCGTGCTAACATCCGCTTCAAACGTGATGCCGCTTCTAAACCAGAATTAGCACATACTTTAAACGGTAGTGGACTTGCTGTAGGACGTACATTTGCAGCTATCGTTGAAAACTATCAAAATGCAGATGGTTCAATCACAATTCCAGAAGCATTAGTACCATTCATGGGTGGTAAAACTGAAATCCGTCCAGTTAATGGCTAATTCATTAGTTAGTAAGAAGTACAGATTAAAATGAATATGTTAAGGCTACATTGCAAATTCGCGGTAGTCGACTAAACTGAGAAAATGCTCTTACCGAGCTTTTCTCAGTTTTTTTTCGTCCTTACATATGAGATTCTATTATATTAAATTTAGTCCATATTCTCTTAGTATATTTCTAATAATTAATTGCATAAAATTCCACTTTTTCTTAATAAAGGGATGAAGTGAAAAGGGCTAATTTAGACTACTTTTTAAGAGGTAAATCAACCGTTGTCGACAAAAAACAGACACATTTAAAATCCTTTCAAATCAATACTTCTAAGTGGTCTTTCAGTCTAACATCACACAACCCTGTGTCTAATGTTGTTGCCACTCTAGCATCCGTATATTAGACTAAAATTATTAGTATATTACTTTATAAAAATAAAAAGAATAAAGGAGGTTACAAAGATGACATCACATGTGACATTTAAACAGGGCGTTAAAGAATGTATACCTACTTTATTAGGCTACGTTGGAATTGGACTATCATTTGGAATAGTGGCGGCTTCACAACACTTTAGTATCATCGAGATACTATTATTATGTTTGCTTGTTTATGCTGGTGCAGCACAATTTATTATATGTGCACTTGTGGCTACTGGAACACCGATTTCTGCCATTGTCCTTACAACATTGATTGTCAATTCACGTTTCTTCCTACTTTCAATGACGTTAGCACCTAATTATAAAGATTATGGTATTTGGAATCGACTAGGCTTGTCTTCAATTTTGACAGATGAAACCTTTGGTGTTGCAATCACGCCTCATTTAAAAGGGGAGAAGATAAACGATCGTTGGTTACATGGATTGAATCTAACTGCATATTCATTTTGGGCACTAGCAAGTATTGTTGGTGCGTTACTCGGTAAATACATATCTAATCCAGATATGTTAGGTCTTGATTTTGCGATTACCGCGATGTTTATCTTTTTAACAATGGCACAATTTGAATCAATTACTTCATCTAAACTTAGAATTTACATAGTACTTATCGTATTTGTCATCGTGATGATGCTCAGTTTAAGCTGGTTCATGCCGTCATACGTCGCAATTTTAATTGCATCTATGTTAGCAGCAACATTAGGGGTGGTGATGGATAAATGACAACATCTTGGCACATGTTTATATTAATCGTGTTGTGTGGACTTGTAACTTTAATTATTCGAGTAGTCCCATTCTTAATGATTTCACGTATTCAACTTTCAGAAACGGTAATTAAATGGTTATCGTTTATACCAATTACATTATTTACAGCCCTTATATTAGATGGCATTATCGAGCAACAAGAGGGCGTAGCAGGATATACACTCAATATCCCATTTGTTTTAGTAACAATTCCAACTGTTTTTGTTGCGCTTTTTACACGAAGTCTTACGACAACAATATTAGTGGGTATTGTTCTTATAGCAGGTTTACGTTTCTTCTTTTAGAAAAGGCAGAACCCAACAACTAACAATTGAAGTTGGTTATACAATTAGATACAATAAAAGTCTAGAACATAAATGGTACATTGATACTATTTTATAAATACGCAGTAAATGAATAGAGATAAAAAACTTATTAAGAGAAGTGGAGGGACACGGCCCTAAGAAACTTCAGCAACCGACGATGCATACGCACGGTGCTACTACCAACGAGATACTCGAATGATAAGTAATGGAGACAAATCGCCTCATACTTTAAGAATAGAGTATAGGCGATTTTTTTATTTAAAAGGAGGTAACCGCATGACCAATTACACAGTAGAAACATTAAATCTAGGACCCTTTACAACTGAATCAGGTGAAATGATTGATAATTTACAATTGCGTTATGAACATGTAGGCTATGCTGGTCAACCGCTTGTTGTAGTGTGTCACGCACTTACTGGTAATCATCTAACATATGGCACAGATGAAGAGCCTGGTTGGTGGCGTGAAATTATAGACGGTGGTTATATGCCGATTTATGATTATCAATTTCTAACGTTTAATGTTATTGGTAGTCCTTTTGGTTCAAGTTCTCCTTTAACTAATCCAAATTTTCCAAAGCATTTAACTTTGAGAGATATTGTAAAAGCTATTGAATTGGGCATACGCGCACTTGGCTTCAACAAGATTAATATTTTAATTGGTGGTAGTCTAGGTGGTATGCAAGTCATGGAGCTTCTATATAATCACCAATTCGAAGTGGATAAGGCGGTTATTCTAGCAGCAACTGATAAGACGTCGTCATATAGTCGTGCTTTCAATGAAATTGCACGAGAAGCGATTCATCTTGGTGGCAAAGAAGGTCTTAGTATTGCGCGACAATTAGGCTTTCTAACGTATCGTTCATCTAAAAGTTACGACCAACGCTTTTCACCAGATGAAGTGGTGAGTTATCAACGACATCAAGGTAATAAATTTAAAGAAACGTATGATTTGTCATGTTATTTAACAATGCTAAATGTTTTAGATAGCCATAATGTTGATCGCGGACGTACGAATGTAGATGATGTTTATCAATCTCTAGATACTAAGGTCTTAACAATGGGATTTACGGATGATTTATTATATCCAGATGATCAAGTGAGGGCAGTAGGGGAGCGATTTAAATATCATCGTCATTTCTTTGTTCCAGATAATGTAGGTCATGATGGCTTTTTATTAAATTTTAATGATTGGGCACCTAACTTGTATCATTTTCTTAAAGTGACGAAATTTAAGCGGAAATAGACGAAGCGGGTAGGTCGCTATGGAAGTAAAAACACATTGTTATAGTCTTATGCTATACCTCAATCTTCACAATTTGTTTTAATTTTGCTTAGAGGTTAAAATAGAAGTTATAGTCAAAATAGTATAGGAGTGGCGAATTTGTTTTCAAAAGTACATCCTAAAGCAACAATTATAGGAACAATTGCACTTGTTATGGTTGCTTTAGTTACGTATGTATTACCAGTACTTGGATTAATTCTATGTTTATTCGCTACAATTCCAGGTATTATTTTATGGAATAAGTCTATTCCATCATTTGGAATTGGAGCTTTGATCACAGTTATTCTTACCACATTGTTGGGTAATACATTTGTATTAAGTGCCATGATTTTAGTTTTAATACTTAGCTTTATTATTGGCCAATTATTGAAAGAACGTGCCTCTAAAGAACGCATCTTATTTATAGCTACAACATATTTAAGTATATTTACTTTAGTCGCATTTATGTTATTACAAACGTTTAAAAAGATACCTAGCGCTACGACATTAATTAAGCCTTTTAAAGATACAATGCATAATGCTGTTGTAACAACAGGTGTTGAAGCAGATTATAAAACAATCTTAGAAGAAGGTTTCCGTCAAACGGCAGTTCAACTTCCGAGTTTTATTATCATTACGGTCTTTATTTTAGTCTTAATTAATTTAATTATTACATTTCCAATTCTTCGTAAATTTAAAGTAGCTACACCAATTTTTAAACCTTTATTTGCTTGGCAGCTTAACCGTTCATTACTATGGGTATATATGGTTGTTTTACTTTGTGTAATGTTCGCTACTGAACCAAGTACTTTCCAAAGTATCGTGTTAAATTTCGAAGTTGTGTTATCATTACTGATGTATATCCAAGGATTGAGTGTAATTCATTTCTTTGGTAAAGCAAAACGTATACCAAACGCTGTAACGATATTGCTGATGGTTGTGGGGACAATTATTACACCAGCAACACATATCATTGCATTACTTGGCGTACTTGATTTAGGAATTAATTTAAAACGAATGATTAAAAAATGACTTTAAAAAGTGAATAGAGGTGGAATAATGAACCGTCAATCCACTAAGAAGGCTCTACTGATACCATTTATTTTAATGGTACTCACTTCGATTGCACTTGTAGTTGTATGGTTTATCTTTAAACCATTAGTCGCTACAATTGCAGCAGCTATTTTAGTCGTGATGATTATTATTAGCATCGTGTTAGTCAGACAAGCCTTATTGAAAATGGATAATTATGTGGATAACTTAAGTGGTCACATCTCGGCTGGAAGTAACAGAGCAATTAAACGATTACCTATTGGTATGGTCGTGCTTGATGCTGATGACCATATTGAATGGATTAACCAGTACATGTCTGAACACTTAGAAACGAATGTCATCTCAGAACCAGTCAATGAAGTTTTTCCGAATATTTTAAAGCAGCTTGAAAAGGTACAAGAAGTTGAAATCGAACATGGTCAATATCATTACCACGTTCGACATTCAGAAGAAGAAAGTTGTTTATATTTCTTCGATATTACAGATGAAGTACAAACTAATGAGTTATATGAAGAATCGAAACCAATCATCGCAACGTTATTCTTAGATAACTACGATGAAATTACGCAAAATATGAACGACACGCAACGTTCTGAAATCAACTCAATGGTAACACGAGTGATTAGTCGTTGGGCATCAGAATACAACATTTACTTTAAACGATATAATTCTGACCAGTTCGTAGCGTATTTAAATCAAAAGATATTAGCCGAAATCGAAGAATCTAACTTTGAAATTCTTAGCCAATTACGTGAAAAGAGTGTCGGTTACCGTGCTCAATTAACATTAAGTATCGGTGTCGGAGAAGGTACAGAGAACTTAATCGATCTTGGTGAATTATCACAATCTGGTCTAGATTTAGCATTAGGTCGTGGTGGTGACCAAGTAGCTATCAAGAATATGAACGGAAACGTGCGATTCTATGGCGGTAAGACTGACCCGATGGAAAAACGTACACGTGTAAGAGCGCGTGTTATTTCTCACGCATTAAAGGATATATTAACTGAAGGCGATAAAGTTATCATTATGGGACATAAACGTCCTGACTTAGATGCTATAGGTGCGGCAATTGGGGTTTCAAGATTCGCATTAATGAATAATTTAGAGGCCTATGTTGTCTTAAACGAGGAAGATATTGATCCAACGTTACGCCGAGTGATGGATGAAATCGATAAGAAACCTGAGTTGAAAGAACGATTTGTTACATCAGATGAAGCATGGGATATGATGACATCTAAATCTACAATTGTCGTTGTGGATACGCATAAACCAGAAATGGTATTAGATGAGAACATTCTAAATAAAGCTAATCGTAAAGTCGTGATTGACCATCATAGACGAGGAGAAAGCTTTATTTCTAACCCATTATTAGTATATATGGAACCTTATGCAAGCTCGACTGCAGAACTTGTAACAGAGTTATTAGAATATCAACCAACAGAACAACGTTTAACACGTTTAGAATCTACTGTTATGTATGCAGGTATCATTGTTGATACACGTAACTTCACATTGCGTACAGGTTCTAGAACGTTTGACGCGGCAAGCTATTTACGTGCCCATGGTGCAGATACGATATTAACGCAACACTTCTTAAAAGATGACGTCGATACGTATATTAATCGTTCAGAACTTATTCGAACGGTTGAAGTTCAAGATAATGGCATTGCAATTGCACATGGTTCTAACGAAAAAATTTATCATCCTGTTACAGTTGCACAAGCTGCGGATGAGTTGTTAAGTTTAGAAGGTATAGAAGCTTCTTATGTAGTAGCTAAACGTGAAGATAACTTAATCGGTATTTCAGCACGTTCATTAGGCTCTATTAATGTTCAATTAACGATGGAAGCCTTAGGTGGCGGTGGTCACTTAACTAACGCTGCAACACAATTGAAAGGATTATCAATTGAAGAAGCGATTGAACAATTACAACAAGCAATTACAGAACAAATGATTAGGAGTGAAGACGCATGAAAGTAATTTTCACACAAGATGTTAAAGGTAAAGGTAAAAAAGGCGAAATTAAAGATGTACCAGTAGGGTATGCAAATAACTTTTTAATTAAAAATAATTATGCTGTTGAAGCAACTCCAGGTAATTTGAAACAATTGGAACAACAAAATAAACGTGCTGAAGCGGATAGACAAAAAGAAATTGATGACGCTAAAGCCTTAAAATCAAAATTAGAAGAAATTGAAGTTGAAGTGAGTGCTAAAACTGGTGAAGGAGGCAAATTGTTTGGTTCTGTAAGTACTAAGCAAATTGCTGAAGCACTTAAAACACAACATGATATTAAAATTGATAAACGTAAAATGGATTTACCTCAAGGTATCCATGCATTAGGTTATACAAATGTACCTGTTAAATTAGACAAAGAAGTTGAAGGTAAAATTCGTGTTCACACTGTAGAGAAGTAAGAAGCGGGTAAAGTAGTTCTTTGTTTCTAATCATTAGAACTACTTACGTAAGTGCTGAAGCACTTAAGTTCATTAAAAACTATGTATTTGAGCGTCATTCAACTACGCTGCGTGAACTAATGACTAAAAATTTTCAAATAACAATGTTGCACTATGATTTGTGAAAATTAAGATGGATTTAGAGGTGTAATGATTAATGGATAATATGTATGAGCAAAAGCAAATGCCACATAATAATGAAGCTGAACAATCTGTCTTAGGTGCAATTATTTTAGATCCACAATTGATTAATTCGACTCAGGAAGTGCTCCTTCCTGAGTCCTTTTATAGAGGTGCCCACCAACACATCTTCAGAGCGATGATGAACTTAAATGAAGATGGTGATGAAATTGATGTCGTAACGTTAATGGATCAATTAACGAAAGAAGGTACATTAAGCGAGGCTGGTGGTCCTCAATATTTAGCGGAACTCTCAAATAATGTACCAACGACACGTAACATTCAGTATTATACAAATATCGTCGCAAACCATGCATTGAAGCGCAGATTAATTCAAACTGCGGATAGTATTGCCAACGATGGTTATGATAATGAACTTGAATTAGATGCGATATTAAGTGATGCCGAGCGACGTATTCTTGAATTATCCTCTAATCGTCAGAGTGATGGATTTAAGGATATTAGAGATGTATTAGGACAAGTTTATGAAACAGCTGAAGAGCTCGACCAAAATAGTGGTCAAACTCCGGGTATTCCTACGGGTTATCGTGATTTAGACCAAATGACAGCTGGATTTAACAGAAATGACTTAATTATCTTAGCTGCCCGTCCTTCAGTAGGTAAGACTGCCTTCGCTCTTAACATTGCTCAAAAGGTAGCGACACATGAAGGTAATTATACTGTCGGCATTTTCTCACTTGAGATGGGGGCAGACCAATTAGCAACACGTATGATTTGTAGTTCAGGTAATGTGGATTCCAATCGACTACGTACAGGTACGATGACAGAAGAAGACTGGAATCGATTTACAATAGCAGTCGGTAAATTATCACGTACCAAGATCTTCATTGATGATACACCTGGTATTCGAATTACAGACTTACGTTCTAAATGCCGTCGTTTAAAACAAGAACATGGTTTAGACATGATTGTGATTGACTATTTACAGTTAATTCAAGGTAGTGGTTCACGTGCTTCTGATAACAGACAACAAGAAGTATCTGAAATTTCACGTACTTTAAAAGCGATTGCTCGTGAATTAGAATGTCCAGTTATTGCATTAAGTCAGTTATCTCGTGGCGTGGAACAACGTCAAGATAAACGACCAATGATGAGTGATATTCGTGAATCAGGTTCTATCGAGCAAGATGCAGATATCGTTGCCTTCTTATACCGTGATGATTATTATAATCGCGGTGAAGGCGATGATGACGATGACGGTGGAAATTTCGAACCACAATCGAATGATGAAAATGGTGAAATTGAAATCATTATCGCTAAACAACGTAATGGTCCGACTGGTACTGTGAAGTTACACTTCATGAAACAATATAATAAATTTACAGACATTGATTATGCACATGCAGAAATGTCATAAAAAATATTTTACCGTACATTAAATTGCGTTGTTTATTTAATGTACGGTTTTTGTTTTGTTTTGATGATAGATTTCGAGCGTAAGTATGTGTAATGATTTTTTGATAAATGAGTTTAAATCGTTGTATTATCAAGGTTTTAACAGTTTTGTTAAATAAATTGACTTTAGAGTGTAGAACTAATATACGCTAAAATTAATGTTCGATTTTTATTTGCATTATGAGGTTCGTATTGATAGAATACTTAATGGTTAATTGAGAAAACTTTGGAGGTGCTCACATGTCATCAATCGTAGTTGTTGGGACACAATGGGGAGACGAAGGTAAAGGTAAAATTACAGATTTCTTAGCGGAACAAGCAGATGTTATTGCACGTTTTTCAGGAGGTAATAACGCAGGTCATACGATTCAATTTGGTGGAGAAACTTATAAATTACATTTAGTGCCATCAGGTATATTTTATAAAGATAAACTTGCAGTTATAGGTAACGGTGTAGTTGTAGATCCAGTTGCATTATTAAAAGAATTAGACGGTTTAAATGAACGTGGTGTATCAACTTCAAACTTACGTATTTCTAACCGTGCGCAAGTCATTCTTCCATATCACTTAGCACAAGATGAGTATGAAGAACGTCGTCGTGGTGATAATAAAATCGGTACTACTAAGAAAGGTATCGGACCAGCTTATGTGGATAAAGCACAACGTATTGGTATCCGTATGGCTGACTTATTAGAAAAAGAAACATTTGAAAGACGTTTAAAAGAAAACATTGAAGTTAAAAATGCATACTTCAAAGGCATGTTTAATGAAACTTGCCCACGTTTCGATGAAATCTTTGATGAATACTATGCTGCAGGTCAACGTTTAAAAGAGTTTGTTACAGATACTTCTAAAATCTTAGACGATGCATTTGTAGCTGAAGAAAAAGTTTTATTTGAAGGTGCACAAGGTGTCATGTTAGATATTGACCATGGTACATATCCTTTCGTAACTTCAAGTAACCCTGTTGCAGGTAATGTAACAGTTGGTACAGGTGTAGGCCCAACTTTCGTATCTAAAGTGATTGGTGTATGTAAAGCATATACATCTCGTGTAGGCGATGGTCCATTCCCTACAGAATTATTTGATGAAGATGGACATCATATTAGAGAAGTTGGTCGTGAATACGGTACAACAACAGGACGTCCACGTCGTGTAGGTTGGTTTGACTCAGTTGTATTACGTCACTCTCGTCGTGTTAGTGGTATTACAGACTTATCTATTAACTCTATCGACGTACTTACTGGTCTTGATACAGTGAAGATTTGTACTGCTTACGAATTAGATGGAGAAGAAATTACAGAATATCCTGCTAACTTAGATCAATTACGTCGTTGTAAACCAATCTTTGAAGAGTTACCAGGATGGGAAGAAGATATCACTGGTTGCCGTACATTAGAAGAATTACCAGATAATGCACGTAAATACTTAGAACGCATCTCTGAATTATGTAATGTACGTATTTCAATCTTCTCTGTCGGCCCAGATCGTGACCAAACAAACCTATTAGAACAATTGTGGTAAAAGAAAGGTGCGAAAGTGAGCGTTTAGGTTTTGAGCAGAATCGAAAAGTGAGCAAAATTGTTTCTCAAGTTTTGTCGAGCTTTGAGTATTTCTGCCGAAAAATCTGCTCACTGTAGCCCGTCTATCATTCCGGCAATATCATTTATTTGTAGGCATTGATTCGTTCAATGCCTATTTTTTTAGAAACATGAGTGTAAAAAGAGCGATAAATATAGCATTTGTAACCTTAAAACCATTGTTATTACAACGTTTATCCAAAAAATTAAGGAATTATAAAAAAATATTAAAATTATGTAAAAAATGTCTTGTCTTCAAAATAAAGCCTGTGCTATAATCTATCTTGTGCTTAAGAACGGCTCCTTGGTCAAGCGGTTAAGACACCGCCCTTTCACGGCGGTAACACGGGTTCGAGTCCCGTAGGAGTCACCATTTTTTAGGTCTCGTAGTGTAGCGGTTAACACGCCTGCCTGTCACGCAGGAGATCGCGGGTTCGATTCCCGTCGAGACCGTATTGCTTATCCAAAAGGATAGGCATTTTTTTGCCTTCATTTTACTACTCATGAAAATCCACATTTTAAACTTTTTAGATATCCTTTTCAAAAAATCAAAAAATATACTAAAAGCTAAATATCGTAATACATTCTTTAGCATTACAAAAGTATGACGTCGCAACAGAATCTTAATATTATTCTTATGTTTAAAATAGAAAGCTTGCTACTAAACCATTGAGCCGTATCATCATTCTGTAATAATGGGTTGAATAGGCATCACTACGACTTTGGTCCCGTATTCAAAGGGTTCAACTTATTTGTAATATTAAATTAGAGTGGTAAACTTTAAACGAATATTATTCTATAATTTTAAATATGAAAATAGAATTACATGAATATTAATGGTAAATTATATAGTAGATTAATATGCGCTATAAACTTATTAAAAACGCATCAAATCACAGTTTAATCTTTACTAATTCATAAGAACGAATAATAAAATATAGAACTACAATTTGAGAAATGAGGTTTATAGATATGGCAAGAAAAGTTGTTGTTGTAGATGACGAAAAGCCAATTGCGGACATCTTAGAATTTAATTTGAAAAAAGAAGGATATGATGTTTACTGTGCCTATGATGGTAATGATGCAGTAGATTTAATCTACGAGGAAGAACCAGACATTGTATTATTAGATATCATGTTACCTGGTCGTGACGGTATGGAAGTGTGCCGTGAAGTACGTAAGAAATTCGAAATGCCGATTATTATGTTAACTGCGAAAGACTCTGAAATCGATAAGGTCTTAGGTCTTGAACTTGGTGCGGATGACTATGTTACGAAACCGTTCAGCACACGTGAATTAATCGCACGTGTGAAAGCGAACTTACGTCGACATTATTCACAACCAGCTCAAGAAGTAAGTGGTACGACAAATGAAATTACAATTAAAGATATTGTCATTTACCCAGATGCTTACTCAATTAAAAAACGTGGGGAAGATATTGAATTAACACACAGAGAGTTTGAACTCTTCCACTACCTTTCTAAACATATGGGTCAAGTCATGACACGTGAACATTTACTACAAACTGTATGGGGTTATGATTACTTCGGCGACGTGCGTACAGTAGACGTAACGATTCGTCGTTTACGTGAGAAGATTGAAGATGATCCATCACACCCTGAATATATTGTGACACGTAGAGGCGTTGGATACTTCCTCCAACAACATGATTAGGGGCTTGCAACTATGAAGTGGCTGAAACAGTTACAATCCCTTCACACCAAGCTTGTTATTGTTTATGTGTTATTGATTATTATTGGAATGCAGATCATCGGTCTGTATTTCACTAATAGTTTAGAAAAAGAACTGACAAATAACTTCATGAAGAATATTAAACAGTATGCGACACAGCTTGAAGTTAACATTGAGCGGATATACAGAGATGATCCCTCTAACGCTCAAAAAGAAGTTCAAAGTTTATTAAACGAGTATGCCAACCGTCAAGAAATTGAAGAAATTCGTTTTATTGATAAAGATCAAATTATCATGGCTACAGCGAAGATATCATCACATAATATGATTAATCAGAAAGTTAATGATAACTCCGTTCAAAAAGCCTTATCGCTAGGTGAATCTAATAGTCACAATGTTTTAAAAGACTATGGTAGCGGTAAAGAGCGAATTTGGATTTACAACTTACCCGTAAAGAATGGCAACGAGACGATTGGTAATATTTACATAGAATCGAATATTAATGATGTATATAATCAGTTGAATAATATTAACCAAATATTCATTATCGGTACTGCGATTTCCCTCTTCATTACCGTTATACTCGGTTTCTTTATCGCAAGGACGATTACAAGGCCGATTACGGACATGCGTAATCAGACGGTAGAGATGTCTAAAGGTAATTATACGCAACGCGTTAAGATATATGGTAATGACGAAATCGGTGAATTAGCTTTAGCCTTCAACAACTTGTCTAAGCGAGTTCAAGAGGCACAAGCGAATACTGAGAGTGAGAAACGTCGTTTAGACTCAGTTATCACGCATATGAGTGACGGTATTATCGCAACAGACCGACGTGGTCGTGTGCGTATCGTCAATGATATGGCGATAAAAATGTTAGGTATGTCTAAGGAAGACTTAATCGGTTATTACATGCTAAGTGTATTGAATTTAGAAGACGAATTCTCATTAGATGAAATTCAAGAGAATAACGATAGCTTCTTACTAGATATGAATGAAGATGAAGGTATTATCGCACGTGTGAATTTCAGTACGATTGTTCAAGAAACTGGATTTGTGACAGGTTACATCGCCGTATTACATGACGTTACTGAACAACAACAAGTTGAACGTGAACGTCGTGAATTCGTTGCGAACGTATCACACGAATTACGTACGCCTTTAACATCGATGAACAGTTACATAGAGGCACTTGAAGAAGGTGCTTGGAAAGATGATAATTTAGCACCGTCTTTCTTATCGGTAACACGTGAAGAGACAGAACGAATGATTCGTCTTGTTAATGATTTACTGCAATTATCGAAAATGGATAACGAATCCGAACAAATTACGAAGGAAATTGTCGACTTCAACATGTTCATTAATAAGATTATTAATCGTCATGAAATGGCAGCGAAAGACACGACGTTTGTACGTGAAATTCCTTCTGAAACCATCTTTACTGAAATTGATCCAGATAAGATGACACAAGTGTTTGATAACGTTATTACTAACGCGATGAAATATTCTCGTGGTGAAAAACGCGTCGAGTTCCACGTGAAACAAAATGCTTTATACAATCGTATGACGATTCGTATTAAAGATAATGGTATAGGTATCCCTATTAACAAAGTGGATAAAATCTTTGATCGTTTCTATCGTGTAGATAAAGCGCGTACACGTAAAATGGGTGGTACTGGTTTAGGACTAGCCATTTCGAAAGAGATTGTAGAAGCGCATAATGGAAGAATTTGGGCGAATAGCGTTGAAGGACAAGGCACATCGATATTTATTACACTTCCATGTGAAGTTATAGACGACGGTGATTGGGATGAAGAGTAAAGAGCATATTAAATCCATTATTCTTTTCCTATTAGTCATGATGAGTGTTGTGCTTACGTTTATGGTGTGGAATTTCTCACCAGATTTAAATAATATTGATAGCACAGATAGTAAAAAGAGCAATACTAAGACGATTGGTAAGCCCATGTCTGCCAATATTGAGAATGTGATATCTCCGTATCAAATTGTAGAAGTTAAAGGCGATAAGGTTAAAGGGCTGGCACCATCTCGTGCTCAATTGTCTCAAGTAACAGGTACATTGAAGAATCATGAAGTCAGTAAAGTGGAACATATTCATCGAGACTATAATTTAAATATTCCCATGTTAAATGACCACTTTACTGTGCTAGATTTTACTTATGATATGCCGCTAACGACATATTTAGGTCAAGTATTGAATTCATCAGCGAAGTTACCTAAAAATTTCAAATTTAATCGTATTATCGTAAGTCAAAATCCTAAAGAGAATCTAGAGTTGTATGCGATTAGTGAAGATCGTCATGAAGTCATGAAAGTAACATTGACTACGAAAGCTAATCATTTTATTAAAGTGATGGATCATTTGAATAAAGAAATGCAGAAATATTCAGAGGTAATCACAAATAAAGATACGATTGATAAAGCAACGCATATATTTGCGCCAAATCGTCCGAAAGACATGCGTTCTTACCGTATGGTTTATGATACGATTCCAGTCGAAACGATGAATGCGATTCTATTTGACGACTCAGTGATTATTCGAAGCGGTAAGAGTGGTTCGACAACGTACAATAATAACACTGGCGTAGCGAACTATAATGATGAAAGTAAGAAATACCATTATAAAAATTTATCTGAAGATGAATCTAGCTCAAGTGATATGGATTCAACGATTCCAAGTACATTTGAATATATAAATGGACATGGTGGATTCTTCAATGATGACTTCCGTCTTTTCAATACAGATAATTCATCGGGTGAATTAACGTACCAACTCTTCCTCAATGGGCACCCAACATTCAATGATCAGCAATTAAATGATATAGAGGTCACATGGGGAGATAAAGGCATTTATGACTACAAACGTGCGCTATTGCGTTCTAGTGTACCTTTAGAAGGTAAAACGAAGTCGCTAGATAGTGTTGAAAGTGTTCGTTCTTCACTCGCAAATAATCATACGATTGATTTTGAAAAGGTAACGAATATGGTCATTGGTTATAAAGAAGATGATCAACCTGATAAAGATGATATAGAAGTGCAACGTAATAGTGAGTTTGTGCCAACATGGTATGTTCAATACGACGGCGATTGGTACGCTTATGAGGATGGGAGGCTTGAATAAATGAATTGGAAACGAACGAAGACATTGTTTATTTTCGTATTTATTCTAGTTAATATCCTACTCGTATTGATTTACGTGAATAAGGTGACGAAGTCTCAAATTAACGAATCTGAAAGTGATAATGAGGTTAAATTCCAGCAAGAAGAAATTAAAATTTCGAAGGATATTTTAAATAAAGATGTAAGCGGGACGAAGATGCAGATGATTACTGCTAAGTCTAAAGACTTCGAAAGTTATGCGAAGGGTAAGTCATCATTAGAAGCGGAAGATTCTGGTAATACGTTAACAGGTGAGATTAATAGCACAGTTAATGTAAGTGATAGTAATTTAAGCGATTTAAAAGATTACATCATGAGCAATGTTTACAATGGTAAGATGTATCAACTTGGTGATGTTACATCTGATACTGTGACATATGAACAGACTTATGAAGGGTATCCATTGATGAACAATAATAAAGCGCGTCTACGCTTTAATATCAATGATGGTAAAGCGACAAGTTATGAACAATCGGTAATGAATAATATTGAACCTGCGAAGAGTGATAATAATCCTAAGAAACAGGTTATTACACCACGTAAAGCAGTAGAAACATTATACTTTAATCGTTACTTGAAATCAGGCGATGAAGTGATGGATGCAAGACTAGGATATTACTCGGTTGTGAGAGAAACGAATGTGCAATTATTGCAGGCGAACTGGGAAATTAAAGTGAAGCATAAAGGTAAAGAAGACGTGAAAACGTATTATGTTGAAGCGACATCATCAAATCCTAAAGTGATTGATAACTAGGGAGCAGGGTTGTAAAGAAATTCTTAGATGAATATTTACTCATTCTGTTGTGATGCTTGCCTAGGGGGGATGGGTCGAGCCGCGGTCTTGTAAAATAGTTCTTAGATAGATAATCACTCACATAAGTTGCTTCGCGTTCCTGGGGTGCCGTCTCTAAAGCAGCTCTTAGATGGATAATATTCTTTTGTTGCGACGCTTTCCTGTGGGAAAGGCTCGTGCCTGTAGTCACTCGACACTTTCTTTTCAACTAGGAGTCGCGCAACGCCATTTATTATCCATCTTTAGAGCTACTTACCTAAGTGCTATTGCACTTAGGTTCATTAAAATTACTGCTCCCCTAGGAGTCTCCGCAACTATGTTTCGTTATCTATCTTAGAACTGCGTATGTAAGTGTGTGTATGGTTATTTTCAATAGATTACCCTTCTCTGTACCTTCTCTGTTCTTAATTAGAAAGAAATGATATTTGGTGTGGAAAGTATAGTAAGTGTGTGAGGCTACGATGGTCTCATGCACTTATTTTATTTATCTATGTTAGTGTTGTACATAAACATGGAATTGGAACTTTAATTTTTGGATTGGTATAGTATAATATAAAGGTATTTTAGAGGACTGGATTGTTTCGAATGATGTGGATTGTTCGAAACTTCATTTTTTTAATTAAAGAGTGCAAAATATAAGGAATTAGACTGAAGGCACTCTAAAATATAGAGTAAGTTGTCGGAAGTAGAAAGGATGAGTCGCTTGATACGAATGAGTGTATTGGCGAGTGGTAGTACGGGGAATGCCACTTATGTTGAAAGTGATAAGGGCAGTCTATTAGTAGATGTTGGACTCACTGGCAAGAAAATGGAAGATTTATTTAGCCAAATTGATAGAAATATAAAAGATTTAAACGGCATTCTAGTTACTCATGAACATAGTGACCATATTAAAGGATTAGGTGTGCTTGCGCGTAAATATGGTTTGCCGATTTATGCGAATGAGAACACTTGGAAAGCAATTGAGAAGAAAGATAGTAAAATTCCAATGGATCAAAAATTCATATTTAATCCTTATGAAACAAAATCTATTGCAGGTTTTGATATTGAATCATTTAATGTATCTCATGACGCAATTGATCCACAGTTTTATATTTTCCATAATAATTATAAGAAATTTACGATGATTACAGATACAGGCTATGTGTCAGATAGAATGAAAGGTATGATTCAAGGCAGTGATGCCTTTATGTTTGAGAGTAATCATGATGTGGATATGTTACGCATGTGTCGTTATCCTTGGAAGACGAAGCAACGTATTTTAAGCGATATGGGACATGTGTCTAATGAAGATGCAGGACTAGCGATGACTGATGTTATTACAGGTAATACGAAGCGCATTTATCTTTCACATTTATCACAGGATAACAACATGAAAGATTTAGCACGTATGAGCGTTAGTCAGGTTCTAAATGAACATGATATAGATACTGAAAAAGAAGTGCTATTATGTGATACAGATAAAGCACAAGCTACACCGATATATACATTGTAATTATTTAGACGAACGACCTACTTACAAAATTAGTATTTGTGAGTAGGTTGTTTTTTTATTTATTGAGTTAATTATCTAATAATTTGGACTATACATGATTATTCAAAAGGAACCTTATAATAACAAGATTTAGCCTAAATCTGTGAATAAATATTTAAGACTTACTTAAAGTTATCCCCAAAATTGAGGGAAGTTATCCCCTTTTGTGTATAATACACACAGAAATACTCACATTATTCACAGACTTATCCACATATATACAAGGATAATCACATGAAATGGGGATATTTTAAAAGATTTTACCGTAATTCGTATACATTACTGTTATAATTAGAGGGAATTCTGTTAACAAGTTGATAACTTGTGGATAAGTAGGATAACTATTAACATCTATGGAGGATTTTATGAAGATAACAATCTTAGCTGTGGGTAAATTAAAAGAAAAATATTGGAAACAGGCTATATCAGAATATGAAAAAAGATTAGGTGCATATTCCAAAATTGAAATTATTGAAGTACCCGATGAAAAAGCACCTGAAAATATGAGTGATAAAGAAATAGAACAAGTGAAAGAAAAAGAAGGTCAACGCTTATTAGCTAAAATAAAGCCGCAAGCCACAGTCATCACTTTAGAAATACAAGGTAAAATGTTGTCCTCAGAAGGTTTAGCTGAGGAAATGCAACGACGCATGACACAAGGACAAAGTGACTTCGTCTTTGTGATTGGCGGATCAAACGGATTACATGAAGACGTCTTAAAACGCAGCAACTACGCACTTTCATTCAGCAAAATGACTTTCCCACATCAAATGATGCGCGTCGTCTTAATCGAACAAGTATACAGAGCATTTAAGATTATGCGAGGCGAAGCATATCATAAATGATGCGGTTTTTGAAATAATAGAAGTTCAAATGAAATTTTGAGTAGATAGTACTATAATATGAATAGAAATATAATTATTTAAAAGGTTTAGTGGAGGGTAATAATTATGAACTACGATGACTTTAAACAAGTGTTAGATGATACATTGTTTACTGATGCAAAGGTAACATTGTTAAAGAATTTAAGAAGAAATCCATCAAGATATGTTGGGATTTTTAGAGCTTCAACGCCCAAAGGTAAACTTATTCAAAATTTTACTCAATCATTAGAAATCAAGTACGGTGATGCCTTAGAGAGTGCATTTAGAGAGATGTTTAGTGATTATGGGTTGGAAAAGTTACCACAAGATTATAAAAATCCAATAAATGGTAAAGACTTGAATGTGGATCAAGTTTTTAAATATGGTAATAAAGTTATTTTTATAGAACAGAAAATAAGAGATGATCATGATAGTACTAAGAAAAGTGGTCAATTTACCAATTTTAAAGATAAATATAACGTATTAAAAAATTACTATAGAGGATACAAAATAATTGGCAGTATGTGGTTTATTGATGATAGTTTAGTAAAAAATAAAAAGTACTATATTACGGAATTGGAAAAATTAGAGAAATCAGATGATGAGTTTTGTTTGGCATATGGTGGAGAAATATTTAAATTTTTAGCTAATGAATTAGATATTAATGAGTTACCTGATATGTGGTATAAAATTTGTAAATATCTAGAATTATGGAAAAAGGATATTCCCGATTTGCCAGAATTAAATTTTGATAAAGATCCAGAAGAAACAATGCGCGCCTTTATTACTATTATTGAAGAAGAAAGTTTATCATTTTTGAATAAATTATTTGAAAATGATAAAGTGGTTGATTATATTTTCCCAATTATATTTCCTGAAAAGAAATCATTTTTACTCTTAAAACAATTTGTTAATGCACAAATTGAAGAAAATGATTTTACTAATAGAAAAATGAAAGATTATAAGAAAATTAATGAAAATCTAGAAAAAATAATAAAATAGCCTGTATAGGCTATTTTATTTTGAGTATTTTTCACGATATAAATTACGATAATGATCGATAGAAATATATTTATTATTACGTTTAACATACCAATAATTCCAACCGTTAGCTCTTTCCAAGCCTTTTAAAATCCCGGCTAATGAGTGAATAGAATAATGTTTTCCATTGTATAATAATTCTTTAACATCTGAGATAACTGCATATTCTTCAGTATTATTAAAATAAATATATTCATTCTTATCTATAAAACCTTCTTCTACTAACTTTTTAAAGGGTACACGTATTAATTTTTTATCAAACACTGCATTTACATAATCGTCATCAATAACGACTTGATTTTTAATTCTTTGTTCAGCGTAGTGTATATATTTTTTATCTTGTTCGATACCAATATAATTTCGACCGAGTTTTTTTGAAATTGTAGCCGTTGTCCCAGTTCCTAAAAAAGGGTCTAGGATAGTATCACCTTTTTTAGTACTAGAAATAATTATATTGTAAAGCAATTTTTCGGGTTTTTGTGTTTGATGTAATTTATTCCCCTCAACATCTTTTAACCTTTCTGAACCACTTGCAACTGGTATTTTCCATATGCTTGTCATTTGTTTCCCATTATTTATATTTTTCATTGTTTTATAGTTAAAAGTATATTTTGTTTTTTTACTAGGCGTTGCCCAAAGTAATGTTTCTTGAGCATTAGTAAACTTGGTACCTCTAAAATTTGGAGTTGGATTACTTTTTTTCCAAATAATATCATTAATTAACCAAAATCCTAATTCTTGTAACAAATCACCTATTATATGAATATTTTGATATGAACCTATTATCCAGATTGAAGAGTTTTTACTTTTTAGTATTCTTTGGCATTCTATTAGCCATTTTCGACAAAAATCTTTGTACGCTTTTATACTATCAAATTTATCCCAGCTTTCATTAGAGACACCATTAAAACTACTTCCGTTTACACGAGTTAGTTCTCCTTGTATTTGCATATTGTAAGGAGGATCTGCAAAAATTAAATCTATTGAATTTGACTCAATTAATTTTAATTTTTCTATACAATCACCTTGTAATATAGAATTAATATAATTGTTTTCCATTGTTTTATTTACCTCCCTATTTAAAATTAATATGAAATTCTTACTATTCTGATGCTTAGAGTATTAGTTTGTAAATGAGAATTTTTAAGATAACTATAATGATATCATATTTTTAAAATAGGATAGCGCTTGTATTATGATAAAATGTGTTACCTTAATAAACTGTTTACTTGCTTAAACCTATTGTGTATTACTTAGTGACTATTTCATAAAAATTTAGTGTTAAATTGATAGTTTATTTTGAAAAAATGATATAACATTAATGTAATTTTACTCTTTGAATTCAAACAAGTATTATAATACGTTCTCGTAGATTTTAGTAATTTTAAGTCGTGAATATAGAGGAGTAAATACTCATTTTTATTACCATTATTTGAATTTGTTGGTTTCTTTTCTGATTACTGTATTTATCATTCTTTGATAAAGTATAATTTTTGAAAGTTCTTGTAATTACAGAATTACAATTTACAATTAGAATAGCAAGTTGTCAATAATGTTTTAATTATTAACATACCTAAATTTGATATAAAATTAATTTTAATTTTTTATTTATTTATATATTCATTTCTTTCTTGCTTTCGAATTAAGTGGATGCATGATTTCATTTATTACTGGATTAATGAGGTGTTTCACTTTCTTTTTATGAGGAATTAATGTTTCTAATCATGCTTCAACTATTGTTTTTTTAGCGTGAGTACCTCGGGATAATATTATTTCGTCTACTTCTTTCATAGCCCTCATAATTTGAATAATTGTATACTTATCGTAGACATTTTCTGAATACTTGAGATTGATAAACGTTGTAATATTAAAATATAGATTTATAAAAATAATTGAACCAAATACTTCCATTTCTGAAAATCTGTCATAATGAGTTGAGTTGTTAAATCAATATTAAGAATACTATTATAGCGTGGATATATCGTTAGATGGAAATTGTTTGTTTTTCACTGTACTGTCACATATTTTTTGAGTAAATAAGCGTTGCTGTTCATGTGTAACTGATAGTTTATTATCATTTTCTTGTAGTCTAAAAATATGCAGGTGATTTGTTTGAAGTTGGTTATTCTGTTCTTTTAACATGTTTCAAAGTGAGATTTGAAGATCGAGGGGGACTTTTAATAACCCCTTTGGTAATGTATCGATTAATTTTCATATTATTTTCCTTCTTATAGCACAAAAGTTAAAATGCTCGTAGCTATTAGATAATTACTAAAAAAAATGACTATAGAACAAGCAGAACTTATGGCTAGTAATCAGTAAAAAACAAACTAATAGAGCATCCCTCGCCGTAAAAGTGAAGGATGCTCTAATTTTATTAGAATATAGTTTTCATTTTGATAGATAATGGTTAATAATTGTCTGTAAATCATTATTAAGGACCGTTGTAATACAATCGTCATTCATAAAATCAGCATAGATTTTATCCAATATTTCTTCATCTTCAATTGCTGTGAAATGATATACTAGCCCTTTTACTATTGATACATAATTATGCTTTGCTAAGAAGTTACCAACTGTTCGCCAGTCTGACTGTATAGTGTCATGGTTCATAGATAATCCTCCTTTATTTATTTCAAAGTCCATTTTTGACGTGCTTTAGGGTTGAGTGGGTGCATGATTTCATTTGTGGCTGGATTAATGAGCTTTTTGACTTTCTTTTTATGAGGCTTCAACATTTCCATCACTTGTTCGACACGTTCTACAACAACTGGCCGCTTCGCATAAGCACCATAAGCTAGAATCACTGTGTCACTTTCGCTAATTGCTTTCATCAAGTGGATGTCTGTGTGTTTATCATAAGGTTCTTTAATATGTTTAAGGTTCTCTGGTGTTTTAATATTAGAGAATAGATTTACAAGATATACAGCACCGTATCGTTCTGAATTCGCTAATTGATTGAGGATAAGAACAGTTGTGAGATCGAGTGATAATACACCATCTAAATGAGGGTACATCGTTATCACTGTACAAGCGGGTTTCTTTTCATCCCATGTTTTCTTGAGTAAATAGCGGTGTTTTTCATCCTTGCTAAATATAGCTTCTGTGTATATCGTATTTTTGATTGTATTCATATATATAATCACTTCCTTTAGTATTCTTCTGGTAAAAGCATCACATAATAAAAAGCGTCTACGCCATCTTCACGAATGACGTAGACTTTCTTAGGTAATGCATTTTGATTTTTTACATAGTTTGTATAGTGATATTCCAATTTGTATGCAGGTTGTTCTTGTTCATGTGTGATTGAGAGTATATTCTCATCTTCTTGCAGTTTAAAAATGTGTAGGTAATCTGTATGAGGTTGATTGTCCCGTTCTTTTACCATGTTCCAAAGTAAGATTTGAAGGTCTAGAGATAAGTGTTCACTAATGCCTCTTGTGATATATCGATTGATTTGCATACTATTTTCCTCCATTTTGCTTTTCTTTCAGGATGTCAATCACTTCGTTAATGACTATAACAGATATTTGTGCCACTTTGATCCAATTATTCATGGTCATTCCCTCCTTCTCTTAGTAAATGACGTTCATCAATAATTGTATTTTTAGTATCTGTGAGGTATAGAAAGTCCATATCAAAATGATCTAGATAACCAATACTGATGAGTTGATTATTAGCATACATTAGAAATGGATAGATACTTAGCTCATGTAGCTCATCATTATAGTAGGTATAAGTGTCAAGTGTAAGATGCGCAAGTGGGGTATGGTCTACAAAGCGAGTAGGAAGTATATTTTCTGCTGCTTCTTCTAACGCTTCACATTCCCATGTTTCGTTGTTAGATAGTTGGAATAGACGAGTTATATATTGTTTGAGTTCTTGAGTGGTTGTTTTCATATCATTGCCTCCTAGATAGTGTGATAGTGATGTAGTTGATATACATCATTGGGATAATATATATTTGATTTGTCATTTATTACGAATCCCGGTGGGAATAAGAGAAAATTCCATATAAAAACCCGCTACAAACGTTGGTGTAACAAGGAAATCCCGGAATCCCACTCATTTTGACGAACAATCAACTCATTATTTATAAGTATTGATGATAGGATTGGGTCTCTGCTTCCTTATATATATATTATTTATTTATAAAGAATAACGGGATTTTGGGATTGTGCTTGCACAATCCTTCTGCTTCTTCGAATCTGCAAATCCCATTCCTTTCCCGGTAAAAAATCATTGTGGGATGTTCTTTAGCAATTTCAATATAAGCATCGTGTAGTTATGAAAATAATTACGACAATGACTGTTTCATTAGATAAGTGTTATTGAAATTGATAAAGAGAATTCTAAAATCGTTAGATAAAATAAGTGAAAGAAGATAGGAAAGATTATTGTCAAACAATAGTTCTATTAGCTAAATAGTAAGATATAGGGTTTGTGGCAAAAATAAAGACGAAGTGCTGAGAAGCACTTCGTCTAGATTATTATTATTGAAAAGTTGTTTAATAATTTCATTATTAAGTTTTAGTGTAACAAAGAATTGCTTTTTATGATTCTCATCTTTACGAATGTCAATACGGTCAATAACTGTTAGGTACAAAGCTTTGAGCTGTGATTTATCCATGGATTCTATATTTTGAAATATTCGTTGTAATAAAGCAGCGATTTGTTTAGTATCATAAAATGGTTTCTCTTGATTTTGTTGGTGCTTGAGTTGATTAATTTGGTTTGTGATATCATTCAGTTGTGTTTCATATTGATGAATGGTTGGTTTGAGTGCAGATGTTAAGTCTGGATTGTCTTCGATGGTTTGAATTAGATTTTTAAGTTTAGTGCTAATTTCATCAAATTGTTGTTGTTTATAAGCAATATCATGGTTAAGTGCAGCTACATCGACTTGATTCTCTTGATTGACACGTTCGACAACTTGTTTGAGAACTTTATCACTTTTGACAATTTCAAGTATTTGGTCCATAACATATTTTTCAATGACATCGGCTCTAACACTATTCGCAGAACATACCTTTGAGCCTTTATTTCGAAAATTACTACACGAATAGTAACGAATACGTTTTTTAGTGCCATCTTTAAGTGTGTTTGTGGTGTTACTCGCAGCCATAGGTGCAGAACATTGGGGACACGAAATTATTCCAGTTAAAATATTGGTTCCTTTACCATGGACTTGTGGTTTTTCACTTACTTGTTTCTTACGTGCTTGCACTTTATCCCATAATGATTGACTAATAATAGGCGTGTGTTTACCTTCAGCGATTACTGGCTTATCGTTTAATCCTTTACGTCGTTTATCATTCCAATCTTTGTATTTCGCGAATTGAATTTTACCAATATAGAATGGGTTTGAGAGAATATAAGTAACAGCTGAAATACTAAATGGATTACCTTTCTTAGTGACATAACCCTTATGATTGAGTGCATTGGCTATTTTACGATAACCATGACCTTTGGCATAAGATTCAAAGATATATTTAACGATGTTAGCTTCATGTTGATTAATCATTAATTCTTTTTTATTATCAGGTATGTTATTATATCCTAATGGAAGATTGCCTTGATAATAGCCCTCTAAAGCTCTTTGACGTTGTCCAGTGTAAATGTTCTCTAAAATTGTATTTCTTTCAAATTCGGAAAAACTTGCAAGTATCTGGAGCATTAACTTGCCTGTTGAATTTTTGACTTCCATACGTTCAGATAAGCTAAAAAATTCAACATTTTGGCGATGAAGTTCTTCGACGATTGTAAGTAAATCGGAAGTATTACGTGCCAAACGATTTGTTTTATAAACCATAACACAGTCTAATTTTCCATTTTTAGCATCATTTAACATGCGCTGTAATTCAGGACGGTTCATAGATTTTCCTGATATACCTCGATCTGCATATATATCAACGAGTTCATAGCCGTTAAATTGGCAATATTGCTCTATTTGTGTAATTTGTCCCTCTATGCTGTAACCTTCTACTTGTCTCTCTGTGGACACACGAATGTAGCCTCCTACAAGCTTTTTCTTCATTTTATCCATTATAATCCATCCTTTCTTTAATTATACAATCGATCATTTCATAGTCTGCTTTACAATATTCAGTGGTTCATTTTTGAAATAGATGCCAGCGAGGCTTTTATTTTTAGAAATATTAATTTCATCAATATAGGGGTACAACATGTTTAGCGTGAAACGTTGTTGAATGATGTTTTGGAAAGCTTTTCGAATTTGATACGTACTGATTGATGATATAGGTTTTGATTGCTGACGTAATGATTGCGTTTGTTCTCTGAACGTTTCTGCATCAATTTTGCCTTGGGCTAATTTTTCTATCAGCTGCTCGTGATTGAGTGTAGTTTTAGTTTCTACATCTCTTTGTCTTTTGAGTCGTTGTTGAATAGTATGGTTTATTTTTGAATAGAGCTGTTGATTTTGAAAGAAGTCCTGACAAGTCGCTAAAACACTTGTTTCTAATTCTTGTGCGTTGATTCCTTTAAATTCACAAACAAAGCGAGCGTTATTCATATTTTGCGGACAGACATAGTAACGCAATGAATGATCTGGTTTTCGGACAGTCATGTTTGTGAGTGTCGAATGACAATAAGGACATTTGATTTTTTGTTTGAGTTGATTTTCTGACGGCTTACGTTTTACTTGTTTCTGAGTTCGGATAACTTGAGCTTCTTCGTATATCGTTGTACTGACAATAGCTGGGAACATGTTTTCATATTGTCCGTATTGATTGATAACACGGCCACAGTAATTAGGGTTGAGGATAATATTACGCACTTGATAAGGCTTGCGATTAATGAAGTTATCATCAGCTTCTAAGTATTGCGCAATTTTTTTATAACCATAACCTTGAAGGTAATAATTGAATACAGCTTTTATTGTTGGTGCTTTTACTGTGTCTATCGTGAAAGTACCATTATGATATTGATACCCAAAGGGTGCATGGGTTGTAATCATTTTACCTTGTTTCGCTTTTTCTTTGATTCCATTTCGTGTTTGTTCACTGATATTATTAGACTCCATTTCAGCTAGACTCATAAGTATGTTTAGGCGAAAGCGGTCAAATTCCTTAGATAAGTCAAAATAACCATCATTCACACTGATGATTGTGACGTGATGCTTTTTACAAATTTCAAAGAATTGTATGGCATTTTTCAAATTACGATGTAGTCGATTCAAGCGATAGCAACACAATACTTTACATTTTCCAGACGTAATCATTTCTACCATTTTTTGATAACCTGACCGTTTCGTATGTCGACCGCTTTTCTTATCATCATAAAACGTTACATTAGGCCATCCATATTGCTTAGCAGTATTTAAAATCAGAGATTGCTGAGTAGCTAAGCTTTGTTGTTTGAGTGTACTTTGACGTACATAACCAATGGCTTCTACCATGTTATACACCTCCAAAAAGATAATATATATTTGTGAGTAAATTAGAATGAAAGGTCCAACGTGCTTTTAACACGTTGGACCGCAATGATTAATTATCGTTCTGTAGCTCTTCAACGACTAAGTCAGCTAATACTTCAATTAACTCATCCATTTTATTCACTCCTATACGATTTCACATTTAAGTTATTAAAAATCAATTAAATCATCATTCTGTTTTTTCCATGATTCAAGCATCTTTTTGTTATACAAGTTAATTTCAGCTTTAATAGGTTCAGCATCTTTAGTTAGACCAAAAATAGACGCATATTTTGAATCTAGCTTTAAATGGTAAAAGACAAGTGACTGTTTTTTGCCATAGTCATCTTTGACTGTTCTTTTTGTTGTAATTCGATCATGGTCAGATTCGATAAATCCTTTATCCCTTAGTGCATTCACGACATTATTAACATCTTGGAAGTGATGCTCTAACAACATATTTTTAAATACAGACGCAATGATTTTGACTTCGATATACTCATCTTTTAAGGCAATTAGTCCATGGTTCTCAATCATATTTTTTAACGCTTTGTCATCAGAAAATTTACCACGGTTTTGTGCTACAGATTGCGTAATGACTTCGATCGCTTTATCTGCCAGTGATCGTTCAGAGACTGTATGAGCATGATAATTAATAAAGTAGTCTCTTATTTTAGCAATATCAATATCTGTAGCTAAAACACGACTTAGAATCTTGGCAGAAGTAGTGATAGTCGCATATCGCTTAAACATACGAATACCAGTATTATTTGTTTCATCTTTCAATGTTTCATTAAACCAATGATGCTCCTCTTGAAACCATTGAATGACTTCATCTTCACGGTTTATAAGATATTTAGCTACTAACGGTAAAACATGACCATAGTTTAGTGCTACAGATTTTTTAATATTATCAGAATTTGTTGCATCTTTAGTAAACTCTTCATTAATTTCAATAGTTCTCACTCGTAAACCATCATTTTGAGCAGAATCAGTAAAGATACTGTATTCAGAGGTTGAAATCACAGAAGTGCCCCAATTCTTAGGCGTTTTAACTTCTCCGTGTACATTGGAACGTTGACGCCCTTGACCTTCAGCGATAGAGTACAATAACCCCGTTGTATCTTTAAAAGTTGCTGATGAGAGTTCATCAAATACAATAGGTATACCAAAATTGTTACTCAAGTAACCTTCAAGTGCATTACGTGTGGCATTCCAACTTCGAAAAAGTGTTTGATTACCTTTGGTTGGATTTCCAGCGACGGATACTGCTAAAGCTGCCGCTGTTGATTTACCAGTTGATGACTGGCCTGTAAAACTAAAGATAATTCCTGCAAATTCGATTTCACGTTTGTACTTCAGAAAGCTTGTCACTAAGGCAGAAATTCCAAATACGACCGCTAACTCTAGAAGAAGATGACCTTTGACTTCGTTAATATACATATTTAACCAATCTTTAAATGTACCTTTAGGCTCTAATAGATAAGTACTATCGACAATAGGATCTAAAGATGCTAACTGATCATATTGTTTAGATGTATAAATGGTATCTATCATTACAATGTAACCATGGGGTGTTTCTATGATGCCCGAGCCATCATATAAATCAGAAGTGGGCATTTCATCGCGCATTAATTGTAGTGCATAGCTCAAATCTTTTATATAATTTTCATTGATACTGTGACCATATTTAATCAAGGAAGGTAACTTTCGAGTTGTTAAAATATCAGAGTCAAATGTATGTTCTTTATCCTTACCGTTAGAAATAATTATTTTTTCTGTATTTTCTAAGGCATGCCAAAATTTAGCTTCAACAGCCATACAACTAGACATAGTCACTACTTTTTTCTCATCTCCATCTTTTTTAGGTGGGATAGTTTTATGCCAACCCATTGTATCTAAATGGTATAGGCCTAGTCTAAAAATGTCATGATTACTCATTAGCGAACACCTCCTTTCGAAGGGTTGCTAATATTATTTGTACTGACCTTACGGTAAATTAAATTACGATTTGATTTACGGTTGATTATAATAACGTTTGCTTGAGGACATTTTTTTACCCATGAACTATAACGACGTCCAACCTCTCTTTGTTCATTAATTGAAAGATCCATATTATTAAATTGTGGCATTTTTATTGCCATATTTTTTAAATCATTAAAAGAATACTCTGTATTTGGAGATAACTTCTTAGTAACTATCTTTACACTTTCATATAGTAATTTTTGTCCGTAGCTTTTTTCTTTCATTGATTAAACATCCTTTCTTAATATGCCCTTTATTTCTATGACTAGTTCTTGTTGTTTATGTTCAGAGTATATAAAGAAAGTACTGATCTTCCTATTTAATTTTTCACATTCGAAATTTTAGTAAATAACCTAAAAAAAACAGCACAAACACAGTGTTGAATGAGTGTTTGCGCTTTAGAATCACTAATTGATTAATGTGAAATTTTAATGAGTGTTTACTAAGAAATCGGTTATCAGCCTATTAATTAAAAATATTGAAATTTTTTTATTTACGACTACTTATTAGTTTTGATTTATAGATGTTTAAAAAATTAACGTCATCAAATAATGAAAATGTGCTCTTAGAATGTATATGCTTTAAACTCGTAAATAGCTTATCCTGATTAATACTTAGAGATTGAGAAGTATTATCTTTACTACTATTAGATTTTATATCTTTGAAATTAAAGTTGTTAATTTTAGTATGTAAATAATCATTAAATTCAAATATATCAAAGCACTTGTTTCTAGTATAACTGTTGTACATTTCCTCCTTTATTAAAATTCGAGTGTAATTTGCTAATGTTCTTAAATCATTGAATCCTTTAAAGTAATAAATATAAAAATCTTTAAACACTTGATGTAAAGGATAGTAAGAGGGTCTCTTTTTGAAATGAAATATTAAATTATGATTATAATTATCAAGAAAATCTTCATCTAAAAGCTCCTCTAAACTATAAGTAGCACTATTTATTAAAATAATTAAATGCTTAGGTATTACATTTGAGAGTAGCTCAACTACTTTAGAAAAATCTTTATTGAGTAGTTCTTTAGAGTTATTAGAAGTAAGTAATGTGTCAATAAATGTTTCTGATAAAGTATGATTGAGTGATGCTTTAGAATTGTCATACTTAGATAAAAGCGTTTTATTGTGATTTAATAATTGCCAATACGTGTTAGAAGGTAATAACCTATTGACCATACAATTGGTTATTATTAGTAAAGTATCATTAAATGTATAAAATGCTTTAGTAAAGTCATTATCTTGTTCTTTAGCAACATGCTTCATTAAATTATCAATATCCTTATCCAGGTCTTTCTTAGTAGGCATTTCTATTGATGAGGTTGAGCTAATATAACTTTTCATCGTCGCATAATAGCTTATTTGAATATCTTTTCGTTTAAGCTTAGTATCGCTATAGAAATGACCATTTGAATTGAATTCACTAGTATCAGCTAAATATTTAGTTAATTTGCTTAATCGAATATTTTCATATTGGCTGTAAGTTTTTGCGTTTTTCTTATTAGATTGGGGGAGTTGTTTTAATCTTGCAACAACAGATTCAATATTATTTACAATAGGAGTTAAATGAAATCGATGGTTTAAAAATTCCTTTGATCCACCAAAAGTAATGGCTATCTTTATATTTTTTATTTCTTTATCACTTAAATTAATTAAGTTATCTTGTAGTAAGCAATATTCTAAGTAACGAGTAACGCTTTCTTTATCAATAAAATATGATACGATTTCTTCTTTTACCTGTTCGAATTGTTCATCTAGCATTTATTGATCGTAATTATATTTTAAAAATTGATATAAAGCGTCGAATAATCGGTTAAGTATTAAGACAGAACCAGCGTGTGCGCCATATTGATTGATAACATGTTTGAAATCATCTTTTATTTCAATGCATATTTTATTAGTGATAAATGGCTCACTTAGCATTTGGTTTGAGCTAATGAATACTTCTTCGTTAAATTCTAAATTTTCAGAAGCTATATTAAGTAATTGAACTATTGCTTTAACTAGCTGCTTTTCATCTTTATTAACTTTAAACATTCTTAAATTCCTTTCTATTTTTCTCTAAATATACAATAAACTATAAATAAATAGATAAGAAAAATGACTAATCCTGGAGATAAATCAAAAAGTATAAAATAATTAATAATAAAAAAGCGTCCCAATTATATTGAGACGCTTAAAGTTTATCTAGTTTTAAATGATTCAATGGCGGTTTTGATTTCATCTCTAACACGTTGGAATTCTGACCAAGGTTTGCCTGCTGGATCATCAAATCCCCAATGTTCTTTTTTTACATTCGGCGGCAATATAGGACAATTATTGTCAGCATCACTACATAAAGTTACTACTAAATCGGATTGGTTTAGTATATTTTTGTCAATTAAATTAGAAGTATGATTTGATATATCAATTCCAACTTCTTTCATAGCTTCGATTGCTTTTGGATTTACACCGTGTGCCTCAATACCTCCAGAATATACTTGCCATTCATCTCCTAAGATTTTTTTACCCCAGCCTTCAGCCATTTGGCTACGGCATGAATTACCTGTACATATAAAATAAATTATTTTCTTTGTCATCATTGACACCTCTTTTTTAAAATATAATAAGTGTAACGTATAAACCAACTAATGTGATAAAAAGAACAGGAATCGTGATAACAATACCCGTTTTAAAATATGTGCCCCACGAAATTTTTACTCCCTTTTGTGTTAAAACGTGTAGCCATAGTAGTGTTGCTAAGGAGCCGATAGGTGTGATTTTAGGTCCTAAATCTGCGCCAATGATATTGGCATAAATCATGCCTTCTTTGATTAAACCAGTAGTTGCAGATTGTCCAATAGCAATTGCATCAATTAATACGGTAGGCATATTATTCATAATGGCTGAAAGGAATGCGGATATGAAACCCATACCCATCACACTACTAAACAATCCATAGTTTGATATGCTTGATAGCATATTAGCTAATAGTGCAGTAATACCAACATTTTTTAGACCAAATACAACTAAATACATTCCTATAGAAAAAAGCACAATATTCCAAGGTGCGCCTTTAATCACTTGTTTCGTATTTACTACTCTCGATTGATAGGCCAATACAGTAAATATAAATGCAATCAAACAAGCAATTAACGATACTGGAATTTGAATAAATTCACTAATTATATAACCAATGAGTAAGATTGACAAAACAATCCACGAAAACTTAAATAATTTTGGATCTTTAATGGCTTGATTAGGTGTTTTAAGATTTTTAATTTCAAAATGGTTAGGAATAACTTTTCTGAAATATAACCATAATACCACAATACTTGCTATTAAAGAGAATATATTTGGAATAATCATACGACTTACATATTCAATAAATCCAATATTGAAGTAGTCAGCAGAAACAATATTTACTAAATTACTTACAATTAATGGGAGAGATGTAGTATCTGCAATAAATCCACTTGCAATGATAAAAGGAAAAATGACTTTTTGATTAAACCCAAGATTTCTTACCATAGCGAGCACGATTGGAGTGAGAATTAATGCAGCTCCATCATTCGCAAAGAAAGCTGCTACAATAGCGCCTAACAACATAATGTAGACAAACATCTTAAAGCCATGACCATTTGAAGCTCTGACCATATGTATAGCCGCCCATTCGAAAAATCCAATTTCATCTAAAATTAATGAAATGAGTATAACAGCGACAAAGGTTAACGTCGCATTCCAAACAATTCCAGTAACTTCTAGTACGTCTGAAAAGCTAACGACACCTGTAATGATAGCAATAACAGCACCGATTAAAGCTGTAACTCCAATATCCAAACCTTTAGGTTGCCATATGATAAAAATTAACGTTAATATAAAAATAGTGATTGCTAATATCGTCATTGTTAACACTCACCTTTCTCTACTGTTTCACATATACATGGGACAGTACAGGAACTCAATAGAGTGAGTCGTGATGTAACGTTATCCAATACGTCATGATTCAATTTGTATAAAATTTTATTACCATCTTTTCTGGATGTAATTAAATTATTGTCTTTTAATACTTTCATATGATGACTTAATGTGGGTTGAGAAAAAGAAAAATGCTCTAATAAATCACAAGCGCATAATTCACCACAAGATAACAAATCTAATATTTCAAGACGGCTACTATCAGCCATCACTTTCAAGTATTGCGATATTTCACTATAATTCAATTTTTTCTCCCTTTCTACTTGAAATCTTTTATTTCGTTAATAATTTTTATTGTCACTTGATAAATTATATACTTGCTTAACTCCTAAATTATTAACTGGTTTAAAGTAGACTCTAGGTCTTATTATAATCAATAACATTAATATTCTGATATTCGATAAGGTATGACAAAGTAATTATCAAAACTTTCATTTTTAATTTTGTTTATCCAAAATGATTCATCTTCTTTTTTGTTACTAAAAAGGTCATCACGTTGATTTAGCGTAACTAACGATTGATTAACGACCCACCAATTATGGCCTATATTAGCTCTATTTAAATCTTCTACTAAACGTTTAGATTCTAAATAAGGTGTTTTTTCTGCTAGTGTTACGATTATCATCTGTGTTAAATTTTTATTTTGAATCTTAGGTAATAATGTTTCAACATTACTGGTAGTTTGAGTTGATTTTTTCTTTAATTCTCTATGATGATTTTCACTAGAATCAAGTAACAGCAAGGTATGGCCTGTAGGAGCTGTATCTACAATGACGTAATCCATGTCGTCTTGATTCTCCATAATGTCACTAAAGGCTTTGAAAAATGCTATTTCTTCTGTACAAGGTGATTTTAAATCTTCCATAATATAATCGATATCGTCTTGTGGTGTATCATCATTCACTGTGGCTAGTACTTCTTTTTTATACTTTTCTAATGCTTGTTCTTCATCAATATAAGCAGTATTTAAATTACTTGTAGTTTCAACATTAATTTCTTTAGTAGGGTCAGTAGTTGCTAAAAGAACACGATATCCTTTATTAGATAACGTTGTAGCTAATTGCGTTGCTACTGTCGTTTTACCAACGCCACCTTTTCCCATTGTAAATAAATATTGAACTTTACTATTTTCAATTTCATCGATTAATTTATTGAATTGCGGATGATCTTCAACAATAAAGTCATCATTTTCAATTAAGTTATCATCATTTAATAGATTAGTTAAACTTTCTATACCTTCTTCTTTCTGCTTTTTATATGGAACGTAATAAGCATGATTGTTATTTAACCATTCAGTAAAATGATTAATATTTTTATCTTGTTCTAATTTCATCTGACTTGAAATTAAACCGTAACTTTCTTCTATATAGTTGTTAATGATTACTTTGAATTTAGAAATTGACAGTTGTTGTAATTCTTTTTGCGCTCTTTGAATTTCATATATAGAAGAGTGACTAGGTCTAGCAATTAACATCATTGTCGTATCTTTTGGATTGCGTAATTTTTCCAATGCTAAGTTATACTTATCTCTATTTTCATCCAATCCTGATAATTGCCCTAGGCAAGAAGCGTCATTACTCGTTGTATTTAAATAATCTGTCCATGCAGAAGGTAATTCAAGCATTCTCAAGGTGTGACCTGTTGGAGCTGTATCAAATATAATGAAATCAAATTCTTGTTCTAAAGTTTTATCAGATAAAAAATTTGTAAATTCATTAAATGCTGCTACTTCAACTGTACACGAACCACTTAACTGTTCTTTCATCTCAGAAAGCACATCTTCTGGTAGAATACCCTCATAAGGTTCTATAGATTGTGCTTTATAATTGTCTGCAGCAACAATCGGATCAAAATTGGCTATAGAGAGATTAGGTATAGGTTGATATTTAGTTAATTTATTAGATAATTCCATTTGAAATACATCTTGTAAATTACTAGCTGGATCAGTACTTACTAAAGCTACTTTTTTTCCATTCTCTGCTAAGTTTAAAGCAATAAAACTTGATATCGTCGTTTTGCCTACGCCGCCTTTACCAGTAAAAAACAAATATTTTGTTAACTCAATGTTATCTAAGTTCAATTTATTTAAGTATTTAACAGCATCCATCTCCACCACAGCATTCTCCATTTCTCATTTGATTAACTGTAATAATTTCATCTGCTTCTTCTTGAGTAATATAAGCGCCCGTTTTAGCTATATTTCCTTCTATAAAAGTGATTGGTAAAACTTCATTACCTTTTTCTTGAATTAAATGAATAACTTCTTTATTTTTAATAAATTCATTCGGATTATTGTTCATATTATAACGTTGAACTTCTATTTGATTTTGTTTTAAATATTCATTGATTTGGTTCGCTTTTATTAGTGTTTCATCCGGTTCTGGACCACATACGCCAGTAGAACAGCACATAGCTTCTTCGTATATTTCAATATTTAACATTATACTCACCTCATTAATTAATTTACGATTATAGATTAACATCTATATAGATTAATGTCTATGTTCTTATTTGAGCTTTAAAAACTTCATTAAATTTAATTCTTAATAATATAATTTATAAAAAAATTATTTTAATATTTCTGTGAGCAATACCTAAGTTTATGTAAAAATTATAGTTTTTTTCTTGCGATAATATGGATATTGATTTATATTTAATACATCAAAAAAAATTGATGTATTAAATGATATAAAACTACGTTGACAATAAGGAGGCGTGCTTGATTGCGAGTAAACCATGCAAGTACTTTAACTGTTGGTTATTTTGTAAGTTATTTAAATCTTGTTATGCTATCAAGAGAAATCAATTTAAAAGAAGCTACAATATATATGGAAAAGGAGTTCTTTAAAGGGAACATTAATCAGTATGGCGAATCAACAAAAAATAACTATAAACAAGCAATTCAAGAATTGAAATAAAGATAATATAAACTCAATGAAATATTATAAAAAGGATGATCTTTTATGGAAGTTATTAAAGCAAAGACTGATATGAGTGAAGATCAACAATTTGACTTTTATGAAAATATGTTTAATGCACTTGCCGATAAAATCAGATTAAAAATACTAAATCAAATTAGCCAAAGCTTCAATAAATCATTATGTGTATGTGATTTAGAAGAGTTATTAGATATAAAACAATCTAAACTTTCTTATCATTTAAAAAAATTAGTAGATGCAAATGTTCTTATTGCTGAAAAGCATGGCACATGGAATTATTATAAAATTAATGAGCAGCAAATACAGGTTGTTTTAAATGAAGATACTTGTTGTAAGATACTTTAAGTATCTTTTTTAATGATGTATTAATCAATTTTTTTTGATTAATACATCAAGAAATATTGATTAATTAAATTTGGAGGCATTATACTCATGTTAGATTCAATTATGGAATTTATAAAAACATTTGTGATGTTGTTTTTTGAACTATTCATACTATTTATCATCGTGAGCTTTATTGTAAGTATCATCCAACAGATAGTTTCAGAAGAAAAAATAAAATACTTTTTAAGTAAACCTAATCAAGCTATTAATTATATTTTGGGAATGGCTTTTGGTGCGATGACACCATTTTGTTCTTGTTCAACTATTCCAATACTTGCAGGTCTATTAAATTCTAAAGTACCTTTTGGTCCAGCAATGAGTTTTTTAATTGCGTCACCTTTAATGAATCCATTAATGATATTTATGTTATGGGCCTTATTAGGTTGGAAAGTTGCTGTTGTTTATTTTATTGTACTAGCAATCTTTAGTGTCTTAACGGGTCTAGTATTTTCAAAAATGAATTTATCTAAAAGTTATAAAGGTGTAAATGTTAAAGGCGATGGGTTTTTTGCTAATAAAAATGGATCTCGTTTTAAACAAGCATTAAATGATGCTTGAGCATTCTTATATCCAATGATTCCTTACTTATTTATCGGTGTATTTATTGGTGCTTTTATATATGGCTTTGTACCCGAAACATATATTACTAAATATGCGAGTGGTGGTGGCATTATATCCGTATTTATTGCTTCTATTATAGGTATTCCTATGTATATTAGACCTGAAACAATGTTACCTATAGCTGAAGCATTAGCTTCAAAAGGAATGTCGCTTGGGACAGTTGTTGCTTTGATCATTGGTGGTGCTGGTGCAAGTATTCCAGAAGTTGTATTATTATCGAAACTATTCAAGAAAAAATTTGTAATCTCATTCGTTATCGCCATTTTAGTTGTAGCTATTTCTACAGGTTTGATGGTGAACATCGTTATTTAAAGGAGGTGAGATAATGGGAGTCAAAGACGTATTAAAAAAATTAAAACCTCAGGAACAATCTTGTTGTTCTGTAGAAATTGAAGAAAAAAAAGAGAAAAATGAAAAAGAGCAACAGGATAATAATTGTTGTTGTAACAATTAATTTAGAAGTCTGTAAAATATATGCTTCTAATAAATAAATGAACGACAAATTCCAATGTAATAGTATGGAATTTGTCGTTCTTTCGTTTCAGTTAAGAAAAATGATGTTGTTTATTTAATATTCTTTAAGACTTATAACAAAAAGACGTTAATTAAAAACCGCATCATTAACCGATACGCAGAAGCGTATCATAAATGATGCGGTTTTTCAGCCGCTACTTAAAGGAATTTTGAACATCTCATACTATATGAGATTGATAAGAAGTAAAGTTATATTTTTATCATAGTGATGCTTTTTAATAAATTACATCAGGCTAATATGATATTTTAAAAATTTAATTATGTAAAAAATAAAAATAGAACACTTAGAAATGGATATGAAACTTTAAAATTATAGCTTATATATACTGTTTTACTGAATTGTTTCTGTTGTAATCAAAAGTGTGCATTTATAATTAATCTATATAAAAGTTTAACTAAAAACATTTTTAGATAAATTGATAGCTTTTGAATAATTAGCTTTATGTGTTTTGATGTACTCAGGACGTTCTTGTTTGTGTTTGATATATAATTGATCATTATGCATGTTGAACTGGAAGATATGAAAGTAATCTATTGCTTCTAGTTCCTTGGACTGTTCGTTTTCACGTTCAGAGACGAGTTGCCATAATTGTTTTTGTAAGGAGATAGGTAATCTATTGGCAATCCCCCGTGTTATATATTTATTCATAAGCGTTTTCCTTTCGTTCTGATTCTTTCATCCATGTAATGATTTCGCTTAGGATAGTGATGACTAATTGTGTTAGTTTGATATATTTATGCATTTTATTGTCCTCCTGTTAGTAAGTATCGTTGATCCAAAAGAGGCATGATAGTGTTGTGTAGGTATAAGAAATCCATATCGTGATTTTCGTCGATATAACCGATGGCTATGAGTTGTTTCTGATAGTAGAGAATGAAAGGATAGATATTACTTTCGTCAAGTGTGTCAGAGTAGTAGGTATTAGTCTGAAGTATTTTGTTACTGAGTGGGCCAAGTCTTACATATTGATTGGGTAAGATATCATCAGCGATTTCCTCGATAGATTCGCAGTGCCACACTTCGTCCTTTGGCAGGTTGAATAAGTTGGTTATATAGTGCTTGAGTTGTTGTTCTAGTGTCATTATTATGACCTCCTAATGTATTTGATGGATGTGTGCATGTGATACATCTTATTGATAATATAAGTTTGAAATACCATTTGTTTCGCTTAGAAATCCCACCGAAATATAGAAAGTATCCCAATCGAAAGTCGTCACAATTGTTGGTATGACAAGGAAATCCCATTATCCCACTCATTTTTCGAGAAATATAGCTATATATTTATAGATCATTTGGATATGTAGATGTAATTACGACTTATTTTTTCTTTTTATATTATTTATTTATAAATAATAATGGGATTTCGGGATTACGCTTGCGTAATCCTTCTCCTACATGAAGTTATCCAATCCCTTTACTATCCCACCCATATTTTATTTTGGGATGTTCTTTCGTCATATCAATATAAGCTTCACATTGAACCATGACTTGGTATCATGTTGAAGATATTTGTTAGATGAGTGTTATTGAATGACGAAAGGACAGTACATAGTTATTAGATTTGAAGAAAAAGTGTTTGAGGCAAAAATAAAGACGAAGTGCTGATGAGCACTTCGTCGAGAGAGGTATTATTGAAAAGTTGGTTAATAATCTCATTATTGAGCTTGAGTGTGACAAAGAATTGTTTTTTATGACTTCCATCTTTACGAATATCAATACGTTCAATGACCGTAAGGTATAATGCTTTGAGTTGTGCTTTATCCATTGATTCTATGTTTTGAAATATATGACGTAAGATGTTGGATATTTGCTTCGTATCGTAAGATGGTTTTTCTTGGTTTTGTTGCTGCTTGAGTTGATTCATTTGGTTTGTAATGTCATTGAGTTGTGTTTCATATTGATGAATGGTTGGTTTGAGTGCAGATGTTAAGTCTGGATTGTCTTCGATGGTTTGAATTAGATTTTTAAGTTTAGTGTTAATTTCATCAAATTGTTGTTGTTTATAAGCAATATCATGGTTAAGTGCAGCCATATCAATTTGACTATCTTGATTAACACGTTCGACAACTTGTTTGAGAATTTTATCGCTTTTGACAATTTCAAGTATTTGGTCCATAACATATTTTTCAATGACATCGGCTCTAACACTATTCGCAGAACAAACTTTTGAACCTTTGTTTCTAAAATTACTACATGAGTAATATCTGATTCTTTTCTTAGTGCCATCTTTTAACGTATTGGTTGTATTACTTGCGGCCATTGCTGCGCCACATTTCGGACATTTTACAATGCCAGTCAGTAGGTTTGTCCCTTTACCGTGAACTTGTGGTTTTTTACGACTCTCTTTGCGTTTAAATTGCACTTTATCCCATAAGTTTCTATCAATAATAGGTGCATGCTTACCATCAGCGATAATTGGTTCCTCATTGAGTCCTTTTCGCCTCTTATCGCTCCAGTGTCTATACTTCGCAAACTGTATCTTTCCAATGTAAAAAGGGTTTGAGATGATATAAGTAATGGACGAAATACTAAACGGTTTCCCTTTCTTAGTCACATAACCTTTATGATTTAATGCGTTCGCAATCTTACGATAACCATGACCTTTAGCGTATGACTCAAAAATATATTTAACAATATTCGCTTCATGTTAATTGATCATGAGCTCTTTTTTACTGTCAGGTACTTTATCATAGCCTAAAGGTAAATTACCCTGGTAATAACCTTCAATAGCACGTTGTCTTTGGCCATTGAACACGTTTTCTACAATAACGTTTCTTTCAAATTCTGCGAAACTCGCTAAGATTTGGAGCATCAACTTACCTGTGGAGCTCGCAATTTCTATTTTTTCAGTTAGACTAAAAAATTCAACATTAATCTCATACAATTCTTCGACAATATTTAATAAATCTGAGGTATTTCTAGCTAAACGAGTAGTATTATATACCATGAATCAAGCTATCAGTAATAAAGAAAAAGCGTTCTATATCGATCCAACGTTTAATAACCCAACTGGTCAATCGTTGTCACGTAGAAGTAGAGAAGAGATTATTACTTATAGTAGACGACATAATATGCCAATTATTGAAGATGATATTTATAGAGACATCTGGTTTGATGAACCGCCCCTTAAACCGATTAAATCTCTAGATAACACGGGTAATGTCCTTCATATAAGTAGTTTTTCAAAGTCAATTGCTCCAGCTATTAGGATTGGATGGTTGATTGCTTCTGAAAAAGTAATTGAACAATTAGCCGACATTAGAATGCAAATTGATTATGGTTCTAGCATATTATCGCAAATGGTAGTTTATGAATTACTAACGTCTGGAGAGTATGATGATCATGTAAGTAGACTAAGGACAATTTTAAAAGATAAGCGTGATTATATGTTAAGCATTTTAAATGACACTTTTAGCGATATTGTGACATGGGATATACCTAAAGGTGGTTTCTTTATCTGGGTAACTTTTAGAGGAGATATTAATATTAAAAAGCTCTTTGCTGAACTGATTAATAAAGAAAAAATATTGCTTAATCCAGGTTTTATTTATGGGGGTAAAGCTAACACCGTTCGACTATCATACGCATTTGAAAATAAAGAAAATATTAAGTATGCCCTACAAAAAATTCAACATTATGCAAGTATAGAATTAAAATAAAGACCTTTATGGAGAGTATATTGCTCTCGATAAAGGTCTTTTGATATAAGTTATGGTGCCATTTTTAATTCTTCTCTAAGATTTAGGTGTGATTCTGCGTCCTTTTCCTAAGAAGATTTGAATGATAGATGAGATTAACATTACGATGTTAAAAATAAGCATTAACGTAAATATCTTCTGATTCGAATGGATAATGACGTCTTGAATTTTTTGCGTTAAGACGAACTTGTTCGTGATGTGTGTGGTATAACCTGAATACAATGTTTGCAGGCCTTTTTGGATATCATCTTTTAAAATATACGTCACGATTGGCACTAATAACGCTGATAAAAAGTTTCTAATGCTATGCATCGTCACGGAACGGTTTGAGGCGTATTTTAAATCGCCATCAAGTAACGTTGCCATGGCGCCACTAAGTAACGTCATGCTTGTCCCAAAGCCCAATAAGAAACCGTGTAGGTAGAGTAGATTAACGTTGACTGAATGTTCTAATACAATCCAGTGTATGCTGACATACATCAATGAAGTAGCACCGACTGTACCTAATATACCGGCACCTATGGAACTGTAGAACAACATTTTAATAAATCCTGTGACGATAACCCCGATAAAGAAGTAAAGATAGAATTTCTCTGTTACTTCGAACGGTAATTTTAATGCTTTTAAAAGGAAAACATTAATGCCGGCAATACCCACTAAGAGTGTTAAATGAGATGAAATTGCCATGACTGAACCGACAATAGGTTTCTTCTTAAATAGCGTTGAAAAATACATAATTGGTGCATCAGATTTCATATTCAAGTACACGAAATTAACGAAAAACAATACGGCAATTAATAAGAAAATATAACTTAGAAACGTGATATGGCTTTGTTGTGTTAACATAATCATCGGTACGCTAATGGTGATTGTAGTTAGCACTAAAAATACGATATGCCAAGGTATACCTTTTTCTTCTTTCTCCGGTGCTTTATCCGCATTATTTAAGAATCTTGGGCCAAGAATAAGACATAAGATACTTGAAACAATGTTAATGACAAATATCCATTTCCATCTATCTAATTCTAATGAGTAGCTACCTGATATGCCACCTAATGCATTCGCACCAAATAATCCCACTATAACTAATAATAAGAATACATTCTTATAGCGTTTAGGAAATGCTTGGAATAGTTTAGGTAATAACGTAAAGAATAAGATTCCTGTACTAAATCCTTGGATTGTTTTCGAAATAGATAGTGAATAAATATCAAATGAGACAATTCCGATAATCGAGCTTACTAAGAAGCATGAGGTGAAAAAGATAAATGTCTTTTTGGTACCCAACTTATGGGTAAAGACATGGCCCAACGGTATGCCTAGGGCAAAAGAAAAATTCCCTATAATAGAGGGTATAATGAGCTGCTTGGAACCTAAGCCAAATGCAGTCTGTAATAGTCCTTGATTAAGACTATATGCTAAATTGGAGAAAAACTGTGAGCCAATACCTAAAACGGTTAAGACGCTTAACACGAATAACTCTAACAGTTTGACTCTTTTAGTCCATAAAAAACTCAAAGTCGTTCATCCCTTTCTTTATATTTCATATGACGATAGTAATAAGGGGTTTAATATGAACCGGTGAAACTGGATAAAAAAATAATGATGCAGTGTAACGTTGTGGATGTAAGTAACAGTGAGAAATGCTCACAGAAGAGTCTATCTATACAAGTTAGTAGCTTTATTATTTTTTAAAGATACCTCTATTATATACTACATTTTTCTGACATGCATTCGTAATATCTCCCTCGCTAACCTATATGTAATCCACTTTTCAGGAAAATTAATTTACAAAACAAAAAATACGAATAAAAAATATATTAAAATTATAAAGTTTAAAGTGTGATTAAAAAAATGAGTAAAGGGAATAGTATAAATGTTTGATAGTAATCGTAGGGCATACGCAAAAACTTAATGATGACACAGGAAAATATAATTTTATCGGGGGAGATAAAGATGACAGAATCAAATAATAAAAAGCTTGAACAATTAGAAGAACAAAAGAAAAATAATGATAATCAAGCAATCACAACTAACCATGGTGTGAAAGTAAGTGAAGACGAGAATTCTCTTACAGCGGGCGATAGAGGTCCAACACTTCTAGAGGATTTCCATTTTCGTGAAAAAATGATGCACTTCGACCATGAGCGTATTCCTGAGCGTGTCGTACATGCGCGTGGATTTGGTGCACATGGTGAATTTAAAGTATATGAAGATATGAGCGAGTATACACAAGCAGACTTTTTAACTCACCCTGAAAAGACAACGCCAGTATTCGTTCGTTTCTCTACAGTACAAGGATCAAAAGGATCTCCTGATACAGTAAGAGATATCCGTGGTTTCGCAACTAAATTCTACACTGATGAAGGTAATTTCGATTTAGTGGGTAATAATGCTCCAGTATTCTTTATTCAAGATGCGATTAAATTCCCTGACTTCGTGCATGCATTAAAACCAGAACCTCATAATGAAATGCCCCAAGGTGGTTCAGCACATGACACATTTTGGGACTTCTTTGTGCAAAATCCTGAATCTACCCACGCAGTATTCTGGGCTATGAGCGATAGAGGTATTCCAAAGAACTATCGTCAAATGGAAGGTTTCGGTGTGCATACATTTAGATTGGTAAATAAAGAAGGTCAATCTTACTTTGTTAAATTCCACTGGAAGCCATTGCATGGTTTAGAAAGTTTAGTATGGGACGAAGCCCAAATCTTACATGGTAAAGATGTCGACTTCCATAGAAAAGATTTATACGAATCAATTGAAAAAGGCGATTATCCTGAATGGGAATTAGGTTTCCAAATGATTACGCCTGATCAAGAATTTGACTTTGATTTCGATATTTTAGATCCTACGAAAATTTGGCCAGAAGACCAAATTCCAGTCAAACGTGTAGGTAAAATGACGTTAAACCGTAACGTGGATAATGTCTTTGCGGAAACTGAACAAGTAGCCTTCCATACAGGACATGTCGTACCTGGTATTGATTTTACAAATGACCCATTATTACAAGGTCGTTTATTCTCATATACAGATACACAAATTTCAAGATTGGGTGGACCAAACTTTAACCAAATTCCAATTAATAGACCAGTTAGTGGTGTACACAATAACCAACGTGACGCGATGCATCAAATGAGTATCCACCAAGGTCAAACGTCTTATCATAAAAATGGTCTGAATAATAATGAACCTCATACCACACCTAAAGAAGAAGGTGGCTATGAACATTATCAAGAAAAAGTTGAAGGTCATAAAGTACGTCAACGTAGTGAAAGTTTCAAAGACTATTATTCTCAAGCTAAGCTTTATAAAAATAGCTTAACTGAAGCGGAACAACAACATATGGCTGATGGGTTCTCATTTGAAATTGGTAAATGTAAATCAGTGATGGTAAAACAAAACGCCGTCAATCAATTAAACAAAGTCGATCGTCAATTAGCCGAATATGTTGCCCAAAACGTTGGTGTTGATGTTCCTGAAAATAATGAAGAAGTACAATCTGACGCTAGTGATAGCCAATTAACATTAGAAAAATTCGATATCCCATTATTAGGTCACTCTGTAGCCGTATTAATTAATGGTGACATCGATGCAAAAACATTGAAAGACTATGCCGAAGTCTTCTCAAACAATCGTCTGAACTTCGCTTTCGTAGGACAGCATGCGAAAGATTTAACTGAAGAAGTGGGTATTACTGAAACATACAGTACAGCAAGTTCAACTATCTTTGATAGTGTGGTTATCTTATCAGATGGCAATGAATTATTAGAAGAAGCGATTGATTTTGCTGAATTAAGTTATAAACATAAAAAACCAGTTGTAGTATCTGAAGTAGCGTCTAAATTATTAAATCATAGTAAGATTCAATTTGATGCACCAGGTGTGATTGTTTCGGATAAACCAGATGCGATTGTAGATGCATTCGAACGCTTCAGATATTGGAACAGATAAAGATAAAAGTAGTGGGAAGGCAGTCTAAAATATAACCTTTTCTAGCAAATAAAAAGCACTTTCTATTGAAATTTCAAAATAGAAAGTGCTTTTTCATATTAATGCGGCTCTAGGTTTGGTGCTCCACCGATTCTTTTAGGAGTCTTCTCCTTACAATACTAAGTTATAATATGAAACTACAATGGGATATCGATGTTGTCTAAGTTTTTACCAATAATTACTAGATATAAAGGCACGTCTGCTGTTAATTGGATGGGGGAGAGTTCGATTTCTCCTTGAGCGTATTGGACGAGATAGATATGTTGTTCATCTATGAAACGTATAAAACCTTTAACGCGATAGACGTCGTTAGGTAAGGCACTTAATTCATCAATAAACTCAGATTTAGATTTCATCTGAGGACGTTCTATATAGCAATGCCCAATGTCACCATGTAATATTTTACTCTTGTGACCTCCAACATTTATAACTTCTAACAATGATTTTAAAGAGAGTGAACCGTAACTACCTACCAGGATATTGGCATTGCTATTCATCGATTCAAGCTTTCTTAAAAGTTCCGCCGTACTATCTACGGCCACCAAATCTATTTTATTAAGTGTCGAACAATGACGAAGTTGTTCTAGAAATAATTTCTGAATATCTTCAGGGTAGGCATCAAATCGCTCATATATCGTCGCATCAACAATGCCTACAATGCTTCTAATTTGAATAATAGGTGCTAAGACAGGTGTTAAGCATGCATCGACAACAGCTAATGGTTCGGCTACGCCACTACATTCAATAAAGACGATATCAGGTTGATAATCTAAATACAGTTGATGTAATTGTTCAGAGACGTCGGCTTTCATTGCACAACAGATACAACCATCTACTATTTCTTCCATGGGTACGTCTTGTTTAATCAACTGGCCATCGACGCTCATTTTTCCAAATTCATTCATTAATACGGCAGGTTTCAAGTTATTATCAAGTGCGTCGGTAATTAAGTGATTTAATGTAGTTGTTTTTCCACCGCTTAAAAAGCCTCCAATAATAACAATTTGCATAGTTAACCTCCTTATCTAATCATCAAGTTAACGGCTATAGTAACGACACCTAGTAAACCGACACAACAAACGGATGTAATCATTTGTTTTACAGTGATTCTTAGACCTTCCCGCCAGCCTAGTTGGCGAATCAACATCGTGATAGTTACTGAACAGGCCGTAAAGGTTGAACTAAAGAATACAAGTAATAATAATTTCCAAGCAGAGAGTTGTTGAATCAATTGACCGTCATGCATGTTAAATAACAACATGCCGTCTTTTCTAATCATTGAAAATAAAACCCCTGGCGATAGTTGTGTTGGAATATCTAATAAAGCTAACATCGGCGTAAAAACATACGAAATGATATGTAATATAGGTGTTAAAGATAAAATACTGACAACTAGACAAATAGCGATAAAAATAGGTAACGCTTGAACTACAAACATTTGAACATTGCCCCACATTTGAGCGCCTAATGCTTTTAGTTTGGGCCAGTGTAGCCCCGTTGATTGATAGACGACTTGCGTAGGCATTAAACTCCCTTGCTTCATCCACAGTTTATTATGTAAAACACCGCCGATAAAGACCATAGCTAAATAAGGTATAAATAACCATGTTTGGTGTGCAATGCTAAACACGGATAGTGTAGCGCCAATTTGATAGCTACATGATGACCCGAAGCTAATTAAACTCATACATTGAGTTTTAGTACATACGCTACATTGATGACCGGCTTGCGTAATTGCTGCGGCGTTACAGCCAAATCCTTCTAGCAATGGAACGATGTCAGATCCATTCAAACCAATACGTGTCATCGTGGGTTCAATAGACCACATGACATATGTTTTAAGCCACTTTGATTGATTGTGGCCGTCGATAAGCTAATCATAATAACGACTGGTAATGCCCAGACGAGTGAGTATGTTCCTAGAGATAAGACACCATAATCACCAAATAAGATGTTGTTTAGCCACTCAATTTGGAAGACGGGATATTGAGAAAGTATGGTAATCCACTCTGAAACATAATTGGTTTGTAACCAATCTGAAAAGTGATAGGCCAGATAGACGGGAAAGGCAAACATCATTAGAATAATAAACCATCCTAGTAATGTCTCGTAGCTCTTAGGTTGATAGTCTTTACTCTCCTTCACGAAATCTTCTAGTCGTTCGATTATTTGTGAGCTATGGTGTGGTGAAGATGGTACACTTTCGTTTAAAGAAACTTCTAGTTGATGTTTTACGATATAGCTTCGGAGTAATTGTTGTTGTCGTGTTGTTAATTTTGAATAATTTTCAAGAGATAACGTATGTGGCTCATCAGGAATTGGAGTATAACTACCATCTCTTAAATTAAAAGCCACATCTAACATGAGCAATCCACTTCGCAGCAACTGTAATCGTCTAGGTACATATTGTTCTTCTTGTAAGTGTCGATGAGCGATGCATCAACGGGTAAGTCTTCCCGGCTCATTAAAATGTTAGCTAATACTGCAAAACGTACTCTGAATTTGTAAATATAGCATAGTACCGCTTCTTCATGACGTACGGTTGCTCCAATTAAGAAGACGTTAGGGTAACGTGTGGACTCGTCTAATTCGGTTAATCGTACATCATTGTCTTTAACGGTAAATAATTGTTGGATTAAAGGATTACGTGTGACGTCAAAACCTGTCGCAATGATAGGTTCGCATGATGAAGTTGCAGTATGACCATTTTCAAATTGAACTTGATATACACCATCGTGAAGATTAATTTCTGTTGCCTTATAACCTACATTCAATTCTATATGAGCGCCTTGACGTACGGCTTCACGTAGACGTTGATGTGTATAAGGTGATAATCGAACACTAGGGTCTGCATCATCATGATCAAAGCCTGTAGATGTTGTGTAAATTGACACAGAAGCACCACGACTACCGAGATTTATAGCTGCATCAAATGCACTTTCATTGCCTCCGATAATAACGAAGTCATTACCGTTTAGATTGTTAAAATCATCAACCTCACTATAATGCTGACCATAGGCGAAAGGTTGGTTAGGAAATGCATAATCGCCGGTAGCTACATAGATATAATCGGCTGAATAGACGCCTTTATTTGTCGTTAATTTATATTTACCGTCTACGTAGGCGACGTCTGAAACCTTAGTTTGTGTAGCAACTTCGATATCGTAGTGTTGAGCGACAATACATAAATACTCTGCATAAGTGTCTCCAGATACATGTTCTTCATTGAAGGTGAACGCGGGAGACGTTTCCTTAGCAATCGCATTGATATCTGGCATCCCAAAACCATTAGTTGTAAAGGAAGGTGTTATGGTCTTAGTAGATTTAGGCCATTGTTTAAATGATTGACCGATTGTACCACTTTCGATGACGAGTACGTCTTTCATGTTAAAATCCTTAAATGTCACTGCCATCCCAATACCAGCCGCTCCAGCTCCAATAATAATAACGCGATGATGGTTAGTCATCTTAACACTGCCTTTCTATAAGTTCTGTATTTAAAACGTAATCATTACGATTTAAATATTATAATCCTTCTTAAGAGACATTTCAATGAATAAATGAGTATATAAGTATATTTAAAAACGTTGCTTAGTAAACGTAGTTTCTTATTTCAATATATATGATATTGATAATCATTATCATATAGTTTGTTATAATGATGTAATATTTTATTATTTTTGAAAATTAACATTGGCGATAGGTGTAATCTATATGAGAAGTAATAACTATTTTCATAATATAAGGTTTATTTAGCGTTAAGCATCATAAAGGGTAATAGATTTTACATATTAAAACGGAATTATTTCGCTTTGTAATATGAAATAGAATTTTCAAAGGAGATATAGAGTATGAAAAAATTATCAGTTAAAGATTTAATTAATGTCGGTATTTTTACAGCGATTTATTTAGTAGTCTCTTTTGTAACATTTATGATTGGTTACATTCCATTTTTAATACCTTTTTTAGGCTTTATTTGTCCAATTGTGTGCGGTATTCCATTTATTTTATACGTAATGAAAATAGAAAAATTTGGCATGATAACACTAACGGGTACTATCTTAGGACTTGCTTTCACAGTTATGGGTAGTGGTTTGATTATGTTGCCTGCTGGAATTATCGGCGGTTTACTTGGAGACCTCATAATGAAAGCTGGAAACTATAAAAATTGGAAGTATATTGCATGGGGATATGCTGGTTTCTCTTTATGGATAATGGGATTTGTATTAAGAATGTTTATCGCTAGAGATCAGTATTTCAAAGAAGTAGGACAGTCTTATGGCCAAGATTATGTTAACGTTTTAGAATCTATTACACCGCTATGGACTTTGCCGGTTATGTTTATTCTAACGATATTAGGTGGTCTCGTAGGAGCATGGTTAGGTAAAAAATGTTTAGCAAACATTTCAAAAAGGCGGGGCTAGTGTGAAGCTAGTTGCCAATTCTTTGAATGATGATAGAAACGTATTTGCAAAATTAGATCCTAGAACAAAGATATTATTAACCATCACAATTAGTACGATACTAATTTCTAGTGGAAGTTCACAAAGTATTTTAAGGATAAGTTTAACTTTATTTTCTCTATTATTGCTATTAAGTATAAATAAAAGAAGTATATTTATAAAATGTGTCATCACATTTATAGTACTTTTTTTGATACAACAGTGCGTCGTTCCACATACTCATGGTACTGTTAAATTCATTTTTCTAGGATTTGTTGGAATATTTATGAATATGTTAGGTTCTGTTGCAAAGTTAGAAATATAGTATAATAAATAGTAAACAAAAATGAGGTGCAGAGGATGAATTATTTCAGATATAAACAATTTGACAAAGATGTCATTACTGTAGCCGTTGGCTACTATCTAAGATATGCATTAAGTTATCGAAATATATCTGAAATATTGAGAGAACGAGGCATCTATGTTCATCATTCAACAATTTATCGATGGGTACAGTAATATGCTCCTATTTTGTATCAAATTTGGAAGAAAAAGAATAAGCAAGCCTATTATAAATGGCATATAGACGAGACGTATATCAAAATTAAAGGGCAATGGCATTATTTATATCGCGCTATTGATGCAGATGGCCATACACTAGATATTTCGTTACGTAAGAAACGAGATAATCACTCAGCATATACGTTTATTAAACGTCTTATTCAACAATTTGGCAAACCTCAAATGATAATTACAGACCAAGCACCTTCAACGAAGGTGGCGATGTCCAAAGTGATTAAAGATTTTAAACTTACCCCCAACTGTCATTGTACCTCTAAATATTTAAATAATCTCATTGAACAAGATCATCGTCATATCAAATCAAAGAAAATAAGTTATCAAAGTATCAATACGGCAAAGAATACGATCAAAGGCATTGAATGTATTTATGGACTATATAAAAAGAACCGCAGATCTCTTCAGATCTACGGGTTTTCGCCATGCCGTGTAATTAGCATCATGCTAGCTAGTTAATACGAAGTATTATTTTAAACATAAGGTTAGATACTTATCTTTCTAACTTTGCAACAGAACCCAGAAAAGTATATTAAAGCAACGATTGACGTGAAAAATCAATAATTGATAAGTAATTTTCTCCTATTGAACAACGAACATTGTGTGAGGCTTTGTTCGTTGTTTTTTCATATCTCCAACGGTGGAGTTGATTTTTGAAATTTTTATAATCTCATTCATTTTAGAATTGTTTACGCTTCAAAGTTCAAAATTTCTCAACAATGCTATGACAGTTATGTTAACACTTCTATTTTTGTTTGAACTACTATATATAGTATTTTAAATTAACGATAGATACTATATATAGAATGGAGTGGTGAAATGAAACAACTTGAGGTTGCCTTACAAGGTCTCATCACAAAAGATCCAACGGTAGTGAATGAGAATGCAAATAAGATAGCAACACGTTTTCAACAATGCGAGATTTAACCGCAGGGGTGGTTTCAAAGTCCTATGCGTTAGAACATTTATTACCTCAACGCGTGGCAGAAGCGCATATAAATGGTGACATTCACTTTCACGATTTAGATTATCATCCGTTTCAACCGTTGACGAATTGTTATCTCGTTGATGCGGAGTCCATGCTTTCCCATGGATTTGAAATTGGAAATGCGAATGTGACTTCCCCTAAATCGATTCAAACGGCGACGGCGCAACTTGTTCAAATTATTGCGAACGTATCTAGCAGTCAATACGGGGGATGTACAGTAGACCGTGTTGACGAATTGCTGAGTACATATGCCCGTCATAATGAGGCGCATCACTGTGAAGTCGCTGAACAATTTGTGAAAGCTGAGGCGCAAGAAGCCTATATCGATCAACAAGTGACTCAAGATATCCATGATGCGATTGAAAGTTTAGAATATGAAATTAACACATTATACACTTCAAATGGACAAACGCCATTTGTCACTCTTGGTTTCGGACTCGGAACTGATGCATTGAGCCGAAAAATTCAAACGGCGATTTTAAAAACACGGATTAAAGGGCTCGGTAAAAATCGGATGACTGCCATTTTTCCAAAATTGGTCTTTTCGATTAAAAAAGGCGTTAATTTTAGTAAAGATGATCCGAATTATGATATTAAGCAATTGGCACTCGAATGTTCGACGAAACGCATGTATCCAGATATTCTAAATTATGATGCACTCGTAGACATTTTAGGGGATTTTAAAGCGCCGATGGGATGTCGTTCTTTCTTGCCGGCTTGGCGTGATGTAGAGGGGCATTTTGAAAACAATGGACGTTGTAATTTAGGTGTGGTCACGCTCAATCTGCCTCGAATCGCGATTGAATCTCACGGGGACAAACACGCGTTTTGGCAATTGTTCCATGAACGTATGGACATTCTACATGAAGCGCTCCTGTATCGAATAGAACGTGTGCTTCAAGCGACGCCTCAAAACGCCCCGATTTTATATAAAAGCGGCGCATTTAAATATAAACTTCAAGCTGAGGAGGCCGTTGCTAAACTGTTTAAACACCAACGGGCGACAGTGTCTATGGGATACATTGGTTTATATGAAGTTGCCACTGTATTTTATGGACCTACCTGGGAAACGAATGATGAAGCCAAAGCGTTCACATTAGAGATATTAAAAGAAATGAAAGATTATCAAGAGCAATGGACAGAAGAAACGGAGATTTGGTTTAGCATTTATAGTACACCGAGTGAATCATTGACGGATCGTTTTTGCCGTTTAGATTATGAAAAATTTGGAGCTATTCCAAACATTACAGATAAAGGGTATTATACTAATTCGTTTCATTATGACGTCCGTAAAGATGTGACGCCTTTTGAAAAGATTGATTTTGAAAAAGACTATGCGCATTACGCGAGTGGTGGATTTATTCATTATTGTGAGTATCCTAAATTAAATCATAATTTAAAGGCGCTTGAAGCGGTATGGGATTATGCTTATGACAAAGTCGGCTACTTAGGGACAAATCTCCCGATAGACCGCTGTTATGAATGTGGATTTGAAGGGGATTTTGAAACGACGGCGCAAGGCTATATGTGTCCACATTGCGGGAATCATGATCCGAAAACGATTGATGTGGTGAAGCGGACGTGTGGCTATTTAGGAAATTCAGTTCAAAGACCGGTCATTGGGGGAGCCGTTCACGGATGAGGTCCTTTCTGAAATCTTAAAGGCATGTGAACCTGACTATATTGCGGGGTTAAGCATTTTAGGTGGGGAACCTTTTTGTAATGTTGATATCACATTAAAATTGGCATAAGCCTTTCGTAAACGATTTGGTCCTCGCAAAACGTTGTGGGTCTGGACAGGATTTTTATTTGAATATTTGGCGCGTGATACAGGTCTCCGCTATCAATTGTTATCTCTGATTGATGTACTAGTAGATGGTCCTTTTATTCAGCCCTTGTATCAGCCGAATTTAGCCTACAAAGGTTCTTTGAATCAACGGGTCATTGATGTGCCACAGTCATTGGAAAGCGGTTTGCCGTTGAGTTACATTGAATAAAGTTCACAAGAAAATAAGTGCACCACCAATATGCTAAAGACCACCCGCTGTCACTCGGTGGAAAACCCGGAGGACAGTGGGTGTTTTTTATGGAATTCAGTTGGTTGACAAGCGGAATTGATTCCGAATAAAATAAAAGAGAGTTGATTCCGTTTATAGAAAAGAGGTTATTCAAAGTGGAATCAGGTATACAACAGACAGTGATGGATAAAAAGGGCAGTCAACGTGTCGTTGCCGTCATGATGATTGGCGCGTTTATTGGGGTGCTCAATCAAACGTTGCTTGCGACCATTTTGCCTGAAATAATGCACGATTTTCAAATTTCAAGTAATACCGTCCAATGGCTTACGACTATTTTTATGTTAGTGAATGGGATTATGATTCCTGTCACGGCCTTTTTAATAGAACGTTTTACGTTACGACAATTATTTTTTACAGCAACCGGGTTTGTAGTAGTCGGTTCTTTTTTATGTTTTATTGGGCCAAACTTTTCAATATTATTAGTCGGTAGAGCGGTTCAAGCGTTAGGCGCAGGCATGTTGATGCCACTCACACAAACGCTTCTTTTCATTATTTTCCCCCCAGAAAAACGTGGGTTAGCGATGGGCATGTTTGGGTTGGTCATCGGTTTTGCCCCAGCGATAGGGCCGACAGCGTCAGGGTGGTTTGTTAACTTTTTCGACTGGCGTTACTTATTCTTAATTGTGTTGCTTATCGCAGTCGCTGATTTTATTTTCGGTTATGTCACACTTCAAAATATGACACAACTAACGCATCCGAACTTCGATGTCATCTCGGTGATCGAAACGACGCTTGGATTTGGGGGATTGTTATATGGATTTAGTGTGGCAGGTCAACTTGGATGGACACACCCCGTCGTCTATGTGACGCTCATCCTTTCTATCGTGATTTTAATATTATTTGTGCTACGACAACTGCGTCTTGAAACACCTTTATTAGAATTTAGAGTGTTCAAATATCGTAATTTCACCATTTCTATGATGTTGATTATTTTAATGTTTATGTTATTTATCGGCAGTATGACGATTTTACCGATATTTATGCAAAATACGCTTCACTGGTCGCCATTATTATCAGGTTTAATTCTTTTACCAGGGGGACTTGTCATGGGCTTGCTTTCTCCTGTAATGGGAAAAGTTTTTGATAAAATGGGCGGTCGCAGTTTGAGTATTTTAGGGATGAGTATTATTTTGATTGGCGCTTTATTGTTGGCTCAAATTCATGTGTCAACGCCGATACTCTACATCATCTTTAGTTTTTCTGTCATGATGCTAGGAAACGCCATGATTATGACACCGATGACGACGGCAGCTCTCAATGCGTTACCGATGAAATATATTGCACATGGTACAGCGATGAATAATACGATGCGCCAAATTTCTGCGGCTATAGGTACAGGATTGCTTGTGACAGCGATGACCAGCCTCGCGCAAGGAACGTCTCGAAGCGGAACAGCAAGTGTGGTGTTTGGATTGAATATGACCTATTACATCGTGGCGCTCGTGGCACTCATCGGTGTTGGACTTGCCTTTTTTGTAAAAAACGAGGTTCCATCAACGAAATAACTGTGAAACAACGTTTGAAAATAACGACGAGTGATACTACTAATATATGAGATGTAATAAATAGTGGGAGGTTGTTGTAATGAGTGAAGTTAAAGCGATTGATACACATGCGCACTTATGGAGTAAAGCTTATTTAGAAAAGCTAGGAGCGTTAGGAAGTCAAGGGACAGAGGTGGCCAAAGGGATACATCAATCTGAAAGTGACGATGACTTAAACAAACGATTTAAAATGATGGATGATGCCGGGGTCGATTTACAAATTCTTTCAGCAACCCCGCAATCGCCACAATGGGGTACAAAAGAAGAAGCGCATCAAAGCGCCAATGAGATTAATACATTATACGAAGCATTAGTGGAAAAACATCCTGACCGCTTTTTAGCCTACGGGGCAGTCTCACTTCCTTACGTGGATCAAGCGATTGAAGAAGCAAAAGCCCTATTGAATAAAGAAGCTTTTGTAGGGATTGCGATTCCAACGCTTGTGAAAGATAAAGTGTCCATTGCTGACCATCAATTTGAAGACTTTTTCAAAGCCATGAATGCGCTACACGCAACATTGTACATTCATCCGACCGGTTGTGGTGCGTAAAGTTCATTAATCAATGACTACGGTCTAGAGTGGGTCATTGGTGCACCGTTAGAATCCACATTTATCACATTACATTTAATAAAAAATGAAATTCCTCAAAAATATCCAAACATTCAATTTCACATTTCTCATCTAGGAGGTGCGCTTCCATTTTTCATGACCCGTATTAAAGACAATTATGAAGATTGGCATGCGTTTAATGCCGATCCATATGAACTTTTAAATCGTCAATTTTGGTTCGATACCGCGAACTTCCAAGGGTCTTCGTTAGTGAATGCGATTGAAACGTTCGGAGAAGACAAATTTATGATGGGCTCTGATTTCCCATATTTCCAAGATGAAAAATATACACGTGGGGTACAGTACATTAAAGAGAGCGGATTAGATATGGAAGCGGTTGAAGGTGTACTGAGAGGTAACGCTATTCAATTTTATAACTTTAACCATTAAATATAGACAGCGGAGGGTTATTTCAGAAGGGAGAAACTGAAATAACCCTCGCGCTGTTTTTTATTTATAAATAAAGGAGTGTAGTGAAATACATTTTTTCATTGGTCCATCATTCTGCCATCTGTTGTTGCCTTTAGTGACCTTTGTAAATATTGTGCGCTAGTTCTTTTTTATCATAAGCATTGAAATATGTGAGGACATTGCCCAAGGTGTCATAGCCTCTGATTTCATCGCCTACTAGCTGATAATAAGCGGGTGTCACTTCAAGTAACTCATCGAACAATCTTTCTTTCTTTTGTTCTTCAGACTCAGCGACTTGAACTTCTTTAGTGACTAATTTACTTAAAATGTTCCCATTCAATGGGTTTACAACTGTAAAATGAAGTTTTTCTCCATTATTTAAGCGATAACCTGCTTCAGATGCATTGAATGAAAATTCTCCTCTATCATTCACTTGTAAGTCTGGGAATTCATTACCTTCACCGAGACTTGAAGTGACGTTTACGACTGCATTCGCAAACTTAGTTTTACCTTTGATGATTCTAGTGCCTTGACCGCCTTCTACAGGTTTGTCGATTCCGCGATCACTTTCATAAACAAACCCATGTATATTTTCAACTTCTAAATCATCTGCACCAGTGTTCAAAGTAACTACTTTTTTCACATCATCAGGACGATACGTTGTTGTTGCAGATGCGACAGTGTCAAAGTCGCTTACTTTAACATTGAAAATTAATGGATTTAACGCTTCTTCCTCATCATCAGGTTTAAATGTAAGTGAGACTAAATCATGGATCACTAGTAATGCTATGGTAGTTAATATATTAGACAAAAAGGAAACTGAGTTTTATTTTTTATACCAATATTTGCGTATTATCAATTATAATAATGTGATAAGTGGTTCAGGCCAGCCACAAATTACTAGAAAAAATATGAATTCAATTGAACTATTAATGCTCAAATATGTAGAGCAACTGAAAATAGGAGGATTCTTGAATAGTTTTGATAAATTAATTGAAAAACAGTCTTCAAAAGTCGAATTTTTAAAACAACGCAAACAAGGATTCTTACAGAAGATGTTTGTGTAATTCTGATAACGACCTATTATGTTAATTGAAAATAGAAAAAAATAGTAATAAGAGCATCCCTCACCGTAAAAGTGAAGGATGCTCTAGTTTTATTGTAAGTAGTATGATATTCATTTTGATAGGTATTGGTTAATAATCATCTGTAAATCATTGTTAAGTACCGTTGTTATAGAGTCATCATTCATAAAATCTTCATAGATTTTATCAAGTATTTCTTCATCTTCAATTACTGTGAAATGATATACTAACCCTTTTACTATTGAAACGTAATCTTGCGATTTTAAGCAACTAGCAATTGTTCGCCAATCTGATTGTCTAGTTTCATGGTTCATAGATAATCCTCCTTTTATTTTAATGTCCATTTTTGACGTGCTTTAGGATTGAGTGGATGCATGATTTCATTTGTTGCTGGATTTATGAGCTTTTTGACTTTCTTTTTATGAGGTTTTAACATTTCTAATACTTCATTAACACGTGCTTCAACAACGGGCTTTTTAGCGTAAGCACCCCATGCTAATATCACTTCATCTGATTCTTTCACTGTTTTCATAATTTGAATATTTGTATGATTATCATAAGCATTTTCTTCTAAATGTTTGAGATTGATAGGTGTTGTAATATTAGAGTATAGATTCACAAAATAGATGGACCCAAATGCATCCATTTCTGAAATTTTGTTCATAATGAGTTGGGTTGTTAGGTCAATATTGATAATGCCATCATAGTGCGGATACATCGTGATGATTGTAAGTGTTTGTTTTTCACTGTCCCATGTCTTTGTTAGTAAGTAGCGGTGAGTTCTCTTTTCGTCAAATATTGCAGTAGTGACAAGTGTATTTGTGATATTTTCCATTGATTTTATCTCCTTAATATTCATTTGGTAATAACATGACATAATAAGAAAGGCCTACATCATCTTCACGGATAATGTAGACCTTATTGATATTGATAGGTTGATTGATATTTGCCTTTTGAGTTTTCACATACGCTGGTCGTTCTTGTTTGTGTTTGATATATAATTGATTGCGATGTTTATTGAACTGGAATATATGAAAATAATCTACTGAAGTATTATCTTTGGTTTGTTCTTGTTCTCGCTCAGATACGAGTTGCCATAATTGGTGTTGTAAGATATTAGGTAAGTTGTTGGCGATACCCCGGGTGATATATCTATTCATAAGAGACTTCCTTTCGTTCTGACTCTTTCATCCAAATGATGATTTCACTTAGTATTGTAATGACTAATTGTGTAATTTTGATGTATTTATGCATATTATTCTCCTCCTGTTAGTAAGTATCGTTGATCCAAACGAGGCTTGATAGTGTTGTGTAGGTATAAGAAATCCATATCGTGATTTTCGTCGATATAACCGATGGCTATGAGTTGTTTCTGATAGTAGAGAATGAAAGGATAGATATTACTTTCGTGAAGTGTGTCAGAGTAGTAGGTATTAGTCTGAAGTATTTTATTACTGAGTGGGCCAAGTCTTACATATTGATTGGGTAAGATATCATCAGCGATTTCCTCGATAGATTCGCAGTGCCACACTTCGTCCTTTGGCAGGTTGAATAAGTTGGTTATATAGTGCTTGAGTTGTTGTTCTAGTGTCATTATTATGACCTCCTAATGTATTTGATGGATGTGTGCATGTGATACATCTTATTGATAATATAAGTTTAAAATACCATTTGTTTCGCTTAGAAATCCCACCGAAATATAGAAAATATCCCAATCGAAAGTCATGACAATTGTTGGTATGACAAGGAAATCCCGTTATCCCGCTCGTTTTACGAGAAATATAGCGATATATTTATATATCATTTGGATTTGTAGGTGTGGTTACGATTTACTTTTTTCTTTTTATATTATTTATTTATAAATAATAATGGGATTTGGGATTACGCTTTCGTAATCCTTCTTATACATGTAGTTATCCAATCCCGTTACTATCCCGCTTGTATTTTATTTTGGGATGTTCTTTCGTCATATCAATATAAGCTTCACATTGAGTCATGAGTAGTTAGCGTGTTGAACATATTTGTTAGATAGGTGTTATTGAATGACGAAAGGACAGTACATTTGTATTAGATTTGAAGAAAGAGCGTTTGAGGCAAAAATAAAGACGAAGTGCTGAGGAGCACTTCGTCGAGCGGGGTATCATTGAAAAGTTGTTTAATAATTTCATTATTGAGTTTGAGTGTAACGTAGAATTGTTTTTTATGATTACCGTCTTTACGAATATCGATACGATCAATGACCGTAAGGTATAATGCTTTGAGTTGTGCTTTATCCATTGATTCTACGTTTTGAAATATTTGTTGTAATAGGGCAGCGATTTGTTTCGTATCATAAGATGGTTTCTCTTGATTTTGTTGCTGCTTTAGTTGATTCATTTGGTTTGTAATGTCATTGAGTTGTGTTTCATATTGATGAATGGTTGGTTTGAGTGCAGATGTTAAGTCTGGATTGTCTTCGATGGTTTGAACTAGATTTTTAAGTTTAGTGTTAATTTCATCAAATTGTTGTTGTTTATAAGCAATATCATGATTGAGCGCAGCTACATCGACTCTATTCTCTTGATTGACACGTTCGACAACTTGTTTGATAACTTTATCACTTTTGACTATTTCGAGTATTTGATCCATAACATACTTTTCGATAACATCAGCTCTAACACTATTGGCTGAACATACCTTTGATCCTTTATTGCGAAAGTTGCTACAGGAATAGTAACGGATACGTTTCTTAGTGCCATCTTTGAGTGTATTCGTTGTATTGCTAGCGGCCATGGCTGCGCCACACTGGGGACAACGTATAATACCCGTGAGTAGGTTAGTCCCTTTACCATGTACTTGCGGCTTTTCTTTGATTTGTTTCTTACGCATTTGGACTTTGTCCCACAAATCTTGGCTTATAATAGGAGAATGCTTTCCTTGAGCGATGACAGGTTTATCGTTTAGCCCCTTACGACGCTTTTCATTCCAGTCTTTGTATTTCGCAAACTGAATTTGTCCAATTTAGAAGGGGTTAGACAGGATATAGGTTATAGAACTCACACTAAAGGGTTTGCCTTTTTTAGTGACATAACCTTTATGATTCAACGCATTAGCAATTTTACGGTAACCATGACCTTTAGCGTAAGCTTCAAATATATATTTCACAATATTGGCTTCATGTTGATTAATCATCAGTTCATGTTTACTATCGGGTATTTTTTCATAACCTAACGGCAAATTGCCTTGATAATAGCCTTCTTGGGCACGTCGGGTTTGGCCCATGAAGACGTTCTCAACAATGTTATTACGCTCGAATTCAGAAAAACTCGCAAGGATTTGAAGCATTAATTTTCCACTACTCGTATTGACTTCCATCCGCTCAGATAGGCTGAAAAATTCGACATTTTGGCGATGTAAGTCTTCGACTATTTTTAATAAATCAGAGGTGTTACGTGCAAGTCGATTTGTTTTATACACCATCACACAATCGATATGGCCTTCATTCGCATCCTTCAACATACGTTGGAGCTCAGGGCGGTTCATAGATTTTCCTGAGATACCACGATCAGCGTAAATATCTGTGACTTCAAAATGATGAAATTGACAGTATTCTCTAATCTGATTGATTTGGCCATCAATACTATAACCTTCTGTACTTTGCATCTCCGTTGATACACGAACATAGATACCGACACGTTTTTGTTTGAGTTGTTGCATGATTTTTCATCCTTTCTGATTAAGCAATCGATGATTGCATATCTTGATTGACGATGTTTAAGGGTTCATTTTTGAAATAGATTCCTGTAAGCGTTTTGTTTTCTGTAATATGAATTTCATCAATATAGGGGTATAACATGTTTAACGTGAAACATTGTTGAATGACATTTTGAAAAGCCCTTTGAATTTGAGTCGAGCTAATGGATGAATTGGTTTTTGATTGTTGGTGTAACAGTAGAGATTTTTCTCTGAATGTATCTGCAGTAATCGTCCCTTGAGCGAGCTTTTCTATTAGTTGTTCTTGGGTGAGTATATGTTTCGTTTCCAAAGTTCTTTGGTTTTTTAGTTGTTGTTGGATTGTTTGATTAATTTTTGAATAGAGCTGTTGATTTTGAAAAAAGTCCTTACAAGTTGTTAAGACCCTTGTTTCTAGCATTTGTGCATTGATGCCCTTGAAATCACAGACAAAACGTGAAGCATTCATATTTCTTGGACAAACATAATAACGCAATGCGTGCTTCTTTTTCCTAATGGTCAGATTGGTGAGCGTTGAACCACAACAAGGGCATTTGATTTTTTGTTTGAGTTGGTTGTCTGAAGATCTACGATTAACTTGTCTTTGGTTTCTGACTTTTTGAGCGTATTCATACAAGCTGACTGAAACAATAGGGGGGAACATATTATCGTATTGGCCATATTGATTTAGCACTCGGCCACAGTAATTAGGATTTAGGATAATACAACGCACTTGGAAAGGTTTTCGGTTGATGAGGTGATTGGATTTTTCTAAGCGTTGAGAAATTTTCTTGTATCCGTAACCTTCCACGTAGTCGTCGAATATGGCTTTTACAGTAGGTGCTTCATCCTTATTTATAGTAAATGTCCCATCGTGATAGTGATAGCCAAAAGGGGCGTGAGTTGTAATGATTTTACCTTGGCGTGCTTTTTCGCGTAGTCCATTTTTGACCTGTTCACTGATATTATCAGATTCTAGTTCGGCCAAGCTGATGAAAATATTGAGTTTGAGCCGATCGAATGATTTATTCATGTCGAAGTAGCCATCATGAACGCTTAAGATATGAACATGGTATTTTTGACACAATTTCATGAGTTTTAATGCATTTTTTAGATTACGATGAAGTCGATTCAGTCTGTAGCAACATAATACGTCACATTGTCCCTGTTGAATCAGTTCAGTAATTTGTTGGTAGCCTGTTCGATTTTCAGTTCTACCTGATTGTTTATCGCTATAAAAGGTAATGTGTTGAATATTATGCTTTTCGGCTAATGCTTTGATGGTTTGTTTTTGTGCTGCTAAGGATTGTTGCTTTGTAGTGCTCTGTGTAAGTAACCAATGGCTTGTTTCATTCTGTTTCCTCCTTCCAAATTGATAATATATATTTATGAATGAATTTACACATAACCCCAACACCAATCAGGTGTTGGGCGTTATTATTAGTCATCAGCATGATTAATTTCTTCAATCACTAAATCAGCGAGTAATGTGATTAATTCGTCCATATGGTTCAACCTCCAAATATCAAATTATATTGAATTGATAACATGTTGCATTGTTATTCGTTCTATCCGTGTACTTGGGACAAAATGTTCTGTTATCTCTTTTTCATTTATGAATTCAGGGGACAAGTGATAAAATTTTAGTAGCTTCTGTTCCGTTTCAGTTAATACATATTGTTGCACATGGTAGTATCTGTCGATATAATTAACGACAATAGGTTTTTGATGATCATCGACTTCTACTGAATCAATTGTGTAATTTAATAAGTTGACGTTTATTTTCATTTTTATGCCTCCGATTAATTTAATGAGCTACAACGCATAGCGCGTTGTAGCGGTATAATATTCAAATTTATAGGTCTAAATCATCATTTGCTTCTTTTTCTTTCGCTTGTTTCATAAAGTTATTAAGCAAATCTGGATTTGTATTACCATCAAATTGCGGTGGTATTAAAGTTTCAGTATTAGAGCTTAAGCCGAAAATAGGGGCAAGCTCAGTACTTAATTGAAGAACATAGAATACTATCGTCTTGGATTTTCCTTGGGCATTTTTTACACTTCGCTTTGTTGTCTGACGACCTCGGTCGGATTGAATATGTCCTTTATCTCGTAGCGCATTGACGACATTTTGTACATCTTGGTATTGGTTTTCTTCTAACATGTGTTTAAAAACATCTTTAAGCATTTTGACTTGAATGTGGTCGTCTTTCAGCTCAATAAGGCCATAATTTTCAAACATTGTTGAGAGTTTTCCATTTTCAGCAAATTTCCCACGATTTCTCATAACGAACTGCACAATTACATCGATGGCCTTATCCCCCAGGGACCTTTCACTTACGGAATCAGCGTGATAATTAATTAGGTACTCTCTTACTGCATCCAAATCTATGGGTGTCGCAATTACACGTGCCAATATTCTTGCTGATGTCGTAATAGTGGCGTAGCGCTTAAACATACGTATGCCTACATTGTTTGTTTCATTGTTAAGCTGCGTTTTGAACCAATCGTGTTCTCTATGAAACCACTTGACTACTTTAGATTCACGATTTAGAAGATATTCAGCTACTAACGGCATTACGTGTCCATAGTTTTTGGATGTTCCTTTTTTAATGGCGTCTGCATTGTCAGCACTTGTTGTAAAGACATCAGAAATTTCTATGCATCTTGCTCTCAGACCGTCATTTGCACTAGCATCTTTGAATATTGTGTGTTCTGCTGTACTAATCACACTAGATCCAAAGTGGTGAGGATTTTTTACATTTCCTTCTCGATTAGCACGTAGACGACCTTGCCCCTCTGCTAGGGAATAAAGTAAACCATTTGTATCTTTAAAGGTAGCTGCTGATAATTCATCTAAGGCAATAGGAACACCAAAGTTGTTACTTAAGTATCCTTCAATTGCATTACGGGTGCCGTTCCAACCTCTGAATAATGTTTGGTCACCTTTAGATGGATTACCTGCTATTGAAACTGCTAATGCCGCTGCAGTCGATTTACCCGTACTAGAGTTCCCCATAAATGAAAATATCGTGCCGAAATATTCGACTTCATGCTTTGTTTTTAAAAACGCAGTCACTAATGAAGAAACACCAAATATCACAGCAAGCTCCAGTAACAAGTTTCCTTTTACTTCATCAAGATACATTTGCCACCAACCTTCAAATGTACCTTTAGGTTGTAAGTCATACTTTGTTTCACAAATAATTTCATCAGCCTGAGACTGCTCGATGTCTTTTGAAAGATATGGTTCATCTAATGAAATGACAGTACCTTCATCAGTACTTAAGACACCTACACCTGTATACAATGTAGAAATGGGTAGTGATTGACGCATTAATTGTAGTGCATTACCTAGCGATTTAATGTACTTTTCATTGATGCTGAACCCAAATATAACCAGTCTAGGTAACTTTTGTGTCGTTAGAATATCTGACGTTTCAATACGTTCAATATTTTTGCCATCCGTGATAGTCAATTTCTCAACTCCTGTAGTAGGGTCGAGAAATTTGTTTTCTATGATGATGGGACTAGATAAACGAATTATCTTATCTTCGTCATTTTTGTTTTTTGCTCGAATAAGTTCATACCATGCAGTTGAATCTAACCAGTGTGGATATTGCTCGAAGATGTTGTTAGGCATTAGTTGTTACCTCCTTTCCAATTACGCTTTTGACGCTTTGGATTCGGGCCTGTTTTCAGATAAACTAAGTTCCCTTTACTATTCTCACCAATAATCATAAATGGAACACTTGGTGCGTGCTTTACAAAATATTCACCTTCGTACTTCACAATTATTTACCTCCGAATGTATTAATTTGTGTATCGGCCGAATACATATATAACTATATAGGTAATAGTGTGAAGAGTAAGTCTGTAAAATAACCTTTAAAATTCCAGACAAAAATTATGAAGAAATATATTGACAAAAAGAAGTGCCGATTTTTCATCGGCACTTCTATAATGATGGTTACTATTTTGACGTGATATAAAAATATTCAGAATCATCAAGGTTATTTTTATCGTTGATGTTCTTCTTTAAATGATAATTTAAAGTTTTTTTTAATTCAGAGATAAGTTTATTGCGATTTTCTTTGGTGTACTCTGGTGGATCTACTAGCTCGCTTTGACTTAATAATCTAGTTACTAAGGATTTAGGGGCAGATGCTTGAGTTTCTTTTTTAGTTAAATACTTTGCAAGGTTTACGTCAATTTGAACACGGCATTCTTGTTCTAAATAGTCACTATAGCTATAAGATTGGGTTGCAGCTAATTTTGCATTAACTTCGTCCTTGAGTTCATCTAATTCATCCATATAGTAATTAATTATATCTATTTTTTGAGCACTGCTAACATTTGGAGCTGTTATTATATCTATAACCTTAGATTTTATACCAACTTCGATATTTGAATCGATTAAGAAATATAAATAGTAATTTGTCATAGCAGTTTTATAATCAATAGGATTAGTAATTTCATTTTTTATAAAATAATATAAGTTATCATTAATTTTATTTGTAGATTCTATATCTTTTTTATTAACGCCATTTTTTAAAAAATGGATATAATCAGAGTTATTCGACAATATATCATGTATAACAAATTTACTATCACATTTAAATGCATAGAATTTTCCAATTTTAAAATTTTCAGAATCAATACCAAGTGCAAGGCAAAACTTTTTGAAATTTGCTGAAAAGTTAGTTTTAGTTGGCACAAATAAATCATGATCTTCCCACTTTTTTTGCTTATTTTCTTCATTTGCATTATTGCATCCATCAAGAAGATATAATTCATATTTAACTATGTCAGTTAAAATCATTGGATATTTTACCTTGTTACGAGTGTTGCGATTATTATTTAATTCCTCATAAGATTTACTTGTTTGACTCATCGCTTCTTTTACTTCCTTTGTATCCATATTTTCAATTATTGATTGTAACTCATGTCCCCAATTGCTATACATTAAATCACTCATTTCTAATTTTTAAATAATTATATCTTAAGAATTGTGAATATATAGAGAGAACATAGGTTCTTGATTTGTTATAATTATTTGTATTAAGTAATTTCGTTATAAAGTGGATTGAACAATATATTGCAGGTCTTTTTATTACAGATAATTACCGTAATAAAGGTATAGGAAGGTTTTTATTGGAAAGATTAAAAAGCGATTATAATGTACTTAATTTACATGTAAATGAGAAGAATGAAGGAGCCATTCGTTTTTATACAAAACATCAATTTGAAATACGATCTAAGAAATTTGAAGCAGAAACTCAAGAATATGAATATTTTATGAAATGGGATAGTAATTGAAATTACAAAAGTACCAATAAGTAATTTTATGTAAAAAGATAACAAATAATATACTCTATCAAGTCCCACAACTTGAGAGAGCTTTTTGTATATATTAAGCATTTATGCTACTAGTTGATATTAGATGTAAAGTATTTATAGTAGTAATATATCGTTTTATCTAGCTGTACGAAAAATCAATTACAAAAAACCCCATCAACAACCGATAAGCAGAACTCGTCAAGAGATGTCAGATAAGATAGTTTTAGTACTCTGTAATTTTAGGTATAAGGTATATTATAACTGTTTTAGCCTATCCATCCATCGCCCACTCATTCTATTCTAGCTTATCCACCCGACGCAATTTTCTGACTCATTCCAGCTTTGCCTATCCACCTATCGCCTTTACATACACACTTCATCTTTAAAATCTAAAATTTCCTTATGCTTATTCATTAACTATTCCTCCATACTCTTCTCATCGTTCTTTTAATTCACACACTCCCTTTTCCCTCGTCACTCAGTCATGGCAGTTTGTAATTTTTGTTCAATTAAGTCGATATGTGTACTGATCAAATTCCGTTGTTCATTCAAGAATTCTAGGTGTGCGCGTAACACGCTTGGGACATCTATTTGGTTTTGATAAAGCATGTCTGTGTTTTTTCGGATTTCTTTTAATGGCATATTCAAATTGCTTAAGCACTGGATAAATTTAATCATTTCGATATCGTCGTCTGTGTATAAACGCTTGTTATTGCTATCTCTGTCGATGTGTTTTAAGATATTCTTTTTCTCGTAATAACGCAGTTTGCTTTTAGGTATATTGCAATAATCTGAAACGTATTCAATGTAATATTGTTTCATGTAAGCATATCCTTTATCTTAAACCAAGGTTTAACTGATATTGTATTCTATATAAACATGAATGAGGAGGAAAGACAATGAAAAAGGCTTTAATTGTTGTAACAAACATTGCGAAATACGATAATTTAGAAAGACCTACAGGTGCGTGGTTCTCAGAGGTTACGCACTTTGCGAAAGATTTCTATGACGCAGGTTATGATGTTGATTTTGTAAGTCCGAACGGTGGGTATGTGCCTCTTGATCCTATCAGTCTTAGCCCTGAAATGATGGGAGCCGAGGACTGGGAATACTACACGGATCATGATTATATGAATAAATTTGGACAAACATTATCTCCAAAAGAGGTTAATCCTAGCGACTATCAAGCCATTTACTTTGCAGGTGGACATGGTGCGATTTGGGATTTAAGAAATAACAAAGAACTAAACGACATTGCGCTAAGTATTTACAATAACCAAGGCGTTCTCTCTTCTGTATGTCATGGTGCAGCTGGTCTACTCGATATTAAAGAAAATGGCGATTATCTCGTTCGTCATAAAGATGTGACTGGTTTTACAAATAGTGAAGAACAAGCAAATGGTACAATTGAATACATGCCATATTTATTAGAAGACGAATTTATTAGTAACGGTGCACATTTTAAAAAAGAGGCTGACTGGAGTAATTTTGCAGTCGTAGATGGTCGCATTGTCACTGGTCAAAATCCCCAATCAGGACATGCAGTTGCTGAAAATGCTTTAAAAATCTTAGCTAATCAATAATTTTATAAAGGAGCGATACACATGAAATCATTAATTATCGGTGCTAATGGTGGCGTCGGTCAACATCTCGTACGTAAACTGAAAGCAAGAGATGTTGATTTTACTGCCGGTGTTAGGAAAGAAGAACAAGTTGAAGCTTTAAAAGCAGATGGTATCGATGCAACTTACATTGATGTCGCAAAACAATCTATTGATGAATTAATAGAATTATTTAAATCGTATGATCAAATCCTTTTTTCCGTCGGTTCTGGTGGGAGCACAGGTGACGATCAAACAATCATTGTAGATTTAGACGGTGCAGTGAAAGCAATTAAAGCAAGTGAACAGATCGATCATCAACACTTTATTATGGTATCAACGTACGACTCACGCCGAGAAGCGTTTGATGCGTCAGGCGACTTGAAACCATACACCATTGCTAAACATTATGCGGATGACTACTTAAGACATGCAAATTTAAAATATACCATCGTGCATCCAGGCGCTTTAACAAACGAACATGAAACGCAACAATTCAATATGAGTGCGCAATTTGAAAATGTACAAAATCCGTCTATTACAAGAGAAGATGTAGCAGAAGTGCTTGTTTCTGTATTAACTGATGAAGTATTACAAGGTCACGAATTCCAAATCATCAATGGTGATTTGTCATTATTAGACGCAACGACTAAATATCTGGAGGAATAATAAATGAATAATCAACAAGTTGTACTTGCAAAACGACCACAAAGTATCCCTCAAGACGATGTATTTAGATTTGAAACAATAGAAACTCGAGAACCACATGCAGGTGAGGTTCAAATAGAATCCATTTATGTATCTGTAGATCCTTACATGAGAGGCAGAATGAATGATACAAAAAGTTATGTTCAACCTTTCCAAGTGAATGAGCCATTACAAGGTCATATTGTTGGAAAAGTCACACAATCGAACGATGAACGTCTATCTGTCGGCGATTATGTCACAGGCATATTACCATGGAAAAAGATAAATACAGTGAATGGAGACGATGTGACCCCTGTGCCATCAAAAGATGTACCATTACATTTATATTTGGGTGTTTTAGGCATGCCGGGAATGACAGCCTATACAGGATTGCTTCAAATTGGTCAGCCACAATCTGGCGAGACGGTTGTCGTGTCAGCTGCATCAGGTGCAGTAGGCTCTGTCGTAGGACAAATTGCTAAGATTAAAGGCGCAAAAGTTGTCGGTATTGCTGGTGGTAAGCAGAAAACAACATATTTAACAGATGAATTAGGATTTGGTGCGGCCATTGACTATAAACAAGATGATTTCGCACAGCAACTCGAAGCGGCTGTACCAGATGGTATTGATGTGTATTTTGAAAATGTTGGCGGCGCAATTTCTGATGAAGTGTTTAAATACTTAAATCGATTTGCACGCGTTCCGGTATGTGGTGCAATTTCAGCATATAATAATGAAAAAGACGATATTGGACCACGTATCCAAGGAACGTTGATTAAAAATCAAGCATTGATGCAAGGTTTTGTAGTAGCACAATTCGCTGATCATTTTAAAGAAGCAAGCGAACAACTCGCACAATGGGTGTCTGAAGGTAAAATTAAATTTGAAGTGACGATAGATGAAGGTTTTGACAATTTACCTTCTGCATTTAGAAAGTTATTCACAGGAGAGAATTTTGGTAAACAAGTTGTCAAAGTCGCTGAAGAATAGAGAAGACTATGAAAAATATCATCGTAAGATTCATATTTAGTTTACTGTTTTATAAAAGTGGTGTTGCACACTTTAAAAATAAAGATATGTTTTTAAAAATCGTGCCGTCCTATTTACCTTTCAAACACGCAATAGTTAAGTATTCGGGCATATTAGAATTTATAATTGTTTTTTATGTACTCGGTGCTAAAAATAGATCACGCGTAAGAAAAGTAGTACGAGGATTCCTTTGGCTCGTATTTCCTGCAAATATTTACGCTGCACGCAAGAACATCTCTTATAAAGATGAAAGAGATGGAACAGATAGTGTTAAGCAGCATGTCATTCGTTTACCATTACAATTTGTCATGGTCGCACTTGCGAAACTATTATAAGACTTATCATAGCCACGCCTGGAACATTACTTTTGTTCCAGGCGATTTTTTAATATTTACACTTAAAATTGACGTATATCAAATGATTCTCTTGATAACGCTTATGTGCGCTTTGTTTAAATAAGCTCATATCAGACATTTACTTTTCATTTTAGTATTCACAGCACAAAAACTAGCTAGAATTCCTAGTGTGGGTGAGGTTGTTGAGAGATTCAGTCGTTGGATTATGGCTGTTATATACATAGCATTGGGCTTATTTATTATTATTGAAAATGAAACCATACAAACAATATTAGGATTTATATTATAAATTAAGGTGTGACTTAATATGAGTAACAATAAAATTTGTGACGTTATTTGTGTTCATGAGGAAAAAGTGAATTATGCTTTAAGATTTTTAAATGAAGAAAAAACTCAACGACTTATCAATACATTATTAAAGATAAGTGATGAAAATAAGCTGAAAATTATATTAGCTCTAATTAAAGAGAAAGAATTATGTGTTTGTGACTTATCTATAACATTAGGTTTAAGTATAGCTTCAACATCGTATCATTTGAGAGCCCTTTATAAAAGAGACGTGCTGAATTTTTACAAGGATGGGAAAATGGTATACTATTATATCAAAGATATAGAAATGAAATCATTATTAATAAAAAGTATGACTTAAATATAAAGAAACGCTCACATTAAACGAGCGTTTCTTTGAATTCTTGTATTCTTTTTCCAATTTCATCTCTAACACGTTAGAATTCTGACCATTCTTTTCTTGATGGATCATCATAGCCCCAGTATTCTTTTTTTGACGTTAGGTGATATGATGATCTCTGGTGCGGCGGACTGCGCTTTATTGCTTTGCCATAATAATATCTTGAACACGTCTCACGGTGTTCAGGATTAATGTTTATTTACTTTAATTTTAAAATAATAAATATCTCCTTTAGAAAAATCAAATGATTATTATCTAACATCCTCTAAATTTTTATTATAATCATAATTTTAAAAAATTTTCAATAAGCTCTGAATCTGAGATCCTAAATTAATATATATATAATATAATAGAAACTTCAATGTTTCGTTTAGAGTATATAAAAAATGACGATTAATGAAATTCCTCCAATTAGAAAAGACAATAGCGATACAAATGAATTAAAATGTATACAATGAGAAAAAACAAAAATTAATTTAGTAAAACTAATAGACAATTATAGATACTTGATTACCTTAGTGCTAAATTATCATATATTATACTAATGTATTTCAATAAATACTTTATGATAAATTTGAAAAATTACAATAATTATCATTGTAATTGAAATGACAATGATATACGGTGTATAACTATTTTCTCCTTGTAATCCTACAAGTGGTGTTGTAATAGCACCAATTAAATATTGCATTAAACCTACTAAGCTAGAAGCACTTCCGATACCTCTCGTTTGACCTTCTATTGCTATTGCGTAGCCTAAAGTACCTATACCGGCGACTGGTGCAACTATAAGAATAAATGATGGTAATAAAATCCATAAAGTAAGGTGATTGGTTAACGCAATTATCGTAATAACTGTCCCTACTAATTGGATAGCTGAATATATACGAAAGAGTGTATGTTGATTCATGTGTTCAACGAGACGCCCTGTTATTTGGGCAGTGAAAATTAATCCTAGACCCGTCAAAGCAAAAATGTAGCTATATTGTTGGGCACTGAGACCGTATATATTTTGCATAATAAACGGAGAAGCTGCCATATATCCAAAGAACATAGCAAATGTAAAACCTTGAATAATCATTGGAATGACAAATGATTGACGTGTTAATAATAATTTAAAATCTTCAGCTATAATTTTAAAATGAGCCTGTCTACGATTTTGAGGAGGTAAAGTTTCATTGATTTTTAAATGTGTACCTATAAGCATTAAACTACTAAGTAATGCTAAAATCCAGAAAAGTATACGGAAATTTAAAAAATTTAAAATTATACCACCAAACATTGGTGCTAACACTGGTGCTGCTCCATTGACAAGCATTAACATTGCTAAAAACTGCGTGAGCTCTTTCCCTTTATATAAATCTGTGGCAATAGCTCTTGATAAGACGATACCAGCTCCACCAGCAAATCCTTGTATGAAACGAAATATAAGAACGATTGTAATATTCGGTGCAATTGCAATAACGATTGAAGATAAAATATAAACAATTAAACTAAATATTAAAGGATTTTTTCGACCAAACGTATCAGATAGTGTTCCAATAGTAATATTACCAAAAGCCAGGCCAATCATAAAAAATGTAAGTGTCATTTGAACTTGAGCAGTACTTGTATTTAGCATAGATTTAACTTCAGGCAATGCTGGTAGATACATATCAATTGATAGTGGACCAAACGCAGCCAGACCAGCCATAATTAGAATAAATAAAGGGGATATATTTTTTTTCTTCATTATAAATTTCCTTTCTGGTTCTATTTTAAGAATTTGTCAATAAAAGAACACGAAAGTCAAAATAAAGACTTTCGTGTTCTTTTAAAGATTACTACTTTTTAGAGTCTAAAATTTTAATCATATCTTCTGTTGTAACAACTTGTCCCATAAATGGAAATGTTTGTTCAATTGAAAATTGATGTAATGATGCTTCAGGTGCAGACATCATGTCAGAAACAAAATATTGATTATATGCATTTTGATAAGCATCACGCGCAGTAGTGTCAACACCCATATGTGTAGAAATGCCACCAATGACGATATTTTGAATACCTCGACGTCGTAGTTGTAAATCTAAGTCTGTGCCAAAAAAGCCACTAAATCCTCGTTTACTTACAACATAATCCGTTGATTTTACCCCAAGTTCATCAACTATTTCAGCAAAATCAGGATTCGGACTACCTCCTGGCAAGGATTTCATCGCATTAGGCTTTAGAGCATCTTTACCGTCAATAAAATCAACCCTAATAAATGCTATAAAACCTTCATTCTTTCTAAATAATTCCACCATTTTTGCAGCATTATTTAATATTGTTGAGACACTATGTGGAGCTGTTTCAACAGTATTCGCAATACCTTTTTGTAAGTCAACTAAAACTAAAGCTGTATTCTTGAAATCCATTTTTATCTTCCTTTCGTTATCAAAGTTTTGAGGACTGAATACCTCGAACAAAAATTTTCAAAATACGATCTACAAATTGTTTGGAGGGAATCTTTTTAACATAATGTTGATACTCAAATACATCTGCTGAAAAAGAATTCAGTAAAATATCAGCATGAAAATCAGGATCATTGACAATATCCATTTTTGTTATACATGACATAACTTCTGATTTAAGTTTTACATAGAAGGGTGTCTGCATAAGTACACGATTTTTTTTGTCTGAACGTTCAATTTCTTTAATTAAACTTACATTTTTCTCCATAATTTCAATAAGAGATAAAAATATAAAACGAAGTAATTCTTGCTGATCAGTTTGAATTTTCTTTTTATAATCAATCTGATTAAACATGTGTTCAATTTCTTGACTCAACAGTGCAGAACAAATATCGGACTTATTGGAAAAGTGACGATATAATGTTCCTTTACCAATTTGAGCGGCTTCCGCTATTTTTTTCATACTTATCGAATCTACACCATACATATTGAAAAGTTCATTAGCTGTTTTTATAATAAGCTTTTCATTTTTAATAGCATCACTTCGCTTTGACATATAAACCTTACCTTCAAATTATTTGTTTCATACATATTTAATAAAATCATTATAAGTGAGACGAGTCCCCGTTTCAAGCGTTTAATCTAAAAAATATTTATTCTAATATACTTTTAAAAAAGTGGGTTTTAAAGATAGTGGGTGAATCAATTACTATTCTTTAATTTACTTTGATATTAGTATCATCTATTAAAACAAAACAATTTTTGCTAAGTTATAATTACTAGCTTTATTCATTTCTTCTAATACAATACTTTTAGTAAGAAGTAAAATTACGAAAACGATTACAAAAGCGATAAAATATGGCTCTCTGTCAAATTGGACTGATGGCCTCAATTATAGAGATTAAGCAACGAAACATTGCTTAATCTCTTTTTTTGGTCTATATGCGTAAAGTTTAGAACACAAAATTATGCGATTGCGCAGGTGATTGTAATTTCTATAACCATAAGATACCCGTTTAATTAATTTAATTTTATTGTTAATGCCTTCAATTGGACCGTTGGTCAGATTAGTATAAGTGAGGGTGTTTTTGATGAAATCAGTGTACTTGAGTAAAGTCCCTACAACTGGCTTAAATTTTTTATGAGTCAGTGATAAGTCAATCATAGATAAAGTTGTCACTAATGCCGAGAAGTCATTCGTTTTAATACAGGTGCGTAGTTGATTTACATAGTGGTAAGTACGTTCTAATGTTGAGTTTAAAGCTAAAATATGCTTGACGACACCTTTTTCGGTCTTCCATTCTTTAAACAATCTCATTTTTTTATATTCAAAGGATTCTAAGTTTTCCGTAGGTTTTAAGACCAGTTTCCAATAACGTTTACACTTATTGTAATCTGGGCGATGTGCGTTTTTTAGGTCATTCATGGCACTGACACGTGCCATATTAAGCGCACGATGAATAGATTGTACAATATGGAAGCGATCAATAATAATATGTGCATTAGGAAACATATTACGAATCAAATTTATATAAGGTGGATATATATCAATCGTAATGGTTTTTACTTTTTGACGTTCTTTTAAAGGAAACCGATTAAAATATCGTTTTAACGAAAATAAACGGTGATCTTCTACGATATCTACAATAGGATGCGTCAACGCATCGGCGTAAATAAAATTCATACTCCCTGATACATTTTTAACTCTTTTAAATTCATCCATCATAAGGTGTTCGGGCGAGGATTGATTAAGGCGTTTGATGTATTTGATTCGCAATCATATCAATGTATCTAGAGACCGTGGTAGGTGATACAGATGTATCACGGGCGATGGCTTTCTCTGAACGGACTTCTGTGGCTTTATCGACAATCGCTAGCTTGGTCGAGTTAGCAATATAGCAGTACATATCAAAAACATTTGTTTTAGCAGTAAAGTGAGACTCACAACATTTACAATAAAAGCGTTGCTTCGCTAATACTAAATAAGCTGGTCTTTCATTCATTTTATTAAGCGTAATGCATGATTGTTTCTTGCCATTTTTAACGATTGAATAATCCTTATTTTTATACCCACATAATGCCCACCTTGGAGCTGTATAGGATAGTTCACCGTAAAAGAATAAACAGGTCATTCCTTTATAGACTTTTTCATCTAATGTGTCTTCAAATTTAATATTTTTATCTTTAATTCCAAGTATTTTTGATATACAATCAGTCATAGGCGCAATATCTCTCCTCATTGTTGGTTTAAGGCACTTACAATTATAGAGATATTTGCGCCATTTTTATATTCTTAAAGACATAAAAAAATTGAACTGATTTTCATCAGTCCAATTAAGTATAGAACCTAAAAATATGTATATTAATTGATAAAGCGATGATATTATGTTAATACAATCAGCAGTTATTAACAAAGTTAAAGGGGATTATGAATTCGGAGATTTAGAACTTCAAGATATACAAAGTGAGTAAGTTATTGTTAAAGTGGTAGTTTCATATATTTGTCACTCTGACGAAGCAATGAGAATTGGTGATGCAGAATTTTCTTTTCCAGCACTATTAGGACATGAAGGAGCAGGAATTATCGAAAAGGTAGGTGAGCAAGCTACAAATTTTAAAGTTGGAGATCAAGTTTTAATGGCTTACAATACTTGGGGAGAATGTGAAAACTGCAATTCAGAGAATCCTTCTTCTTGTATAAATTGGACTACATTAAATATGAGTGGGGCTAGAATAGACGGATCATACACATTCAAAAAGCAAGATGGAACAGCAGTATCTAATTTCTTTACGTAAAGCTCTTTTTCTACACATACAATTACAAATTATAGAAACTTAGTTAAAATAGATAATGATATTGATTTAAGATTAGTTGCCCCTTTAGGATGTGGATTCTTAACTGGAGCTTGAACAATTGTAAATGGCTTAAAACCTAAAGTTGGAGATAGTATAGTTGTATTTGGTACTGGTGCGGTAAGTTCAGCAGCATTAATGTTAGCAAAAGCACAAGGCTGTACAAAAGTTATTGCTGTAGAGATTCATGGTCGCAGATTAAGTACTGCAAAGGAATTAGGTGCCACGCATGTGATTAATATTTCTAATGAAGATTTAATTGAAGAAGTAAATAAAATAACTAATGGCAAAGGGGTGAGTTTTTCTGTTGACAAAATAGGAGTTTCAACTGTTATGTAGTCTGCTATAGATGTTCTTGGTACGCAAGGAGTAATGGCCTCTATAGCTGTAACATAAAATAAATTAGAAATGAATAGCTTTACAGATTTAGTACTCCAAAATAAGTCCATTAAGGTGTATTGATGAGTGATGCGATTGCTCAATTTGAAATATCTCAATTAATTGAATTATATAAGCAAGGACAATTTGATTTTAATAAATTAGTTAAATTTTATGACTTCGAATATATTAACCAAGCAATTTTAGATTCAAATTCTGGAAAAGTTATTAAACCGGTATTATTAATATCTATATCCAAAGTAATTCCAACTTTTTAAATTCAATACTTAGATTCTCAATTTTATATGTGATTTCTAAATAAAAAGCATTTAAAGATTACAAAAAAGAGCAGAACAGATAGCTAATTACTAGTTATCCGTTCTGCTCTTATATATATCTTTACCTCTTATGAGCCCAACTTTCTATGAACTTACTTTCGTATATTTTCGTAGTTAATTTACATGGAATTTAAAGATTGTTTATGTTCTATATGTCTTTTCAACAGCCTTTATTGTTAATCAAGTATATAAGATTAAAACAAGCATTTTTAATCTCATAACTACAATTAACACAGCTCAAATAATAATTTCATTTCTTATAAATTGCTAACATGAATAAGTAGTAGTAGAAATATAAAATTAAATATTAAAGAGCTGAATTGCATTACCTCTTAAAATACCGTCAATTGTGTCTGGATCAATATCACTGTTTTTAATATAGTCTACACCACGTGTATATTTCTCATCTTGGAAGTAAGGGAAGTCTGACCCCATCATGAGCTTATCCTTACCGAATGTATCAATGGTATTGATTAAAGAAGGTTCATGGAAATTAGCAGTATCATACCAAAATTGACGATTTAATACTTCATATGGATCAATGTTAAAGGCGTTCCAGTCTTCGTAATTGTCTTTAATACGAGTCATGAAGAATGGTAAAGCACCACCTAAATGTGAAATATGGAATTTGATATTTGGATATTTTTGTGGAATCTCGTTTTTAATTAATTGTAACGTAATGAATGTAGATTCTAATGGTGCGCCAATCACCCATTCTAATTGATAGTCGTTCACGAGTGGACTTTGGGCACCACAACCAGTTGGATGAATATAAAGTGTTGCATTTAATTCGTTCATAGCTTCGAAGAAAGGTTCGAATTGTTTGTCGGCAACTGACACTTTATCTTTCACAATAGTTGGAATCGCAATACCTACAAAGGCATCTTTTTTAAGTAGTTCTTGCGCTTCTTTAATAGCTTGATCGACATATGGAAGAGATACTGCACCATATGCTAAGAAACGGTCTGGATATTGTTGAATCAATGATTCATATAAATCGTTAATCTCTTGTGCACTTTGATGTGCTTCTTCTTTTGTACCCCATTGTGGTGATTGTGGTGTGGCAGAGATGATTTGCATATCAACGCCAGCATCGTCCATCATTTTAAAGCGCTTGTCTAGATCTTCTTTAGAGGCAGATTGATTAATTCCTTTAGCAACCTCTGTACCTTGACTACCTAATTTGCCTAATTTCTCTAAATAGTCTTCGCTCCATAAATGTGCATGTGTATCAATCGCTTTTGCATTTGACATATGATTGTCCTCCTTTCATTAAATGACTATATTAAATATTTATCCAGTTTTAAAAAATATAATCTTTTATTGACGACGATTTAAACTTAAAACTTCGATTAAGCTAAGAACATTTAACATAAAGAATTTAGAAGCGGCTTTGGCACCTTGGTGACCATGTCCTGCTTTATAGTGATTGTAGATTGCTGTACCCATCACTATGTTAATCATTAGAGTGCCCACAACGACTAATTTTTGGCCAAGTTTGCCTAAAATTGAACTAAATAAAAAGATAGAACCTACAAATTCGAATAATCCTGCTAATCGCATTGAACGACGTGATAATCCGAATCCTTCTTTAAATTGTTGTGCCATAGCATCGTCATTTTTTACTTTTGGTAAACTACTTTTAAAAATTTCTTTTCCTACATATGCGTTAATAACATGTCTTAGTAACATGCTTAACACCTCCTATTAAATAATATTAAAGATTAGTGAGTTGTATTTGATTGTCTTTTTTCTGAGAAGAGTGCAATGAATGCACCTATCAGTGCTACAAAGGCAACGATATAAAATGTCATATCTAGACCATGGATAAGGCCGGCTGCACCGTGTAATGGTGAAAGGTGACCGAAACCAGTCATCAGTGTTACAAGTATACCCGTACCAATAGCTGCTGAAATTTGGCGAATTGTATTATTCATTGCCGTTCCATGTGCAATCAATGATACAGGTAAAGCGTTTAATGCTTGTGTAGTCATTGGTGTCATAATCATGGAATTACCTAACATCAAGATGGAGAATGTCACAATGACATACCATGCGGATGTCTGTGGATTGAACTGTGCCATGAATAAGGCACCTATCATAATTAATAACATGCCAGTGATACTTAAACTTCGGCCGCCAACACGGTCATATAATCTACCAGTAACAGGCGACAACAAGCCCATGACGAGTCCACCGGGTAATAAGATGAGACCAGATTCTAAAGATGACCAATGCATCATGGTTTGCATGTAAATAGGTAAAATAGTCAAATTACCGATAAAGAGTACAAACATTAATACAATTAAAGTCATCGAAATGGTGAAACTACGGTATTTAAATACTCTAAATTCGAGTAACGGTGAAGATAGTTTCAACTGACGACATATAAATAACGCAAGTATAATGATGGAAATGATAATCGTCATGTAAACGGATGGATGCGACCAACCAAGATTACCGGCTGAACTAAAGCCATAAAGTAAACCACCAAATCCTAACGTAGACATGATGACTGACAAGATATCTAACGAAGGTTGTTGTGTCTCGGTAATATTTTTCAAATATAAGAAACCGAAAATAGCGTCAACCACACTAATTAAGAGCACGACTAAAAATAGATAGCGCCAATCGAATAGATGGATGAACCAACCTGCTGCTGTAGGACCAATCGCAGGTGCAAAGCCGATGACAAGTCCAAAGATTCCCATTGCCATACCACGCTTTTCAACAGGAAAAATAATGAATAATAGTGTTTGAGACAGTGGCATTAAAATACCTGCACCTAACGCTTGAATACTACGCCCAACTAATAATAATGGGAATGTAACCCCTAACATACAGATTAAAGAACCAAGTATTAAACAGGTCGCAGCCGTAAAGAATAATGTACGTAATGAAAACTTCTCTATTAAGTAGGCTGTGACAGGAATCATAATACCGTTCACTAACATAAAGATGGTCGTTAACCACTGTGCTGTACTACTAGATATCGCAAAGTCCTTCATAATCTCTGGCAATATCGTCGTAAGTAACGTTTGGTTTAAGACGCCGATAAAAGCACCAATCATCATGCCCGCTATCATTAAATTACGTTGTTTTATATTTAAATGTGTTGGTTGTGTCTGAGTCATAAGTTCACTTCTTTTCTCAAATGGAATCAACTATCACTTATTTTATTCGGAATGTGTTCCGTTTGTCAAATTTATGAATTCAATATAATATAGATAGTGTTAAAAAACGAAAAAAGGAAAAAGGAGATACTTAGTAATGAATATTGAAGATCTTGAAAATTATTTAAATATAGATTCAAATAAATATAATGAACCAAGCTTAGAAGCATTAAATTATTATTTAAAACGATATATGTTAACAGTACCTTTTGAAAATATCGATGTTCAAAATGGTGTAAGAATATCAGTAGAAGTAGACGATATTTATGAAAAAATCGTTAATCATCAACGAGGTGGTTTCTGTTATGAAATGAATCACTTCTTCAAAGCGTACTTAGAAGCAAAAGGCTTTACAGCGAATATGGTATCTGCAACTATTCATACACCGGGTGGTGGACGTAGTCTTAAAGGATCTCATATGTCATTAATCGTGCCGATTGATGGTGTCAATTATGTCGCAGATGTAGGTTATGGTGACTTGCCAATCAGTGCTATGCCAATTATTGATCAAGATAGTGATGCTATCATTGAAGATATTAACGGCGAATATCGTGCGATTTATGTAGACGATCACTTATTCTACATTCAAAAATGGAAAGATAATGAGTGGGATACAGAATACGAAGCGGAATTAGAACCTAGAGACATTCATGATTTTGATTACAATATTGAATACAATCAAATTAATCCTAACTCTACATTCGTTAAACGTCTTCTAGTTACAATGCCTAAATCATATGGTCGTGCGACAATGTCTCAAAATAATTTAACGTTAACGAAACAACGAGATAAAGAAAAATATGATATGACAAGTGAAAATTATCGTCAATTTTTAAAAGAAGAATTCAATTTAGATGTTAAAATTAATAGACTAGAACCATAAAAGAGAGCACATCATTTGGAAGGGGATAAGATGATCAATCAACGGAAAAAACGTAGTGATGCAACGCATAATAAAGCAATCATCTTACAGACAACGACTCAACTATTAGCACAGGGTGAAGATATTAGTGAGATGAATATGGCGGAAATCGCGAAGAAAGCGGGTGTGGGTGTAGGCACTTTATATCGTCACTTTGAAAGTAAATCGTTACTATGCCAAGCGATGATGGATGAAAAGGTTCATGATATGTTTGATGAAATGGATACGTTCCTACATCAGCATCAAGATGCGACTGTGAGAGATAAAATATATGGTATTTTATCTATTTATTTAGATTTAAAAGAGGCAAACTTTAATGTCCTAAACTTTATTGAGAAATCAAATTCTCAACATCAGTCAATGATTAATATTCCATTTTATGAACAACTGAAAGATTTGATTAAAGACCAGTTCACTAGTCAACAACAGACCCAAGATTTAGAGTTTAAGATTAAGTTGATGCTAAACTCATTTTCATCAGATTTCTATTACTTTGCCAAACACGATCAACAACTGACAAAAGACCAATTTTTAAGTAGACTATTAGATATATTTATAGGATAGATAATAGCTTGAAAGTTGGACAGAATTAAGAAAGGAGTAAATGTAAATAAACACTAGTTCATTAAATAGCCCCTTAAAATTTATTGTAGCCTGAGATATTAATTTATGTCCCAGGCTACAATTTTTATAAGTCATATGATAGATTGTTAAACTTTGCGATAACGCTTAAGTCCGATGATATTTAAAATGATAAATAAAATAATAAAGATAAGAAGAATAAGAACATCTTACCTGAACCACTAGGTCCTATTAGTCCCAAAAGTTCGCCTTCGTTAATGTCTAGACTGATTTGGTCTAAAACTTTATGTTTATCATAGGATTTTACTGCGTCTTTAAGTGAAGCAATCGTCTGCATCATGCTGTGTACCTCCTTATTTGACACTCTGTTTAATTACTGTATATTCAATATAAATCAATTTTCGACAATTGCATGCATCAATTGAAATAATCAGACACATGAGATATAAATGTTCAATAATGTTATGGGGGCGACACAAATGAACGAAGAAACCATGGATAAACGTGTGTATAAAATATTAACCAAAATTGAAAAAAAGTATGATTACACTACTAAATGTTAAATCTTATGATGACATTAGTATTAAAGATATTTGTGATGAAAGTGGCATTAGTAGGGGAACATTTTATCAACACTATAGAGATAAAGATGACTTTTTATTTCAATATCAAAAAGTCATGATGAAAAAAGGGAAGCGTCAATTGACACAAATTCAATTTGAGGAACGACGTCAATTCTTTGAACACGCGTTAAACTCTTGGATTAATGAAGGAGAATTACTACTTTTATTGTTAAGAGATAATGGCGTTTATATTGTCCACCAAGCCATGAAAAAGAATTTACAACAAAACATTGAAGTTCGTTTAGTGCCTATTATGAATACTTAGGCACTTACAAATAAGGAAAAATAATTTTTAATTATATGACACTGACCCCCAAATAATGGGAATAATATAAAAACACTTTCGTTGAATTCATTTAAAATGAATCATACGGAGGTGTTTTTTCTATGAAAAGAGTGTCTTATTCATTAAAAACAAGTATAAAACTATTGAGATGAAAAAATCTGGTTATTCGATAAAAGAAATTATAGAAACATTAAATATTAGAAATAGAACACAGGTGGAAACATGGTGGAGATGGTATCGAAATGGGGAAACTTATAGATTTTCTCAACAAGTCGGTAAGCAATATACTTATGGTAAAGAACCTGAAGAGCTCTCAGAAGTTGAAGAATTAAAATTAGAGAATAATAGAAAAGATATTGAAATAGATATTTTAAAAAAGTAAAAAGAATTGGAAAGGAAGGGGTACCAAAAGTAATCGTAAAATTAGTTGATCAATTAAAGCATAAGTATTCAGTAAAAATAATACTTGATGTTTTAGAAATACCTGAACTGACATATTATAGATGGGAACACAAGAACTATAAAAATGATGACTTGAAGCAAAAAATCATTCAATTGTGTAAAGACAACCAATACATCTATGGTTATCGAAAAATTACAACCTTGATTAATCAATTGTCTTCAGTAGCAGTTAATCATAAAAGAATTCAGAGAATCATGCAGAAGAATGATTTAAATTGTCGAGTTAGACCTAAAAAGACTAAAAGCATTGGTAAACCTTGTTATAAAACAGATAATTTACTACAAAGACAATTTAAAGCAAGTCAACCAATGGAAGTATTAACAACAAATATTACTTATTTATCTTTCGGTAACCCCATGTTGTATTTATCTTCAATTATGGATCTTTATAACGGAGAAATTGTTGCATATAAAATAGATAACAAACAGGATCAAAGCTTAGTAAATGATACATTGAATCAAATTGTAATTGATATTGTTGAAAATTACATTAAAAACTATAATAATAATCGAATTCAACAAAAGCTAGGCTACTTAGCCCCTGTAAAATACAGGGAATTAGCAGCCTAGAATATTGTTTTTTTATTAAGTTCCCACTTTAGGGGTTCAGTGCCCGCATGATGGTGAGTTGTTTTATAAATATGCAAAAGAAATCGTTACTTTGTATAATCAAGCAATTGAAGTACTAGACCAAAATGAAACACAATAAACTACAAAAGTTATTATTGGGGCAACACCATTGTACGGAAAAAGGTTATTACCAAAGTTGACTAATGATATTTATCAAAAAAATAATAATTTTAAAATTAAATTGATCATGGGAAGTTCAAGTGAAATTATGAGTAAGTTAGCATCAGACCAAATAGATATTGCTTTTGTTTCTAACTACATTAAAATCGATGCTCACAATTTCATGAAGAAAGTCATTTATAAAGATCAATTACAACTCGTTGCATCAAAAGCATATTGGTCACAATCACCCATTGCATGGAATGACTTAAAGAAACCTTTAAAATAAAATTAGAACAATCTTCTTTATATCACTTTATTTTAAAAGAACTAAAACAAATTCAAAGTGCTTTTGAATTTGAAGAAATATTAGAAATAGGGCCCCAAAAAAATATTTTAGAAAGTGTTAAATATGAGCAAGGTGTGTCGATTGTTTCGGAGTTGCTAATAGAAAAATTAGATAGTATAGAGTTTTTTTAAATTGAAAATTTATCATTATCTAGGGAAGCGATGTGTATTTATAAAAAATCTCAAAAAAATCGATTATCTCAAATTGTAAAACTATTTTAATGGTGTATGATAGGGCTATTAAATAACAAATATATAATAATGACACGCCGATAAGAGCTATAAAAACGAGCACTGATTAACGAACATGGGGATTTCTAATAATTCGCTTTAATTTAAAAGTAAAGTACCGATATTTGCACTATTAATCGTTTACAATGTCAATTTTTTTCTGAATCTCAAATATATGAAATATTATTGTAGAATTTCCAAACAATAGAAATAATAAAAATTGTGAGAGAATAGTTAGAAAAGGTCACAATCTAGTAATTATTGTAATAAAAATAGCATCATTACTCAGAGGGTTTATTAAGTAGTTGCAGCATCTTCATTTAGTTATTATAAATAATAATTCTATATAGCAACGCCTATTAATTAATTATTTAAAATTTTTAAAAATCCTTTAAATTTAAATAGTATTTTTACTTGAAATAAATTAAAATATTTGTATTAGTAATAATTAAAAATAAGGAGTGCAACTAAATGGAGTGTTTAGCTTGTGGTGGTAATGTAAAGAGGGATGATAAATTCTGCCAATATTGTGGTCATGACTTAATGGCTGATAATTTGAAAACAGTGGACAAAGAGGAGATTTCACCTAATTTAACGTGTCCTAGTTGTCATGAAATTGTAGATGAGAGTGACAAGTTTTGTACTAATTGTGGCTATGATTTAACGAATACTGATACTCAAGCGATTCCAGGTGCTTTTGTTCATAATAATCAACAAGTAGAAATCACTGAAAATATGAATTTAGCATATGAGGCGAAAAATTTATTCAATAACACAACCAAATCAATTGGTAGACTTGCTGGTAATGAGGAAGTGTTGAACTTAAATTTGAAGGATATGTTTTCAGAAGTATTTAAATCTCATGCTAAGCATGAATCTGATGACATTTTTATTGCTGGTACGAAAAATACGACACCACACATTAAAGATGTGTCACAAGAATGGGCTAAGCCATGGGTCTTTTCACGTGTGTTTTTAGCTTTAGGTATCACTTTTATGGTCTTATTAATTTTAGTTAATACATTTGCGAATACGAATGCGTTACCTGGATTGATTTTTATAGGTGCACTCATTGTTCCTATTTCTGGTCTGATATTTTTTTATGAATCTAATGCGTTTCAGAATATTAGTTTCTTTGAAGTATTGAAAATGTTTTTTATAGGTGGCGTATTTTCGCTACTAAGTACGATCATTTTGTATAATTTTGTCTCTTTTAGTGATGAATTAGAAACTTATGGAATCATGACGATTACTGACGCGTTCTTAATAGGATTAGTTGAAGAACTTGGTAAAGCCATAATAGTTATCTTATTTATTAACTATCTTAAAACAAACAAGATACTAAATGGTCTATTGATTGGTGCCTCTATAGGTGCAGGTTTTGCTGTATTTGAAACAGCAGGATATATCTTGAATTATGGGATTTTGAGTACTGGTACACCAGATTTAACTGAAATTATGGATATTACTATTTTAAGAGGTTGGTCAGCAATTGGTGGACATTTAGTATGGGCGTCTATCATTGGTGCAGCAGCAGTTATTGTTAAAGATGCGCGTCATTTTACCTGGGCTAATATTTTAGATAAGCGCTTTCTATTTTTCTTCTTTGTATCTGTGATTCTCCATTGTATTTGGGATACAGATATAACAGTTTTAGGAAGTAGTAATTTGAAAATGGTTTTCCTAATTATTATTGCATGGATTTTTGTGTTTATATTAATGAAATCTGGGCTTAATCAAGTAAACCAAATTCAAAATGATTATCTAGAAATGGAAGGAAGACAGCGTTAAATGAGATATTGTACAAATTGTGGGCGTAAAATCAATGACAATCAATCATTTTGTAATAACTGTGGAACTAAGCTACATGAATCTCAAAGTAATACACAAAGTAATCAACAAGGTAACCAACAAAGTAATCAACCAAATAACCAATACAGTAATCACAATAGAATTGCCAGAGATAAAGAAGTAAATGATCGATATACATATCATTATCAAGATAATGACCATCATAAAAGCTCTGGTTTTGGGAAAGTGTTGTTAGCAATACTTATAGTCGCCATTCTAAGCTTACTCTTATATGGTCTTTATTTTGCTTATAACCAATTTACTGGTCATAACAGTTCTAATGATACGACACAAAGTCAAAGTTCAGATACTTCAGATAGTAGTTCTGAAGGAGCGCAAATTGATATTTTTAGTGATGAATTTGACCAGGCATATACTAAGTCTCCTTCAACGGATGGATATGCAGAAATATACAACGGTATGAGCCGCTCAGGTGTTGAAACGAGATACGGACAATCGAATGGCACAGTCTATTTACAAGGTAGTACATATGAAAAGTATGGGGATATAGCTGTTTTATATGATGAGCACGATGATGTAAGTCAAGTCATCGTCACACCAAGTAATATAACGGAAGACGACTACATTGAACATTACGGTGAACCTGACGATAGAGAAGGCAATACGCTCATTTATGATACGTATAAAGATAATGATTTTAGTGTCTTAGTAACAATTAAAGATGGCATGGTATTAGCTATAGAGAATGTCGATCAATTGCCAAGTAATAATTCAGATGATAGCGATAGCGATGAAGTAGCAAGCACAAGTGAAGCAAGAGCCATTGCGAATGATGTGTTAGATAGTAGTGATTGGATACACTCAGTCGATGAAGGTGAATTCAGTTATAGAGTTAATTATGGTAAAGAAAATGAAGATAAAGCCCATCGAGCAATTATAGTAGAGAAAAGTGATGGTAGCACCTCTGAATGGGATGGAGAAGAGTGGGATTATTAAAGGCAACATAAAAATTTAAGGGGATAGATAGATGAAAGAAAATACTCAAAAACGACTAATTAAAATGACAATTAAAACAATCATTGCTTGCCAAGGAATGATTGCAGTAGGCGTACTCTCACATCATTTAAGCGGTAATCAAGCGAAAGCTTTTGCAGCTGAGAATAAAATAAATAATCAACAAGCGACGTCAAAAGAATCAGTTCAACAAAATCAAACGAATAGTAAAGTTCAAAATAACATTAATAAGACTACTGGCAGTCTAAATAATGTTAAAAATAAGCAACAAACATATACAAATGTAAATGCAACACAACAAAAACAGCATATACCATTAACTAAGTCGGATGTGGGGACTTCAAAACAATCAATCATTCCTAAGAGTGATGCACCACAAGTCAACACTTCAAAAATACAAAAAAGCACTAGTAATTTACAATCAACAAAGGTTACAACCGCACCTACTAAGGAAATAAATGACAAAAAATTAGTTAAGCAAGAACAATTAAATACTGCATCAAATAATACTAAACATGTAAACACAGCAGTTAAATATAGTAGTCATTCAAACAAAACACTTCACAACACTATTGCACCAAAAGCGACGACACCACAAATTAAAGTGAATAGAAAATATACAGTTTCATCTAATGCTACAAGTGACCAAGAAAAAGAAATTAGAAGAATTAAAGAATATAATGATGAGAGAATGAGTGATATACGAGGAAATAGCACATACAAATATGGTCGTGACGATACCACTTATCAAGGTATATTAGGTATTGAAACAGATAAAGTAACATATAAACCGGGCGAAACAGTAAGAATATATACTGAACATAATAAAGATTTTGTTAAACCAATCTACAATGAAGCTAAACTTTTTTCTCATCGTTATGGTGGTTGGTATATAAGTGATCCGCCTTATTATTTCGATAGAACTGCTTATATTGGACGTACAACTCGATTCTACAAGAAACCCAATGGTAACTGGGAATCATTAATCGAAATTAAGTTACCAGATAAAATGGTGGATGAGGCATTTGATTTAGATATAAAGTGTTGGAATGATAATTATGATAGTAACTGTGAAAGTAACTTCAATAATATTGTAATTAAAGTAATCAATGATAGTACAGCAGATCCGTTAGGTGGTTATGATGGTTCAGCATTTGATGCTTCATCAACACGTAAAGCAGAATATGATGATCCGAAAGTGGTGAACATTAGCTTAGATAAGAAAGTGTATAATCCTAATGATATTGTGACGCTTACGGCTGAGATTGAAGATGAAAGTGATTTGATGTTTGCAAGTGCGGATATGTCTACAGTTGAACCAGATGGTTATGAAAGAGGCACACACCAATACATTCCAATGCAGTTTACACATTCTACAAGAACACTGACATTATTGGACAATGGTAACTGGCAAGTTAAATTCCAGTTTAAACTTCCGGATTATATTAAGACAGGTGTTGTGAATATTGATCAAATATTAGCTGCTGATAAATATGGTAATGAAATGAGATATGATCCTGTGTATGCTAACAATCAACTTAATTGTCAGTTTAAAGTTGAAAGAACGGAGAATGTACAAACATTTTCAGTAGATCCTGTTGCAGACTTTTCAACTGAAATAAGAGGTAAAGCATCTTCGGGAATGACGATGTATGCTTATGTGAATGGTAAAAAGATAGGGCAAGCGTCCGTAATAGATGGCAAATATTTTATGAAAATACCTAAACAATTGGCGAATAGCCAAATACAACTTTATACAGTTAATAAATATAAAAATAAAAGTAAAGTTGTAACAATAACTGTATTAGATAGAACAGCACCTAAAAAGCCGACAGTCAGCAAGATGGCACCAAGAACGATTTCTGGAAAAGGTGAAAAAGGGTCAATCGTTTATATTTACAAAGGTTCTACTAAATTAGGAAGTGCTACTGTTAATTCTAAAGGAACATATACGATTAATATAAGACCACAGAAAAAAGGAACAACACTCGTTATGTATGCCAAAGATAAAGCGAATAATAAGAGTGCTTCTTTAAAGTTAAAAGTAAAATAAATCAAAAATGAAACAACGATGCATTGTGAACTTCACGAAATCATATTACGATTGTAGTAACAAAACTTTCAAAAGGAGCGTTATGTTTGGAAGAAATTAACTTGTTAGAAGATAAAAAATTGGCGAATAAGTTAGCTATATATTCTTATATTAGCTTTGTTGTTTTCGGCATTATTTTTTATATTATTATGAAGTTTTCGGATGCACCTAAATTTTTTGATTCTTTGTTAGTTAACGCATTATTCGTGATTATTCTTATTGTACTTATGTTTGTTGTTCATGAGTGTATTCACGGGATATTTTTCAAACTATTTTCACCTAAGAATAAAGTCTACTTTGGGGCAGCCAGCGGTATGATTTATTGTGCGATACCAGGTGGGACGTTCACACCGCTTACGTTTTTAATTAGTAGTATCGCACCGTTTGTCATTATTACAACGCTATTTATAGTGACGTTATTTTTAGGATGGTTTCCACGGGGGCTCTTTTTCTTCTTTGCAACATTTCATGCAGGATGTTGTGCTGGTGATTTCTATTGGGTTTGTAAAATGATTAAAGCCCCGAAAGACGCAACCATTGAAACAACCGATAAAGGCATTATCATTCAATAGTGCTTACTTTACTTTTGTTTAGTAAAAGCTTATATGACAATCCAACACGATCTCGTGTTGGATTTTTTATTGTTATAAGTCTAACTCGATATCATCTAAATGTTTCCCAATAGCTACCAAATATAAAGGAACATCTGATTTGAATTGAATCGGTGTTAATTCGATTTCTCCTCCAGCATACTGAACTAGATGTATCAATTCATTATCTGTAAAACGAACAAATCCTTTTACACGGTAAACTTGTTGTGGGAGTTGGGTTAACCTTTCAATGAACGCTGCTTTTGGTTGTGAGCGAGGCGTGTCTATCAACTGATGATTGATGGCGTGATGGAGTGTACCTCTTTGTTTAGCATCTAAATGTTTCACGTTTAACAATGTGTTTAACGTTAATTCTCCCCATTGTCCTACTTGTATGTTTGCGTCTCCATTAATGACCTCTAGATGCCTTAATAAGCGAGCGACTTGATTAAAATCAGCAATATCAATTTTATTTACAAATAGCGTAGAGCAATGACTTAATTGTTCATAAAATAACGCTTGAATATCTCTAGGGTATGTTTCTATCTTCTCGTACAACTTTGCATCAATGATGCCAAGCATACTTCTAATAGTGGTAATTGGAGCTAGGACAGGTGTTAGACAGGCGTCAACAACAGCCAATGGTTCAGCTATACCACTACATTCTATAAACACAAGATCTGGTTGATGTTCTAAATATAATTCATGCAATTGTTGTGAAACGTTTGATTTCATAGCACAACAAATGCAGCCTTCTACAATCTCACTGATAGGAATAGTTGGCTCAATGAGATGACTATCGACACTCATTTTTCCAAATTCATTTATAATTAATGCGGTTTTTATATCATGATTCAATGCGTCTTTAATTAGGTGGTTCAATGTTGTTGTCTTGCCACTGCCTAAGAAACCTCCAACAATAATGATTTCCATAATAAACTCCTAACTTTGAATGAGATACCAACGTTACGATTTTACAGTGTTATTGAGGTAGCGAAATAAACCAAAAAACAAATCGTAATTATTACTATTTAAAAAAGTATACCTAAATTGATACACATTTTCAAAAAATGAATAAATCAAGAGAGATTAAATGCATTTCTGATGTCTAACATTAATAATTTTAAAAATTAGCATTGACAATTAGACGGATTAATGTAAATAATAAAACGTAATGATTTTGATTTAGGAGATGTGTACATGTTTAAGAGAAGTATTATTTTATTATTTGTAGCTGTTTTAGCATTATCACTTGCAGCATGTGGCAAAGGTGATAGTGATAAATCATCTGATCATAAAGGTAAGTTAGAAGTTAAGACGACAGTTTATCCACTTAAATCATTTGCGCAACAAATCGGTGGTAAATATGTTGATGTTGAATCAGTTTATCCAAACGGAGTAGACCCACATACATATGACCCAAGTCAGAAACAAATGGTTGATATTGGCAAATCAGATTTATTCGTATACACAGGTGATAATTTAGACCCCGTAGCTAAGAAAATTGCCAAAGCCATTAATGATAAAGATAAAACATTATCTTTAGAATCAACATTAGATAAAAATAGTGACTTATTAAAAGGCGAAGAACATGAACATGAGCATGAACATGGTGAAGAGCATGAACACGGCGAAGAACATGAGCACCATCACCATGGCAAATATGATCCTCATATCTGGTTAGATCCTGTGATTAGTCAAAAATTCGCTAAAGAAATTAAAGATGAATTAGTTAAGAAAGATAGTAAACATAAAGATTACTATGAAGATAACTATAATAAATTAGTTAAAGACTTAAAAGGCATCGATAAAGATATGAAAGAAGCAGTTAAAGGTAATGAAGGTAAAACGGTTTATATTTCACATGACTCTATTGGTTACTTAGCTGATAGATATAACTTCAAACAAGAAGGTATTGAAAATATGAATGCTGAAGAACCTAGCCAAAAAGATTTAACAAATATTGTTAAACAAATTAAAGAAGATAAAGTGAAATATATCTTAGCTGAAGAAAATGTATCTAACAAAGTTGCCGACACAGTTAGAAAAGAAACTGACGCAAAAACAATTAAATTCTATAATATGGGCTCACATACGAAACAACAAGATGATGACAAAAATACGTATCAATCATTTATGAAAGAGAACGTTAAAGCGATTGAAAAAGCCCTTAAGAATGAATAATACGATATAATAAAAAAGGTATTAATGTTTCATATCAAGGCCTCGTGATGATAGTCATGAGGTCTTGATTTATTAGAGGAAGAGGTAAGTCTTACCTCCCTATGGATAATAGATAGAATTAGGCAGGGATTAATGTTATGGTGATAATGAAATGTAGCATTAGAGGAGGCCATTGCAAATGTCTTTAAGTACATTGGTTCATATTATATTTTATACGCTATTCTTTATAATAGTCGGAATGGCACCTGTATTTGGCGTTTATTTGCAAAAAAGAAAACAAAAAGATAGTAAATCTAAATAATCATTAATATTTATTAAAAATAGGCAGCTAGCAGATTAAATTCTACTAGCTGTCCTTTTGTATATTTATGAACGCGTGAATAAATTGTTATAAATTAAAGTGATGACAATTCAATATTATATAATTTTAATATTTATTAAAAGTTAAAAAAACTATAAAAATGAATATTGTAGTGTGCATTAATTAAGGTATATAATAAATTAAAGCAATAATTAATTGATTTGAAACATGATGAAAGTAGGGATGAGTATAGTGAACAAAGGGGTAGCATTAAAGAGATATTCACTTATATTAGTAGTCTTTCTGATAACGATGTGTTTATCTTTTCTTTTTCAATTTAATGAAGCATATGCTTCTACTAAAAGTGATCATTTAGGTGTACAACAAACATCTCAACACCATGTCATTAAATACCAAAATAACTCAGTAAATGTATCTAAAGATAAAGTTGTAGTAGCTCAGACTAAGGTACAAACGCCGTCTAAGGTAACAAATCGCAATCAAGCTTCGTTACAAAAGACAATGGCATCTTCTAAACGAGCACATGTTACTTCAACACATGTGACACCAAAAAGTACTAAAGTACAACCTTCATCGCAAAACTTTTCAAAACAAAAGCAAATACAAAAGCAACCAACTAAGGTTAACAAAAAAGTTGTCTCAACAAATAAGAAACCACAAAAAGCATCAAAAGTAACGGGTACACAATCTGCGAAGCCACAATTATTAGCACAAACTACTAAAACGAAAAGTAAATCAACTACGAAAGTGGCAGTTGTAACTAAGACTAAAACTGCGAAACCAAGTGCGCAAACAACAGTCAAAGCGTCTAAAAAAGCATCATCAACGACGAAAAAGAATTATTACAATAAAGCACCTAAGCGTTGGCCATCTAATGTGCCTGGTGATGATAATGTACGTGATTTCGGTCAAACGACGAAAGAATCAGGTATTGATGACGCTTTAAAAATTATGAAGAAATCAGGCAATAAAGGTGTAACCATTGAACATGCTAAGGCGAAAGATGCCAATATTGCAACAGTTTATAATTGGAATCCAAAAGCAAAACAATTAACATATGGCACTGGTACAGCAATTGGAAAGTATACGATTCTAACTGCGAATCATGTTGTTAATGATCAAAACGCGCATAAGCCTTTAACACCGTCACAACCACAAAATATGCGTATCAACATATTACAAGAGGGATCTAAAATAGTGCGTACACTTGAAGTCTTTGGTGTTCAAATGCTGCAATATGGTGATGTTTCTCTAGTGTATACGTATGAAGATATTTCAAAGTATATGAAGATAAGAAAGATTGCATCAGAAAGTTCGATTAAAGCTATGAAAGCAAACACACCTATTCACATGTACCACTATGGTAAGCCGACTGGTAAATATAAAAATGATCCTGCCGGCACAATGTATCATTCAAAAGGAAAATACACGATGACTGCACGTAATGTGAACCCGATTGGCTATTATCAAATGATGGCAGAACCAGGTTCTTCTGGTGGGGCAGTCTTAAATAGTAAAAATGAAGTGATTGGTGTCCATGCGTTCAGATTAAACTCAGGGGATTATAAAAAATATAATTTAAATACGATGGCTGAAATCAGAGGTAAATTACGTAAAGAAATTATTGATAATATTGTGTAGTGATTTATTAATTTAATAAATTTTAAAAAGTGAGCGGGATGACATAACTAGGGTAATGTCATTGTCTTGCTCACTTTTTGTGTAATTGAAACTATTTTTGTGTGTAAAACGCATCGAATACGTTGTTTAAATCTTTGTTTGCAGCATCTAAGATTTCGTCTTCAGGTAAGACTGACGTACCTTGGGCACGAGCGATGTAAAACTCATCAAATCCCATGATTTCTTTAAACATTTCTTTTAAATAGTAATATGAGAATTCAAGTGGCGTATAACGGTCGTCATTTGTATAGACACCACCACTTGCTTGTAATAATAGTGCTTTATAATCATCTATCATTAAGCCAACAGAACCATCCTCAGTATATTTAAATGTTTCTCTAGCAATCATAATGTTGTCGATGTAGTCTTTTAATCTCGATGTGATATTGAAATTGTGAAGTGGTGTTAGAATGACAATGCGATGATTAGCTTTAAATTGATTTAATAAGAATGCCGACATATCAGCAATTTTTGTTTCACCATCTGATAGGGACTCGCCTGAACTTTGCTTGTTCCAAACATTTAATAATTGATCACCTTCGATACGAGGTACATCAATATCATATAAATTTAATTCTTCAATTTCCACGTTTGGAAATATAGTTTTATATTTATCTAAAAATAAATTTTTAAACAGTATATGTTGATTCATTATTAAAATCTGGGTGGGCATTAATAAGTAGCGTCTTCATGATATAGCAACTCCTTTAAGTGTAGTAGCGTTATTATATATTTTTAATATCAAAATAACTATGATTTCAATTTAAAATGGCTCAATTTATTTAATATCGGGGTATCCATAGAATAAAGGGGAGATGTCGAATGGCAACAGACAAAAGTTTTCACGAAATATTTTTAAATAAAATTAATTCAAGCAAAATTAAAACGAGAAGTATGATGGGGGAGTATCTCATTTATTATAAGGACAAAGTGATAGGTGGTTTGTATGATAATAGATTGTTAGTTAAAGCCACAAAGTCTCCTCTTGAAAAGCTAGAAGGATATGAATTAGTATCGCCGTATCCGAATGCGAAAGAAATGATATTTATACCTAATATCAGTGATATTGAAGACATCGAGACTTTGTTTTCAAACATAAAGAATGATTTACGTTAATCATTTGCTAATAGGGGAAAAACTATCATAGTTGTCGTCACAGTTGGTATTAAACAACATGAACGTTATAGGGAAGGTAGACTACGGTCACTAACAGGTTAGTGTTCCCTTCTAAGCGTTAAATTTATAAACAATCCTAAAAAAGATAGGTTTATTTATTAAAATCAAATATTAAATTTATCTAAATTTTTTAATTTATACTATTTTTTCTGAAATAAAAGAACTGTATGATAGAGATGGAAGTGATTTCTTAATAAAGTCAAATTTTGAGGAGTTTCATATGAAAATCACAGGTTTAATTGTATTAATCGTCATCTTTGGTGTAGGTTATTTGATTATTAATGCAATTTGAAAAAAATCTCAACAGACATACAGTGAGGATAAATTAGACCATGTTGACCATAGTGGATATGGTAATGGGAAGTATTTTTACCAAGCACCAGGTATGATTTTAGATAAGCAATATATTCCTATTTATGGTAAAGAAAGATTATGTCATATTCCTTACTACAAGGATAATAGTCAAAAGACGAGAAGTATGTTTGGCTTAAAACTTTTACACGGTACACAAGTTAGATCTGATGACCATTCAGTTATTATTGAACGTGTCGAAGGTATGACTAATTATGCTATGTATAGAGTACTGTTAGATGGTGAAGAAATAGGTACTTTAAAAAAAGATAAAATGATAAAAGAAGGTGGCTTCAAATGTCTATTTCCATATAGTTTTGTCAATAAGGCAAAGGAAACTTATCGCTTTGAGAATCCAGATCGATTCCATTCTACAGTGATTAAAGACGAGCATAGTCATATTATTTTATCAGCTGAACGTACGGCATTAGATTATAAGAAAAGCGAAAAAACAAATAAGCGTGGAGAACAAAACCAAATTACAGTGAATAATGATGGTAAATATCCTGATGAGTTATGGTTAGCTCTATATATTCAAGCTTGTATTACATATCAAACGTTGGATAAGCAATAAACTTTGAATTTAACATGAACAACGAGATAACAAAGGAGTAATGAATATGTTTATATTGGGAGAGGAGCTGGAGATGTCGTCTAGTTCAAATATGTCACTTTTAGACTTCGTTATTGGTCTATACGGTAAAGAATGTCTAATCTTCATTACATTAACCGTTTTATATGTATTAATCATGAAACTAACAAGCACAATTATTTATCGTAAGTCCAAATCATTAGATACATATGATAGGATAGCGACTAAACTAGATGGCCCTATCAAATATGTATTCATTTTAGTATTTATCATTTTAATTACACTAGGTGTGTATCAGATTTTTAGTTATTACTTGGTAGCGACAGGATTCTTTTGGATTATTTTATTCACTGTTGGCTTTGCCCTTATATTTATCTTGTTCCCATACTTTATCATTTTCTTACCTTTTTTCAAACGTAATAAGTACTGGGGATTAGGAAAAATGATACCTTGGGCAATTATTTTTGGAGGTACTTCAACGTATGGCGCCATCATTATGTTAGATACGAACACTAAGATATACACTGACGAGGGTGCCTCAGGTTATGTGAAAGGCAGTTTATTATTTAAAGAATTAGGTGGATTTTCTTTGATTTTAGCGTCGCTCATTGGTGTTGCTATGATTGTAATCAAAGCCATTGCCACGAAACATACACGCAGTCAAGCTAAACAGGCCAAAGAAAAGACTATGGCTAATTGAAGATGAGAAAGATTTATTTTAAGGGTTAAAACATACACTAACTAAACAGACGTAGCATTAGACATCTTTAACCAACTAAGGTATGAATGTCGGTGCTACGTCTCATTTTCTATCTATAAATTACTTTTTCGCCAAGTACTTCACTGCAACGTCTTTGTAGATATCGATATATTTAAGATACATGTCCTTTTCAATATATTCATCCACTTGATGGGCCATAATCGTAATACCTGGACCAACAATAGCAAGATCTACATTATTAGGATTATCACCTAACAGACTTGAAGCATCGGTAGTACCAATGAATGCTGCGACAAAGACGTCTTCTTCATTCACGTAATGAGGTGCAACTTCAGTAATTACTTGAATTAACGTGCTATTTTTATCACTTGTGACAGGACGATGATCACTTACGACTTCAAACGACAATGCTTCAGGATTCACCTCATCAACTGTCTGTTGGAATAGTGACTTAACAAAGTCATTATTATACTCAGGCACAGGTCTTACATTATATTCAATAGAGGCTTCTTCGGGTACAGAGTTGAATTGTTTGCCACCTTTAATAATAGAACCCATCAATGTAAATCCTGATGCGAAGTTTTCTTCTTTTTCGCTTAAAGTGCCCTTCATAAATTTATTTACCATTGGTGCAACATCTAGCTCATGTTGAAGGTCATGCTGTTTGATATTATCATATTTTGAATTTAATTGATTTATAAACTGGACTAACGTGTCTACTGCATTCTTCCCTAAAAATGGCATTGAACTATGTGCAGCAACCCCAGTGGCAGTCACTTTACACGCCATTGAACCTTTATGTGCATAGAATACCCCGTTGTCTGTAGGTTCTCCGATGATTAAGCCATCAATGTCATCTAAATAACCATCTTTTACAAATCGTTTGGCACCTTCTTGTTCTTTTTCTTCTCCCGTTGTCGCAAGTAAGCGTATTGTTCCTTTAGGTAAATCTCCAGACATTTTTAATTCAATGAGTGCGATAACCATTCCCATCAAGGCACCCTTCATATCCGTCGTTCCACGTCCATATAATTTGCCATCATGTTCTGTGAGTTTAAATGGCGGATAAGTCCATTTATCGTGACGCCCGGCATCAACTACGTCCATATGACCACTCATCGCTAATATTGGCGAACCGCTCCCGATTTCAGCTACTAAGTTCGCTCTTGTCTCGCTCACTTTTAATATTTTAGAAGGTATATCGTATTGTGCTAATAAGTTTTGTATATAATGACAGACTTCGATTTCGTTTTCATTTTCTGACTGAATTTCAATAATATCTGCTAGTAACTTAATTTTATCTTCCTCTTGAAAAGTACGCATATGTATCCCAACCTTAAATATGATATTAGTATTATCTATACATAAAGTGTAATTTATAAACATTATAATGAATATTCATCCTAATTTATTTTATGAAATTGCATGCAAAATGATATAGTAATCAAAAATAGGTTACATTAGTAATTGTTAATGTAATATAATATCCAAGTTGTGAACAAATAATGAATGTTACATATTTATTTTTTAAAGATTTAAATTAATGTGATTGAATTATTGATTCAATACTTTAAAATCAAGATTAAAATTTATAAAAAGAGAAAGCTTTTTGAGGTATAAGAATTATGGGCGAGAGAGAAATGATAACACCCAGAACATTTATATTTAATGTATTAAATGGTGTAGCTTTAGCAATTGTAGTAGGTATGATTCCAAACGCAATATTAGGAGAGTTAAGTGAATATTTAAGTCAGTATAACGATATATTTACGAAAGTAGCCTTTGTAACGCAAGGGATTCAATATTCAATTCCAATTTTGACAGGTGTATTAATTGCAGGACAATTTAAATTAACGCAATTACAAACCGCCGTTACAGGTGCAGCTGCATTTGTAGGATCTGGCGCATCTACTTTCACAGATAATAAGTGGGTCATTGTTGGTATAGGAGATTTAATTAATACGATGATTACTGCATCGATTGCAGTCGGTATCATTTTATTGATTAGTCATAAATTAGGTAGTTTAAATATGATTGTGTTACCAATCGTTGGTGGTGCTGTGGCGGGATTACTTGGACTATTAATCTTGCCATACACTAAATTGATTACGTTAGGCTTGGGAGATGTTATCAATGGATTGACGAATACGCAACCTATTATCATGACTATATTGATTGCGATGATCTTCTCTATATTGATTGTTTCACCAATATCTTCAATCGGGATAGGTTTGGCAATTGGCATTTCAGGCTTAGCGGCTGGTTCAGCTGCAGTTGGTGTAGCAGCGAGTGCGATTATGCTTGCAGTAGGTAGTTGGCGCGTAAATAAACCAGGTATTCCGATTACGGTATTACTTGGAGCAGTAAAATTAATGATGCCGACGCTGATTCGTCATCCAATGATGATGCTTCCAATTGTATGTACGGCAGGTGTGTCAGGATTTGTTGGAGGGTTGTTCAATATTAAAGGTACACCCGATTCAGCAGGTTTCGGACTCATTGGTCTTGTTGGACCGATTAAATCGTTAAATTTATTGGAAATGGGTACAACGAGTGGCTTATTGATTATCGCCATTGTGTACATCATTGTTCCATTAATTTCTGCGCTATTTTTCCATTATTTATTTGTAAAAGTATTAAAAATCTATGATCCAAATATCTTTAAATATCAAGTTTAAATGAAAATGTCTAGTTGAAGTGTGTGAATATAGCTTTGGCTAGATATTTTTGTTTTTTTAAAAGTTATAAACTGTCAAAAAGGTAATTAATGTAGTTAATTTGATATTCTGATGCGCATTTGACTAACAATTAAGATAGGTATATGATTATAAAAAATTAATACACGATTGAAGGACAAGAGCTATGTTGACGATTCACAGAGAGGGAATAAACGCTGAGATACTCCTAATCTAAAATATAGTTTACTACCTTTTCATAGATTACATGGAAACATGTAACGTTTCATGCGCGTTAATGCATGGCTAAAGTGTCATCTCTTAGTTGAGATGGAATGTTGGGTGGAACCACGGGTGTTACAAACTCGTCCCTCTTGTAGGGACGGGTTTTTTTATTTATATGAATGTTTAAGGAGAGATGTATCATGTCTAATCAACAAATCAATATCCAATTTCCAGATGGAAGTAATAAAGCTTATCAAGCAGGTGTACGCGCTAGTGATGTAGCGAAATCTATTAGCCAATCTTTATATAAGGAAGCAGTCGTTTGTCGTGTGAATGACCGTTTAGTTGATTTAACCCATCCTCTCCAAGAAGATTGTGAACTCACATTTTACACACTTAAAGATCAAGAAGGTTTAAATGTAATGCGACATTCTGCCGCCCACGTCTTAGCACAAGCACTTACTCGATTATATCCCGATGTAAAATTAACAATCGGTCCTGTAATTGAGCATGGTTTTTACTATGATATCGATTTAGATGAATCCATTAGTGAAGCAGATTTAAATAAAATCGAAAAAGAAATGAAGAAAATACACAACGAGAATTTAAAATTTGTGCGACAAGATTTAAGCTATGCTGAGGCTAAAAACATTTTTAAAGAAAATCCTTACAAGTTGGAACTTATTGAAGAACATCGTAATGATCAACTATCACTTTATCAACAAGGTGAGTTTATTGACTTATGTGTTGGTCCACATGTACCAAGTACTAAATTTGTAAATCACTTTAAATTAACTAAAGTATCAGGTGCTTATTGGCGAGGAAATAGTGATAACAAGATGTTGCAACGTATTTACGGCGTAGCGTTTAGTTCTAAAGATCAACTTGATGACTATTTTGAATTCTTACGAGAAGCGGAAGAGCGAAATCATAGACGCTTAGGTAAACAGTTGAAATTATTCATGTTCTCTGAAGAAGCACCAGGTATGCCATTCTACCTATCTAATGGTCAGTTCATTCGCAATCAAATGGAAAGTTTCTTGAGAGAAGTTCAATTGAAACACGATTATGATGAAGTAAGAACACCATTGATGATGAACAAACGACTTTGGGAAGAATCAGGACATTGGGACCATTATCATGAGAATATGTATTTCACTAAAGTGGATGAAAATGATTACGCGTTGAAACCAATGAATTGCCCGGGACATATGTTAATTTTCAAAAATGAACTTAGATCTTATAAAGATTTACCGCTTCGAATTGCTGAATTTGGTCAAGTGCACCGTCATGAATTTAGTGGTGCGTTGAATGGTTTACTACGCGTGAGAACGTTCTGCCAAGATGACGCGCATATCTTTATTATGAAATCTCAAATCAAATCAGAAGTGCAAGAAATTCTGAAATTAATTGATTATATTTATTCAGTATTTGGCTTTGAATATAGTATTGAATTATTAACACGTCCTGATGATTACTTAGGAGAATTAGACTTATGGAATGAAGCGGAGCAATCATTGGCACATGTATTGGATGACCTTGGATTAGACTATTCTGTTAATGAAGGGGACGGAGTCTTCTATGGTCCTAAGATTGATGTGCATATTAAAGACGCATTAAATCGAAGCCATCAATGTGCTACAGTGCAATTAGATTTCCAAATGCCAGAGAAATTCGAATTAACTTACATTAACGAACAAAATGAAAAAGAACGACCAGTTGTATTGCATAGAGCAGTATTCGGTTCACTAGACCGCTTCTTCGGTATTTTAATTGAACACTTCAAAGGTGCATTCCCACTATGGATGGCACCTGTACAAGTGAATTTAATTGGCGTATCAGATAATAATGACGGATACGTCCGTACAGTTGCAGAAGCACTAAGAGATGAGAATATCCGTGTTGCTATAGATGATAGAGAAGAAAAGCTTGGCAAAAAAATTAGAGAAAGCCAGTTGAATAAAATCCCATACACATTAGTATTAGGAGACGATGAACAACAACATCACACTGTTTCAGTTAGAAAATATGCACATGATGATAATGAAACAATGGATATTCAAGCATTTATTGAAAAGTTAAAACATGAAATTGAAAGTAAAGCGTTATTAGTATAGAGGTATAGCGTGAGTACAATGCAGCCTATCAGAGTATGAACACTTTGATAGGCTTTTTAATGTCTAGATATTAAATGTAAATATGAAAATTGTAGAATAATTATATAATGTATTTGAATAGTAAAATTTTGTTTTTATAAGTAAGAAAGATACAATAAACATAACGTCTTTTAGATTTAGGAGTATTGAAATGCAAACATTTTCTGTAGAAGGTAAGAACATTTCAAAAGAAATTAATCATCAAGCAATTATTAAAAATATGAGTATGAACTTTCCAAATAACTCTATTATTTTAATTGAAGGTAAGAATGGTTCAGGGAAAAGTGTTACTTTAAAAATGCTAGCCAATATAATGAAACCTTCTAGTGGATTGATGAGTGTTAAAGGTAACATAAGTTACGCACCAGATCATTTGCCAATGACTATTAATTTAACTGTTAAAGAATATCTAGATTTTATTGATAGTATAAGTATTAAAAATCAATCTGACATTAAATTAAGTCAATTGACGCATCTGTTTAACTTAGAACTATTTTTGCAAAAAAGAATTCATGAATGTTCTAAAGGTACTCAACAAAAGGTGAATCTAACCCAGTGTTTAATTAAAAAAGCAGATATTTATATTATGGATGAACCATTTTCTGGTCTTGATAAAAATGCCATCGCAGAGTTAAAGTCGTTATTAATTCAATTCAAACAATTTGCAACAATCGTACTAACTTCACATGAACAAATAGTAGATTATACGTTTGTTACCCATCGATATAATATTGAACAAAATCATCTAATAGATAATAGTTCAACTAATGCGGATATGAAGATGTTGATTAAAATTATACAAGTGTCAGAAAAAGAATTATCTATTATTTTAAAAGAACATGACTTTCAAATGAGCAAAGATGGAAGTATTATTGTAAATTCATCTCAAAGTAATCAAGTGATAGCATTATTAATCCATAATGGATATTTTATTGAAGAAGTAAGAAGGTATACAAAAAATGGCGTTAATTAAGTATCAATTTAAAAACTATATTAGAACTTATAAGCTAATAGCACCTTTTGTGACATTTTTTACGTTACTAATTATTATATATTTTTATTCTGGTCAACCAATCATGTCTAGTTTTGCTAGCACATCAATGGTTCTTTTATTTGTAACTGGTTGGATAACTGTAACAATTATTGACGCAGAATCTCTCCAAAAAAAAACAATTATTATTTACTCAACTAAAATCTAAAAGTACATATTTGACTAATAAATTAATATTTTCAATATTACTTATTTTACCGTTGGGTATAGTCGCAATTATTTATCCTATAATTACTTTTAGATTTGAGCATATACCTAATCTAATAGAAATTGTAATTGGTATTTATAGTCATATAATTACAATAATCGTGGGCGTTCTTATTACAACCTTATTAAAAACAATTCCAAAACTATCTTATAAATTTGTTTGGTTAATAATGATGTTGATTTTTCTGTTTTCAATATTAAGAGTTGTTATAATTGAAGCTTTTTCTATTTCAAGCTATGTTCTTTGGATCTTCCCACCGATAAGTGATTTTATGATGATGTTAAATGAAGATATAATGCTTATCTTAAATAAGGATTTTCTTATAATTAATATATGGATGGTTGTCTACTTAGTAATTTTAACTACAGTTCTATATATTAATTTTAATAAATCAGAGTATATTTAATGCAAATAATATTGGCTGTAAGTGAAATTAATATCATAAAAGGAGATATTTATGAAATCCATTGAGACGATGCAATCTTACCATTTGTTAGAATTGTTATTTTCAAATTCTGATGTTTCTTATGTATTAGAAGAATGGAATCAACAATATGAAGCGGTAGAAATAAAAACTCGAAATGGCCTATTCAAAAGTAGATTTGCTCAAAGGACACCTAATAAAAAGGGTTACTTTTTCGCTATGTGGAAGAAAGATGAAAATAATACGAATGTGCCTTTTAATGAGGATGATTTAGAGAATCAATTAATAGTGAATATTGTTGATGATAATCGGAGAGGCCAGTTTATATTTCCAAAGGATATATTGATCAAGAAAGGTATTTTAAAAAGTGATGATTCTAAAGGGAAAATGGCATTGAGAGTGTATCCACCTTGGGAGACGGGATTAAATAACACTGCAGCTAAGACACAAGCATGGCAGTGTGCTTATTTTAATGAGATAGTGCATGAATAAATACTCAACCTACGCTATACAGTAATAAAAATATTATATGTAATTGGAGATAATCGATGGACGGTATCATTGCATTTATTCAAATGTTAGTAGTAGTACCTTATTCTATATTTTTGCTGGCAGTGTTTATGTATTGTATATGGAAATGTGTGTGGTTTGTAAATGATTTAATCAGGTGGTTGTTGGGGAACAATTTGAATATCAACGTTTCTGAGAACATGTCTTTTGTTATACTATTTTTCTCTATATTCTTTGGAGCACTGCTTTTTATCATCCCGTTTTACATTGTCGTCTTGTTAATTGGTAACTTTTTCCAAGTGATTTTAGTGATGATAGGCATATATATCATAGTTACCAAGCTAAAAAATAAATAATATTTTTATCTAGAGGCTGGGACAAAATAAAATGTCTCAGCCTACTTTATCATTTTGTCAGTAGCTGACTGATTTGAAAATGCGCTTG
>NZ_JAVSMH010000003.1:0-304993 GCF_033283605.1 Staphylococcus sp. NWU MKU2 | reverse complement strand
TCTAATGGGTTCATTTCAATATACTTCACATGGTTAACCTGACAAAACTGAACTATACCTCTTGAATACACACCGGTAGATTCAAATATAAGTTGAGGTTGATTAAGTTTTTTTAAGTATTTAAGTAACTGATTATAACCATTTTTATTATTCTGAATTGTAAATTCCTTTTGGAATTTATCTTCAAAATAATGTGCGATGACGCTCGTTCTTTTACTAATATCAATGCCTAAATAATCCACGTAATTCCTCCTTAATTGTTTTGAGAAGCTGAAACTTTACTTAACCTTTCTCATTTCACTTTCCTCTACACGGCTTCAAGAGCCCAACATACTACAAACGAATTTCAAAAGGCGAGAGTAAAGCTGACTAGTTTATAATACGGATTTAAAATCCAAGGGAGCCTACAGTCTACTTCTCTCTACAACTATAAAAAATAGCTGTGAAAAAATCTATCGTCATAGATTTCTTCACAGCTAATCTTAGTATGTTTCCTACGCTGGTATTAACCAACAGGTTCAAGGGTTGAAAGTTTTTTACTTTCTCTCAGCATATTAAATGCACCCCTAGTGATTTTTTTATCTATTAATAACATAGCATAAATTTGTATAGTAGAAAATTGACTGATAAAAATATAGTTAACATGATATGCTAAGTTTTGGAAACTAAATGTTAGCGAAATTCAAGCAAATGCACCATTTTGTATGCGGAAAGTTACATATGAACTTGCTAAGTTAGAAGAGAGGTGACCATAACTATGAAACTTGCTGAACAGATTAGGAAACATCGTAAAGAGAATGATCTAACTCAAGATCAATTGGCTACTGAATTACATACCACACGACAAACCGTTTCCAAATGGGAACAGGGTACGATTGAACCTAATGTGCAAATGATTGTGCAATTAGCGCAACGTTTTGACATTTCCACAGACGAATTATTAACAGGGGAAACGTCACATCCTTATAAAAGAGAAGAATCACAATCATATCCTGAACATTTAAATTTTTGGGATTTCTTATCTCAAAAGTGGTGGTTCGTATTAATTTTGGTAGTTATCGTGTGCGGAACAATAACACAAATCTTCACAAGTTAATAGTATCGGTCTCCTAATTCAACTTAGGAGGTACATGATGCATTTAATAATTAAGTATTTGAAGATGATTGGTGTCATTATTTTAACGTTTGTATTAACTGTCATTGCGCAAAATATTGCTTTACTATGGCATTTGTTAGATTTGAAATCTTTTGAAACAATCTTACATGGTATCACCTATGTGGGACTTACCTTTTTATTCATTAAACTTTTAATTAATAAAAGATTTAAAGAGAAATTAAGTGACTATCGTATTAACTTACCTAAATGTAAACTCAGTTATCTATTAGTTGGCTTACTGATTCCGATTATAAATATCATCATTTATTGCGTCTTTATTCCAGGTCATTTTGAAATAACGAAAGCTGATACTGTAATAGAATATTTAGAAATGTTATTTGAAATTATTGTTTTAGGTGGAATATGTGCACCTATAGCTGAAGAATTAACAGTACGAGGCTTATTAATGGGCTACATTGAAAAGAAAGCGAATATTACCTTTGCCATCATTGTTACATCAGTATTATTCGCTTTAGTCCATTTGTTTAATGGCGGGATGTCTGGTGTTAGTCTAATATTATTAGTCGTAAGTGGCACGGTCGCTGGTATATTGTACGGTATGACGGCGTATAAATTTAACTCAATTTGGCCAAGTGTTTTTATGCATATGTGTTGGAATCTGTCAGACTTTGTCCACATCACAACGCATAATGATGACTACGGTGTAATTCAATATATTATTAAAGTGAACAACGTACTCCTAACAGGTGGCGCATACGGCAATACCTCTTCACTCGTAGCGATAATATTATTCTTGATAGCCATTATTTATATTGCAATGAAGAAGTGTATAAGAAACCAAATAAACTAAGCACAAAGCAGTTATTAAGCTTTGTGCTTTAGTATGTTAGCCTTAAATTGCACTCATAAAAATTTAACTTGAAGGAGATAATGATTTATGAAGGTAAGGCAATTTAGTATTTATAAGATTTTAACTTATATGATTCTCACAATTGCTATATTGGAAGTTGCAGGAGAATTAGGTGGGCTTGTTATGAATCATGGTCTAGCGAAACCTATTGGTCAACTGATAAGTGGAATTATATTTACCGTTGGGACATTGATAACATTAAAGTACATTCACTCAAAGAACCCAGACATTTTAAAAGAAATTAAATTAAAAGGGTATAGTAATAAGCGAGATTTAATCATAGCATTGGCGCTACCATTTTTAATTACATTTATCGTATTAGTAATAGGTATTAGTACAGGTCTAATGCAAAATGTGAGCGTAAGTTCGGATATACATATTTGGGCAATGTTTTTATTTAATTGTCTTTTCGCAATATTATATGAGGCTTTTCCAGAAGAGGTGTTAATACGTGGATTGATATTAAATGAATTACGAAAGAAATTTAAGTTTATCTCATCATTATTTATCCAACCATTATTATTTGCGATTATTGGTGGGTCAACGCATATTATTTCAAATTTAATACATTTAGGTAATCCAGAATTAATGTCTGTTTTAGGCTCAATGATACAGTTCTATTTATTTGGCATTACATTACAATTATACAGAGAATTTGCTGGTTCCTTATGGGCAAATATGTTGTTTCATTTAGTCTGTCTAGAAACCGTTAGATTTGTCTTTATGAGTTCAAGCCAATCTATCATTAAATTCCATGAAACACAACAAGGCGTTTTTGGCATAATAGGATTATTTCTTGGATTATACATAGGAAGTGCAATTATTTTGGGTATTTTACTTTGGCTCAGAAAAAGAAATTATCAGAGATCAAATTAATAATAAGGAGGTACCAAATCAACGATGCGTCGTTCATTACTTACATATATTATTTTAGTGTTCGTTTTAACCTATAGTATTGAAGGTCTTGTTTATTTAATCGGCGGACTTCAAGCTTTCTCGATAATTGCGAGTTTAACGATGTTGTTTCCTGCTATTACGGCAATCATTGTATGGGCAATTTATTATCGTGACAAAAAATTTTGGAAGTTCTTCGGACTTAGATTAGGAAAAATTAAATATTGGTTTATACATCCATTGATGATGCTATTGGCTTTGATAATTATTTACTTAGTTTCTTATATGTTGAATCCCAATCAATTTCTAAATAGCACAGAACAACAAGATAGAATGAAAGATATTTTTATTTTCTTACCAGATGTACCGCTATTTATCAACTTATTGATTCCAATAATACTTAATCTATCAATAGGTATACTATTTAGTATGGTTGCTTATCTAGGTGAAGAGTTAGGTTGGCGAGCTTTCATGTACCCTAAATTGACCAATATTGGAGTAACAAAAGGATTAATTTTAGGCGGCTTTATATGGGGATTATGGCATCTCCCTCTTATCTTAATGGGGCATAATTATCCTAATCATCCAATTCTAGGAAATATAATGATGATATTAATGTGTATTCCATTTGGCATTATTCTATTTTATTCATATATCAAATCTGGAAATATCTTTGTGCCAGCGATAATGCACGGAATTTTAAATCAATTTTCAAGTACTGTAACTACTTTCTCTATAAAAGAATCACAATTCAATCCATTACTTTATGGTTCAACAGGACTTGTTGGAATAGTGATTTTTAGTTTAATTGCTTTATTTTTAATTAAAACTATCAAGAAATCAAACCATATTTATAATTTTTAATTTTAGACTGACCCTCTATTCCGGAAGGTCTTAAATTAAAAAATTGCTTCAAATCACTAAATTTCTACAAAAACAACGTATTTGTTCACAATTTTCGCTAGAACAAACAAGATTTTAACCATATGATGGCAACGTAAAGGAGCGGATCAATTTGAAAACCAAGAGTGTGGGGGAACGTATTAGAAACTTAAGGAAGTCTAAAAAGATGTCTCAAGAGAGGTTGGCAGAAAAACTAAATGTTTCTCGACATTCTATTTCAAATTGGGAAAGGGATGTCAGTTCTCCAGACATACATTCATTATTGGAGATGACAGAACTTTTTGGCGTTTCCTTAAATCAATTGGTTAAAGGAGACGAACTTATAGTGAATAAATATGTTTATGCAGCGTTAGCATTTTTCTTAGGTAGCTTGGGGGCACACAGATTTTATAGAAAGCAATATGGTAAAGCACTATTATATATATTATTTTGTTGGACAGGTATTCCTGGTGTTATTGGAATGATAGAGGGAGTTATAGCATTTATAAAAACTACAGATGCCCAAGGTAATATTTAAGACATAATATGGAGTAGGGAGTGAGACAGAATTTAACTTGAATTCAGTTTCATTCCCTTGTTTTATGCATAGCAAAAGCACTTATAGCATTGGGAGAACTATAAGTGCTTTAACGGCCATATTGGCGTTTTGGGAAAATACAATTATTGGGTTTTAATAAAATGTATAGTAAGGATACATTTTATCGGCATGGGATCATTAGTGATTCATAAATGTACTCTATAATTTAAGGAAGTGTGAGTAATTCAATCTAAATTGAAAAGAAAAGAGCATGTAATTCAACACGTAAGAAATTACTAATGCAATGATTATCCCAAAACAAATACATCAATTATGTATCTACTTTTAATAAATACCCATTCAAATTAAAATAAAACTCTTTTAACAAACAAAAAGAATAAAAATATTAACTTTATTGAAATCAAAAGTAATCTACTTAAAATTGCGCTACGTTAATAATAAATAAAAAGTCATTCCAATTACCAAATAATAATATTAAATGCGAAATTCGTATATATTCTTTTGCATAGTATTAATTTTGCTTTTTACATAAAAAATAATAAATTCCGTGGAATATAATTTGTTTTTTTAGTAAAATAGTCACTAAATGAGGATAAAAGATAACTTTAGGCGTCTAAAACAGTTAACTTATATTCTCATTTTTTTATTATCTACAAGGGGATGGGAAAATTTTATGGATTTACTAATTGGTACTTTATTCTTAATTTTAGTTCTTATTATTTTTACATTATTTACGTATAAAGCGCCTAACGGAATGCGTGCGATGGGAGCACTGGCAAACGCGGCTATTGCGACATTCTTAGTCGAAGCATTCAACAAGTATGTTGGTGGAGAAGTATTCGGAATCAAATTTCTAGAAGAGCTAGGGGATGCTGCGGGAGGTCTTGGCGGTGTTGCTGCAGCCGGCTTAACTGCGCTTGCGATTGGTGTATCTCCAGTCTACGCACTAGTTATTGGTGCTGCCTGTGGTGGTATGGATCTCTTACCTGGTTTCTTCGCAGGTTACCTTATCGGTTACGTTATGAAGTATACAGAGAAATACGTTCCAGATGGTGTTGATTTGATTGGTTCAGTAGTTCTACTTGCACCACTTGCAAGATTGATTGCAGCAGGTTTAACGCCAGTCGTTAATAATACACTTTTAAGAATTGGCGACATTATTCAAAGTAGTACAGATACGAACCCAATATTTATGGGTATCGTTCTTGGCGGTATTATTACAGTTGTTGGTACTGCGCCATTAAGTTCAATGGCATTGACAGCTTTATTAGGACTAACAGGTATACCTATGGCAATCGGGGCTATGGCAGCATTTAGTTCAGCATTTATGAACGGTACATTATTCCACCGTTTAAAATTAGGTGATCGCAAGTCAACGATTTCAGTAAGTATTGAACCTTTGTCACAAGCAGATATAGTATCAGCTAACCCAATTCCGATTTACATAACGAATTTCTTTGGTGGAGCAGCTGCAGGTTTAATAATCGCATTATCAGGCATGATCAATGATGCGACAGGAACAGCAACACCAATTGCTGGATTCCTTGTAATGTTTGGTTTTAATAATCCAATGACAGTCGTTATTTATGGCGTTGTCATGGCTATCGTTGGTGGACTTGCAGGTTGGATTGGTTCACTCGTATTTAAGAAATATCCAATTGTTACTAAACAAGATATGATTGATCGAGGCGCTAAAGACGCATAGCACTAAAATAAACCTTCTTTGTATCGTAATTACAAAGAAGGTTTTTTGATATATAAATTCCTAAAAGAAAGTATTTACTAAATAAGTTTAATAATGCTATTTTATGTGTAATAATAAAATCATAAAAATCATAGTAATCACTTTCATTATAGCGCTAAAAATTGTAAATATATCAAAAAACATGTTATTGTAAACATTTTGTCAATTATACATAAATAATTTATAAAGTTATTTGAAAAGTGTTGTATTATATTTTGCAATCGCTTACAATACATGTGAAAGATATCACAAAGGAGTTGTACAAGATGCAAAATTTAAGAAACAGAAGTTTTTTAACACTATTAGACTTTTCACAAAAAGAGGTTGAGTTTTTACTAAATCTATCAGAGGATTTAAAACGCGCGAAATACGCCGGTATAGAACAGCAAAAACTTAAAGGTAAAAACATCGCATTAATTTTTGAAAAAGATTCTACTCGTACACGTTGTGCGTTTGAAACTGCAGCATATGATCAAGGCGCTCACGTGACATATCTTGGACCAACTGGAAGCCAAATGGGTAAAAAAGAATCTGCGAAAGATACTGCTCGTGTATTAGGTGGTATGTATGATGGAATCGAATACCGTGGCTTCTCACAACGTACTGTTGAAGAATTAGCGAAATATTCAGGTGTGCCTGTGTGGAACGGCTTAACAGATGAAGATCATCCAACTCAAGTACTTGCTGACTTCTTAACAGCAAAAGAAGTATTGAAAAAACCTTACCACGAAATCAACTTCACATATGTTGGAGATGGACGTAACAATGTAGCAAATGCATTAATGCAAGGTGCAGCTATCATGGGAATGACTTTCCACTTAGTTTGCCCTAAAGAATTAAATCCAACAGATGAGTTATTAAACCGTTGTAAAGAAATCGCAGCTAAAAATGGTGGCGAAATCTTAGTGACTGATGACATCGATGAAGGTGTTAAAGGTTCAGACGTTATCTATACAGACGTTTGGGTATCAATGGGTGAACCTGATGAAGTTTGGGAAAAACGTATCAAATTATTAGAACCATATCGTGTAACTAAAGAAATGATGGAAAAAACTGGTAACCCACGTGCCATCTTTGAACACTGCTTACCATCATTCCACGATACTGAAACTAAAATTGGTAAAGAAATCCAAGAAAAATATGGCTTAACTGAAATGGAAGTTGCTGACGAAGTCTTTGAAAGTGAACAATCTGTTGTCTTCCAAGAAGCTGAAAACAGAGCACACACTATTAAAGCTGTAATGGTTGCAACTTTAGGAGAATAATTGAAGGGAGACCTACCTATGTCTAAAATCGTAGTGGCTTTAGGTGGTAATGCTTTAGGAAAATCACCTGAAGAGCAATTAGAATTAGTTAAAGGAACAGCTAAATCATTAGTTAGCTTAATCCAAAAAGGTTATGAAGTTGTAATCAGCCATGGTAATGGACCACAAGTCGGCAGTATTAATTTAGGATTAAATTATGCAGCTGAAAATGGTCAAGGACCAGCGTTCCCATTCCCAGAATGTGGCGCAATGAGTCAAGCTTACATTGGTTATCAACTACAAGAAAGCTTATTAAATGAACTTCATGCTTTAAATATTGATAAACAAGTGGTTACATTAGTGACTCAAGTTGAAGTAGCTGGTGATGACCAAGCATTCAATAATCCTACGAAACCAATTGGCTTATTCTATACAAAAGAACAAGCGGAACAAACAATGGAAGAAAAAGGTTACAAATTTGTAGAAGACTCTGGACGAGGTTATCGTCGTGTTGTACCTTCTCCAATGCCAATCAACATTGTAGAATTAGATAGCATTGAAACATTAATTAAACACGGTACATTAGTTATTGCAGCTGGTGGTGGCGGTATCCCAGTTGTCAAAGAAGAAGGTAACTATAAAGGCGTCGATGCTGTTATCGATAAAGATAAAACAAGTGCTTTACTAGCAGCACACTTAAAATCAGATCAATTAATTATCTTAACAGCAGTAGATTATGTTTATATTAATTACGGTAAAGATAATCAAGAAGCTTTAGGTGAAGTAACAGTGGATGAAATGAATCAACATATTGCTGACGGTCAATTCGCAAAAGGTAGTATGTTACCTAAAGTAGAAGCGGCATTACAATTTATCGAGAAAAATCCAGAAGGTAGTGTATTAATCACATCTCTTGAAGATTTAGGAGATGCCCTAGACGGTAAGATTGGTACATTAATTAAAAAATAATAAACGTGATTGACTTTTGACATGGTTATACAATAACACTCAATACATTTTAATAAATAAGTTGAATCTGGGCTTAATGTATGTGATTTACATACGTAAGCTCAGGTTTTTTTAGTGGTCGTTTGGGTATCAAAAATCCCCTCACTAGTTGGCGTAGTGAGGGGACTGGTGTTTACTAAATGTATTATGAAACTTGTTAAAGCATTTCAATATCAGAAAGTGTAAAAATGCGACTTCAAATTACCTTATTGTAATTAACTCAATATAAATGACACAAATTCTTCTACGCTAAGATTGCCGAAGTAGAACGTCAAATCAATGTCATTTAAACGTTCAATCAAGTCAGCTTTGACCATACGCGTACCAATTAAATGTTCCTCAACATCGTGAATGTTACCTTGGCCAAAGAAATCGCCATAAATACGACAAGCGGCAATACGGTTATGTTCAATTGATAGGGAAATATCAATTGTGCCACAACTAAAGCGCTCATTTCGATTGTATTCATATCGTGGTGAACGGCCATAGTTCCATTCCCAATTATCATACTTTTCAGCGACTAATTGATCAATGCCAGCCCAATCTTCGTCTGTTAATTCATAGCGTTTGGCATCTTTAATGCCATCTATTCCCATAATTTGCTTAATCATGAGATCTTTGAATTCATGAATGGTGATATCTTGATATTTAGGGTCTAAAGCGTCGCGGATTTGACCGACGCGGGCACGGACTGATTTGATGCCTTTAGATTCAATCTTCTTACGGTTTGGTTTCAATACGTTGACCATGGCGTCGTAATCGACATCTAATAGTAATGAATAACCACCATAAATACGGTTATTCAATAATGTCATCGCAGCACCTGAAATTTTCTTGTCATTTAAAGCGAGATCATTACGACCACTTTGAATGACGTCAGTTGCGCCTAAATTATGCAACGCTTGAATAGCAGGGCGGTAGAAGCGTTGGAAATCACCATAAATGGATGTATCTTGTTCTAAAATACAACATACGTTGACAGCACCATCATCGACGTAAACTGCGCCACCGCCTGTATCGCGACGTACGACTTTAATGTTGTTCTCATCGACGTAGTCTTGATTGATTTCAACCGCTGTATTCTGGAAACGACCGATTTCTACTTTAGGTTGGCAATAATATGGAAGTAATATATCTTCGTCCAGAAAGATATTGTTATTAATATATACTTGCATCGCCAAGTTTACGGCGCCATCATCGATATATTTACCATTACGAATAGGTTCTATTAAATACATGTTTTCGTCTCCTAAGTTGTTAATTGTCTTTGTGCGTTAATGATTAATGATGCTATATCTTCAGTGAGATGAATGGTTCTATCTTGGATTGATTTAGGGATACGATACGCTTTCTTGTTTAACGTCATAAACACGGCATTGGGATTGTGACGCGTCATGCGTTGGAAAGGATGTTTCACAAATTGTGGTGTCGTATAACCAATACCAATTTCAAGATATAACACTTTGCCATTCTTATGAGTATCTAGAAAATGATTGTAGCGATCTAATTGTGCATGGAAATCTGCATCTTCAACCATGCCGACTTGTGCTTTACGTTTGTTAATCTCCATAGGGGCATCACATTTTGGGCAATGTGGAATCAACTCATATGGGATTTTCATGTCTTCTTGCTTGGCTACCATTTCGCGAATGGCATCATCATCACGATAGGTTTGTGCATGACAGTGTTGGCTACATTGCCAAAGAATGTATTCTCCTTGAATATGGAATACTTTATTTAAATCATAATCTGCCACTAAAAAGGCATTATCTGCATTGGTCGTAATAATATGATAATCCTTGTGTTCAAGCATCTTTTTAAGTGCAACGTAAGAAGGGCCGACAGGTTGGTCTAAGTAGTTCAACTTCACGAAACGACTTTCAAATGCCCAATATTCCTGCCAACTATCAAACGGGTGCAAACTCGCTTGCAACATATCGAAGAAATTATATTTCTCGATAAAGTCGGGAAAGTTCTGCGTAAAACGTTCACCAATATAAGTGAAACCGTCTGAAGCAGACATACCAGCGCCTATGCCGACAACAATGGCATCAGCTTCATCAATGGCTTGTGCCAAAATATCCGTTTGAGTGGTGTCTTGTTGTTGCGCCTTATCAAGCGCTATCCAATTCTCGTTATGCGTTGGGTTATCTGTTGTTGTCATTGAAAGCCTCCTTATATAGTTCTAAATCTCTGTCTGTAAATACGTTAAAGAGTACTTTCAACTCTGAGCCAGTTTCATGTAAATATTGACGTGTCGTTTCAATCGCTATACGACTTGCCTCATCTTGTGGGAATCCAAAGACACCTGTTGAAATACAACAGAATGCTAAGTGTCTTAACCCCTTTTCATCGGCAAGCGCTAGACAGCTACGATAACAACGTGCAAGCAAATCTTTATTCATCTGAGATACAGGTTGTTTACGAATTTGCGGGCCAACCGTATGAATGACATATTTGGCTGGTAAATTATAAGCAGAGGTAATCTTTGCTTTACCAACACCTTCTTTACGTCCTTGTTGCTCAATTATATGAGCGCAATCTAGACGTAACTGTACACCAGCCTTGGTATGAATAATGTTATCTATGCAGTCGTGATTCGCTTGCATACATCCTAAGAATCGGCTATTCGCTGCGTTGACTATACCGTCAATTTCAAGTGTTGTAATGTCACCTTGCCATAAATATAATGGTTCATCTGAAACAGGCGTTAAATCATCAATATGTGTAATGTCTTGTTGGTTGTTTAATGTAGATAAATAGGCATCTTGAATATCTAAGTACTCAGAACTAACAGGCATAGGAGGGCGCACATTGGCTAAACCTCGATAAAGTTCCCATTGTTCTATGTCAGTGGGAGGGAAGTCTAAAGGTTTGTCACCATATTGTTCCTTCCACATCGTTTCAATAAGATAAGCTAAGCGTTCTTGTTGGTTCACTGGCATTTAGTCCTTATCTGGATCTGGTAATGCGTCGTATGCTGCTTCATCTACATTTTCTAATTTAACTAACCAATTTTCTTCTGGTTTTTCAGAATTTAAAATCGCTGGTTCATCTTCAGCTTTTGTATTACGTTCGACGATTTTACCAGCAAGTGGAGATTGCACATCTAATACAGTTTTTGATGCTTCGATACTTACAATTTCATCATTGACGTTAACGTCGTCTGGTCCCATAAATTCTACATAGCCTACAGTACCTACGTCATCTTGTAATTCAGGTGTCATACGATAAATATATTGGTTTCCTACCTTTTCAACATATAAATAATTAGCTAATTTAGCCATTTCATATCATCCTTTCTTTATTTATAAATACGCTTGTGCGATGCGTTCAATTGTACGACATCGTTGGTCGATGCCTGGTAATAGCGGTACGACTAAGACTTCATCCGCCTTAAATTCTTGGATCATTGCGTCCAAGCGGGGTTTCACTTGCTCGATTGTGCCAGCTAAGATGCGTGCACGATGCTGAGCGATAACGCGTTTATCACGGTCACTTAAGTTGTATTGTCGTGCTGTTTCGATGGATGGGAAGCGGTCGAACTCGGCAAATTGACGTTTCCCTAATAACCATACGTCAAGAGCGTGTAGTAAGTCTTGCGCTTCTTCTTCAGTGTCCGTTACAATCGCAAACGTTGTTAACATGACTGTGGGTGACATGTTTAACGCAGTTTGTTGAAAATGTTCACGATACGTTTCTACTGACGCTTTAGCTGCATCAATCTTATCTTGGCTAGGTAATAAGAATGTTCCTAAGGTGTAGCCCATGCCTTGTGTAGCAGCTAATTTAGCTGAGCGTTGACTCGCACTTAAGAGCCACATTTCTGGATGACGTGATAGGTGAGGTTGACTAATGATTTGTCCTACACGTTGTTCCTTTGGTGCTCGTGTCAAATAATGACGAATATCCTCAATGCCTTGTGCATAATCAAGGTAGTCACGCTTATCCTCATCCATTGCACGTTTGACCACCGCTGTACCTGGATTATTGCCGATACCCAAGTCAACCCGACCAGGATGGAGTGCCTCTAGAATTTTAAAATTTTCGGCCACTTTAAATGGGCTATAGTGAGGCAACATGACGCCACCAGACCCTAACTTAATGCGCTTCGTTTCCCCTAACAAATGCATCATTAAGAGTTCAGGACTACCACTCGCAAACGCTGGAACATCATGATGTTCTGTTAACCAGAAACGCTTGTAGCCTAAGTCATCAGCGAGTTTCGCAAGTCTTGTGGCGTCTTGTAACGCTTGTGTTGCATCCTTGCCTTCATCAATCATGGCATAATCTAATATATTGAAATCCACTTGGCGCTCATCTCCAAAGTTAATTGTTTAGTCCCTTAATTATAATACCCACCACCATTTTAACGTGTTTAGTGAAATTTTGTAGGAATTTAGTTTATACGTCACACAAATGTTCTAGTGCTTTTCTTCTTTTCCTGAAAAGGGGTGTCCAAACAGTTCACAAACAAGTCGATTGAGTATTGTCATAAAGCATGATACTTTGAAAATAATACAAAAATGAACGAAAGAGGATGTCATAAATGTCGAAATTCGCACCATTGCTAGAACCCATTACATTATCTAATGGCATTACATTAGCCAATCGATTTGTCCTTTCGCCAATGACGACGAACTCATCTACGAAAGAAGGACATATCACAGAAGAAGATTTACGTTATGCGAAACGACGCGCAAGTTCAGCAGGATTGCAAGTAACCGGCGCAGCATATATTGAGCCATATGGACAATTATTTGAATACGGCTTTAATATCTCTGATGATGCTTGTATTCCTGGTCTTAGAAAAGTTGCGCAAGCGATGAAACAAGATGGTAATAAAGCGATTATTCAACTCGCACATGCTGGAAGATTCTCCAATACTGCAATTATGAATTATGGAGAAGTGTATGGCCCCAGTCCAATGACCTTGCATTCACCAATTAAACATAACGTGTTAGAGATGTCAGTTGATAAAATTCATGAAGTTACACAACAATATGCAGATGCGACATCTCGTGCGATCCAAGCGGGCTTTGATGGTGTTGAGATTTCAGTCGCACAACGTTTATTATTACAAACATTCTTCTCAACATTCTCTAATCAACGTCATGACCAGTATGGTGTTGATTCATTAGAGAATCGAGCACGCTTTGGCTTAGAGGTCATGCAAGCAGTACAGAAAGTGATTGATGATGAAGCACCAAGTGATTTCATCTTCGGCTATAGAGCAACACCTGAAGAAACTAGAGGTAGTGACTTAGGCTATACCGTCGATGAATTTAATCAACATATCGATTGGGTTATGGACGTTGCCAATATTCATTATCTAGCTATCGCAAGTTGGGGGCGTAATATTTATCAGAATAAGACACGTACACCTGGCGCACATTATGGACGACGCGTTAATCAAGTCGTATATGAACATTTAAATGGTCGTATACCACTCATTGCAAGCGGCGGTATTAATTCACCTGAGACGGCACTAGATGCTTTAAGTAACGCTGATATGGTTGGCATGTCTTCACCATTTGTCACAGAACCAGATTTCGTGTATAAATTGGCAGAAGGACGTGAAGACGCCATTGACTTACATGTACATCCAGATGAGTTAGATGAGCTGGCTATTCCACATGCTGCCTTTAAAGATATTGTACAAATGATGGATTATGGCGAAGGCCTGCAGAAGAAAACACGTGATGAAATGCGTAAATTAGAGAAAAATTACGATGAAGAATGATTCCGAACCCTGCTAATTAAAATATAAATTAGCAGGGTTCCTTTATTATGATAAAACTTTATATTGTATATTACATATTAATTAAATATAATTTATGTATATATTAATATGAAAGTAATAGGGAGATTACTAAATGGGTAATGTGAATATAGTTTCATTTGGTCAAAATTTAAATAAAATATTCAATGATACTAAAATGTATTTAGAAAATATAAAAAAATTATCAAGTCGTAATATTAAAGATGAGAATATTAAGTCAAACCTAGATAAAATGGGAGAAACAGTAGAAGAAGCGATAGATAAAGTTAACGAACAAATTAGTGATTTAAAAGAAAATTTGGAATGGTCAAAATTGACGATTGGTTTTTTGGTGAAACAAATGCTGGTAAAAGTACTATTGTTGAAACTTTAATTAAAGGTAATGGAAATAGTATAGGTGATGGAACAAAAGACTTTACTAAAGAAACTACAGAAAAAAACTATAATGATTTTAAGATACTAGACCTACCTGGTATGGAAGGTGAAGAAAATACATATGAAGATGAAATTAAAAAAGGATTAAACAAATGTCATATTATATTTTACGTTTCTAGTAGTCAGAAAGAGCCTGAAGAAGGGACTTTAAATAAAATAAAGCGCTTTCTTGATAAGCAAACTAATATTTACTCAATTATGAATGTGAAAAAGTTTTTGAATTCTCGAAATATAAACCAACCATTGATTACTGAAGATATTAAAACAGTTCAATTGAGAACAGAAGAAAAATTTAAGAGAACCTTTGGCTCTCATTATAAGGGTAGCGTAGTTTTAAGTGCTTATATGGCACAAATATCTAGAAATATTATACCTAAAAAGCAAGATGCTAAAAGAAAGAGTAAATCAATAGAATTAATAGGATCTGAAAAAACTTATATGAGTACAGTAATTTTAATCAATTTGTTGATATATTAAATTCAATTAGTGATAAAAAGAAAATAAATAATGAAATAGCTATTAGTAATACGTATAAATATATAGCTTTAAATGAAGATATAGTTAGCAATATATTAGTGAGTAAGAAAGATTTAGACAAACAGTTTAAGAAAATTAATGAAAATTTCGAAGAAACTAAGTTGTCTATAAGTAGTGAAATAGATAACTCAATGAAAAAAATCAAGAAAAATACTAATGTAGAAATTACTAAATTAAAAGCAAAATTATTCAAACTAGTAGAAGATGCTCATATAAACAAGTGGGATCATGACAAATTGAATGATGAAGTGAAAATAATATCTAAAAATTATAAAAAAATGTTACAAAAAATATATGAATCGGAGTTGAGCGAATTAAATACTCGAATTAATGAATACTATACTCAAATGAATGAGCAAATAAAAATTAATAGTAAATTTGGTGATTTTACAGATGGTTTTGTCGATACTGAAGAACTATTAAAAAAGATTTCATTTGACATTAAAGAAATAACTAAGCTGATTTTGAATGTTCTAGGCACAATAGTATCAACATTAAATGCTATACCGCTCATGGTTGTAGGGATAGTTTCAACATTAGGAAGCAAATTATTTAAATGGAGTAAAGTAGATAAGTATAACCGACAAAATACAAACAATAGAAATGCACAGCATAAAATAGATAATAATATCAATGAAGTGTATGAAGATATAAATAGAAAGTTATATGTAAAACAAAAAGAATTGAACCAACAAATTGAAAAACAAAATAAAATACTCGATAAAAATATTAAGAAAATTAGACAATTAAGCTTTAATATGACAAATCAAATTCAATATTTAAATAAATTAAAAGTGAAAATATCACAAAATTTAATTAATCTAATAGAAGAAAAAGAGGTTGAATTTGCATATATAAGTTTTGGTTTAAAAAGCTTATTTGTAATTGGTGATGCATATATTGATAAAAAAATATATAAGCTTAAGTTCATTGAAAGTCATAAAAGTGTAGATGAGTTTTTTACTAAATATAACCGTAATATAAGAAATGAGGTTCTTTATTTAAAATATAATCAAGAATTTCAAAAAAGAGCGATAACAGAATTTATAAATTATATAAGACTAAAATATGATAATGATAAAATTAAAAAGGTTCAAAAGGAGTTCAGATAATGGGTATTAATTCACATTTGAAAAATAAAGAGCAAGCTTTGAATAAAATAAAAGTCTTTAAAGACAAAATAATAAATCCAGTATTAAAAATAGAAGACATAGAGATTGATCAGAACTTTCTAGAAAAAATTGACAACACATATAAACAATTAGATAACGAAAAATTTGTTATTGCAATGTTTGGCTCTTATAGCGATGGCAAATCTAGTATAATTAAAGCAATTACTAATGAAAGTGATATAGCTATTTCACCAGTGCCTACTACTGATAAAGTTGAAGAATATAATTACGAAAATTCATTAGTCATTGTTGATACTCCAGGACTTTTTTCTGAAAATGATATTCATTCAAAAATCACTAAAGATTATATTTCTGAGTCTAATTTAATTATATACGTAATTGATCCTGAGAATCCTATTAAAGATAGTCAAAAAGGGACAGTAGAATGGTTACTTAAAGATTTGAATAAATTAGATTCTACGCTTTTTGTAATAAATAAAATGGACGTTGTGACAGATATTGAAGATGAAGATGACTATGATTATGATGCTAAGATTAAAATTGAAGTAGTTGAAGACACACTCAAACAATTAGGTGTAAAACCTAAAAAAGAAAATATCATTGCTATTTCGGCTGATCCCTATGGATATGATCTAGATTTTTGGGGAAATAAAATAGAAGAATATAATGAAATTTCAAGAATAAATTTATTAATAGAAAAATTAAACTCTTATCTTGAAAAATATAAGGAAGAACTATTATTTGGAAATGTAGATAGTGTAATTCAAGATTGTACAAATCAGTTTAATAAAGTATTTGAAGAGAAAAGAGAGATAAATAATAATCTTATTGAAATTTCAACTTCACAACTTCAAGATGCTGAAAAAAAATTAAACCAATTAATGAAAGATGTTACAGATAGTTATAGAAATATTAAAGAAAGAATGAAAGATTTAAGAGAAGATTACATTAATAAACTAAGTAGAATTAATAATCATAATGAGTATAATACATTTTTCAATGAATATATTGGAGAAGAAAACTATATATTAAATGATAAGATTGATAGTATAATGAAATTTGAAACTGAGAACTCTTTAGAGACACAGAAACGTTTGAGTGATGAGTTAAAAAATCAAGCTCACAAGTACGATGAAGCTAGCGAAAGTGCCGTAAAAAAAATATTAGGACAAACCTCTGGAAAGATTACTAAATCAATTAATATAATTCCACGTGATCAATTAGCAAATGGAATTAAAGTTTTTAGAGATACTACTAGAATACCTATTAAATTTAAGCCTTGGGGTATTCAAAAATTAGCAAAAAAATTAAAATTTGGTGGCGCTGCATTGGGTGCAGGTATTGAAATTTTTAGTACTTATTCAGAGATTAAGAAAAAGAATGAACTAGATAGCAAGTTAGCCAAAAACAAAGAATTTATTTTTCACTTTTTTAAAGAACTAAATGAGAAGATAGATTATGATTCATATATTAATGATTATTTTCCTACAATATTACAAACTCAAAAAAGTATAGAAATAATCAAAGAAAAAATTAAAGAGTTGGAAGAGGTTAATCTTCAAGTTAGTAACCTTCAAGATGAATTAATTAATATATCCAAATAATATATAACAAGCCATGTTGATTTTTCATATAAAATCAATGTGGTTTGTTTAATTTTCGGCTAAATATTTAATTTTTTACGTTGTTAATGTAAACTTATTATTATATAAAGTTTACATTTAGAGTTTAGCGGGATTTTTTAAGGATAAGGGGTTTAACAACATGACATTAAATTTAGCAGAACGTATTTTAAATCAAGATGTTTTAAGTAAAGAAGAGGCATTAGCATTATTTGAAGATGAAACGATTGATACATTTGAATTATTAAATGAAGCATATATCATTCGGAAACACTTTTTCGGGAAAAAAGTGAAACTCAATATGATATTAAATGCGAAAAGTGGAATTTGTTCAGAAGACTGTGGCTATTGCGGTCAATCGGTCAAAATGAAAGAAAAACAACGCTATGCGTTAGTTGAACCTGACAAAATCAAAGCTGGTGCACAGGTAGCGACGGAGAATCATATTGACACATATTGTATTGTCATGAGTGGACGTGGGCCTACAAATAGAGAGGTTGATCATATCTGTGAGACGGTCCATGATATTAAAGCGTTGCATCCACAACTTAAAATTTGCGCATGCTTAGGTTTAACGAATGAGGCACAAGCGGAGAAGTTAAAAGAAGCGGGTGTGGATCGCTATAACCATAATTTAAATACAAGCGAAAGATATCATAGTGAAGTCGTTACGACACATACATATGAAGATCGTGTGCGTACGGTGGAAATTATGAAAGCGAATCATATCTCGCCATGTTCTGGAGTTATTTGTGGCATGGGTGAAACGAACAAGGATATTATCGATATGGCATTTGCGTTGAGAGAAATTGATGCTGATAGTATTCCAATTAATTTCTTACATCCAATTAAAGGGACAAAATTCGGGGGACTCGATTTATTGTCTCCGATGAAATGTTTAAGAATTATAGCGATGTTTCGATTGATTAATCCATCTAAAGAAATTCGTATTGCAGGTGGGCGTGAAGTCCATTTACGTTCATTACAAGCCATCGCATTAAAAGCAGCCAATTCCATCTTTGTAGGTGATTATTTGATTACAGGCGGACAACCAAACGAACTCGACTATCAAATGATTGAAGATTTAGGATTTGAGATTGATGGGTAATTTAGGAAGACTTTGATATTTGATATGATAAAAGAGAATAATATTTGGAAAAGGATGAAAAGAACATGTCATCTAAACAGTCATCATTTGGAGATAAACGTTGGCATAACATTTTACTCATTGTAGTGGGCATATTGGCGTTTTGTATATTTCATTTTGCAATGGGTGTTAATGTAGCATATGCGTTAATGTTTTTATATGCGCCACTTACGATAGGGATTGTCAATTTAAGAAAGATTAGAGGAAAAGACGATAGAAATCACTGAATTATAGACATAAACCACACGCTGTGAATTTAAGGGAAAAGCGTGTGGTTTTTTATGTTAAAACACAAAGTAATTAGTATTCAAAAATTGTATTGAAGATACCTAAAAATAATAATTGATGTTGCGCCATAGTGGGATCTAATAACTCGAAATATACTTGTTTATTTGGTTCTCTTATTAACTTCCAACTTGCTATTGTACTGCCAGTATCTTCATTTACAATTGTACTCCATTCAAAGAAATCATAACGTAACGTATAACAATCATCATTAAAATAAAAATAAGGATAATCTGTTTTCTCGGGAAATAATTTTTGGTGGATGGTTATATCATGCGTTACTCGAGGTTCCGATTCAAAATAATTAACGATATATTTTTTGGTGATAAATGGAAATTTTCTGCGTCCTTTAAATACTAAGCGTTGTTCATTGTTAAAAATACGCCATCTTGCTTTGAAAAAAATACGCATATCCTCAATGAATAAATATTCAAAACCATGTATTTCAAAGCGCTTAATTGTTCCTAACTGTTTGTTAGGATCGTCTACATCAACAATGTTTTTTAATTTTGGTGATAAGACATGCCCGATTTTATGTGTATACATACTACGCACCTACTTTTAAAAAATAAAAGAAGAATCATTTAATTAAAACATAAACAATTTGTATATCACATGCAAGAGGACAAAAGGGAAAAATATTTTATAAGTAGGATATAGGGAACGTGGAATAAGTTTGAGAAGAAAATCATCCAGCTCATAGTTAGTAAGTTCAAAGATATTACAAAGTTGATGGTTTATCTTTTTCATTTTCTACTAGTTTTTTAAATGGATTTGGTTGTGGTGAATTTTCTTCAAGTCAGCTATGAAAAGGCTTAAACTTTGCAGTTGCAAATATGATAACTTCTTCTTCAGTTAAAGTATATGAACTTCTTTCTTCTGGAATCATAGTATCATCTTCATTTGTTATAATATAATGTTTTTTATAAATTATATTACGCATCAAAATATTTAGAAACAGAAAAGATATGTCAGTAAAAGTCTTTATTTGTTCAATAGTATTGACTAAGGCAGAGATAAATATGAAGGAATAAAAACAAAAAAGGAGGGAAACAGAATTCACTGTTCCTCTCCTTAATATAGTTACATCAAACCTATCAATTTCATCCATAAAGAACCTAAACCGAGCCAGATTACAAAGTACACAACGCCTAAGGCTAGGTTCATAAGCCACCAACGTTTCTGACTAACGTAACCAGCTGCATAAAGAATAGGTGCAGGGCCACTACTGTAGTGTGTTGTAGAGGCCATTAAGTTACCAAAGAAACCAAGCATTAATGCACTAAATAATGGTGGTGCACCTGCAGCAACGGCTACACCAAGTAATGCTGCGTACATGGCACTGACATGAGCGGTTGAGCTGGCAAATAAGTAATGTGAATAGAAATAGAAGATTATTAGAATCACAAGGACGATTGGCCAACTTAGACCGCCTAAACTGTTTGCGATAGTATGGCTTAACCATGGAATAAAGCCTAATTGATTCAGTTGATCTGCCATCATCACTAACACTGAGAACCACACTAATGTATTCCAAGCGCCAGTTTCATTTAAAATATCTTTCCAATCTAACACGCCAGTAATAAGTAATAAAGATAATGCGATAAACGCAGTTAATGTAGCGTCTACACCAATAAAGCTACCTACTACCCAAAGTAGTAATGCGATAATAAATACACCAATCATGAATTTTTCGGCTTTAGCAATTGAACCCATATCAGCTAATTCATTTTCGGCCCAGTCTTTCGCATCAGGTGTTTCTTTAACTGTTGGTGGATACATTTTATAAATAATAAATGGTATGACGATAAGTGACACAATACCAGGAACGATGGCTGCTAAGAACCAGTTCATCCAAGTAACGTGAACATGTGCAGTCTTCTCAGCTAAGTTCTGAGCAAGGGGGTTACCGGCCATTGCAGTTAAGAACATCGCGGCAGTAATAAGGTTGCCGTGAAATTCAGTAAAGATTAAAAATGACCCCACCTTACGCTCGGTGCCTTGTTTCGGATCAGAATCAAATGATTTAGAGAGCGACTGAATGATTGGAAACATAATCCCACCTGCGCGAGCAGTATTACTAGGTGTTGCTGGTGCTAAAATCAAATCCACACCGACAAGTGAGTATGCTAGACCGAGTGTCTTCTTCCCAAATAATCTTACGAACTGAAGTGCGATACGACGGCCGAGTCCAGTTTTAACGAATCCTCTAGAGATAAAGAATGCCATTGCAATCAACCAAATACTTGGATTACCGAAACCTTGAACGGCAGTCTTTGTATCGATAACACCAACTAAAACGGTTAGCGTGAAACCTATGATCGATACGGCACCAATAGGCATAGGTTGTGTGATACAGCCGATAATGGTACCTACGAATATAGCAAACATTAGCCATGCATCCAGACTTAATGATTCAGGTCTGAAAGGCGCAATCACAGCTATAAGTATGCCTATGACTAGAGGTAATATAAATTTTTTATATTTAACAGAGTTATTCATCTAGAAACCTTCTTTCCAAATTTCGAACATTTTCATACATAGAATAGTCCTATTTTTAAGCAATGTACAGAGCATTTTTACATTTTATTGAGAATTATTATCAGTAGATTATAACGTTATAAAAACGACATAGACTATCGAAATTAAATTATGAATAGTATAAAATGTTACTCAAGAAAGGGGATGGGATGATGTTTACAATAGGGACATTAATCGCAAAAGATGATACGTGGATATTATGGGCCATAATTATAGTTTGGGCGACAGTCAGTATCTTCTTGGAACAGAAATATCAATGGGCAAGTACCATTTCAGGTGCCATCATTGCATTAGTAGGAGCTATGTTATTATCCAATTTTAAGATTATCCCGACTGAATCGCCGGTTTATGATACAGTGTGGGATTACGCGGTACCAATATCAATTCCTTTATTATTGTTCAGTTCTAATATTTTAAAAATTTGGAAGGAAAGTCGTCGATTATTATATATCTTCTTAATTGCATCAGTTGGAACATTGATGGGGACAACGGTAGGATTTATTTTACTTCATCAGTGGATTCCATATTTATCAAAAATTGGTGCGATGATGACAGGAAGTTATATAGGAGGTGGCGTGAACTTTGCAGCTTTAAGCACGAAGTTTAAAACACCGAGTGACATGATATCATCAACTGTCGTTGCAGATAATAGTGTTATGGCATTGTACTTTATGTTGTTGATTGCAATACCGTCTTTACCTATTATAAAAAGGTGGTTTAAGACAGATTATCAAACTGAGTCAACACCAGAAACGCAACAATCTTATTGGCAACCGAAGCAAATTCAATTATTAGATATTGCACTTTCAATAGCGATTGCAGTGGCATTAGTAGCAATCAGTTTTAAATTATCTGAAGTCATTCAACATGTGATACCGCAGTCTAATGTCCTACTTACGATACTGGTTTCTTTCTTTGGCGATCAATACTTGTTACTTACAACACTTACATTATTGGCAGTGGCTATTTGGGGAGATTTCTTTGATAAATTAGCCGGTTCTTCAGAAATTGGAACATTTATTATTTACATATTCTTTGTAGTGATAGGAACACCTGCTTCATTTATGACGATTATAAAAACAGCACCACTATTATTTGTCTTTGTGATGATTATTTTAATTTTCAATCTAGGTTTAAGTTTAATACTAGGAAAGTTATTTAACTTTAAGATTGAAGAAATACAGTTGGCAAGTAATGCTACTGCTGGTGGTCCTACAACGGCAGCAGCTTTAGCTATCAGTAAAGGATGGCAAGGTCTTGTTGGACCGATACTAATTATAGGTACATTGGGTTATGTCATAGGGAACTATGCGGGCACACTTATTTATCAACTTTTAATACACATTGGATAATATAAATACACAAAGGGAGATATCTCAGCATAATTTTTAGCTGCGTATCTCCCTTTTTCAAAAAAATTAATCATTTAATTCGCTATCTTTAATATCTGTAATAAACATGTGTCCGGGTGAGTGTGTAATCATTAACTCAGGTTTGGCATCAAGTGCAACAGATTGTGGTGTCACGCCACATCCCCAAAAGACAGGTACTTCGTTAGGTTTGATTGTGACAGCTTCTCCATAATCAGGCTTATCGATATCAGTGATTCCTAGTTCTTCTGGTGTGCCAATATGGATTGGCGTGCCATGAACATTCTTAAAATGTGATGTGATTTCTGTTGCCTTAATCGCTTGAGACATAGTCATAGGACGCATACTAACTGTGATATTACCTTTAAAGTATCCGCTTGAATGTGCTGGTATATTTGTACGATACATCGGTACATTATGACCCTCTTCAATATGACGTACAGGTAAGCCAGCTTCCAACATGGCATGCTCAAAAGTGAAACTACAACCAATTAGAAAGCTAACCATATCTTCTGTATAAAGATCAGTGATATCATCAACTTCTTTAATCAATTGGCCATGTTCATAAATACGATACTTCGGAACTTCAGTGCGTATATCTGCATTAGGTCCATAATATGGAAAAGAATGTGCGCCAATTTCTGATACATCTAAGAGTGGGCAAGTCTTTGGATTTCTAAAACAAAACTTTAAGAAATCATAAGCATATTTCGATGGCAATATAACCACATTAGCTTGTATGTAACCCTCTGCCATACCGCTTGTGTGACCGACAAGTTCTCCATCTCGAATTAATTGACGTAATACTTCAGGTGATGCCTGTTTGTAATTCATTATAAATCCCCCTTGTTTCCCCTTAATGATAGAAAGTGCTTATTACTACATTATTTTAAAATTACACATATGACAAGAGCGGTATATGCGCTATTTATTAAAAAGCTTGTATGCTAAAGTGATCGAACTATTCACAAATATTGGTAATAAACAATATAAACTTACAATAACCCAATTATCATCTACGCGATAAATGACAAAATATAGTATGAATAAAATTATACTTATGATTAGTCCAATTAAAGGCAGTAAATTAAAGTACAGCTCCATATTGTTATTCTTCTTCATTGTTTTGTTCCTTTTCATTAGATTTATTATGATCTTCTCGTTGTTCTAATGGAATAGAATAATCTTTGTCATCATCAATATAAGACATTTGGAAGTGCTTCGTATGTTCTCTGCGAAGCGCCCGCATTATTGAGAGTGTCATTAGTAATAGAATGATAGAGAATGGTAATCCTGTTACAACAGATGCAGTTTGTAAACTCGTCAAACCACCTGCAATCGTCATTGCAACTGAAATGGCACCGATGAGCAATCCCCAAATCACTTTATGTTTCACCTTTGGATTCTCACTGCCTCCTGTTGCCATGCCAGCAACAATATGTGTTGTTGAGTCTGCACTTGTCACTATGAGTAAGAATATTAAGACGACTGCTAATATGCTCGTAATATCAGCTAATGGAAATTTTGATAGCAATTCAAATAAAGCCACTGTGTAATCTTTATCTACTAATTTAGCGATGTTATCGCCACCCATAGCAACTTTAACGGCCATACCACCAAAACCTGCAATCCATACGAATGAAATGAGTGGAGGTACGATTAAAACACACATGATAAATTCACGAATTGTACGTCCACGAGATACACGAGCGACGAAACCTCCTATGAATGGTGACCATGAGATTACCCATGCCCAGTAAAAGACAGTCCACTGTTGTATCCAAGCATTATTGCCAGAATATGGATTGATACGTAAGCTGTATTCAACAAAGTGTCTAATATAGTCTCCAATTGCTAGAGTATAAGATTCAAAGATGAATTTTAAGTCTCCAAAGATAAGCATGAATAGTAGTAAAACAGCGCCTAAAATAATATTGATGTTACTTAGCCATTTAACACCTCGATTTAATCCAGTTATCGCAGAACCTAAGAAAATACAAACCATGAGTACCGTAATTGCAATTTTTGTAACGTTATTATTTGGTACATGGAAGACATGATTCAATCCACCACTAATTTGCATGATACCAAGACCTATAGAAGTGGCAATCCCCATAACTGTAGCTATAATTGCTAAAATATCAATCACATTTCGAAATGGACGTTTGTAAGCTTGACCAAAGACAGGTTCCATTGCTGTAGAAATTAAACCATCTCGCTTCTTTCTAAATTGAAAATATGCCACGATAAGTCCAGCCATGGCGAAGATAGACCATTGTGAAATACCCCAATGGAAGAAGGTATAGCCCATAGCTACACGTGCTGACTCTGCTGATTGATTCGGAACATCTTTTGGAAACGGTGAATGAAGATAATGTGTGAGTGGTTCAGCAACACCCCAGAATACAATACCGACACCAAGCCCCGCCGAAAATAGCATACCTAACCATGATAAAAATGAAAATTCAGGTTCTTTATCATCACTGCCTAATTTAAAGCGACCGTAACGAGAAATTGCTAACGAGATTAAAAAGATATCTAAAATAAATATAATAAGTAAGAACAGCCAACCAAATGAATTAGAAATAAAATTATAAATATGCTGTGCATAGGCGCCAAATGCTTTAGGAAAGAATCCGGCCATAGCAGTAATAAGTACAATGATGGCTACGGATATCACATATACTAAATAATTATTTTTCTTTCGCTTGTCATTCATTGTTCAATTAAGTCATCCTTTATATTTTATTTAATTTGAGTATACCTATAATATAAAATATTTTCAAAATTCAATTTATTTGAAATATCATGATTTCTAAGTAATAGTGTTCTGTTTTGAAAACTTTTTCCAAAAGAGAAATTTGGCTAAATATGGCCTAATGAAATGCTATAATTGAGATGAAAATTTGAAGAATTAAATAGAAAAGAAGGTATATCATGTCAACAAACTATGTCATTACAAATGGTAAAATTTATACGGAAAAGCAAGTTATTGAAAATGGATACCTTGTAGTAGAAGATGGCAAAATAAGTGATATTCAACAAGGTACGTATACTGGAGAATTAGAACAAATTGACGTGAAAGGTCAAAATGTATTACCAGGTTTCATAGATATTCACATTCATGGTGGTTATGGCGAGGATGCAATGGATGCTTCTTATGAAGGATTGAAACATTTGGCTGAACAGTTATTATCAGAGGGAACGACAACATTCTTAGCAACGACGATGACACAATCTGATGCTAATATTGAAAAGGCATTGAAAAATATTGTGACATATCAAGCTGATCAACAACGAGGAGAAGCGGCTGAAGTAGGTGGTGTTCATTTAGAAGGTCCATTTATTTCAGAGCATAAAGTTGGCGCGCAAAATCCTAAATATGTGCAACGTCCGTCAGCGTCTAAGATTCAACATTTCCAAGAAGTTGCGAATCAGCAAATCAAAATTATTACCTTTGCGCCTGAAGTTGAAGGTGCGCATGATACACTCAATCAATTACATGAAGATATTATTTTTTCAATGGGGCATACTGTGGCAACGTTTGATGAAGCGAATGAAGCGGTCGACCACGGTGCTAAACATGTAACACATCTATATAATGCTGCTACACCATTTGAACATCGCGATCCAGGTGTCTTTGGTGCGGCATGGACGAATGAACAATTAAATACGGAAATTATAGTTGATGGTATTCATTCGCATCCTGCTTCTGTACATATTGCTTATAAGCAAAAGGGAAATGAACATATGTATCTCATCACAGATGCAATGCGTGCGAAAGGGATGGAAGACGGTGAATATGATTTAGGCGGACAGAATGTCATCGTTAAAGGAAAAGAGGCTCGCTTAGCAAGTGGCGCTTTAGCAGGTAGCATCTTGAAAATGAATGACGGTTTGTATAATTTAATTGAATATACACATGATTCATTAGAGAATTTATGGCGAGTAACGAGTTTGAATCAAGCCATTGCATTGAAAATTGATGACCATAAAGGTAGTTTAGCAATTGGTAAAGATGCTGATATCGTTGTCGTAGATGATACGATTCGTATTGATAAAACAATTAAATCAGGAGTTGTACATCAATATTAAAAAATTGGTTGATGTAGTTATTATAAATTCTCTCTAACCTCTATTCGCGTTTAAAGATATACATTCTAGTGTATATATGTAGTAAATGTTTGATACGAAACTCGAGCGACGGAAGAGAGGTGTCCATTCATGAATAATGATTTCAGATTCCCTAACGCTAAGCATTTCTTTAGTTGGTTAGCGTGGTTATCTATTATTGCTTTAATCGCATTAATCCTACTTAATTTAATCGTTTATAGCACATTCAAAAGTTTTAATAATTTTACTTTAGCATTTGAATTTCACCAAACAGAATTAATATTCTTAATTACTTTCTCAGTAATTGCGGTTATTAGTATTATTATGTATTTAATTTTAAAACTATTTAAACATTCATAATATGAAAAAAACAGAAAGCGGATTGGTCATCAATCCACTTTCTGTTTTTTATTTTATTTGGGTAGTGAACTATAAATGTTTGAAAATAGTGTCATCAACGATGATTTCTACATTAGGATGTTGATGCAAGATAGATGCAGGTAATGACTCAGTTGTTTCATCATTCAAGAGTTGATGAATTGCATCACGTTTACGTTCTCCAAATGCTAATAAGATGATTCGTTTCGCACGCATAATAGAATTCAATCCCATAGAAACAGCTTGTTTAGGCACATCATCAATATGATCAAAATGAACACTGTTAGCATTAATCGTTGATTCAGTTAAATCAACCACACGCGTTTCACTTTCAAAAGATGTGCCAGGCTCATTGAAGCCGATATGTCCATTTTCACCAATACCCAATAATTGAATGTCGGGTTGACCAATTTGTTTCAATTGATCCTCATAACGACGTGTCTCACGCTTTAAATCATCAACATGGCCTTGAGGAATATGAATGTTATCGGCATTCCAACTAGTATTGTGATCAAATAATAATTGATGCATATACGTATGATAACTTTGAGCATGTTCAGGTGCTAATCCTACATATTCATCTAAATTGAATGTTTGAACTTTTGCTAAATTTACTTGATTAGCCAATGCTAATTCTGAGAAGCGTGGGTAAACATCTGTCATCGTGCCACCAGTAGCAAGCCCTAATATAGCATCAGGCTTATCTTTAATTAACTTCAATAGTTCAATTGCAACATAATCACTCGCTAATTTTTTATCTACTAAGTTCGTTATCTTCATGATTTACGCCTCCAAATTAAGTAATTATTTTTGTTGGACAGCTTCTATAAAACGTTCAGTGATTTGTTTAGGACGTGTAATTGCGCCACCGACAACCGTACAATGTACGCCTAAGTCGCTTACCTTTTTATACATTTCAGGTGTAATGACATTACCTTCTGCGATAACTTTCGCGTTGACCTTTTCTAATACTTCTTTTAAAAATTCAAAATCATTTTCAAAGAGAATGTGTCCCTTTGTATAAGACGTATACCCACGTAATGTTGTGCCAATGTAATCAAAGTTTAAATGATCTGCATTGATGGCTTCTTCAACAGTTGAAATATCCGCCATGATTTCAACATGGGGTGCTTTCTCTCGAATGTAATGAACTAATTCTTCAAGGGACTCCTTAGGACGTGTTTGCGTTGTCGCGTCTAAAGCAATCACTTCACATCCACTATCTATTAGTTCATCCACCTCTTTAGAAGTTGCTGTAATAAATACATTAGAACCTTCATAATCTCGTTTTACAATTCCGATAACCGGTAGTGATACTTCTTCTCGAATCGCTAAAATATCTTCTTTAGTATTCGCACGTATACCAACCGCTCCACCTTGATAAGCTGCTAGAGCCATCTTTGACATAATAAATGATGAGTGTAATGGTTCGTCAGGTAACGCCTGACATGACACGATTAATCCATTTGGTAACATTTTTAAACACGCTCCGTCTTTTTCAAAATTGTAAATAGAAATAGTATTTGTAATTGTTTCGTTTATTCATTCATATCATAACATTAAGAAAAAATTTATCAATTTATAATTGAGAATTGAAAAATATTTTCAAATATAATACAGTTTAACTAACTTATTTACGAGGTGCTGTCATGAAATTTGAAAATCGTATTCAACGAAGTCGACATTTATTAACGAAAATGGATAAAAAAATTATTGAATATATACAAACACATGAACTTGATGAAAATTTCTCTACAATTAATTCCCTAGCATATGCTATTGGGACATCACCAGCTACCATTACAAGATTTAGTGGCAAATTAAATTATGCCAACTTTCAAGATATGAAGTTTAATTTGCAACACGAAAAATCAGAAAAGGTAGTAGAAAATGCACCGCTTGTTCAGCTCATTCATCGTTATCATCAAAACATTATCCAACAAACGGGTGAATTTATTTCCGAGGAAAAGATTAAGCGTCTAGCACACAATTTAAAAACGTGTAGACAAGTCAATTTCGCAGGATTAGGAAGTTCGGGATTAACGGCAAGTGAATTTTACTATCGCACAATGCGTATGGGTATCAAAGGTTCTGTATCAACAGATGCGCACCAAATGAAGATATCAGCGTCGCTACTTTCATCACGAGATATGTTTGTCGCTATTTCAAATAGTGGAGAAACGTTAGAATTAATTGAAGCTGCGAAGATTGCTCGCAATCAAGGGGCGTATGTCGTAGTCATAACAAATTTCGAAGGTAGTGCGCTTACTAAGAATGCAGATTTAGTATTAATCACGACGGCTCAATCAAGTAACAATGATTCAAAATTCATCAACTCACAGATCGCAACACTATTTTTATTAGATATCGTGAGTTATTTATTACTGAATGACACACATATGCACCAAGTGTATCAACAAACACGAGACGTCATTTTAGGAAATGAGAAAGAATGAGTGAGGAGAGGGACAGAATTCGTTATGAATTCAGTGTCCCACTTCTATTTAGATCCAGCTGTTATTTAGTGAGTGCGCCGAATAAAGCAGCATGATTCTCTGTTTGAGTTGTTTGTATCTTAGCAATACCATAATCAGAAGGTAAATAATGATGAATTTTAGGTTCTATATATTTGAGAAGTGTTTCTCCTTGAGATGAAATACCGCCTCCGATAAGTATCAAGCTTGGATCATAAATAATTTGAATTTGAGCAATACCTTCTGCAACATAATTACTCCATTCATTGAGAATATTAAGTGCTTCTTCATTACCATCTTCTGCTAGATCAAATAATCTAGGTACATCCGTACCATGTTCAAATTGATGTTTAGTCATTAAATCTTTAAGAGCTGATGTTGAGGCACGTTGCTCAAATGTTTTACCATCTTCTTCACGATAAAGTAAGTAACCAATTTCATTGGCACGGTGACGAGAACCTTGATAAATGCCAGAAGCTTCACTGTAAAATGCGCCCCCAATACCTGTCCCCAAAGTTAAACAAAATATATTATCTTCTTCATAATGATGGAGTTTAAGTTCCCCTAACAATGCCGCATCCACATCATTATAAACAGCAATATCAGACGATAAATCTTTGAAGACTTCGAAGAATTGTGTACCGTCATAATTAGGAATGGTTGGCCCCGTATAAATAATTTGACCTAAATCTGAATCGACGACACCAGCACTTGAAATACCAATAAATGGATTTTTAAGTTGATATTGTTTCATAAATGCTGCTACTAATTGATATGTTTCATCTACAATACGCACATTAATATTATCTGGCGTTTTAATCTTTTTATAATCAATCATTTCTAAGTCATCATTAATGACTGCCACTTTAATATTTGTTCCACCTATATCTACAGCTATTTTATACATTGAGGTACCTCCTTAGTCGTCTTTATTATAACGACACTTCAAATTAAAGTAATCGTCATTATTCTTTTTTGAAAAATATTTTCATCAAATTCGCAATATTTTGTTAAATTTTTTTCAAAAGTAGTTGTTTAAGAAAATGATAGCGTTTACAATTTGAGGTGTAAATAGAAATTTATTGTAATTGAATTTATCTCAATGTTTATAAAAATGAATTTGAATAAAAATTGATTTGGAGGAACGTGACATGGAAGATAAATTAAAAGGATTATACGCCGCATTACTTGTACCTTTTGATGAACATGGACAAGTAAAAGAAGAGGGATTAAAGCAAATTACTAAAAATGCGATTGAGACTGAAAAACTTGATGGTCTATATGTGAATGGTAGTTCTGGGGAGAACTTCCTAATTAGTAAAGAACAAAAGAAACAAATTTTTAGAGTAGTGAAAGAAACTGTTGGAGACGATGTGAACTTAATTGCGCAAATTGGATCATTAGATTTAAATGAAGCGATTGAACTTGGGAAATACGCAACAGAACTAGGTTATGATGCGCTATCAGCAGTGACACCATTCTATTATCCATTCTCTTTTGAAGAAATTAAGCAATATTATTTCGACATTATCGAAGCAACACAAAACAATATGATTATTTATGCGATTCCTGACTTAACAGGTGTCAATATTAGCATCGAACAATTTGGCGAGTTATTTAATCATGAAAAAGTTGTAGGCGTGAAATACACTGCACCGAACTTCTTCTTATTAGAACGTATCCGTAAGGCATTTCCTAATAAACTCATATTATCTGGATTTGATGAAATGTTAGTGCAAGCGACAATATCAGGTGTCGATGGGGCAATTGGTTCAACATACAATGTGAATGGTCGCCGTGCACGACAAATATTTGATTTAGCACGAGAAGGCAAAATTGCTGAAGCATATCAAATACAACATGATACAAATGACATCATCGAAACGGTATTAAGTATGGGCATTTACCCAACATTAAAAGAAATATTGAAAACGCGTGGTATCGATGGCGGATTGCCTAAACGTCCATTCCGACCATTTGATGAAAGACATCGCGACGCATTGGACACATTAATTAAGAAATACGATTTATAAACAAACTAAGAATATTTAACAACAGAATATGTAACACAAGGGGTGTTGATTATGCATCAAGTCGGTTTTGGGGCATGGAACTGGGTAGCTGTTATTGGTTATCTTGTCATTATGTTATTAATTGGAGCGTACTTTACTAAAAGGGCTGGTAAAGATACGGATAGTTTCTTCACGGCAAGTGGTCGTTTGCCTTCGTGGGCCATTGGGTTCTCGATTTATGCAACGACTTTAAGTGCCATTACCTTTATGTCTACACCGGAAAAGGCATTTTTAACAGATTGGGCATACATCGCTGGTAATATTGCGATTGTCGCAATTATTCCAATTTTAATCGCATTTTATGTACCATTCTTTAAAAAGTTACGCGTAACATCAGCGTACGAATATTTAGAAGCGCGTTTTGGACCAAGTATACGTGTCATCGGTTCATTATTATTTGTCATTTTCCATTTAGGACGCATAGCGATTGTTATTTATTTACCAACATTAGCGATCACAGCGGTATCAGATATGAATCCATTCATCGTAGCTAGTTTAGTGGGTATTTTATGTATTCTTTATACTTTCTTAGGCGGATTCGAAGGCGTTGTATGGAGCGATTTTATCCAGGGTGTTATTTTACTTGGTGGCGCATTAATGATAATTATCATCGGTGCTTTTGAAATCAAAGGTGGTTTCGGCACAATTGTCAGTGATGCAATCGCCAATAAGAAGATTATTAGTGTAGATAACTGGAAATTAAATAGCGCAGCGGCAGCGATTCCGATTATCTTCCTTGGAAATATCTTTAACAACTTACACCAATATACTGCGAGTCAAGATGTTGTTCAACGTTATCAAGCATCTGACTCTATGGATGAAACGAAGAAATCGTTATGGACAAATGGTGTTTTAGCGTTAATCTCTGCACCTATTTTCTATGGAATGGGAACTATGATGTATTCTTTCTATCAACATGAACAGGTCTTGCCTAAAGGATTCAATACATCATCTATCGTGCCTTACTTCATTCTAACTGAAATGCCACCATTCGTGGGTGGATTACTGATTGCAGCTATATTTGCGGCTGCACAGTCGACGATTTCATCAAGCTTGAACTCTATCTCTGCTTGTATTTCTGAAGATATTAAACACCGTTTCTTTGGAAAAGGGGCAGATAAATCAGAAGTTAACTTTGCACGATTAGTCATTGTTGTGGCAGGCTTATTAAGCTATGGTATTTCAATTTACTTAATTGCTGCTGATTCAAACAATTTATGGGATTTATTCTTATTGATCACTGGATTATTTGGTGTACCGCTAGCTGGTATCTTTGCAGTAGGTATCTTTACGAAACGTGCGAATACATTTGGTGTCTTAGTAGGATTAATTGCAGGTGTAATCATTGCATACCTACTAAATGGCGTGGGTGGAGGTAACTCACCATTCTACGTATCAATTATTTCATTCGTTGTTGCTTTCGTCTTCGGCTATTTAGTAAGTCTTGTCGTACCATCTAAAAATGCAAAAGATATTACTGGGCTAACAATATTTGATAAAGATAAACCATCAACATATATTTCTAAAGTAGTAGAGAAAAAATAATATTTAGTATACGAGTTGGACATCATTGATTGTTCGACTCGTATTTTATATCTTTAACATTATGCTAATATAGTAATGATTATAAAAAGATAGAGGTATTATCATGAAAATATTGAAAATTGCAGGTATGTTCTTATTAGCACTACTTATCATGGTCGTTACACAAGGTATTGCATCCATCTTTAGTGATTTAATTCCATTTCTAGGTATGGGCGCTATTTTACAAGGGATTTTATATATCATTTTTGCTTTTTTAGTCGTTCGTTTATTCATTAAACGTGTATTAAAAGATCGCTTGAGCGCATATCGTATAACAACACCTAAGTTTAATAAACTCTATGTGATATTAGGTTTAAGCTTACCAATAGTAGTTTATGCCATTTATTTCATTTTTGTTCCAGGCGATTTTACTGTGCACCACTTTGGTAATTTAAATGATACATTGCACACGTTTTTCTGGGCTATCTTCGTAACAGCTATAGGTGGTGCAGTAGTCGAAGAAATGGTATGCAGAGGTTTGTTGATGGGATACATTGAGAAGAAGACGAACATTAAGATTGCCATTATTTCCACGGCAATATTTTTTGGGGCAATCCATTTATTAAATGGTGGGATAAATGTTAGTAGTTTCTTCTTATTATTAATTTGCGGTTCACTAGTAGGCATCATGTTCGGTTTGGCAACCTATAAATTCAATACCATTTGGGCGAGTATTACACTACATTTTTGTTGGAATTTATCCCAACTTTTACTTATCACTGAAAAGGAAAGTCAGTATAGTATTTGGCAATATGTCGTACATACGAACAACATAGCCATCACAGGCAATCAATTTGGCTATGAAGCATCCATTATATCTATCGCAGGATACATAGGCGTTATTCTAATTTTACTAACAATTAAACGAAAGCAAGCATAAGAAAAGGTCCAGACTTCCATAAGGGAGTTTGGACCTTAATTATTTATATCGAACGTTCATATTTTTTATTCAACTTCAAGAGCAAACTAATTATAATTATATTATTTAAGTTTTCGATTCTGTTTATTTATATAATTTTGTACGATATACTCTGACTGTGAATATATTTAATACTGATAAATAGAAAAGGAGATTTGATATGAAAAAGTTTATATTATTCATTTCAACATTAGTATTAACCCTTTCATTAGTAGGATGTTCGTCATCGTCTGAAGAAAATGATTCTAAAGATACATCAAATGATAATAAGCAGTCACAAAATAGTTCTAAACATAATGATAAGATACCTAAACATATTTTTGATAAAACAACTAAAGATCAGAAGATCTCTGAGAGTACGATAAAAAAAGATATTAAAACATATTTAGATACCGATAGAAAATTAATAGATGCAAGAGAGCCTTACGAAGAAAAGTTAGAATCTGGCGAAAAGTTGTCTAAAAAGAAAGAGCAAAAATTTAATCATATTGTAGACTTACAAGAACAAAATTTAAATAACTTTGCTAAGTACATAAAAAATAATCAGATGCCTAACAAAGAATATGAACAATACACTAAAAAGATAAGTAATTATATGATAGCAATATATCAAACAAATCAACGTGCGTTAAATTTAGATGAAGATGCATCATTAAAAGATATTTTTGATGTCAATAAAGACAAGGCGATTGCGAATGGTCGAGAACAAGCTAAAATTGAGAAATTCTTGAAAGAGAAAAATATAAAGACCATTGCATTTGATAAATAAGAATAAGCAGGACTTCGACAGAATGAAGCCCTGCTTTTATAGTGTTAATAAGTTCTCAATTCTAAATTAAGAAATATTTAAGATTAAATTGCGACAATATTTGTTATGTTAGAACTAGTTTAAGAGTTTATTGTTTAACTAAAAAATACCATAAAGTAACTTACTAGAACCATGATGCCACTCACACCATTATGAATCATATGAACCATCATGCTGTCACGAACATTTTTACGACGATGGTAAGCAAGATAGAATATCATTCCCATCATGGTATACATTAGAATTGCTACCCAATTTGAAATACCATGCTGAGAGGCAAAGATAAGTGATGATAGGATGAACGGTAACCAGAATCGTGTACGTTTAAATAATGTTTCTTTAAAAATGCCACGATAAACAAGTTCTTCTAAATAAGGTGCTACAAATGTAATTGTCAGTACGAAGACAATTAGCGGGAAGACTTGGCCCAATTGATCAGGCGTTGGTTTGGCAGCGTTCATATCACCTAATAACATTTTGTCATTTTGTGTTTGCATTGAACCTGTCGCAAATAGCATTAAATATGACATACCAATAACGATTAATCTAAGAAGTACGGCCCAACCAACATTAACTGCAATATCCTTACCTGTAAATTTTTTAGGTTTTTCATAGGTATGACGTTTGTAATAGCTTCTAACTAGCCATATTACTACAGCAGCTAGTATGAAATAAATGATGGTCACTAATGTGCAAGTTAATGTATCCATATAAATAGAAAAACTATAGATAAACATACTACTCACAATAGGAATTTGAATTAGTAGCATCCAGCCAATGAAAATAAGGGCACGTATAAACTTATTACCAGTTGGACGACGTTCTTCGGTATGTATGTGGTCTTTAGTTGAATTATCTTCATTTGAAGAAGATGTTGTATTAGAAATTGTATCCATATTCTGATGATTCATCATAATAAACCCACCTTTGTCTAGAAATATAAAATCTTGAAAATGAATACTTCTATTTAAATGTAACATATATTTGACATTTATTGTAGGTCACTTCATAAAAATGCGTTATCTTAACTAAAAATTAACATTTCGAATTATATGTTTAGGAGGCTAACTATGTCTAAATATGAAATGTCACATGACCATACAACAGGAGATTTCCAAATTTCTCAAAAACCTTATTGGAAGTTGCTATTACAATCTCTATTATTAATTTGTATTTTATTTGTTGCCGAATCAATGGTTATATTTTTAGTAGAGAAGCCAAAGTACTTTTGGATTGCTATTGTAGGGGTCATTATCGCATTTCTAATTTTAAAATTAAGTAAGTTGAAGCTATTTCAATTTAGTCGAATAACTAAAAAGCAATGGCTAATCATTATCATTGGATTCATTCTTGCCAATGGTGCAGATTATATTTATTTTGAATTCATGCCTACAACAGGGAATGAAAAGGAGTTAGAGGAAAGTTACCGCAATGTACCACTGTATTTACAACTCATTGCGATAGGTATTTTAGGTCCTATCTTAGAAGAAATTATATTTAGAGGATTGTTAATTAAAGGTATATTTAGAGGTGCGCCTATAGTTGGTGGCATAGTATCTGTTATTTTATTCGCTGGCGCTCATGGCCCAAGCAACATAGGTGAATGGTTTATTTACGGCTTTTCAGGTTTCATTTTCGTTATTGCATATTTAACAACAAAACGGATCGAAATACCTATCATCATACACATGCTTGGTAATATATTAGCTACATTTCAAAATTATTTTTGGTAGAAATACTTTAATTACATAGTATATACGCAATAAAAAGCAATGCCTAAGTTTTGATAGGCATTGTTTTTTAACTTAAATATGCTCAATTTTTAAATGTTTACCGGGAAGGCTGTCTAATAAATAAGGATCATGCGTAATAATAATAAGCTGTAACTTATCCATATTTCGTAACATTTGGAGTATGATTTCTTCATTTATCACATCAAGATTCGTTGTAGCCTCGTCTAGAATTAATACTTCAGGTTCAACTAATAATGCCTTCGCAATCCATAAACGTTGGAATTGTCCGCCACTTAAGGTGCTCACTTTTTTAGGTAACAAAGATTTGTCGAGTTTACATTGTTCTATGACGCTTAACATCTTATCATCATGTTGACTTTTAGGAATATTAAAGTGTTTTAAAGGTTGTTTTAAGATCCAAGAAACTGTTTTTTTAGGATCTAATGTATTGGCATTATATTGAGGCACGTATTGAATATGTTTCAGCCAATCTTGCTGTGACACATGTCCAAGCGTCATATCTTTATAACTTACCATACCTTCATAATTATCATCTAAACCTGCAATGATTTGTGCGAGCGTAGACTTACCACTTCCACTAGTACCACTAATGATTAAATTATCAGTATCTTTAAGTTCTAAATTAAAGTTTTTAAATATCTGCTTTTCAGAAAATGATTTATTTAAAGATTTAATCTGCAACATAACGGTATCTCCTATGAGCTAATTCAATTAATTGCTGTGAGTAAGCGTGCTCGGGACGCACTAAAATATCGTTTGCTTCGCCACTTTCAATCATTTGGCCATTACGCATCACACTAATATGTGTTGCGTAATCCATAGCTAAACTTAGGTCATGCGTGATAAATAGTAATGTCATATTATGTTCTTGAACAACATGATTTAATAATTTCATTAGTTGATTTCGATTGTCAAAATCAAGTGCACTTGTCGGTTCGTCCACGATCAATAATTTAGCTTCTCTAACAATTGACATTACTAAGGCAATTCGTTGAGCCATACCACCACTCAACTGAAAAGGGTAGTCATTAAATAAATCTTCAGGATTCTCTAATCCTAAATGTCTAAATTGAGGTAGAACAAATTCGTGTTGCTGTTGTCGCGACAATTGAGTATTTAATGCATCAAATAGTGCATCAAAATGTTTTCGAATACGTACATTTTGGAAGAAATTACTATTAGTATCTTGGAACATGGCATCGGTATTATTTAAATCAATAGCAATTTGACCTTGATACTTTAGATGAGGATGACGCATATTCAAAACTGTACGTGCTAATAAAGATTTACCACTGCCACTCTCTCCAACTAAACAATGAAAGCTACCCTCTGTAACAGTTAAATCTACTTGATTCAACAATGCATGATTTCCGTCATAAACGGAGACATTCTTCAAATGTAGTAAAGCATTTATTGAGTGAATCGACGATTGAGTATTTGACATATGAGCGCGAACCCTCCTAACAATATTCCTGGAAAGAAGAATAACCAAGGTGCTGAGTAAAAGTAGCTCTTACCGTCGTAGAGTATGGCACCTAATTCAGGCAATGGTGGTTTTACTCCTAATCCAATAAAAGCTAATCCTGAAATACTAAGCATTAATTTTCCAAAATCGGCAGTAATGAGTGCAGTCACGTTACGTATAAGATGTGGAATAATATGATGTACTGTCGTTTGTGTCTTTGTTAAACCACTTAATGACGCAAATTTAACGAACGGTTGTGTTTGAACATCACGAGCCAAATTTCTGAAATAACGTAAATAGCGTCCTAACCACCCAATCATCAAGGCCAAACATAAACCTACAATTGAGTTATTAATAAAACCTAATACGACAAGTGCGATAATAATAGATGGTAAAGCAATTAACATATCAGCAAATGCCATTAATAATGCATCTAACCAACGACCAATTAGTGCAGCTGCTAGACCTAATATTAGTCCTAATATTACGGTCCCAACTATAATGAGCGTCGTTAAACCAAGTGTAACCATGCTACCAACAAATAGGCGAGTGAAGAAGTCACGTCCTAAATGGTCAGTGCCTAATAGATGATGAAGGCTTGGAGGTAAAAGTGCTTCCGATTGATGAATCATGTTTGCTTTGTCATAAAGCAGAAAAGCAAGTATAACGAATATGATTGCAATAATAGGCCATATCCAATGTTTAATCTTCATAAGCTATTCGGCCTCCTGACTTTTTTGACATTCTTAGACGTGGGTCACTTTTCTCAAGTAAAACATCACCGAAGAAATTGAGCACCATTATAAAGGTAATAATCATCATTAAAATGCCTAAAATAACAGGGTAGTCACGTAAATTAATACTATTGATTAATAACTTACCTAATCCAGAAATACTAAAAATAACTTCTAAAATAATCACTCGGCTAAATAAATGAATAAAATTATTAATGGTGATTGTCATGAGTGGTGCCAAAATTTCTTTTACTTGTACATAGATACGATCTTTTAATTTAAATTGTCGTAATTGAGCTAATTGGAAAGGTTGGCTTTGTAATGTACTTTCAAAAAGATGACTGCTTAACAACAACATATGACTCCCTTCTACAAGGACGAGTATGACAATCGGAAGAACAAAATATTGCCAACTATTACTTCCTACGAAAGGGAATAGATGCCATTTCACACCAAAGTAATAAATGAAAATAATCGCTAGCCAATATTCTGGTAATGATGTAACTACTTGGGCAATACGAGTTATTACGACTGACCACTTTTTTCGTGAATGATTGCCACATAAATAACCAATTACGTAACTTATAGGAAACAGTATGATAGCTGAACCGAATATTAATTTAATGGTTGGGACAATTGCCTGGGAAATACGTTCTGTTACGGGTTCACCATTACTAAAACTCGTACCAAGGTCGCCTGTAAAGACATTGCCTAACCATTGGACATATCGAACTGGCATTGCCTGACTTAAACCAAGTTTATCTTGAGCCATTTTAATACGTTCAGGCGTGATTTGTGCAACACCATGTTCTTGTATGTATTGAACGGCAGGGTTACCGGTTGTATTCTCTAAAAGAAGAAATAATACAAAGGAAATGATGATTAAATAGATGAGTAGTCTGATGAAATGTTTTACAATGTTAGTCATTATTAGACACCTTCAACTTATCGTAATTTATTGGTGCATCTGTTTGTCCTGAGAACTCGAATTGTCTGATTTTAGGACTTGTCACAAAGGTCTCATTAGGATATGAAATAGGAACTATGAGATATTGCTGATCAATATAAGACGATAGTTTATTAAATGCGCGTTGTCGGTCATGCATGTTGATAATCGTCGGAAATTGCTTAATCATAGATGTTAAGGTTGTATCGTTTGCGAATACGCCAGGGCGTGAGCCATCTTGTTTAAAACGTGCATTCAAGAAATTGTATGGCATTAGCGCATTTGTATATGTACGATAATAAATGAGATCAAAATCTTTACGCACCGTTAAAGTTTCATAATACGTTTGCGAATCTAAAATATTAATATCGAGTTTAATTCCTACTTTTTTAAGGTCTTGCTGCATGATTTCAGCTTTCGTCTTCCATTCTGGAAATTCATCCGTTTGGAGTGCGAGTTTAAGTGAAAGTATGTGACCATCCTTTTCGAAATAACCATCATTATTCATCTTATAACCTAAAGAGCGGATTAACGATTTAGAAGTCGAAGGCGAGTAAACATGGTCAGGTTGATTGTGAGCATTAACGTATTGAACATTCTGTTGAAATAGACCCTTCAGTTTCTTATCTGACGATAGGTCGTCTGTGTTAATCGCTTTACTAATCGCCTCTCGCATTGTCTTATCTTGTAAGATTTTATGCTGTGGATTAAATCCCATAAATTGCGTTTCTGTACTTGGCGACGTATGTACTGATAGTGCTTTGTTTCTATAAGATTCTTTCACTTGTTGTGGTGTCATCTGACCTAATGAACCACCTGTAATATCAATAGAGTGACTCTCAATCGCTAAGTGTCTTGAATCACTATCTTCTATAGATTGGAAAGTTAGATTGTAATTAAGTGGATGGCCATTGCGATAATATGTATTAGGTTTAAAACTCACAGTTTCATTTGTAGAATCTGCTACTTTGAATGGACCTGTGCCAATTGCTTTTTCAAATTTACCAGTTGTATTGCCACCTTTAACAGCGTGTGGACTCATAATGCGAAGCGGTCTAACTTGAGACAATTCATTTAATACTTGGTTTGACGGTGATTTTAACTCAATCTCAACAGTGTGTTTATCTTTTATTGTTATTGATTTTAATTTATCTAACGTTTCCATAGGGTCAGTTGTATCCGTTGCCTTCGCACGTTCAATTGAGAATTTAACAGCCGATGCATCAAAATCAGACCCATCATTGAATTTTACATTCTTCTTTAAATGAAATAGGTAGTGTTTACCGTCTTCTGAAGCTTCCCAAGATGTAGCAAGACCTGGTTCAATCTTGCCATTTTTACCATAAGTTACAAGCGGTTGATAGATAGCATTGTACACAGGCATAGGCGCATCAAAGCCTTGTGCATCTAGTTGATTTGTATTAAATTCACGAGGTAGTGAGACTTTAACCTCTTTGTTGTCATTATGATGCTGAGCACAACCACTTAACATAAGCATCGCGCACATAGAAAGTGAATAGAATATGCGCTTTTTCAATGTTTTACCTTCTTTCCATTGTATTCATCATTATTTTTTATAATAGCGTTTAGTTATTGGAAAATATTTTTCCATCAATAGACATTATTATATGATACACCCTATACAAATTCTTTGAAATGATAAATTTGTGAATATATACGTAGAAGTTTTTCAATTTTGAAAATAAAAAAAGAGGGTGGGGACCCTCTTTTTAATGTGTTTCTCCTAGTGCAACTTTGGCGTCGTCTTCTTTAGAAATGGCTTTAATAGCGGCTGTTAAACCTTTCGCAATTGTTTCAATAGACATCGAAGGTTTCTCAGGCTTATCTGTCACTTGTTCAGGGATAAATGGTACATGAATAAAACCGAATAATAACCCTGGATAAGACTTGTCAGCGAGATAACCTAATTGGTATAAGACATGGTTACAAACAAATGTGTCTGCTGTATTCGATAAGCTTGCAGGGACGCCTGCTGCTTTAATCGCTTCCGTCATCGTTTTAACAGGTAAGTTTGAGAAGTAGGCAGGTGCGCCATCTTCTTGAATGGCCACATCAATAGGCTGATTACCTTTGTTGTCAGGAATACGTGCATCGTCGATATTGATACCTACACGCTCAGGAGTAAGGTCATAACGACCTCCAGCTTGACCAATAGACAAGACCACATCGTAATTGCCATTTGCTAACTCTTTATCAATAACGTCTTTAGATTCATGAAAGACGGTTGGAATTTCTAACTTTGAAATGGTATGTTCGCCAATCGTATTCTCCAATTGCTTTACCGCCTCTAATGCAGGATTTATCTTTTCACCGCCAAATGGATCAAATGCTGTAACTAAAATTTTCATTATTCATTTCCTCCTTAGAATTTTTTAAAATGCCCAGAAATACATTAGAGCGATGTGAATTACTATAAGTGCTAATGCTATAGGCGCTTGTGCTTTAATAACGCCAAATTCTTGTTTCATCTCAAGTAGTGCAACTGGTAATGTGTTGAAATTTGCTGCCATAGGTGTAAGTAATGTACCACAGAAACCACCAGTCATGGCAAGCGCACCTGCAACGATTGGATCGCCACCTTGTGCAATAACGAATGGAATACCAATACTTGCTGTTATAACAGTAAATGCTGCGAAAGCATTTCCCATAAGCATTGTAAAAAGAACCATACCTAATATATAAGCAATTGCGCCTATTAAATGGTTGCCCTCAGGTAAAAATGAAGAGATACCTTTTGAAATGACTTGACCCACGCCACTTGCAGTAAAGAGTACACCAAGTGCAGCTAAGAATTGTGGTAATATACCTGTCGTTCCAACTTGTTGCGTTAATCGGTCACTGTCATACAATGTGTAAGATAATTTTGGCTTGATAATGAGTAGTGCTGCGATTAATCCCACAATTGATGAAATACCTAAACCGATGGCACCGCCAAGTGGAGTCCAGTTTGAAACAACTACTGCTACCACAGCTAAGACAATTGCAGGAATGAAAAGTTTATTTCCATATTTAGCAGAACCTTTTTCAACTTCTTTATCATTAACATCGATAATATTTTTAATTTTCACTTGTCTGAAAAGTGTTAACGCACCCATTGCTAAAACTAGAAGACCATTAATTGCATCTGGTATGTAAGGACCACCTATAAATAAAATAGCTAAAATGGTCCAAAATGCTGCTGTACCTAAACTTTTAGATTTATCTTGTGAACGTAAAGCGCGAAAAGCTGTATATAAAAATTGAAGTCCAATCAGTATGTAAAATATTTCTAAAATATGGTTTAAAGTTGCTTCACTCATGATTTTTCACCTCATTATTTCCATATTTTTTATTAAAGTAACGATCGAGTAAAATATTTTTAATCCAAACTAAAATAAGTGTGATGATAGCAACAGGAATTGAAGCGAGCACTAAACTCATTGCATTCACTTTGATGTCTAAAGATTGGAAAGTCCCAACCATCAATAACACACCAGCAGCACCAACAAATAAGTTTTGTCCAAAGAAATTACCATAATTTTCCATGGCAGATGCTTCGGCTTTTAGTTTTTCAATATCTTTCTCATCGATGTCTTTATCAGTAAGATTGTAACGTGTTCGAAGTGCACCTTGAACCATAGGGTTAATTAAAGGTCGAACAAATTGAGGATGGCCACCGATACGTATTGATGCTACGCCAGCGATTTCACGAATAATTAAATATAAAGTAAGAAGGCGACCGGTTGTTATTTTCTTAACGTTACTAATTAGTTTAGAAGCTTGTTGCTTCAAACCAAAACGTTCAATTAAACCGACCATAGGAAGTGTAAGCATAAATAATGTTACAAGACGTTGATCTACAAAGGCTTTTCCAAGTGTTGAAAGTACTTCAACGATATCCATACCGGCAACTAAACCAGTGACTACTGCTGCAATTAAAATAATTGCGATAGTGTCAAACTTAAGAATGAAGCCGATGATTATGATTAAAATACCAATCAATTTAATCCATTCCATAAAAACACTCCTTAACAGTTATTCAAATTAACCCTTTAATATTTAATTGATGAGATTCAGAGATATAGTTAATATCTGTAACCCTATCTAATTAATATGAAAAGATAAGTGAATAATAGATGTAATTTTCTTAATATTAGCACAACGAAAATTGCTATTAAAGTGAATTTAAAATAAATTGAATAATATTTTGAGATTGCATAGTTTGAAATATTTAATGGAGTAATTAAACATTTAAAGAAAATGGTATTACCCTATATACATTGTTTGCGGGCATGATATAATATCTTAGGTCAGATGAGAATAATTCTCAATGACTATTTTATTATATCAGTAAAGGAAGTGTCAGATGTGAGTTCACATCAAAGTAGGTTCGACGGTAAATTAATCATTGCAGCTAGTTTTGCAGTGTTAACATATTGGTTGTTTGCGCAATCATTTATAAATATTGGTTCTAGTGTACAAAAGACATTTGGTGCTGCAGATTCTACACTTAACCTATCTATCAGCCTTGTATCATTCGTTACAGGTATTTTCATGGTGGGTGCAGGAGATATTGCAGATAAAGTTGGAAACCTCAAGATGACAATAATAGGTCTCGTCTTTAGTATTATTGGTTGCATTAGTATTATTATTGTTCCTGTCACGCCATTCTTAGTTATTGGGCGCATTTTTCAAGGTCTATCAGCTGCCGTATTACTACCTTCTACAATTGGCTTAGTATCAGATAACTTTAAAGGTCAATCACTCCGTAAAGCTTATAGTTTTATGATGATTGCGACAGTTGGCGGAATAGGATTTTCTTCCTATGTCGGTGGTCTTATTTCTAGCTTTTTAAGTTGGCAATTTATCTTTGTTATTTCTATCGTTTTATCAATTATTGCGATTTTTATTTTAAGTCGTAGAAAAGAAGTGCCACGTCAAGAACGTGATCACCAGCCCTTCGATTATGTAGGCATGGTGATTTTTGGCGTAATTATCGCTTGCTTAATGCTATTGATGACTCAAGGTTTTACATATGGTTGGACAAGTCGATTCACGTTAACTGTTGCAATCGTTGGTCTCATTGCTTTAGTTGTATTTTATATTTTTGAAAAAGGCAGACCCACACCATTTATTGATTTTTCAATTGTAAAAAATCGAGCATTTCTGGGCTCAACAATCAATAATTTTGTGCTTAACACTGGGGTAGGTACCACAGTCGTCTTCAATGGTTACGCTCAAAAACAATTTGGTATGAGTGAAGCACAAACTGGCTTGGTTACAGTGCCGTATGTCTTCATGGCGATAGCGATGATACGCTTAGGTGAAAAAGCAATTCAAAAATATGGCGGTAAAAGTATGTTAATTGCAGGGCCACTATTTCCAGCAATTGGTATCATTCTAATTAGCTTCACTTTCTTATCGCCAAGTTGGTATATAGGTATTGTAACTTTCGCATTTGTTGTATGTGCGATTGGTAATGGGTTAGTTGCTACACCTGGCTTAACGATTGCAGTATTCAACATGCCAGAAGAGAAAGTGAGCTTTGCAACAGGTTTATATAAGATGGGCGCTACACTCGGAGGAGCCTTTGGTATCGCGTTAAATACGACCGTATTTACAGTATGTCAACAATTCTATTCAGTAGAAATGTCAGCAATGATTTCATTCTTAGTCGGGGCAATTATTATGATACTTGGACTTATATCAGCATTTATTCTGATTCCTAAAAATGTTAAAGCATAATAAAAACAAGCGTGGCTTTTTAATCAGTCACGCTTGTTTGTTTATATATAATTAATTTACTTTATCGGTAGACAATCCTTGCGGAATCGGATCAAATATAACTAAATCGTCGCTATTTAATAACTCCTCAGTTAATTGTAATTCAGCAATACGATTAGAATTATAGTATTTCACATACAATGTACGCGATGTTAAGTTGAATACAGTTTGGTACAGCGTATAGTGGAATTCATCTTCAGAAGGGCGAACTGCACCTTTAGGAATGCTTACACTATCAAGAATTCTAAACGCATCTAATACTGCATCATCACCATCGTCAGGCAACATATTACTTACAAGATAAGCTGCTCTTACATAACGTTCTGCTGACGTATAACCACCTGGTAGTCCAGAGGTACCACTTTCATTGCCGATATATAAATTTTTATAGCGTTTATATTGTGGTTTGTAAGGCGTCACATTCGCATAATTCTTCAAGTTCTCGTAATGCCAATTTAAATCAGGGCTATTTGTTAGTACACCGACTGGATTATCATGAAGGACAATGCGACCTTCTACAAACGTAATCTCTGCAGTTCGGCCTGTCGCGTCCGATACATGATAATGTAATGGCGGTGCTTCATTAATATCATTCAATGTATGTGCAACGACATTAACTTGGTCTGCTTGTTCAATAAGTTCCTCAATCGTTTTGTTGTAACCAAGAACCCATGTTAATACTTCAGTTTGTGAAATATTGATGTATCCATCGTGTATTTTATTAGCGTATGAGGCATAACCACGGTCATATTGATTAGATATTGCGAGGCCATGCTCATTTACACCGTCTCCGAAAATAAAGCCTTCCATATCAGAACCGGCACCAGTAAAACCATACGTCGTTGTACCTTTATAATCTACACGAGATTCCCAATAGTAGTGACGTGGTTGCACAGCAGGATGTCCAGTTAATGGATAGTCATAGTCCATCGTACGTCCTAAAATAACGTCACCGTTTTCAGCTTGAAACGTAAAACCTGTACACATATGTAGAAACCTCCAGTATTTAAAGTGAGAATTATTATCAATTATAAGGTTTCTAATTATGCATTTCAATTTTTAAAGTTTTTCGGAAAAAGAATCCTAAAATAAAAGTTGCTATATACATACTAAAACAAATAATATAGGCCCAAATTATACCGTAATAGTCAACTATCATAGAAATAATAAAAGTGCCAATAGCGAAGAAAATGCTGTTAAATAAATTGTTTAATATGTATGTAGAAGTTAGAATTTCTTTTGGTGTGTTGCGTTGAATCATTGAATTTAGTGAAATATAACGCATGTCTTCGAAAATGCCCATAAATAATGAAAATAACAATGCGATCATTATTGAATGGTGAAGAATAAAACTTAAATTAATAAATGCTAAAAGCAAAGGAACGTAAATAATTATTGGATAGTTTATTTGTGTGAAGAAACGATCCTTATGGTTTATCCATAGTCCTGCAATAATTGTACCACTAAAGAAAAGGGCATTGATTAGTCCAAACCAATAATCAGGGACATGTAAATAGGTTCTTGTATAAGTAAGAATGATAGCTGCTATCCATATGGTCGTTGCGAAAGATTCAAAAATAATAGAAATGTTTAAATACAAACTCAATTTATCACGATAATTATCACGAATAACAGCTTTAAAACTACTAAAAATATTTGCCTTCTCATTTTTGTAAATATGACGTTCTGAAAGGCGTAAAATAAAAAAATAACTTATCATTTCAAGTACTAGCGCAAATAAAAATAAGTATTTCGCACCTATAAGACTCATTAAAATGCCGCCTAATGCCCACGTAGAAAGTTGAACAACACTACTCATCATATTCATTAAAGCGTTAGCAGATGTAATCGCATCTTTATTCTCAATAAAAGGAATCATTGAGTTCTTAATTGGGTTTGTAAAACCATCAAAAATAGCATTAAGAAAAAGTAAAACAAAAATAAAAATGGGAGATATGCCAAATATTAATAAACCAGCGATACTTGCTAAACTTACTAATTTAAGACCTTGAAATATAGATAAGACTTGCTTTTGCGTAAAATATTGATAAATATAATTGGAAATAAAACTACTCACAAAAATGCCAGATGTAAAGATAATGGGAATCATCGAGGCAGCGGTCGTTTTAGATGTGATATTAAAAACAATAGCAATAAGGCCAACAATTGTTAAAATATCACCAGTGTTAGCAAACAATTGACTATAAAACAGATGAAAGTAGTCTTTACTATGTTTTCTCATATTGCCACACCTCAATAACACTTGTGATTTTACACTATTATAGCATTAGGTAGTCATAAAAAATATCCCTTATGAGCTAATTAAATCTCATAAGGGATAGGATTCATATATTAAGCATGTGCATGTTCTGGAACGTCTTTGAAGTTTTCTAAACGACGATTCCATTCTTCATCACTAATGTTGTTTTTAGCTACATAACGGTTACGTTCATGTTTGGCACAGTCATATGAACAAGCACCGAGATATTTGTCTTCATTTTCTTCTGAAACAAGAATTTGCTTGTTACATTCAGGATTTGAACAGTTAATATAACGTTCGCAAGGTGTACCGTCAAAGTGTTCTTTACCGATAACTGTTTTCTCAACTTGGTTAACGTCAACGCTAATACGTTCATCGAAGACGTACATTTTACCGTCCCAATATTGGCCTTTAGTTTCAGGGTCTTTACCGTAAGTTGCGATACCACCGTGTAGTTGTCCTACATTTTCGAAGCCTTCTTTAACTAACCAACCAGAGAATTTTTCGCAACGAATACCACCAGTACAATATGTCACAATGTTTTTACCATCTAATTGATCTTTGTTCTCACGAATCCAGTCTGGTAAGTCTCTGAAGCGTGTGATATCAGGGCGAATGGCACCGCGGAAGTGACCTAAATCAAATTCATAGTCATTACGAGCATCTAAGATGACAGTATCTTCATCTTCAAGTGCTTCTTTAAATTCGCTAGGTGAATAATATTTACCAGTTGTAACACGTGGATCAACATCGTCTTCTAAACCTAAAGCAACGATTTCATTTCTTGGACGTACGTGCATTTTTTTGAAGGCATGGCCTTCAGCTTCATCAATTTTGAACGTCATATCTGCGAAACGTTCATCTGCATGCATATGTTCGATATATTTATCAGTATCTTCTTTCGTACCTGATAATGTACCATTGATACCTTCTGTAGAAACTAGAATTCTACCTTTTAAGTTGTTCGCTTTACAGAATTCTAAGTGCTCAGCTGCAAATGTTTCAGGGTCATCAATTGTTGTGTATTTGTAATATAATAACACTCTATAATCCATTTTCTAATTCTCCTCTAAAAATTTATTTATCGTAAAGGCAAGCCGTATCATTTAGTTATTCATTAATTTATCTTTTTATAAAAATCAACATTATATTATTTTACCAAATTTACAATAACTTTCAATATTTCGGTTTTGAAAATAGGGCAACAGACCTATGTAAGAAGTACAATTACTTTTTGAAAACGATTACATGTAGTACGATAAGTAGAAAGTGAAGTAAAGGATTATAATGAATTAAGATTATACTTTTCGAAAAGGGAGGAATTGTTAATTATGACAAATCAATCTTTACCAAAATTAACATATACTGGGGCATCAAAAAGTGCAGTACCTATTATTTCTGAAAGCGAATTACAAACGGTAACGGCAGAACCTTGGTTAAAAATTTCAGATGAAGGACTTCAACTTGAAGGTCTTATCTTTGATAGAGATCATAAATTATTTTTATGTGAAGTGTTTGGCGGTAAAATCTTTAAAGTCGACATAGACACAAAAGAGGTTTCAACAGCGTTTCAATCAACAAAACAAAATCCAGCTGCAGTCAAAATACATAAAGATGGACGTTTATTCACTTGTTATTTAGGCGATTTCGAGTCAACAGGTGGCATCTTCGCTACTGATGAACATGGTAATCAATTTGAAGAAATTATTTCGGAACTTAACACGGAATATTGTGTCGATGACATGGTCTTTGATAGTAAAGGTGGTTTCTATTTCACTGATTTCAGAGGGTATTCTACAAATCCTAAAGGTGGCGTCTACTACGTTTCGCCTGACTTCAAGACAGTGACCCCAGTTATTCAGAATATTTCAGTAGCGAATGGTGTAGCTTTAAGTACGGATGAAAAAGTACTATGGGTTACAGAAACGACGACAAACCGACTTCATCGTATTCAATTAGAGGACGATGGCGTGACAATTGCACCATTTGGCGCAACGATTCCATATTACTTTACTGGACATGAAGGGCCAGATTCAGTATGTATTGATAGCGATGATAATTTATATGTCGCGATGTATGGACAAGGTCGTGTTTTAGTCTTTAATAAACGTGGCTATCCTATTGGTCAAATTTTAATGCCAGGGCGTGATGAAGGTAAAATGTTACGTTCAACACATCCACAATTTATTCCTGGAACAAACCAATTGCTCATTTGTACCAATGACATTGAGAACGGCTCAGAAGGTGGTTCTATGATTTATACCGTTGAAGCCTTTGCGAAAGGTCATGAAAGCTATCAATTTCAGTAAGTAATAAAAACTCAGAAAGATAGTAAATATAAATTATTTTAGAGTAAACAAAACAGTTCTCTATAAATAATCGTGAATTTATTAATTTAAATGCTAATGTAGCATTTAATATATAAAAATTTGCAACGTAGAGTGATTTTACACTTTGGTGCTATAATCAAGGCGTCGCTAGCTCTTCCGGCGGTAATTTCGACGGAAGGAGGTGTGATGCCAATGGAGTTAATTTTTTTAACCATCATTGGTCCTGTTATAACAGGATGTATTGTTACGGCTTTTAAATATTGGTTAGACAACCGTAATAGAAAATAAGCGACATCGTCTAACACACCATAAACCCCCTCACTATCGACCTAGTGAGGGGTTTGGTGTTGCCAATGGAATTAATTTATGAATGTATTATATCACTATGAGTAACTTATTGCAAGTTTAATTCGTCTAGCATAAATGATTACTAAGTAATGCTTATTTTCTAATCCAATGAAACTTTTTCGAATATCCAGTATACTGTAATAGAATAATAAGACATCCGCATAAGTATGAAAGGAGTATATAATGAAAGACAATTGGATGAAATATAAAGATGACAGTCTTGTAGCATCATTCTATGATAGCCAGACCACGACGTTTCAAGAACAAGGATTTGAAACTGAATTAGCATTTGGTACTGCAGGTATTCGTGGCCAGTTTGGACTTGGTCCAGGTCGTTTAAATCGCTATACCATACAACGTCTGGCATTAGGAATTGCTAATTACTTAAAAGATAAAGAAGATAATCCTTCAATTGTCATTCACTATGATATTCGTCATTTATCTTCAGAATTCGCGCATATTATTACGCAAATTTTGACTTCGAATGGCATCAAAGTTTATCTGGCAGATGTATATAAAACAACGCCACAACTATCTTTTGCTGTCCGATACTTGCAAACATCTGCCGGTATCATGATTACAGCAAGTCATAACCCTAAAGATTATAACGGCATCAAAGTTTATGGTGCAGATGGTGCGCAATTAGATGAGGATACTTCATTAGAAGTTGCTCAATATATCAATAACTTAGGTAATCCACTTGAGTTGAATATTGACTTAAATCAAGAACTTATTGAGAAGAATACCTTTGATTTACCAGAAGCGGTTTATGATAGTTACATAAATGAACTTACAAATCTTATAGGTGATATTCCACAATCTGATTTGAAGGTCGTATATACAAGTTTGCATGGTACTGGTGTGCCGATTATTCCTGACGTTTTAAAGCATCTTAATTTTCAGAATGTAAGTTTAGTCGAATCGCAATGTGAGCTGGATCCGAATTTCAGTTCCGTTAAAAGTGCGAACCCCGAAGAGCGAGAAGCCTTTGATTTAGCAATTCAACAAGCTCAAGATATCGACGCCAATTTAATTATTGCGACAGATCCGGATGTCGATCGCATGGGCTTTGTTGAACGAGATACAAATGGTCGTACATATTACTTTGGTGGCAGTGAGATTGGCGCATTATTAATTAAATATCTGCTCGAACATTCGAATGTCCCAAATAATCCAATTGTTATTCAATCTATTGTAAGTGGCGAGTTAGGTAAACGTCTTGCTCAACAACATGGGGTGACTGTGAAGGAAGTCTTAATCGGCTTTAAACATATTGCTAAAGCCATTCGTGAGTTAGATGATATAGAATCATTTTTATTTGCCTATGAAGAAAGCTATGGTTACTTAGCTGACGACTTCGTGCGAGACAAAGATGCCATTCAAATCGTTCCGTTAATTATTAAGTATGCTTCTATTTTGAAAAATGAAGGCAAAACACTACACGACGCATTAAAAGAGATTCATAGAGAAGTAGGTCAATATCGGGATAAACCGATGTCTAAAGTCTTTGAAGGTAGAGAAGGACAACAACAAATTAACGCTTTAATGGATAAATTAAGACGTAATATTCCTGATGTCATTGCAGGATTAAAAGTCATTGCAGTAGAAGATTATGAGACATTGAAACGCATTTATAAAGAAGACAACATCGAAGAAATAATATCATTACCACAAGCAAATGTGATTCGAATTATCTTTAATGAAGGATTTATTGCCTTAAGACCATCAGGTACAGAACCTAAACTTAAATTTTACTTGTCACTCAATGTCGATAACTTCGAACAAGTATCACAAGACATATATAATTTCATATTTGGCGATACCGAATAGCATGATAAAAAACCATTTATATGCAAGTAAGCAGTATTAAATATCATTCCACCTCAATCGTTCTTTTTCAAAATTAAAGAATAATATAAAACAGCTTATAGTACACATCATAAAGTGCACCATAAGCTGTTTTCTTAATTAATATTTTCTTAAAAAGTCTATTTGCCGATCAAATAACTTATTCGCAATATAAGATTGAACTGTATTTAGAATCTCCTCAATTTCCTGGGTCATATTAGATAACACTCTTACAGTAAAACCATGTGTTGGCAATTGCGTGATACCAAGGCGACAATTATATTTCAACGTATAATCTTTAATTTCCTCATACACTTCATCGATTAACTTCTGCGTCACTTCCGGATGAATAAAGTAAGCTGAACCTAAATGCGTATAATGCTCCATATAACCAAGTGAACTAATTTCTGTTTCGCCCGGATGCATACGCAAATTATCATATACGACAAGCTCATCATCTACATAAATTTCATTAAGTAAATGCATATAGTCATAAGTGAAATACGCTTCACTCGAAGAATAACCAGGTGTAAGAATATCCGTATAGAACATTGATGCGGTCGCATCCAATTTGAATTGATTATGTTGGAAGAATTTCGCATGTTCGTATGCAATAATCGGATCACCAACATATTCCATATAACCATCTTTCGCTATATGGAATGTTTGATATTGTTCAACACGGTCATTCAATGTCTTATATATCTTTGTAGCACCTTGCGATGTTAATGTCACTGACGCATTTTCATCCACATTAATATTCATTCGGTATCGATCGCCATCAAGGTAGCCACCACCAACATTCACAATATAGAAGGTTGGAATTGTTGAATCATTTAAATAGACTGGGCGAATAACTTTTAAAGCTTTTTCAAAAAAGATATCTCGTGCAACAGAACGTTTACCATTATTGAACACAGTTAGGTCTAACTGTCCAGTCCAAGATTGTTCAGTATCTGGTTTCATATCTTCAGCCATTAAGCTAACCCTTTAAGTAATACATCTCGTTCAATCCACTCAATAACGTTGTCTAAACCATCATCTGTCTTAAGGTTAGTGAATGTGAATGGGCGATTTCCTCTAAATGTTTTCGTATCTTCGGCCATTTGGTCTAGTGATGCTCCAACAAATTCTGCTAAATCTGTTTTATTAATAACGAAGTAGTCAGATTTAATCATACCTTGACCACCTTTACGAGGAATCTTCTCACCTTGGGCAACGTCAATAATGTATATTGAGAAATCTACCAATTCTGGACTAAATGTCGCTGCTAAGTTATCGCCACCAGATTCAATAAATATTAACTCAATGTCGTCATTACGTTCCAACAATTCATCGATGGCAGCAAAGTTCATTGAAGCATCTTCACGTATAGCTGTATGAGGACAACCGCCTGTTTCGACACCTATAATTCTATCTTCAGGTAACACACCTGTATCTACTAAGATTTTTTGGTCTTCTTTTGTATAAATATCGTTTGTGATAACACCGATACTTAATTCTTTAGACAGACGGCGCACTAATTTTTCTACTAATTGTGTTTTACCTGCACCAACAGGACCGCCAATACCAATTTTAATTGGATTTGCCATAACTCTTACCTCCTATGAAATAAAGATTCTCACATTAACGTTCTCATGTTCCATTTGATTAAGTTCTAATCCCGGTGCTGTTACGCCGAAATCTGCTTTGCTTAATGTAAATATGTGTTGTCGTGTACGTTCGATTTGTGGAATCATTTCCGTCACAACTTGTTGACCTGTTGTTTGGCCTAGTGGAATTGCACGTACTGCATTTTGAGTTAAACTTGAAACATTTTGATACAAGTAGTAGTCAATAATCGTCTCGATATCAACGCCTAAATAGTGACCTAACATTGCAAAGCAAATTGCTGGATGCAACTTTGCACGCTTCTCAGTCATTTGTGTGTGGTACCAATTGATCCATTGACTATCGTAGAGTTCCATCGTAAGTTTAGCCATACGTGTTCCCATTTGTTTTGTACCTACACGTGTTTCACGCGGTAAACTTTGAACATAGATTAATTGGTCTAATCTTAATATTTCCTCTGCGTCTTCATTTTCTAACGCTTGGTACACAAGTCGCATAGCTAAACCATCTGAATAGGTTAATTGTTCATTTAAAAATAATTGTAACCATGCTTTAAATGTTTCAGCATCTTTAACTACATCGCGTTGAATGTATGTTTCTAAACCAAATGAATGACTAAATGCACCTGTAGGTAATTGCGAATCACAGAACTGAAATAATCTTAAGTGTGAATGATCAATCATGTGAATGTCCTATGTGTCTAAACGCTTTATTCACTTTACGATCTTCATGACTATAAGGTATGCCTAACGTTTTAAGTAGGTCTTCTACTAAATAGTCATATTGGACTAACATTTCAGTTTCTGTAAATTGTGCAGGTAAATGACGATTGCCAAGTTGATGTGCAATATCGCCCATTTCTTGTAACGTACGTGGTTTGATAACGAGTAGATCTTCAGAATTCACATCAACAACAATCATATTTGTGTCATCTTGGTATAAAATATCACCATATTGTAAATCGATAGGTTGATTTAAACGGATACCAATTTCTGTGCCATGATCAGTTGTAACACGTTGAATACGTTTTACTAAATCTGAATTCTCTAAATAGACTTTTTCAACATGTTTCTTTTTATCTTCATCTGATAAATTAGCAATGTTGCCTTGAATCTCTTCTATAATCATTAAATGAACCTCCTAGAATAAGAAGTATCTTTGAGTCAACGGTAGTTCAGTAGCAGGTTCACTAGTCACTTTTTCGCCATCAACAAATACTTCATAAGTTTGTGGATCTACATCCAGTTTTGGTGTAGCATCATTATTTTTCATATCTTTTTTCGTTAAATTACGGATGCCGTGAACAGGTCGAACCATACGTTGTAGGTTCAAGCTACGATAAATACCACTTTCGAATGCAGTTTTAGAAACAAATGTAATGGCAGTGTGCTGTAAGTTACCACCATATTGGCCATACATTTTACGGTATTTTTGAGGTTCTGATGTTGGAATAGAACCATTGGCGTCACCATTAACTGCGGCATTAATTAAACCACCTTTAACTATAAGTTCTGGTTTAACACCGAAGAAGGCTGGTTCCCACATAACTAAATCTGCTAACTTACCACCTTCTACTGAACCGACATAGTCTGAAATACCGTGTGTAATGGCAGGATTAATTGTATATTTAGCGATATAACGTTTAATACGGTTGTTGTCGTTGTATTCTGCATCACCATCTAAGAATCCACGTTGTTCTTTCATACGATGAGCTACTTGCCATGTACGTGTAATCACTTCACCGACACGTCCCATAGCTTGTGAATCAGAGCTAACCATGCTAAATACGCCCATATCTTGAAGTACGTCTTCAGCTGCGATGGTTTCTTTTCTAATTCGAGAATCAGCGAATGCTATATCTTCAGGAATAGATGCATTTAAGTGATGTGTAATCATAACCATATCTAAATGTTCATCTACAGTATTTTGTGTATAAGGCAATGTTGGGTTGGTAGATGAAGGTAAGATATTAGGATATGAAGCGGATTTAATTAAATCAGGCGCATGTCCGCCACCCGCACCTTCAGTATGGTACATATGTAAGACACGACCTTTGACTGCTGCCATTGTATCTTCCATAAATCCAGCTTCATTTAATGTATCGGCGTGAAGTGCGATTTGAACATCGAATTCATCTGCTACTTCTAATGCATGATCGAGTGCTGAAGGTGTTGCACCCCAGTCTTCATGTACTTTCAGACCGATTACACCTGCGTGTATTTGTTCAATAAGTGCAGTGTGATTAACAGCTTGCCCCTTACCAGTAAAACCTACATTAATAGGGAGTTGTTCAGCTGCTTCAAGCATACGATGAATATGCCAAGGTCCAGGTGTAACTGTTGTAGCCTTCGTACCTTCTGATGCGCCAGTACCGCCTCCAATATGAGTCGTGATACCACTTTCGAGTGCAACTTCAGCTTGTTCAGGGTTGATAAAATGAACGTGTGTATCAATACCACCAGCTGTCACAATTTTTCCTTCAGCTGAAATGATATCTGTTGTTGCACCGATAATAATATCAATATTATCCATAATATCTGGGTTACCAGCTTGACCAATAGCAAAGATGTAGCCATTTTTGATACCGATATCGGCTTTAACGACTTTATCGTAATCAATGATAACTGCATTTGTAATAACTAAATCTGCAACATAACGGTCGTCACGTGTCACGTTTGGATTTTGCCCCATTCCGTCACGAATAGATTTACCGCCACCAAAAGTGACTTCATCTCCGTAACTTGTATAATCATGTTCAACTTGAGCAAATAAATTTGTATCACCTAGACGAATTGAATCGCCTTCGGTCGGACCATAAAGACTGGTATATTGAGATTGTGTCATTTTAAAGCTCATTAGTCTTGTCCTCCTTTTTTATTGAGGTTTTCTTCGCCTTCATCATTAAATACGCCGGCATATTCATCATCTTCGTTGGTTGGACGGTAAACACGACTTTCATCAATTTTACCGTTAACCATACCACGGAAACCATATATGTTACGATGACCTGCATATTCAACAAGTTGGACTTTCTTTTCGTCGCCTGGTTCAAAACGTACGGCTGCACCAGCGGGGATATCTAAGTGTTTGCCATAAGCTTTTTCACGTTCAAACTGTAAAGCTTTGTTAGCTTCAAAGAAGTGAAAGTGAGAGCCAACTTGTACTGGGCGATCTCCGGTATTTTTAACAACAAGCACCGTTTCTGCACGCCCATGATTAATTTCGATTTCAGTTTTTTTAACAATAATTTCTCCAGGAATCATAATATAGCCTCCTTAGACGATTGGATGATGGACTGTAATAAGTTTCGTACCATCTGGAAATGTTGCTTCAATTTCGATTTCTTTAATCATGCTTGCAACGCCTTCCATTACATCTTCTTCATTTAGAATTGTTTTACCGTAGCTCATTAACTCGGCTACCGTTTTACCGTCTCTGGCACCTTCAAGTAATTCATCACTGATTAATGCAAGTGCTTCAGGATGATTTAACTTTAAACCACGTGCTTTACGACGTCTTGCTACTTCTGCAGCTACAACAATCATCAACTTATCTTGTTCACGTTGAGTAAAATGCACATCTATTCCTTCTTTCCATTTAGAATAACTTTCGTAGTTTTAATGTTAGAACTGTTAAAGGTAGAGTACAAGCAATATAGTAATACGATTATTTTAAATTCAAACTCAAATTGTATTTCTACATGTTTAAATATTGTGAAAGTATTTTGTAAGTGCTACTAATAGTGCTAGAATTTAAAAGGAATGTTTAGTAATAACTAAAGAGTAAGGTGAGTTTGTGAAGTATGTAGATATATTTTTCAAGAATATAGCGCAAGTAGTGTTTATGAATAATAAATGGTCAGGTATATTCATTTTAATTGGTTTGTTTGTGGCTCAATGGGAAATTGGTTTAGCGGCAATGATAGGTAGCGTCTTATCAATCTTATTGGCACCTTATTTCAATTATAGTGAAGCGGAAATTCAAGATGGGTTAGCAGGGTATAATGCTGTGTTAACTGCTATTGGTTTAGCGTTATTCCTTCAATCCTCAGTGGTAGCTTGGATAGTATTGATACTTGCAACCATTTTAACTTTGCCAATGGGTGCTGCCATTAGAGAACTATTAAAACCATTTGACATACCGATGCTAACATTTCCATTTGTATTGATGACATGGCTCGTGTTAGCTATGACGACGCAATTTTCAAAATTAAAAGTAACGATTGATATATTGCCTCAACAGGTGAAACATCCTGATATTAGTCATAACCATATAAGTTGGATTAGTGGAATTACAACCAATTTTAGTGAGATATTTCTTGTGACATCTATGCTTGGTAGTGTGTTGATTATTATAGGTATCTTTGTAGGATCAATAAGAGGTGGCGTATATGCGGTAATCTCTAGTATCTTAGCAGTGGCATTTATTGTCTTATTAGGTGGAGATTATCCATCAATCACCAATGGTCTATATGGTTATAACGCTATACTTACTGGAATAGCGTTAGGTGCAACATTTAAAACTAAACTCGATACTTATATTGCCGTTATTACAGGGTTATTATTAACTGTAGTAATGCATGGTGCAATCGCAACGTTACTTACACCAGTAGGCTTACCTGTATTTACAGCACCTTTTATATTTGCAACGTGGATAGTTTTATTTGCTGGCAAACAAACGTTTGAAGAAACAACCTAAAATGATCGAATAGAAAAACCATCAATAAACCAGCTATTCTGGTTCATTGATGGTTTTTAGTTAAATCGAGAAAATCATTATTTATTTGCAGAATCTAATAATTTTTTCTTTAAATCTTTACGTTCATAGTCAAGTGAGTAAGGGTCATTTAACCAATAAATACCTTCGTCTACTTTAAATGTTTGACCTTTTTTAACTGCGTCTGTGTTTTTCCAAACATCTTTATTAGCGAATGAAAGTTCAGCGCCTTTAGCGACAGGTGTCACAACGTAATCTCCAGCCATTTCTGGAATTTGTTCAGCAGAAATATCAGCTAAATCTTCTTTCTTAGTGGCACTTTCAACTTTGCTTGGCATTTTTAGACCAAATGAATCATAAAGCACTTCACTACCGTGACCGTATGTTTTACCTAAAACATAGATTTTTTTATCAAAGTCTTTAATGATTGATACAGTTGCATCTTTACCAATGGCATCTTTAATTTCTTTGCCATCATCTTTTGTTTTGTCTTCCCATTGGTCTACCCATTTTTGAGCTTTATCTTTTTTACCAATAATTTTACCTAATTCTAAATGTTGTTCTTTGTAGTCATGTTTCATATAGTCGAATGCGACAGTTGGTGCGATTTTTTTCAATTTCTTCAAGTTTTTATCTGTATTGTAAGTAATGATTAAATCTGGTTTTTCTTTTGCTACGGCTTCGACGTTTTCAGGGTCAATTTTTTTAACATCTTTAAATTTATCTTTTAATACTGAACTATCATCCACGTTTTTAGCTACAGCTTGAATATTAGCATCAAGTTCCTTTAAACCACCTGCATATGTTGTTCCTAAAACAACTATACGTTTAGGATTTTTAGGGATTTTAACTTTTTTACCATCGTCAGTTGTATAAGATTTAGTATCTTCTTTCGCATCTTTAGAATTACTATTATCCCCATTGTTTCCACAAGCGGCTAAGGCTAATATAAACACTAATGCCAAGGCTAATAATTTTCTCAAAACATCCATCTCCTTTTATATGTATAATGCAATTATATAGGAAATTATATTAAAGCTAAAGGTGAGCGTAATGACATTAGATATTCACGATAAAATTGCGATAGTACTCATACTAATATTTGTGTTTATTAGTACATTTTCGATGCCAACAATTTATGAATTAATATTGAAAAGCTTAATCGTTTTAGCGATTGTAGTTAATGTAAGTTTGAAATTCCTCGTGAAAAGAAGAAACAAATAATTTAATATTGAATAAAATTAATTTCATGTAAAAATTCCGTTAAGTTAGAAATGATATGTTATTCATAGTATAAAAATGTTATATAATATTTAGTGATCGGAATAAAATTACTTTCTTACATAAAGGAGCCAATACATGATTAAAAAATATTTGTTGAGTGTATTCACTGTTTTAATAGCCATTGTTTTATGTGCATGTCAATCGACATCGCAAACGCATGAGAAAAAAGCTAAAGAAGAAACGCATAATAAAGAAGAGAATATTTATGCGAAAAAGCGTAGTTCTGGTCAAAAAGATTGGGTTGAATATAAGGGTGATGTAGCACATATCTTCTTCCATCCTTTAATTACGGATCCTAAAGTGGCGTTTACTGGTGAAGCGAATCAAGCCAAAGGGAATAATGATTGGATGATTACCGTTGAAGAATTTAAACGCTCACTTGATGAATTATATAAGCATCATTACATATTGATTGATCCACATGATGCATATGATTTCAATTCTAAACCTATTAAAAAGAAATCACTTAAGTTGCCTAAAGGAAAGAAACCGTTAATTTTATCAATAGATGATATGAATTATTATGAATATATGAGAGGAAATGGTTATGCAGATCGCTTAGTATTAGACAAATATAATCATGTTGTATCTGAAACGAAAGGCAAAGATGGTAAGGTTACTCAAAGTGAATCGAATGATATTGTTCCGATTCTAAATCGTTTCGTAAAAGAACATCCAGATTTTTCATTGAATGGACAAAAAGGTGTAGTTGGTTTAACTGGATACAATGGGGTACTCGGATATCGCACGAATGAATTGGATAGTAAAGACTACTCTAAGCGTAAAGAACAAGCGATAAAAGTTGCAAATGCAATGAAACGCGATGGTTGGACATTCGCAAGTCATTCTTGGGGGCACATTGATTTTGCAAATAGTTCATATGATCGTATTGTGAAGGATACAGAACGTTGGAAGAAAGAAGTAACGCCAATTATTGGCAAAACGGACTTATTTATTTTCCCTCATGGTGCGCAAGATAGAGGTTCAGCAGGTTATCAGTACCTAGAGAATAAAGCAGAATTTAAATTCTTAGCTGGGGTAGGTCCGAATAATTTTACTGATATTGGTGAAGATAGCGTTTATCAAGACCGTGTTGCTATCGATGGTTTGAATCTATATGACTTTAAATACAAGTTGAAACCATTTGTAGATCCAGACAAAGTTTATAGCAAAGAAGATCGTAGTTATTTTAAAGGTGAGAAGGGTTATAAATAATTAGTCGAACTCTGAGAATTGCATTATGGTAGTTCTCAGAGTTTCAATTTTTCATTAAAAGCAGGCAAAATTTGATTGATATCAAAAATGTATTGTAAGTAACAACAATATATTTAAGTGGTTATGATTTTGAATGTAGTTGTATTATTCCTATAATATTGTTATAAAAAGTATTGTGCAACATTATTAATATTAAAAAAAGTAGGGGATATTTTGTTTGGTAAATTTGTAAAAGGAATAGGTATTATCGCTACGATTTCGTTATTACATACTTCGATAAGTGATGCGAGTGAATCGCCAGTAACTATTGCTAATAAAGAAAAGAATAGTAATATTAGTACGAAATATCAGCCTAGTGGTGTCATGCTTACTACTGATCAAGGGCAAATTCTATATAATTACCGGGGAAATAATCAGGTTGACCCTGCTTCTATGTCTAAAATGATGACCTTATATTTAACTTATGAAGCGATTGAGAATGGGAAGTTAAAGCTCAATGACAAAGTGAAAATTACAAATAAGTATGCTACCATGTCCAACCTACCAAACCTATCATCAGTATCATTGAAACAAGGTCAAACGTATACTATTGAAGAATTAATTAAACAAACCACTTTAGCATCAAGTAATGCCGCAGCAATGATATTAGGTGAGAAAGTAAGTGGCGATAATAATACATTTACTAATAAAATGAATCAACAAGCTAAATCGTTTAATATGGATAATACAAATTTTGTCAATCCAGCAGGTGCGCAGAATAGTTTATTAGATCAATATGCACCTTCAAAATTTAAGAAACAAGATTACCCTAAAAGTACCGCTAAAGATATGAACCTTTTAATGCAAGCGTTAATTAAGAAGTACCCTCAGATATTACAAATATCTAAGTTGCCACGGGATACTCAAAAAGGAAATACTTTTAAAAGTACGAATCTATCTTTAAAAGGGCAACCACTATATTTACCTGGTACAGATGGCTTAAAGACAGGTACAAGTAATAAGGGTTATAACATTGCACTAACAAATAAGCAAGATCAATTACGTCTAAATGAAACAATAATGAATGTGAAACACTTTGGTGATGTAAATGCGAAGTACAATAGAAATAGAATAGGTAATCAAATCATTAAACAATATCGTCAAAAATATGAATATAAGAAAGTGTTAACTGAAGGAGACCATGAGATAGATGGCAAGAAATATCATGTAAAAAAGATTTATATGATGTTGTCCCTAAAGACAAATCCAAATGGCATCTGGCTATCAATAGTAAAGGTAAAGTTTATGTTCATTATTATAGGGACTTCTTACCAGGCAGTCATTATCCACGTGTAGCTGCTGATAAAAAATGGAAATGGTTCTAAATCAATAAATTAAATTAGAAAAAATGTCGCTAAGTTTTCATCTTGGCGACATTTTTCAAATAATGAATATCTTAAATAAAGGCGTTTTAGCTCAGTTTCTTCAAATGTACTTCTCTTGCGCCACATATCATATTAACAATTTCTTTCGTCACTTTATCAATCGATTGCTGTTGTCCATGTTGAATCCAATTCATGATGACGCTCAAAATACCTCCAGTTAAAAATTCTCCATATATTGTTACATCTACATAAAATTGACCACTCTGTCGATCAAATTCAATTTGCTTTTGAACTGCTTTATAGATTTGTTCATAAAAAATAGTATAAACTTCGCCGTAAAAATTGAGTGTTATAACGCTACGGACAATGTCTTTATTATCGTGAATAAATGTCAAAACATCTCTCATCAATTTTTCAAAAAATTGTCGTGGATTGTCGGGATTAATGTCGGGTAAATATAGCTCTCTAAAATGATCAATCAACGTGCCGACAACGTGATTTAACAAGTCATACTTATCATTAAAATGACGATAAAAAGTTGATCGTCGTAAATTTGCTTTTGCACATAAGTCTTGAACCGTTATTTGTTCAAAAGATTTAGTTTGTAGTAAATCAGAAAATGAAGTAATTAGGGCTTGATGTGTTTTTTGGACGCGTAAATCTTGTTTGTTCAACTTAATCACTCCTCATATCGGACAGTTTGAATAAATTGTCGCTTATGTTACAAACACACATAAGTGACGCACAATTCTTGCCCCTCGTCATTTTATAATACTATCGAAGGGTAGATTAATTTCTTTAATATTACTTATAGTTTACTACTTTTCAATCTAAAAATTAAAAACTATGAAAACTTGGGAAGTGATACGTATGTACTATAGTAATGGAAATTATGAAGCATTTGCACGTCCTAAAAAACCAGAAAATGTAAAGCGTAAATCAGCTTATCTTATTGGTTCCGGATTAGCATCTCTAGCTGCTGCATGTTTCTTGATTAGAGACGGACAAATGGATGGGTCAAAAATCCATGTTTTAGAAGAATTATCTAAACCTGGTGGAAGTTTAGATGGAGATGAACTTCCTTTAAAAGGCTATGTTGTGAGAGGTGGAAGAGAAATGGAGAACCATTTCGAATGTTTGTGGGATTTATTTCGCTCCATCCCGTCACTTGAAATGGATAATGCTTCCGTTCTAGATGAGTTTTATTGGTTAAATAAAGAAGATCCTAATTACTCACGTTGTCGTGTTATTGAGAAAAGGGGGCATCAGTTATCTACTGATGGTGATTTTACTTTGACGCCACAAGCCATTAAAGAAATCATTCATTTATGTTTAATGAAAGAAGAGACATTAAACGATGTGAAGATTACGGATGTCTTCTCAAATGACTTTTTGCATTCGAATTTCTGGATCTATTGGAAAACGATGTTCGCATTTGAGCCATGGCATTCTGCAATGGAGATGCGTCGATATTTAATGCGCTTTGTACATCATATTGGAGGATTAGCAGATTTCAGTGCCCTTAAGTTCACCAAATATAATCAATATGAATCACTAGTTCTTCCGATGATTGCTTACTTAGAGTCCCACGGTGTGCAATTTCAATATGATGTTCAAGTGTTGAATATCAAAGTAGATATCACAACGAAAGAGAAGGTTGCGCGTGAAATACAACTTAAGCGTTCAGGTAAAGATGATATCATTCCTCTAACGCCAGATGATTTAGTATTTGTTACAAATGGTAGTATCACTGAAAGTTCAACTTATGGAGATAACAACACACCCGCACCCCCTACAAAAGAAATCGGTGGTAGTTGGACGTTATGGCGTAATCTTGCCAAACAGAGCCCTGAGTTTGGTTGTCCCGAAAAGTTCTATCATCGTTTACCAGATAAAAGTTGGTTTGTATCAGCAACTGCGACGACAAATAACATGACAATTATTAATACAATCGAGCAAATTTGTAAACGAGACCCTCTAGCCGGCAAGACAGTGACTGGTGGTATTGTTACTGTTAATGATTCTAAATGGCAAATGAGTTTTACTGTTAATCGTCAACAACAATTTAAAAGCCAACCCGAAGACGAGGTGAGCGTTTGGATCTATGCATTATACTCAAACGTAAACGGGGATTACATCCATAAACCTATCACTGAATGCAGTGGAAATGAAATTTGCCAAGAATGGTTATATCATATGGGCGTTCCTATCAATCAAATTGAAGACCTCGCTAAAACGCAATGTAATACGATACCAGTCTATATGCCATATATCTGTTCTTATTTTATGCCTAGATCCGTTGGAGACAGACCACTTGTCGTGCCTAAAAATGCTCGCAACATAGCCTTTATTGGTAATTTTGCAGAAACAGAAAGAGATACTGTATTTACCACTGAATATTCGGTAAGGACTGCTATGGAAGCAGTATACCAATTATTGGACATAGATAGAGGTGTCCCTGAAGTGGTTGCAACAGAATTCGACCTTCGTATATTGATGGATGCCTTATATGAACTTAATGATGGTAAAAATCTATCAGAACTCTCAGAACATAACAAAATACAGAAACTCGCTCTTAACGCTTTCTTGAAGAAAATAAAAGGTACCTATATCGAAGAATTGTTGCACCAACACAAGTTACTATAAGTGTAGATAAAATTCATAATGGCAAAATTATGCCCCCACGTGTCTAATCAGCATGTGGGGGTATTTGTTTAGTTTATTTATTGGCCAATATATCGTTTTAAATGTTTAGCGGTTACGGAATTGTCGATGTCAAAAATGCCTTTAGGTTCACCCGCATAAAGTAATTGGCCACCTTTATCACCAGCATAAGGCCCAATATCAATTAACCAATCCGCCTGAGTCATCATCGTTAAATTATGTTCAATCAAGATAACCGTATTGCCTTCTTCAATAAGATGATTAAAGCAATCGATTAGAATTGGCAAATCATCTTCATGTAGCCCAGTTGTTGGCTCATCAAAGATAAAAATCTTATCGGTCACATCTTGTGTCAGGTAACGGCTTAGTTTCACACGTTGAATTTCACCACCTGAAAGGGTATCTAATGATTGTCCGAGAGTCATATAGTTTAATCCTGTATCCGCTAATGCTTGAAGCGGTCGTGTAATACCTGGACTGTCGCTAAATTTCTCAATGGCTTCATCCACGGTTAATGCTAAAATATCCGCAATAGAATAGCCTTCTACTTTTGCTTCTAACACTTCTGGACGATATCTTGTACCACCACATAATTCACATACTTGTGAAAAGTCTGGCATAAATGCAAGTTCCGTTTTTAAAACACCTTTACCATGACATTCCGGACAGGCACCTTCTGAATTATAGCTGAACATACTCTTTTTAAGACCAGTATGTTGACTAAAGAAACTACGTACATCATCAAAGATATCTAAATAAGTAAGTAGATTAGAACGATTTGATGCATGGACAGGTTTCTGGTCAATAAAGATAGCCTCTTGTTCACGTTCAAATCCTGCAGTGATGAGTGAACTTTTACCTGAACCTGCAACACCTGTAACAACAGTCATTGCATGCTTAGGTAGTTCAGTTGAGACATTTTGTAAGTTATTGCGACTAATATTAGCAATTTGAAGCATGTCTTTCGCTTTACGTGGCGTTTTTTTAAGTTGATGCTGTCGGTTCAACGCTTGACCAGTACTTGTGTCCGAACTGAGTAATTCATTATAAGAGCCAGTAAATGTAATTTCACCACCATTTTTGCCTGCTAAAGGTCCTAAATCAATAATATGATCAGCGGTCTTTATAACATCTGGATCATGTTCTACAACGAGGACTGTGTTGCCCTTATCCTTTAAAGATTGAATGATATCGTTGATACGCTGAATATCCTCTGGATGTAGTCCGACACTTGGTTCATCAATAATATAGACTAAGTCGCTTAAAGGACTATTAAGGTGACGAATGAGTTTAATACGTTGTGACTCACCACCAGATAGTGAAGTTGTTTCTCGCGCTAATGTTAAATAATTCAACCCAATATAACTTAATGCTTCTAGTTGTTTCTTAAGTGGCTCTATAATCACACGGGCTTTGTCTGATTTTATTTTTCTTAAAAAGGCTAACGCCTCATCGATTTGTAGGTTTGTAAATTCTGCAATATTTAAGCCATTGATTTTACAGCTTAATACAGTGTCATTAAGACGTTGTCCATGACAATCAGGACAATCATGTTTCGATACTACACGGTCAATATCTTCTTTAAAACGTTTCTTTTCAAAATTATCATTGAGTAAAAATGAACGACGGAAACGATGAATAAGACCTTCAAATTTAGCAGTTCTAGGCCAATTTGAAGGTGGATTCTTTAATTTAGTTGGTTCGGTGTATAAAAACGTATCCATTTCTTCTTTCGTATAATCTTTTAATTTCTTATCATTATCAAATAAACCTGTATATAAATAACGTTTACCTCGCCAACTATCAGGTCTAAATGAAGGGAATTTAATTGCATCCTCATTAAGTGATTTATCATAATCAAGCAATTCATTTAAATCAATATCTTCAACATAACCTAGTCCTGAACATGTTTCACACATACCTTTAGGATTATTGAAAGAAAAGATATCTGAATAACCGACAAATGGTTCGCCGATACGTGACCATAGCAGTCGGACGGACGCGTAAATATCAGAAATTGTACCTACAGTTGAACGAGAGTTACCTCCAAGTCGTTTCTGATTAATAATCATTGCGACAGGAAGATGCTTAATTTGATCGACGTCTGGTTTCTCATATTGTGTCAGTTGATGTTGCACATAACTTGAATATGTTTCATTTAACAATCTTTCAGATTCTGCAGCTACAGTATTGAAGACGAGGGAAGACTTACCCGAACCTGAACGCCCTGTAAAAACTGTTAATTGGTGCTTCGGAATTGATACATTTATATTTTTTAAGTTATTTTGTTTGGCACCGATAATGTCTATATTTGTCATAATTACACCTCTTAAATCTAGATTACCTTGCTGGTCATATTAAATTATGCTTCTAGTGGCTTGATTTTAACATCAAGATTAAAGTATTCCTTTAAAATGTTTCGGTAGTTATCTGAAGTTACATCATATTTATCTTTGCCATCTTGTTTGCTTAGCGTAAGATGGTGTAAGGACATCGTTGCACGTCCAAATGATTGTGGTTGAGTAACGATAAGTTGTTGTACAAAAATAGAATCTGGATGTTGTGAATTATATTGAATCATATCTTCAAAATCTTCTATTTGTTTAGGTTGGAAACGAGCCTCGTAACGTGTGATCCAACTATCGTCTTCGAGTTTCTGAATGCTATAAGTTTCTTCATGTTCTGAAATTGCTCGGAATTCACCTGTAATATCTGTAACAGGATGAGTAGGATCTATATTTGTAATAGGTAAGGCCTGTAAAGGTAAGTCACCAAAGCCTACATCTGCAACATAATTTACATCATTAATTGGAACAACAAGTGACATGTGTGAACCTTCTGGACTGCGATTGCCATTAGGCTGTTCTACAGTTGCAGACATACGATATACGGTGAAACCTTTTTCTTCAAGGTAAGTCCCAAAGAAATGATTCATTTCGTAACAGAATCCACCACGATGCTGATTGATCAATTTATCATACAAATCATTAATTTCTACAGAAACAGGCATGCCATTTTGGACATTGATATTTTCAAAAGGAACCGTCAACATATAGCGTTTAATATAATAATTGAGTGCTTCAAGTGAAGGTTCATGATATTTTGATGAATCAATATTTAAATAGTGTTCGATAGCTTGAATATCCATTAGATGAGGACTCCTTTGTTAAAAGCTTTTAGTAATCCATACCCTATAATGATGGAATGACGCATGTAAGAATAGAAACGAAAAAGGTTCTAAACACTTGATAGCAATTGATGCCTCGTGTTTAGAACCAGTATTAATATATTAAACTATGTTATTATTCAAAAATTACAGTTCTTGTTTGTTGAAAATGGCTATTGAAATGAAATAAGAAGCCACTAAACAAATTAAACCGAGTATTGCATATAATCCGATGAAGAGTATATCTGTAGGATTTGTTCCTAAATCAGAGAATGAACCTGAACGTACAATGGCAGACATAATAACACCAAAGTAAATAATAAAGAATAAAATAAGAACGATAACCGATGTTGAAATCATGATGACATTTGAATTTTCAGGACCAAATTTAAATGTTAACGGGAACATGATAGCATATGTGCCTGCCGCACCAATACCTACTAATCCTGAAATAAGTGTTAACATTAAATTCTGATGTATCGCTAATACTGCAATTAATCCAATAATTAATCCGACAAAGATGAGTATGCCATAAAATGCGAAATAACTTTTAATGTAAGCACTTCGATGTGTTGGCAATGTTGAAATATAATACATCCATTTAGAATCTTTTTCTCGCTTTAAGTTATCCGTCACTGGTGACAATAAGAAAATCATTGGTAAGAAACATGCCATTGCTGGATTTATAAAAGCGAATAAGAAACTTGCTACAATAGCTACAATTAAATATGTGATAAGTGATTTTTTAGATGCATAGAAACTACTTAAAATTAGACCTTTCATTATTTATCACCTCTCATAATTAATTTTGTTGCGTCATCAATAGTGTTAAGTGGGTGAGCGTTTGTCACACTAGACCAATCCTTGACTAAGATTTGGCGTTGACCTTGTCTCACTCTTGATGCAATGATGATGTCTTGTGGAATATTTAAATCATCATGCTCATCAACTTCGACAATACCGTATTGATTTAACAATTCTTCCTTGCTTTCTTGAAGTACAATTTCACCATCACGCATAAAGATTAACTTTGTAGCTAAATGTTCTATATCTTCTGAAATATGAGATGAAATGAGTATGCCATTGCCCTCTGAAATATAGTCTTCCAACATTTCAATGACTTCTTCACGTCCTGATACGTCCATACCAGCAGTTGCTTCGTCCAGTATGAGTAATTTTGTATCAAGCGCTAGAGCCATGGCTAAGGCTGCTTTCATACGCATTCCTCTTGAGAACGTCTTAATTTGAGCGTTAGTTGGTAATTCGAAACGCTGAATGACTTCAAAGAAACGATCACTGTTCCACGTTTTGAAAATATTTGCAAAAACTTTATCCATATCTTTAATTTCGAGTTTATCAGGCACACGTAAGTCATCAAATACAACACCAATATGCTCTTTGTATGCATAATCCTTATCTGAGACAACTTGATCAAAAAATGAAATCTCTCCAGAATCTTTAAAACGGTTACCAACTAATGTGTTAATCAATGTTGATTTGCCTGAACCATTCTTACCAATTAAACCAATCACTTCGCCAGGTTGAAGCGTTAAAGAAATATCTTTCAAATGGAAATTCGATTTCTTGTACGACTTGTTGAGATCTTGCACTTGCAATAGATGTTCCATAATAATCCTCTCTTTCTGTTGATTAGTATTAGATTTAATTCAATTAAAGATTAGTTACTTTTATCATAATATAGATTAATTAATAAATAACTAGGATTTGTAAAATTTACGTACTTTTAACATATAACCTAAGCTGTTATATGCGAAAATAATGATTAAGAATAGTATACCTAATGTTTGATTTGAGCCAGTATCAATAGAGAAGATACCTAAAAATATAATTGCGAACATTAATAGTGCTAAGTTTACTCCGTAATTTTTATACATACTTACTATAGCGATATGACGTTCACCTTCATCCAATAGTGCTAAGGTTTTTTCAGTATAATTTTTTTCTCCTATTTTAGGATAACGTGAATCGAAACGACGATTGAAAAAGCCTAGCATTATTGAAGGTATGATGGTCAACATATAAGGGATGATTGCGTACAATACATCAATATTTGAACCATGGCCAAAGACGATTAATAAAAGCGCAACAAAACTTATAATTAATTGAATATATGAGATGATACTAGATTTATTGAAGTTTAAGTTGGATTTCTTTTCGAATAAATCAGCATCATCATCTTCAATCGAATTGAGACTTTGATTTTTAAATTTAAGCGCATCTTTTTGAACTTTCCACAAATAAAATGTAAGACCAATGATAATTAGCGATGCAATGATACAAGTGATTAACCCAAAATGGGTATGTGCAAAATTAACATTTGATAGAAAAGTACTAATACTTCCCATTGAAGAACCCACAAAACCACCAATAATGCCACCAAGTACAAGTAATAGAAGATAGCGTTTTACTTTCATAAATCTCCCTCCTCAAATATAAAGACATTTTCAACTGGTTCATTGAATATACGCGCAATTTTAACGGCTGTTAAAATGGACGGCATAAAATCATTCCGTTCAATCAAAGAAACTGTTTGCCGAGAGATACCGGCTTGTTTAGCGAGTTGTGTTTGATTGAAGCCATCGCGAGCACGTAATTCTTTAAGACGATTTCGCAATATTCATCAACTCCTTGGCTTTTACGTTACATTGTCTTTGTCATTTTGACAAGTATATTAGTCAAAAAGACTTATTTTTTTGTCAAAGTAGATATAAAAAGTAGCCTTCGGGTTGTCTGAAGTAAGACATCCTGAAGGCTTGATTTAACGTGTTTTACTATTTGTTAAGACCCATTGGTTTAGATCGTTTAGACGATATTTTGTGACGATGTTTTGATTGACTTCATCTAGCGTAATAGAAGTTAATGTTGAAATTAGAGTAGCTTCAATTTTATTTAAAGCATGACTAACTACGCACATTTCTGCTCTTTGACCTTCCTTTTCACCTAAGAAGGGCTTCAATAATTGCTGACTAGAAAAGATCGCGTCTCGACCTTCAATTGCTAGAAAAACATCATAAAATGTGATTTGATTTAAAGGCTTATTTAAAGAAAAGCCACCATTTTTGCCTGTAGAAGAATTAACGAGACCTTCTTTAACAAGAGCTTTAATAATCTTCTTTAAATAAGAATCTGAAACATTTAAACGATCACTTAAAGCAGTAGAGGTCATCACGCTATGTTCTGATAGTAGATTCAGCATTAAGAGAACATAGACGGCTTGTTCCCATCCTATAGATAATTTCATAACAGTCCTCCAATGATAAACGTTTCTTTTATTATAAAATATAATATAAAATTTTTATATATTATGATTGAAAAATAGAAAGGGTGCATTATAATACTAATTAAAGATAAAGAATATCTTAATTATCTTTAATATATGACCTGGAGATGACATCTATGAATTTACATCAACGTTCCAATTTATACTTCTATATATGTATTATTTTAACGACCATATGTATGGGCTCTTCTTTTCCAACTGGGAAGTACCTCATCTCAATTAAATACGTGCCACCTATGTTACTAGGCGGATGGCGTTTTACCATCGCGGGATTCATTATCTTATTGGTTTTATTTTTGAAAAGGGGCATCAAAAACACATTACCATCTATTGATAATAATAGTTATAAAGGCTTTATATTTGTCGCTACAATCGGTTTATTACAAACGGCTGGAACAATGGGATTATTAAATATAGCAATGTCATTGGGTGTATCCTCTTCAATGTCTGCTGTTTTACTGTTTACCAATCCATTATGGTTAGCTGTTCTTGCGCATTTTATACTGAAAGAGCGTTTAACAATGATTAAAATGGTTGCACTCGTGATTGGTGTAATTGGGGTTACGATATGTCTAGGGGTAGATCGTACATTGCTAGGGTGGGGTGCGTGTGTCGCATTACTTGGGTCACTATGTTGGTCATGTAATACTGTCGTGACTAAGCAATTTAAGTTTGATAAAGGTGCATGGGTATTAACGGGATGGCAGCTATTATTTGGTGGCATCATCATGTTCTTGATTAGCCAATTGTTAGGAGAGCACTATCACATTGGACAATTGAATGGTTGGGGATGGTTATGGTTTTGGTGGCTTGTGTTTCCTGCGTCTATTGGATCATTTGGATTATGGTTTAGCAGTTTAAATTTACGAGGTGCTACGATTTCGAGCAGTTTTCTATTTTTAGTGCCCTTATTTTCGACTATTTTTTCAATTATAGGGTTAGGTGAACCTTTCACATTGCACATTATGATAGGTGGCTTGTGTGTTGTAATAGCATTGATCATTATTAATTATTCGCCACATCACCAGAGAAGTTAAGATAATAAATGTTTGAAAAATCGAATGATCGCACTAAATAGTTCTAGGATAATATTAATTATGAGTTCCCAAAGTGGCTGTTTGGATTTATCTTTTTTAGATTCAGACATCATATCACTCCTATGCTAGTCAGTTTAACATAGCGATATTTTGATTGAAAATGTTACATATATGGAAGGTTTTCGAAATACTATATCTTTAAAATTGTCTTAATTTTAATACAATGAAAATATATGAAAACTTGCGAATACTGACTTAAGAAAATAAAAAAATCTGAACAAATCTCTTCACATGGTATCTAATTTTTTGTAATATAGCACTCGTATTATTTTTGAGAGCGATAAAAAAGGAGGTAGCAATGATGAAAGGTAACAGAATGATGTTCTTCATATTCATGTTAGGTACATTTACAGTAGGGATGGCAGAGTATGTTGTAACGGGATTACTAACTCAAATCGCAAGTGATATGAAAGTGTCTATTTCAAGTGCAGGTTTATTAATCAGTGTATATGCTGTGAGTGTTGCGTTAATTGGACCATTTATGCGTATATTCACAATGAATGTTCGTGCCAAACGCTTATTACCCATTTTGGTTGCCATATTTATAGGTAGTAATGTGGTAGGGATGTTGGCGCCCAATTTTCAAGTATTGCTGTTATCAAGATTGTTGTCAGCTTCAATGCACGCACCATTCTTTGGCGTGTGTATGAGTGTGGCTGCAGCCGTTGCACCTCGTGGTAAACAACCGCAAGCCATCGCATTAGTCCAAGCAGGATTAACAATTGCGGTTATGATTGGTGTGCCATTCGGATCATTCTTAGGTGGCTTTGCGAATTGGAGAGCCGTATTTGGCGTTATGATTGGTTTAGCGATTATTACAATGCTAGGTATGTTGAAGTTTGTACCAGATGTATCTCTAAGTACAGAATCTAATGTAAAAAATGAACTAAAAGTGTTTAAAAACCCACACATTTTAATCGTGATGTCTATTATCGTCTTTGGTTATTCTGGCGTATTCACAACATATACGTTTATGGAACCAATGATACATGACTTCGCACCTTTTAAAATAGTAGGATTAACAATTTGTCTATTTATGTTTGGGTTAGGCGGTGTGTTAGGCAACTTAATTACAGGGATGTGCCAGAACCTAAACTGACAAAATATCTATTTTATACGTTTTTATTACTATTTTTAACCATCGTATTATTTGTCACTTTCGTGCATAATGCGATTTTAGCTATTATTATATGTTTCTTATTTGGATTTGGAACATTTGGTACGACACCGTTATTAAATAGTAAGATTATATTAAGTGCCAAAGAAGCACCATTACTTGCGAGTACATTAGCGGCGTCAATCTTTAATGTGGCAAATTTCTTAGGTGCCATTATTGGTTCAATTTTATTATCAATCGGTTTACCTTATTTAATGATTACCTTTGTGTCAGGCGGCATTATTATTCTAGGTATTTTAATTAATGCAGTTAATTATTTTTATGAAAAGAAACATATCCAATTTGAAAATGAAAGTTGAGTTGAAGAAACACCTCTAATGTCAGTGTGTCATCGTACTGATATTGGAGGTGTTTGATTATATTTAATCAGATTCGAATTTTAATGTTGGTTCGTACATATCGTGATTGAAGTGATGTTTAGAAAATTGACGTAAATCATTTATGAACGTATTTATATTACGATCTAATTTCTCTTTGGTTCTCACGATGATAACGCGTTTATCGTCAGAGTTTGTTTCGTATTTATCATTATAGATTCTTGCAGCTATAGAAAATTTAGAGATATAATTCTCCAATGATTCATAGCAATTTAGTAAATCACGAATAGGTTTATTAGATTCCTCTTCATGGTGACTCATAGTACCCAATAATTCTTGAATTTGATCGTCTAATTTTACAAAAAGTTCCTCCACGTCATCGCATTTTTCTAACGTTTGCGGCTTGTTTATTAGAGCATTGGTTTCACTTAAATGAATTTTACTTATTTTAGATGCTTTATAAGCAGTTAAATCTATCATACTCAAAATATCATTTTTATAATCTTCACGTTTTTCTTCTTTCTCTTTAGTGATTTGATATTTAATTCCCCAAAATGTCCCAATTAGCGCAAAGATACCTCCGACAATGGCAGCTAAAAATTCACTCATAATAATGAACTCCTTTTCTAGTGAGAATATTTACACTTATATTGTACACTATTTAAATAATGTAAGAAGAAAATTATAGTTCGACTTTGAAGTTAAGAACTTGAGGTATGTTAGATATATCGTTATTGGTAATGAAATCAATTAAAAGTTGTGCACCTTCTACTTGTATGTCCTTGACTACAGGTGCGTCAGCAAACATGTTGTAATTACCACCACCTACAGCACGATAGTTGTTGACACAAATGGTATAAGTTTTATCACTGATAAGTGGTTCATTGCCAACCTTAATATCAGTTACGCGTTGACCAATAGGTTCTCTTACATGAATGGTATAAGTAATGCCACCGTACATGTCATAGTTAAAATGCTGTGGTTTCGGATATAAAAATGCATCGTTGATTGTTATTTCATTTTTATCGTTAAGCGTGAAGTAGCTTGCTGATTTTTCTAAAGCGGCTTTAATGCCTGCACCAGTAAGTTTTAAAACTTGGAATGTATTGGGAAAAGGATAATTATTAATAATATCACGCATAGTAATACGTGTATTAAATCCTGCTGCTGAGTCGAAGAGTGCCGTACTTGCAATATCAGCATCACTTTTCTCCAATAACATAACATTTATTAAATTTATAAGTGGATGAGGTTTCATTCGTGCCTCAAATTGATCTTCAACTAACATAGGTTCGGGTAAGGTCGTGATTTCAGTATCTAGCCAGTCTTCTAGATGTGTTAATAGCTTAGAATCTTCCGGTAATAGACTAAATTCTGAGTCTGCCACTACAGGTAACAATTCGCTTTGCGTATCAATAATCTGATTATTGTCGCCAATCGTTAGCGTTACTTTACCTATTTGTGTTGCACGTGTACCAGGTTGAATAACGGCAGTTTCATACTTAACTGTCGCGATATCTCGATGTTGGTGACCTGTAATCAAGACATCGATGATTTCATGGAAACGACGTAGAATTTCGGAAGCCTCATTCTCACCAGTTAAATCTTCAGTTGGTTCCTCTGTATCTATATCACGTTCGAATCCGCCGTGATATGAAACGACGACGATGTCAGCTTTTTCACGGACATTAGGTAATAGTTGGGTAAGTGTTTCAATCGCACTCTTGAAAGTTAAGCCTTCGATATGATGTGGTTGTTCCCAGTTAGGGATATTTTGTGTAGTTAGACCAATCACGCCTACTGTTAGTCCTTCCTTTTCAAAATAATGCACGGCTTCACCTGTAAAAGGTTGTTGTTTTGAGTCTAAAATATTAGCACAAAGCACTGGATGGTTAAGGTTTTGTAGTGTGTCTTTAAGATATGGTAAGCCATAGTTAAATTCATGATTACCAATCGTTCCCAAATCAAAATTTAAGCGGTTATATATCGCTGTTAATGGTTTGCTAGAGCATAACTCTGATACTAAATAGTTGCATAAAGGTGCCCCTTGTAGGAAATCACCGTTGTCGATTTTGAAGTAAATATCGTCGTTTTTGCTTGATTGTTCGATAAGTTGATTAGCATATAACAAACCCATAGGTAACTGTTGATTCGTCTGTGAGAAATCAGTTGGGAATATGTAGCCGTGAACATCACTAACGATATAAAAGCTAAGTTGAGTCATAAGTACCATCCTTTCATTAATGATAGTTATTTATAATTATAAGGTATGCGTGATAATCAATCATTATTCATCTCCAAAAATAAATTTATCTTTATATAACAAAATTATAGTAAAAAAGATATACAGAATAGATTTTAAAAAGAATTTTTAGAAATAATTTACAATACCTTAATGATATAAACGTATTTTATATAAATTTGACATTAATTAAATACTATTTCAATTAATATTGTGCTAATCTTATATTGTCAATTAAATTGACAAATTACACGATTTATACATATCGAACGGGGGCATTACAGTTATGAAGCAAATGAAGTATCTTTTAGTGCTAGCTTTAACAGTTATTATTTTTACGGCAGCATGTGGAAATAATAGCTCATTAGATAGCAACAACAAAAGTTCTGACAGCGGTTCTGATTCTGGTAAAGATGGTTACAAACCTAAAGAATTAACAGTGCAATTCGTGCCATCTCAAAACGCGGACACACTTGAAGCGAAAGCAAAGCCACTTGAAAAATTATTATCTAAAAAATTAGATATCCCAGTAAAAGTATCTGTATCAACTAACTACAATACAATCGTAGAAGCGATGAAGTCTAAAAAAGTAGATGTAGGTTTCTTACCTCCAACAGCTTACACTTTAGCACATGATCAAAAAGCAGCAGATTTATTGTTACAAGCTCAACGTTATGGCGTTAACAAAGATGGGTCTAACTCAGACAAATTAGTTAAAGATTATAAATCAGAAATTTTGGTCAAAAAAGATTCTGGAATTAAAGATTTAAAAGACTTAAAAGGTAAAAAAATCGCATTACAAGATGTAACGTCTACAGCAGGTTACACGTTCCCAATTGCGACACTTAAAGAAGCGACTGGCATTAACGCTACGAAAGATATGAAGATTGTAAATGTGAAAGGGCATGACCAAGCAGTTATTTCATTACTCAATGGTGATGTTGACGCGGCAGCAGTATTCCAAGATGCACGTAACATTGTTAAAAAAGATCAACCTAACGTATTTAAAGACACTAAGATTATTAAGTTAACAGAACCTATTCCAAATGACACAATCTCAGTTCGTCCAGATATGGATAAAGAATTCCAAGATAAACTTAAAAAAGCATTTAAAGATATCGCAAAAACAAAAGAAGGTCACAAAATCATCAGTGAAGTATATTCTCATGAAGGATACACAGATGCCAAAGATTCAGACTTTGATATTGTAAGAAAATATGAAAAACAAGTTCAAGATATGAAATAATATTAGTACATCATTAAACGAAATTGAAGTTTTAATATTATCACAATATATCTAAACTTAGACTAATGAACATTGTAGATTAATAAAAGACAAAGAGGAGCAAGGTCGAAAATAATATTTTTGAGGCTACTCAGCAAATTCGCAGTAGCTGGCTGAACTGAGATGGCACATAAAACAAGCTTTCTCAGTTCTAGTCGTCCTTGTGGGTGTGAGCAGACCCTAGCTAAGAGAATTTCAATAAGCTAAAGATACAACGAATTAATAAACAATTCTGTCTCACGCCTTTCTTTGTAATAAATGAAGGGTGCTATTTAAATGAGTCAAATTGAATTTAAAGATGTCAATAAAGTTTATCCAAATGGGCATGTAGGATTAAAAGACATCAATTTGAATATTGAAAAGGGAGATTTCGCAGTTATCGTAGGCCTGTCAGGTGCAGGTAAATCAACGCTTTTAAGATCAGTTAATCGACTTCATGATATAACATCTGGTGATATTCTTATTGAAGGTAAATCGATTACGAAAGCTAAAGGTAAAGATCTACTAATGATGCGCCGTAATATTGGAATGATCTTCCAACATTTTAATCTTGTAAAACGATCATCTGTATTACGCAATGTGTTAAGCGGTCGAGTTGGCTATCATCCAACTTGGAAGATGGTGTTAGGGCTTTTTCCAAAAGAAGATAAAGTAAAGGCCATGGATGCTTTAGAGCGAGTGAATATTCTGGATAAATACGACCAACGTTCTGATGAATTGTCAGGTGGTCAACAACAACGTATTTCAATCGCTCGTGCATTAGCACAAGAACCAGCAATTATTTTAGCTGATGAACCTGTAGCGTCTTTGGATCCTCTAACAACAAAACAAGTGATGGATGATTTAAAGAAGATAAATGAAGAATTAGGTATTACAATTCTTATTAACTTGCACTTTGTAGATCTAGCACTTGAATACGGTACGCGTATTATAGGGCTTCGTGCTGGTGAACTTGTATTCGATGGCCCTGCAAGTGAGGCAACTGAAGAAGTGTTTAATGATATTTACGGTCGTAAACTTAAAGATGATGAGAAGCTAGGGGTTGAATAATATGACGACACCTACAACGAGTAAATATGATGAATATTTGAATAAGAAGTTTTCGCTTAAAACGAGTTTTACTATTTTTCTAGTATTAGCTTTAATAATATGGAGTTTCTTATATACTGGCTTTAGCTTTGCCGATTTAATGGTAGGTTTACCTCAAATTGGTTCATTCTTTGGACAAATGGTACCACCAGACTGGGCATATATACATACAATATTGAAACCTATGTTAGATACCATTCGCATGGCTATTGTTGGGACATTTCTAGGCGCGATTGTATCTATCCCAATTGCTTTAATCTGTGCAAGTAATATTGTTAAAACGAAATGGATTTCAATTCCCGTTCGTTTTATTTTAAATATTGTGCGTACGATACCAGATTTATTACTAGCAGCTATATTTGTAGCTGTCTTCGGTATTGGTCAAATTCCAGGTGTATTAGCACTATTTATCTTAACTATTTGTGTTATTGCAAAGTTACTCTATGAAGCACTTGAAACCATAGATCCAGGCCCAATGGAAGCCATGACGGCAGTTGGGGCAAATAAAACGAAATGGATTGTCTTCGGAGTTGTGCCACAAATATTATCAACTTTCTTCTCATATGTGTTGTTCGCTTTTGAAATTAACATTCGTGCTTCAGCGGTACTTGGTCTTGTAGGCGCTGGCGGTATTGGATTGTTCTATGATTCTACTTTAGGTTTATTCCAATATCCTAAAACTGCGATGATTATTCTATTTACATTAGTTATTGTTGTCATAATTGACTATGTAAGCTCGAAAGTGAGGGAACAACTCGCATGACACAAAATAAATATAATTTAGAACAAAAGTATCCCGTTAAATCAAAAAAGCACAAGCAAAAAATAATTAAAAATTGGATAATTGCAATTGTTGTTTTGGCTATTATTGCGTGGGGTTTTGTAGGAATGCCCGCATTAGAATTAAAATCCAAATCCATTGAAATTTTAAAATCTATTTTTAACGGACTTTTTCATCCTGATTGGGGTTATGTATATATTCCTGCTGGTGAAGATTTATTACGTGGATTACTCGAAACGTTTGCGATTGCGGTGATTGGTACGTTTATCGCTGCTATTATATGTATTCCATTTGCCTTTCTAGGTGCACGAAATTTAATTAAAGTACGACCAGTAACTGGCATCACTAAATTTATATTAAGTGTCATTCGTGTGTTTCCAGAGATTGTCATGGCTTTAATCTTCATTAAAGCGGTTGGACCAGGGTCATTTTCAGGTGTACTAGCTTTAGGTATACATTCAGTAGGGATGCTAGGAAAATTATTCGTTGAAGATATCGAAAGGCTAGATTTCACGTCAGTCGAGGCATTGAAAGCAAGTGGTGCTAACAAGACGAAAACTTTGATCTTTGCAGTTATACCACAGATATTACCATCATTTTTATCGCTTGTGTTATATCGCTTTGAATTGAATTTACGTTCTGCCTCGATTCTAGGACTTATCGGTGCTGGAGGTATTGGTACACCATTAATTTTTGCACTTCAAACACGTTCTTGGGACAGAGTAGGTATCATATTAATCGGATTAGTTATTATGGTAGCAATTGTTGATTTAATTTCAGGCGCAATACGTAAGCGAATTGTATAGATGAGAGAGACTTTTAAATTTTAAAGTATATTTAACCGGCTCGGTTTTTCAATGTTTAAATATACCATGGAGATGGGACAATGCATTTGATATAAGTGGCGTCCCATTACCATGGTTTTTTTATGTTTTAAAAGCACTATGTAATGTGTTTTTAAAAATGATTTTGACTTCATTGTAGGGATGACGGACCTTTTTGACATCGCAGCATAAGCATCACGTTTGTCAGCATTATAACCTTGTCGATGAATTACAACATTGTGTTCTAACTGCATTGAAATGTTATTGTATTAAGATATAAATTTTAACCATTCATTTACTAATTTATTTGCCATAGTTATGTCTCACATTTCTACAAAGTTATAAACTATCCGAAACTTACAGAGTTGTAATTTTGGGCTTTCTCTCTAAAAATATCCTATTTTATATGTTTATATATAAGTGAGGTGAGTAAATATGGAAAATGTAAGTAGTAATAAATATAGAAACGATGAATTCTATGGTAGTAGAAATAAAAATATTGCATCATCTATAAGTTATTTAAGTGTGTTTTTTGCACCGGTACTATTACCTATTGTAATGTGGATTATCGCTGACAAACCTGTATCAACTCATGCACGTAAAGCATTATTTAACCATATACTTACTTGGGTTTGCTTTACATTAGCGCCATTAGCATTGATGCTATCTGCTAGTGTTATGGGCAATGCATCAACTAATACAGAAAGCTCGATTGTATTTGGCTCATGGACAATTGCAGTTGTATTGGTGGTAGTAGGCGTTTATTTGTTCATTAAAAATATTATTAGAGGCATTAAATTATTATTAGTTTAGAGATTATAAAAAAGAAGCTATCGCTTATAGGTTGATTCACCTGTAGCGATAGCTTCTTCGTTTTCATATGCATAAAAGAAATGCTCTAGTAATAAAAGTAACAGATAATTAGAAAAATATAGTTATTGCTTATTTCGAAAATTTACGTCTGAGGCTAATTACACCTACGTCTAATATGAAAGCTATAAAACTGTAAACAAATGGTGTCGTTGAGGTGCGTTCACCTGTCATAGGTAATTCGTGATGTAATGAAGTTTGACTCGCTTGTTGAGAACGAGTTGCTTGTTTACTAAGTGGCGAATTCATTTGTGATTTTGTTGATTGATCTTGTTGTTTAATTAAATGATGCTTTTCGGCATAGCCATTGAATCCCATGTCATTATCTTCAGCTTGGTGTTTAGCAGGGTCTTGTTGAGAATTAGACTTAGATGTTTGTTTAACTAGGCCGTTTTGCTCGGCATAGCCATTGAATCCCATGTCATTATCTTCAGCTTGGTGTTTAGTAGGGTCTTGTTGAGAGTTAGACTTAGATGTTTGTTTAACTAGACCGTTTTGCTCAGCATAGCCATTGAATCCCATGTCATTATCTTCAGCTTGGTGTTTAGTAGTGTCTTGTTGAGAATTAGACTTAGATGTTTGTTTAACTAGAACGTTTTGTTCGACATAGCCATTGAATCCCATGTCATTATCTTCAGCTTGGTGTTTAGCAGGGTCTTGTTGAGAGTTAGACTTAGATGTTTGTTTAATTAGACCGTTTTGCTCAGCATAGCCATTGAATCCCATGTCGTTATCTTCAGCTTGGTGTTTAGTAGCGTCATTATTGTTAATTACATCATGGTTGAAACCAAGATCAGTATCGTTATTGTCATCAACATCATGGTTAAATCCAGGATCTACATTGTTGTTACTATCTTGGGATGTAATTGGTTGACCATTGTTATCATGGTTGAACTCTTGGTCAATGTTATTTGTTGCTGCAAAAGCATGACCGTGTGACATAAGTAATAGTGATGATGTTACCAATGTTGTTCCAAAAGCATATTTAAAACGTCTTTTAATCAATTTATTCACTCCTTAGTAAAAAGCATTCTTCATACATAAAGATGATTATTTAATAATTAAAAATATCATAAATATGTATATTTATAACTTAGCATAATAATTTAATTTAAACCTTAATATCTTCTATCAACTGAATGACAGTTTTGTCATACACTTATTTAAGGCAAGCGTATGCTATTATATAATCAACTTTTTGAAACTAAGAGGGGTGCTTTAATGCAATTACGCAAAGTTACAGAAGAAGACTTGTTCTCACTTATTAAACTTGAAAATGAGGGCTTTACGCCAGATGAAGCGGCAACGCCAGAAGCTTTGAAACAGAGAATCAATAAAATACCTGATACATTCATTATCGCTGAAAAGGAAGGACGCATAATCGGATATATTAATGGACCTGTAATTAATCAACGATATATAACCGACGACTTATTTGAAGAGATTCAATCCAACCCCAACAGTGGTGGCTATCTTAGTGTATTAGGTCTAGTCGTTAACAAAGATTATCAAGGACAAGGGATTGCGGGCAAACTGTTAGAGCAATTTGAGAAACTGGCGAAGCAACAATTAAGATGCGGTGTGACACTCACTTGTCGTGAAGCTTTAGTGTCATTGTATGAACGTTATGGCTACAACAATGAGGGAGAGTCAACCTCACAACATGCTGGTATAAAGTGGTATAACATGGTTAAAGAAGTGTAAGGATAAGTTTGAGACGAATACGTTTCAACCTTAAATGTATTTTATGTTTAATTTATTTCTTGAGTGTTCTAACATTTTTTATTCTCCCATTTTAAATAGATATTTCCCCCTTTGGATATTCACTTCAGAAATTAAATAAGACTTTCTTTCTAATGCTTTTTGATTAATTTTTATTTTTCAATTTTAAAAAGTATAAGAAAACTATATTTTAATAGGAAGAAACTAGTTCATTTATAACTTAAATATTCTATATTCAACAATAATTATTCAATTTATTCTTTTTTTTAATACCATGGATAAAATTGGGACAGTTACAAAATTGTTATATAGTTTAATTCTATGTATTTACATGCAGTTTAATGAATTTTAACCCTAATCATTGAAGTGGTTATGTTTATTGGTTGAGGTTATTTTTGCCATTATATCTTATTAAATCAAGCTTCATATACGTATTGCAAGATTAACCCTAAAATCAATTTTGAATAGATGATTGAATGTTATTGAGTTTTGTGCAATAAAATCTAGAAAAACTATATATATAGATGTTCTAATTCTGTTGCAATTTACATGTAAAGGGGACTATAATGATGTAAATTCAAATTAATTGTGGTCAATTAGTCAATTGGGAAGTAAGTGTGAGAATAAAGGAGAGTATTATGTCGAGAAAAGAGAGAAATTTTAAACGGTCCTTTGGTCAAGAAAAAGCTAGGGTCAAACTTTATAAATCTGGTAAACAATGGGTTAAAGCTGGGATTAGAGAAGTTCAATTACTTAAAGTATTAGGTCTACCCTTTTTAAATAAAGATGTTGAACAAATTAATAATTTAGATACTAATAAAGATAAAAATTTTAAAAACCAAGCAATGAAGGCGACAGGTTTAATAGGAGGCGCCTTTACATTTGCAATGTTAAATGATCAACACGCATATGCAGCTTCTGAAACACCAATGACTTCAGAAATTTCATCAACAAGTGCCACAGTAGCTAATCAAAATTCAACAGAAATCACTAAATCAGAAACTTCTGAGTCCACTGAATCAACAAGTAAAAGTTCTGTGGAAAGTACAATTGATAAGAATTCAACTGAGAGTACGTCTAACAAAGAGACATCTAATTCTAATGCATCAACGAGTACAACTTCTACTTCAGAAAATGAAGTAGCTAAATCGGAAACGTCAACTTCAGAAAAATCAAAATCAGAAACATCTACATCAGAAAAGCAAGCAGATAGTAGCACGAATAGTACTTCGAATAATGATAAAAGTGACGAGACTAGTTCTTCTAATGAAAAGAGTAATGACTCTAGTTCAAGTGAAAAGAATAACTCAGAAAAAACTAGCGAAGTTTCAGAGAAAAGTGGAGAAACGACTTCTAATAGTTCTGAGAAATCAACGTCAAATTTAAATGAGAGCAATTCGAAATCTAGTAATGACGTAAATAGTACATCTATATCAAATAATATAAATGCGAATAACACGGCTTCTACGCATACGACTGAGACAAATACGAGTAATGATTTAGGGTCTTCTTTATTTACCTCTACATCAACTAGTACATCAACAAGTCCGACTAAGTTAAGAACATTTAGTAGACTTGCAGTAACTACATTTGCTGCTGCAGCCGCAACAAGTAGTCAAACTAGTACATATACAGGAGTCGGATCTACAAAATTTACTAACGGTACAAATTTTCCAATTTATTATAAGGTAACAGTAACGAACAATGGTGATGGAACGGTAACTTTCAGATATACAATCACATACGATAATCCATCTACTCCTAACGTTGAAAAGCCAAATGTGACAACAGATACAAATGTTACTAACCCTAATAAGCCAATGATTACTTTAGGTAGCGGTTATGGTGCAATAACTAAGATAACACAAGGATACACAGATTCGAACGGTAACTTCCTTACAACTGTTAAGACAACTAATCCTACTGTTGTAAAAAGTGGAACTGGATATACATGGACTGGTGCAACGCTAAGTAAATATTATGCGACTCAAGGTAATGGTGTTACTGCAGAATTCACAGTTCCTATAAATAATGCTAGTGGGGATTTATCATTTAATCTATCACCTTCTGCTAGCTATAGTTTGGATTCGAGTTATGTGAACTATTTTGACAACACTACAATTAATAATACAGAGCCAAGTACCTCAACGAGTCAATCAACTAGTAAATCTACTAGTACGGTTAAAAGCCAAAGTACATCAACGAGCACGGTGAATAGTCAAAGTACATCAACAAGTACAGCGAACAGTCAAAGTGCATCAACAAGCACAGCAAATAGTCAAAGTGCATCAACAAGCACAGCGAACAGCCAAAGCGCATCAACAAGTACGTCAAGTAGCCAAAGTGCATCAACAAGCACAGCAAATAGCCAAAGTGCATCAACAAGTACGTCAAGTAGCCAAAGTGCATCGACAAGCACAGCAAATAGCCAAAGTGCATCAACAAGTACGTCAAGTAGCCAAAGTGCGTCAACAAGCACGTCAAATAGTCAAAGTGCATCGACAAGTGCAGCAAATAGCCAAAGTGCGTCAACGTCAACGAGCGTGAGTGATTCAACAAGCGCAAGCACATCAGGTAGCGCATCAACATCAACAAGTGTGAGTGGCTCAACAAGCACAAGTACATCAGATAGTGCATCAACATCAACAAGTGTGAGCGACTCAACAAGTACAAGTACGTCAGATAGCGCATCAACATCAACAAGCGTGAGCGACTCAACAAGTACGAGCACATCATTGAGTGCGTCAACGTCAACAAGCTTGAGTGATTCAACAAGCGCAAGCACATCATTGAGTGCGTCAACGTCAACAAGCTTGAGTGATTCAACAAGCGCAAGCACATCATTGAGTGCATCAACATCAACAAGTGTGAGCGACTCAACAAGCACAAGTACGTCAGATAGTGCATCGACATCAACGAGCTTGAGTGATTCAACAAGTACGAGCACATCATTGAGTGCATCAACATCAACAAGCGTGAGTGACTCAACAAGTACAAGCACGTCAGATAGCGCAAGCACATCATTGAGTGATTCAGATAATTCAAGTACATCAGTATCATTTAGTATGGGCGAACCCGAAAGTCATTCATTACCAGAATTTGATTTACCATCATATATCGCTTCTGAATCAACAAGTGTATCTATGTCAATGAGTACATCGTTGAGCGTATCTACATCATTGAGTCTCTCAGATTCAACGAGCATGAGCGACTCAACAAGCACAAGCACATCAGATAGTGCATCAACATCAACAAGTGTGAGTGACTCAACAAGTACAAGCACATCAGATAGCACATCAACGTCAACAAGCGTAAGTGATTCAACAAGCACAAGCACATCAGATAGTGCATCTACATCAACGAGCGCGAGTGACTCAACAAGTACAAGCACATCAGATAGCACATCAACGTCAACAAGCGTAAGTGATTCAACAAGCACAAGCACATGCACATCAGATAGTGCATCTACATCAACGAGCATGAGTGACTCAACAAGCACAAGCACATCAATCAGTACGTCAACATCATTAAGCGAATCAAGCTCAACAAGTGCAAGCGCATCAACATCAATCAGTACATCAACATCAATGAGAGAATCAAGCTCAACAAGCGCAAGTACTTCAGATAGTACATCTACGTCAGAAAGTAGAAGTGCTTCACATTCGATGAGTGGAACAGATTCAAATAGTACTTCAAGCTCAGACAGCAGATCACATTCACATTCAATCAGTAATTCTGATTCTAATACGACGTCACATAGTCACTCAGCATCAACAAGTATTAGTGATTCAAACAGTACAAGCACATCAGATAGTAGTGCTTCACATTCATTCAGCGCATCACATTCTGAACATGAATCAAATTCTATGAGTACTTCTCACTCACAATTTGATTCAACATCAACTTCAGAAAGTATGAGTGGAACAGATTCAACAAGCGTGAGCACGTCACTAAGTCACTCAGTATCAACGTCAAACAGTACGTCAATGAGTACTTCTGAATCTCAAAGTAATAATGATTCACAAATGCATAGCAATTCACTTCATCATGATGCTAAAGATAAATTGCCTGATACTGGAGATAGTGACTCTAATTCAACAGGACTTGTATCAGCTGTTGCAGCAATGTTAGCGGGATTAGGATTATTTGGTAAATCTCGTAAAAATAAAAAAGATAAAAAGAATAAAGGATCAGAACAATAAACTACTTCATGTGGGAGATAGATTTGTAAAATAATCACTTTTCTATAAGTTGGTTTGTCTATCCTTAAAAAAAGAGGCTAAAGTATAATTATTGGTTGGAATAATGTATGTATAAACCAAACTAATTAATATCTTTAGCCTCTTTGATATAATGTAAAAAACTTTATTTTTAAAATTTTAGGTGAAATTATGATTAAGAAACATGAATATAAGATTTTATACAAGAGGATTTTATTTACCTGTTTCATTTTAATTGTTTACATTTTTGGAAGTAATATTTCAATAGTGGGTTCGGAAGGTGTTTATGATAACAAAGATACATTTTTCAAATTAGCAGTTTCAAATGTAGGTGGGGATCTTCATACATTAAATGTATTCTCATTGGGTCTTGGACCTTGGTTAACATCATTAGTTATCATTATGCTATTAAATTATCGTAATTTGGATCAAGCAACGAAACAAACACGTTCTGAAAAGCATTATAAGGAAAGAATTATAACGATAGTGTTTGCAATATTTCAAAGTTATTTTGTAATCAATACGTATATTCATAATAACTTTATTAAAGATTCAAACATCGTTTTACTCATGTTAATTCTTGTTGCGGGAACAATGTTATTGGTTTGGTTAGCAGATCAAAATATTACATACGGTATTTGTGGTCCAATGCCGATTGTATTAACAAGTTTAATCAAATCATTATTTAATAACCAACACTTTTTTAAGTTAAGTGTAAGTGTCGTATTACTTATATTAGTAATTGTGACATTAGTCATAGCATTACTCATTCTATTATTTATTGAGTTATCGGAATATCGACTCAATTACAAAGACATCATGAATAACTCTACGAATAAGACACCGACATATTTAGCATGGAAATTAAATCCGGCTGGAAGTATTTCAATTATGATTAGTTTATCAGTATACGTACTGTTAAATAATATGATTAATTTAATAGCTACATTGCTCGGGTCAAACGCGAATTTCGAATTTTTAAGTTTTGCTAACCCGATAGGTATTACGTTTTATATTGTGTTACAAATCGTACTAAGTTACTTGTTGTCACGATTTTTGATTAATACTAAGAAAAAGGCGGATGAATTTCTAAAGAATGGGAATTATTTTGATTCTATACGTCCGGGTCGTGAGACAGAGAGGTATTTAAATAGTAAAGCTAGAAGAGTATGTTGGACTGGTGCCATATTGGTGGCATTGATTCTGGCAGTGCCATTATATTCAACATTGTTGGTGCCTAATCTATCAACAGAAATTTACTTTTCAATGCAACTGATTATCTTAGTGTACATCAGTATTAATATTGGTGAGACGATTCGCACTTACTTATACTTTGACCGTTACAAGCAAATCTTGAATAAATATTGGTAGGAGATAGTTATGAAACAGTTTATACCTGCATGGTATGATTCAAACAATTGGTGGGATAGCGCTGTTGTGCCCTTTTATATAAAAAGAAAAACTACAGAATTTGATGACATGGTAAGTTTAATGTCGATGCATCATAAAAACAATGAACCATTCAATACAATTATCTTGAATTATAATCCCCTGTTGCGATTATTTTTACATCGTCATGAGCTTTATGAAATGAATTATTGGTCTCTTTTTGATGAGATACAAGGTGCAACGCATGGCCCACCTGTAGCAATTGATTATAGAGAATTATCTTGGCCAGAAGACACTGAATTTATTTATACGCCATTTCAAGTCATGGCCATTAAAAATGATAATCAATTTTCTAAGATGATTTTTAGTCAAGAAGGCTATTTAATTTGCATTGAGGATTATGAACACAAAACACTAAGCCGTAAATTGATATTTGATGATAGAGGGTTTGTGTCATCGATTGAAATTTATCATGATGGACAGTCACCAATGAAACGATATTACTTAGATGTTAAAGGTCAGCTCATTATGACTCAAGATTTTATGACTGGAAAAATTACAATCCAACCAGAATTCTATGACCTTTTTCAGATGAAGTCATATGGCAATATGGAAGAACTTATTTTTGAAAAAATTCAACAATACAATACTTCAACATTAGCGGATGACGATAAAGTGATTATTGCTGCAGATAAAAGACACAACTATGTATTAACAGATACATTCAAACCTGAGAATATGTGTTTCTCATTATTCAGGCAAAGAAATGCATACATCGATGCGACGTTATTAGAAACTATTGGAAAAGCGAATCAATGTATAGTTGATACACAAGCAAATGCGACTAAATTAAATCAATTCATAACTCAGAATCCTGAGTACCAGCCATTCAAAATTATGCGAGTAACGCCGTTTGACGCACAAATGTTACCTAATATAAGTAGTCAATTGTATGAAACGAATATTGGCGTTTGGATAGATTCACTTAGTGAAGAAGACTTAAAAACGGTTATTAATCAATTGAGTCAATACGTCTCTCAACATGAACAAACCATAATCCATCTGTTAACGCGATTAAATGAGAACGATATACCGCAATGGTTAAGAGATGAAATAGATCAATTAAATTCATCGTTAAATGTTGAGGAAGAAGAATTCTCTCCAGAAGTTCAAGATATTTTACAAACGGAACTTGAAGAAGATGAAATAGAAAAGGTTAAGTTGATTTATGTGCCTTTTGAAGAAGATTTAATGAAGGAAATGTCGCAATTAAGAGTAATTGTAGATTTAAACCAAGAGCCTGATTTATATTTACAAATTTCAAGTATTAGTGCAGGCGTTCCACAAATCAATAGGCGAGAGACGGATTATGTAGATGATAAGTTAAATGGCTTAATTATCGATAATATCCAACAATTAAGTGCAGCGCTAAATTATTTTATAGACAATCTGAAGAATTGGAATTATTCGTTTGCGCATTCTATTAAATTAAGTGATGAATTCAGTTCAGAAAAGATAATCCAAAGATTAAATAGTGTGATTGAAGGTGAAATTCATGGCACGTAAATTCAGAATCTTACAAGTAGGTGGGAAAGATTTAGAACCATTATTTGACAGTAAAAAAGGTGTTGAATGGGATTATTTAGATGATGCATTATTTACGTTTGATAGTGGTTATATTGAAGCGGTAAAAAGCATTATAAAAGCATTTGGTAACTTTGATTTAGTATTTGTACAAAGTGCTTACTCACCTGAATTAATGGATTTATTACGAGTCGTCGCTACACCTCATAATACGGTCATCGATGCACAAATGTGGTCTCCAAATTATGATGCTGAACCATTAATCCAACACAAATTTGTAAAGAAACTTAATTATCAAACTGAGGAAGAGCTACACCATCAATTGTTAGCTGTGACATTTCCTGGGCAATATGGCGATAGAGTATCACCAATTAAGACAACTGTTAACCCACATTTTCAAGGAACGTATAAATATGAGGGGAACAAGTCACTCGTGTTAGAAGGTGATTTCGGTACATCATTCAAACCTATTGTTACGTGGACACAAAGTTTAGTAAGTGATAAAGATAAGGTTAACGAGCTTTGGCCGGAGTATTCACTTGAAGGAGATGTCGAAATCGAGTACACATTTAGATTATCTCCGTTTGGATCAACGGAATATCCAGATACAACATTGCGCTTTGAGCATAAAGATTTAAATCAACCTATTCAATTACCATTAAGGACGACTCAAATGAATGTCAGCGTATCTCTTAAAGCAAAAGGAAAGGGTAAATTACGTATTGGTGCCATTCATAAACGTTGGTCACGACTAGAAATGGGACAATTTATTATGGGTGGACAGCGTTTTACTGATGAGAAACGAGATGAGTTTATACATTATTTCAATCCAGGTGATATGAAGCCTCCGCTCAATGTGTATTTTAGTGGTTATCGTCCTGCTGAAGGATTTGAAGGTTACTTCATGATGAATAAGATGAATGCACCGTTTATCTTAATTGGTGACCCTCGTCTTGAAGGTGGTTCATTTTATCTTGGATCCGAAACTTTTGAACAAGGGATTATCAATGTAATTCAAAATGCCTTAGACTTTTTAGGTTTCAAGCATGATGAACTTATACTATCAGGGTTATCTATGGGATCATTTGGTGCCTTGTACTATGCAGCTCAATTAGAACCAGCTGCGGTTGTAGTAGGGAAACCATTATTAAATATTGGGACTATAGCAGATAATATGAAATTGTTACGTCCAAATGAATTTGGCACTGCAAACGATGTGTTGTTGGCGAATACAGGAGGTATTTCTACTTCAGATGTTCAACATTTAGATACACGTTTTTGGGAAAAATTAAAAAACAGTAATCTAACAAATACAACATTTGCAATTGCATATATGTACAATGATGATTATGATGCTACGGCATTTCAAAATTTATCACCAGTATTGAGTCAACAAGGTTCACATGTTATGAGTCGTGGTGTACCGGGTCGACACAATGATGATTCACCTACAATAACAAGTTGGTTCGTTAACTTTTATAACATTATATTAAAAGATCAATTCGGGAGAGATAGCGATGTCAGCATTAAATAGTTATACATTAACATGGCGTCATATAAATACTACAACCTTTATGTATGGTACGAAATTACGCATTGAGGATGATGGAACTTACTTTAACAATCCATTGATGCCATCAGGGACTGTTATACATGATTGGCGTATGTTAACAACTTTTAGTGAACATAAATACGCGCCATCGCTTCCTATTTTGAAAAAGAAACAACAATATAAAGTGACTTTAAATTACAATGTCGAGCCTCGAGGTAGTGTGTATATTAAGATTACATTTTATCGTAAAAATGACACGGAACACTCCAATTTAATCATTCAAAATAGTGATGCAGAATTCAAATTTCCTGAAGAGGCTTATGCTTATAAAATTGAATTAATAAATGCTGGCTTGTCGGAACTTTTTTTCAAAAATATTATTATTCAAGAGTTAGATACAGATGAATCTGAAACACACTTTATCGTTGAAAGTAAAGTTAATTTAGATGTATTAAATCGAGTCATATTTGGCGAAAGTGTTAATGCGCGAGGTGATCAAAATGGCTAATCAAGTTAGTAATGTGATTAATTCGATGCGTTTGAAAAGATTACAGAAGCAGTTAACGGCAGTAAACCGATTAAGTGATCAAATGCGAGACTATTCAGATGAAGCATTACAAGCAAAAACAGCTGAGTTTAAACAACGTTTAGAGAAACGTGAAACGACGTTGGATAAACTGTTGCCGGAAGCTTATGCAACGATTCGTGAAGCATCGAAACGTGTACTAGGTATGTATCCGAAAGATGTTCAAGTGATGGGCGCCATTGTGATGCATCAAGGTAATATAGCAGAAATGCAAACCGGGGAAGGTAAGACGTTAACAGCGACAATGCCCCTTTATTTAAACGCACTTACAGGAAAAAGCGCATTTCTAATTACTACGAATGATTATCTGGCGAATCGTGATTTTCAAGAAATGCGACCTTTATATGAATGGCTAGGATTAACAGCGTCACTTGGCTTTGTGGATATTCCAGATTATGAATACGCCGATAATGAGAAGCCAATGCTATATAACCATGACATCATTTATACAACAAATGGTCGTTTAGGATTTGATTATTTATTTGATAATTTAGCAGACCATATTAATGCTAAATATTTACCTGATTTGAACTTTGCGATTATTGATGAAGTTGATTCAATTATATTGGATGCTGCGCAAACACCACTGGTTATTTCTGGTGCTCCACGTGTGCAATCCAATTTATTCCATATTATTAAGATGTTTGTTGAAACGTTAGTTGAAGATGAACACTTTAAATTAAATGTGAATAAAAAAGAAGTATGGCTTACGGATGAAGGCATTGATGTAGCCAATCATTATTTTAAAGTGAATAATATCTACCTACCACAATATTTTGATTTGGTACGTGTCATTAACTTATCTTTACGCGCGAAGTATCTGTTCAAAGATAATTTAGATTATTTTATTTATAATGGCGAAGTTGTACTTATAGATCGAATTACAGGGCGAATGTTGCCGGGTACCAAACTACAATCTGGTTTGCATCAAGCGATTGAAGCTAAAGAAGGTGTTGAATTATCACAAGATTTAAGTGTAATGGCGACAATTACCTTCCAAAATTTATTCAAATTATTTAATGGTTTTTCAGGGATGACCGGAACCGGTAAGTTGGGAGAAAAGGAATTCTTTGATTTGTATTCTAAGTTAGTAGTTGAAATTCCAACCAATCATCCGATTATACGTAATGATAAAGAAGATCGAGTATATGCGAAATCAGATGAAAAGAATAAAGCGATACTTGAGAAAGTAAAAGAAATTCATGCCACTAAACAACCAGTACTCTTAATAACAAGAACTGCAGAAGCGGCTGAATATTTTTCAACCCAATTATTTAAAGACAATATCCCTAATAACTTATTAATTGCACAGAATGTTGCTAAAGAAGCACAAATGATTGCTGAGGCAGGACAACTGGGTGCTGTTACAGTTTCAACTAGTATGGCTGGTCGTGGTACAGACATTAAGCTTGGCTCTGGAGTCTATGAGCTCGGAGGACTTGCAGTCATAATCAATGAACATATGGAGAATAGCAGGGTTGACCGACAATTGCGTGGACGTTCAGGTCGTCAAGGTGACCCAGGTGTTTCACAGATTTATGTATCATTAGATGATTATATTGTTAAACGTTGGAGTAACTCTAAACTAGCTGAAAATAAAAAACTAAAAGACGTTGATCCAGACAAACTACAAGATAGTCCTTTTTTCAGAAGAAGAGTAAGAGGGATTGTCTCTAAAGCACAGCGTGTATCTGAAGAAACCGCAATGATGGCGCGTGAAATGGCTAATGAATTCGAAAAAAGTATCGGCATTCAACGTGATCGTGTGTATGAAGAACGCAATCGTATTCTTGAAACGTCAGACTTCAGTGCATTTGACTTTGATTCACTAGCGCGTGATGTCTTTGACTATGATTTAAGAACAAAGCATATTCATAATAAAGATGACATCATCAATTATATTTATGAGCAGTTGAGCTTTAGTTTCAAAGATGACGCTATTAGCCAACAGATTCAAACACGTGAACAAACCATTGATTATCTAGTGCAACAATTTAACAAACAATTAAAAGAGAATATGAAAATTGCAAATAACGATTATTTTAAATTACGATTTCTTCAAAAAGCAATATTGAAAGCTATAGATGTAGAATGGATAAATCAAGTTGATCAACTTCAACAACTTAAAGCGAGTGTTAATAATCGACAAAATGGTCAACGTAATGCAATATTCGAATATCATAAAGTGGCTTTAGAAACATATGAAATGATGTTGATAAATATTAAACGGGCAACGATTCGTAATTTATGTTTAAGTATTCTAACGTTTGATAAAGATCAAGATTTAGTAGTACATTTTCCTTAAAATGAGGTGTTCATAGATGACAGTATATAATATTAATTTTGGCATTGGATGGGCGAGCAGTGGTGTAGAATATGCTCAAGCTTATCGTGCCAAATTATTAAGAGAGGTAAATCAACCAGCTAAATTCATCTTTCTAGACTTTATTTCCGCAGAGAACATTCAAACGTTAACTGACAATATCGGGTTTAAAGATGATGAAGTGATATGGCTATATCAATATTTCAGTGATATACCTATCGCACCAACAACGTATACGGTTGATGACTTGAAAAAGGATTTAGGTAATCCTGTTACTGCTCAAACGATTACTGGTAAAACTATGCGCTTATACATCGGGAATGATAAATCCTATGTGAGCTGTTATTTAAAGAATGAAGATGATAATATTGTCGATCGTGCAGAATTTGTCGTTAACGGTATGTTAGTTCGGAAAGATTACTATAGCTATGTTAGAACTTTCTCGGAATATTATGCACCACATGAAAATCGTGCCAAATTATATAAGCGACAGTTTTACAATGAGGATGGCTCTATTGCTTATAAAGAATATATAGACGGAGAATCGAGTGTCTATGTATTTGATGATGCTCGCTTATATAGTAAACAGGAATTTGTAGCTTATTTTATGAAAAAGTTGCATCTGACTGAACAAGATATCGTTATTATTGATAGATCGACTGAAGTTGGTCAAAGTATATTAGAACATAAAGGATCAAGTAAAGTCGGTATTGTTGTACATGCGGAACATTATAGCGAAAATGCTACAAATGATAGCTACATTTTGTGGAATAACTATTACGAATATGTATTTGCACAAGCACCATATATCGATTTTTATATCACTGCGACGGATTTACAAAATCAAGTTTTATCCGAGCAATTCCAAAAATATACATCACATCAACCTCGTGTCAAAACTATCCCGGTAGGTAGTCTACATCAATTAAGTTATCCAATTGGGGAAAGAAAGCGATATTCTATGCTTACGGCTTCTAGGTTAGCTAGTGAAAAACATGTAGATTGGATAGCGAAAGCTGTAATTAAAGCTAAAAAGAAAGTGCCGCAATTAACATTTGATATATATGGTCATGGTAACGAAAGATCGAAAATTGAAGAAATCATTAAAGATAATGAAGCACAAGATTATATTCAACTTAAAGGTCATAAGAAGTTAGATGAAATCTATGCGAACTATGATTTATTTGTATCGGCTTCAACAAGTGAAGGGTTCGGTTTGACCTTAATGGAAGCGGTAGGTTCTGGACTAGGCATGATAGGATTCGATGTGAATTACGGTAATCCAACATTTATTAGTCACGGTGAGAATGGATATCTCATACCAATCGATAAAGATGACCAAGATGTCGAAGTCATTACAAATCATATGGCTGAAAAAATTGTTCAGTATTTTAATGATGGGCCTAAGCATTCGCATGAGAAATCTTATAAAATTGCAGAACCGTTTAAAACTGAGCATATTACGCAAAAGTGGCAAAATCTAATTGATGAGGTGCTATATGATTAATTTATTTGAAATATTTGATGAAGCATCACAAAAACTTCAACAATCACTTCAATTTGCAGGATTCAAACATGAGACCATTGTAATGGATGATGACGGTTTTTTACCCGATAACGTCATGACACCGTATCAATTTTTTGCAAATTATAAACGAAATGACGACGATAAACCAGCATTTTTTAATGAGGTTCAAGTGCCGCCATTATGGGAAATTAAAGGTAATCATAATCATGCAGAAATTATAGATAATGGCAATGTAAGAGGGCGAATATTTTATCGCGAGCATTTTAAAAATCGAATTGTGAGTTTTGTGGAGTGGTTTGATACAAAGGACCGTTTGCGTTCGGTTGATTTTTATAACAAAGATGGATTTAAATTTGCGGAAACGGTATATGATTTAAATAAAAAGCCCATCTTGAAGACTTATGTTGATCGTCAAGGGAAAGAAGTATTATATGAAAACTTTGTCACAAAAGATATTATATTGGATTGGCAAGGTCAATCGCATTTCTTTGCATCAAAACAAGACTTCATTAGCTTTTATTTAGACCAAATAGATGTTGATACTTCAACTGTATTCATCAATTCATTGGCAACACCATTCTTCGTGTTATATCAAACGAATCATGTGTCGAATGCAGTGTTATTCTGGCAAGAACAAAGTCATGGTAATGTCCCGGGAAATATGAAGTTATTGTTAGATAAAGAGACGCTGAATTCAAAAGTAATTATCCCAGATTGTGTAGAATTTGAGGCTATTACATCAAATGTTGAAGCACAGTATCGTCCTTTAATCAGTCAATTGGGCTACTTGTACGATTATCAGAAGTCTAATAATTATAACAAGCAAGTACTTAATTTAACGAATTCTGACGATCTTCCAAATTTAGAAGAAATCATACGACAGTGTGAAGATTATGAATTTCACATTGGTGCTATTACCGAAATGTCAGCTAAATTAATGGGCTTGGGTAAATATGATAACGTTAAACTTTATCCAACAATCACCCAAGCGAAGATTGATCAATTATTCCAAACATGCGATGTTTATTTAGATATCAATAAAGGTGGAGAAATCGTTAATGCTGTTGAACGTGCAATGCTCCATAATCAATTAATTTTGGCTTATGATGAAACTGCGCATCGTCGTTCATTTATTGCTAAAAAGAATATTACAAAGCAAGACGAACCACAGCAATTAATAGATATACTGAATGAAATCGCTAAGGAACCAAGTGTATTTAAAGAGCGAGTCATTGCACAACAAGAACAGAATAATCGTATTGATGAATCTACGTTTAGAAATGTCATTATGACTGCGTTAAATCATTAAATGAGGATAATAAAGCTTTTGAGATGAATGAAGACTTACAAAAAGTCGACTTTTATCTCAAAAGCTTTTTTGTTTTGTAAAGGCGTTCTTAGATAGATGATTACTCACATAAGCTGCTTCGCGTTCCTGGGGTGCCGTCTCTATAGCAGTTCTTTGATTTTAATCATTAGAACTACTTACATAAGTGTGTGAACGCTTACGTTCATTTACGGCACTGCTCCCCTAGGCGTCTTCGCAATTATGTTTCGTATTCTATCTTAGAACTACACACGAAAGAATGTGAACGCTTATGTTTTTTATGTGGTTTTAATTTAAAACAATTTTCAAGAAAGTATATCTAGTTTTAACAAACAAATGATTTATATAAATAGTTGCTCTCTGTTGTTTTCAATAGTGATTATAGTACCGTTAGAATCAGATTTAATATTTAATTTTAAAGAGAATCTTTCGCAAATATCTTTAATAATAGTTAACCCTTTAGATTTAGTAGACATATCATTAAAGCCAGTGCCATTATCCTGAATAGTAATATAATCCTCATTTAGATAAATAGTAATACGCGATGAATTAGAATGTTTATAAACATTAGAAATAATGTTATCGAATAAGCGCTCATACCATAATTGGTCACCAAGCCAATAAATACGGTCACCTTCAACATTTAGAATGGTTAATATGTTCTTTGAATCTAATAGATAGTGCCATTTATCAATTGTTGTGTTTATACATGCTTGTATATCAACTTGGTGGTTAAACGTATAAAATTTAGAAATATCATCTTTGTTAGGTAATGCCTTAATTAAATTAGAAATATAGTTTATCTTTTCATAAGATAATTCTATATCATTATCATTAATTTGGTATTGAAATCCGAGTTGGTATAACTCTAAATTTAATGCAGTTAGAGGCGTATTAATATCATGGGCAAGTTGATTAATGTAATTTTGTTCTTGCTTTTTGTTTTCGATAATTTCTAACTCTCTATATCTTAGTCTGTCTATTAAGATATTTATAGATTGGCCAACTTCATCAATTTCGTCATTTATATGAGTAGGTATGTCTAATTTATTAGGTAATTTGTCACTATTAGCAATGTCTAATAATTTATCATTAAGTAAACGTAAACGATCCACAATTTTATATACATAGCGTGAAGCAATAATAACTAAAGTAATTAGAATTAAGAAGAAAAAGATATAAAAAATTATTGTAAGACCACTGGATTTAAAATTTAAACCGATTGGATAACCCAAGACTTTTTCAATAAATAGAATACATAGTAGTATCATGCTATTGATAGCTAAAAAAACTAGAGGTATCGATAATAAACCCAATCCCATGAACATATAGTATTTTTTTAATAGTCTCATAAATTAGCCCCCATTTAATCTATAACCAATACCATAAATAGTCTCAATAATTGTTCCAGAATCTAATAACTTAGTTCTTAATTTTTTTACATAAGCGTTCAAAGTATTTTCAGAAGCGGATTCAAATTGCCAAACGTAATCAATAATTTGATCCTTAGTTAAAATCAAATCTCTATTTTCATACATATAGAAAAATAATCGACGTTCCGTTTTAGTTAAAGATAATTGGTTTCCATCGTTAGATTTGATTATCTTGTCTTTAGCATTAACTTTAAACTCATAAAATTGAGCCTCTTTATCAGCATAATGGATAGTTAAAAGATTATTAATTCTAGAAATAAGTTCTCTTGGATTGAAAGGTTTGGTAAGGTAATCATCGCCATTATTCAAACCTTTAACTTTAGAATCGATATCAACTCTTGCTGATAAATAAATAATAGGTGTAGTAGAAATGCTTCTTATTTCATCAGTGATAGACAAACCATCATTATTGGGTAACATAATATCCATAATAATGATATGAACGTCATTCAATACGTTAAAAACGCTATCTCCAGTTCTATCTAATGTCACCTGTGCACCTTTTTGTTGTAATATTTGTTTTAAATTTTTAGCGATGGTTTCATCGTCTTCTACTAATAAAATATGAAACCCCTCCATATATTTCACCTCCATGTTTTATTAATTAATTAATATAAATGTTGGTATATAGAATAGCACGTATAAACCAAAGAACAATACGGGAATTTTAAATTTAGGAGAATAATCTTTATCTCTTAACCATGAAAGTATTTCGTATATTCCTGTTAAAAAAGCTATTGCTAAACTCCCCATTGAAATGAGTAATAATACAGATGATATGATACCAGTCATTCATATGCACTCCTTTATCTGATTTTGTAATTCCAGTTTAAAAACTAATTCTGAAAAAGTTATGAATAATTCGTATTATCTTCTTAAATTCATATAAAAGAGTTTGAAAGGATGGGATATCAATTAATTATTAATGTTACTAAAAAATTTAAATCAAATATAAAAAATATATTGCTTTTTAAGTTTTAAAATATAAAATAATATATGTAAATAGTATCTTTTCAATTTACAAAAAAAGATGAGGAGGCTAATATGAAAAGATTATTTTTTATAAGTATTATATTTTTAGTGTTTTTAGGAGGATGTTCCTTCAGTGACAACAAAGATAAAGCAGAAGGTGAAGAAGCCAATAACAAGGCTAAAGCTACAGACAAAATGAAAAAATTTAAAATAGGTCAAGTCGTGGATGCTGACGGTGTAGATATTAAAGTAGTTAAAGCAGAATTCGTAGATAACTATGATGAATATAGTGCGCCTGTAAATGGCAAAGCCTTGAGAGTATACATAAAGTTTAGAAATAATAACGATGATCAAGTTTTAATGGATAATACTGATTTCAGTATGAAAGTAAATAACGAGAATTATGAAGAATGGTATGGTAGTGAAGATATGCATGAAGGATTTAGCCACCAATTAAATCAGCATAACACTGCATCAGGCTACATTACTTATGATGTACCGGATAGTGATCAATATACTTTAGAATTAGATACCGTACCTAATTTCAACAAAGTTAGGGCACAATGGATTATTAATAAATCAGAAATTAAGAATTCAAATAGCACTAAAGATACTTCGGCTAGCTCAACTACAGATGTTGAGGACGAATCAGATACAACATCTTCTAGTAAAAAAGAAAATGATGATTCTGATCAAGCGGACGTGGGCGTGACATACCCTGCTTATATGTACAATGCTTTAGTAGATGAATATAATTCACTCACTGATGGTGAAAAGATGAACCATGTATCTAAAGATGTGTTAGAAATTGAGTATGATCAATTAGAAGCTCGTGTAGAAGCATTGTATGAGAAAGAAAATGCTAAAGCGGAAAAAGAATACGAAAAAGCAATGCAAGATTATGAAGATCAATTGGCACAAGAAGAATATGAACAACAGCAAGCAGAAGAAGCTGAAAATGAAGCATCTGAATCTGATGACAATTCAAATGGTCCTGGTTCTGATGATCCATCATTAGACAGTGGAACAGAAGATACAGAAGATACTTCTTCTGAAGATGACGCAGCATAGAGAAGGAGACAACAATGGAACATAATTATATGAATGAACCTAAGCCAACTAACAGAATTATTGAAATGATTCTTGGAATAATAGGAAGTATATTTGGAATTATTGGTGGATTGATTGCGCTAATTCTAACAAACTATGACAAAAGTTATGGTTCAGAACTTGTTGGATTAATGACTATTGTGGCAACCAGCTCTATTATTTTATCAGCAATAACTTTAACATTAAGCTGTTTAATTAATAAAAGACGTGTCTTAATTGGTATTATACTTATTGTTGCTGCAATAATTCATATATATTTATTAGGATTTTTTGGTTATTTATCAGGTATTTTAATCCTCGTTGCTGGGATTATCGCATTAGTTAGGAAATAATTTGATAGAATAGAAGGAAACTATGACAAAGTCCTTCTATTTTTTTAATTATAAATTGAAATGAGTTGTTAGAGATGGAAACTGTATACATTGCAGGTGGATGTTTATGGGGAGTTCAAGCGTTTATAAAAACATTGCCAGGTGTCTTATCGACTGAAGCGGGACGTGCAAATGGAATATCTGAAACACTCAGTGACAAATATGATGGCTATGCAGAATGTGTCAAAACGTCATTCGACCCTATGCAGACATCAATTACTGACTTAATGAATTATCTTTTTGAGATTATAGATCCATATAGTATTAACAAACAGGGCGTTGATGAAGGACCCAAATATCGCACAGGTATTTATAGTGATGAACAGAAGCATCTTGAAGAAGCACGCCACTTCATCTCAAAACGACCTGATAAAGAGCGAATTGCCGTAGAAGTGTTACCTTTAAATAATTACGTTGCAAGTGCTGAGGAACATCAAGACAGACTCGATAAACATCCAGAAGATATCTCATACTGTCATGTTACGCTTGAAATGTTGAATAAATATCTTTGAAAAATATGAGCTGTTACAATAATCACTATTTTGTGTAGGTTAGTTCGAAACAATGTCATTATGAATACACATATCCAGACAAAATTGGGCAATACAGTACTATAGAAGATAATTTAATTATAAAAGAAAGAAGAGATAGTAATGACAATTTTACTGACAGGCGCGACCGGTCATCTTGGGTCACATATCACTGAACATGCAATTAAAGAACAGGTTCCTGATTTTAATATTGGGATACGTAATCCAGATAAAATGCCATCACACTGGAAAGATAAAGTAGGCGTTAGAGAATTAGATTATTTTAATGAGGAAAGTATGGTTCGTGCATTCAAAGGTATTGATACGGTTATATTTATTCCGAGCATTATTCATCCGTCATTTAAACGACTCCCTGAAGTGGAGAATTTAGTTAATGCAGCTCATAAAGCGCATGTCGCACACATTATGTTTATTGGATACTATGCAGATCAACATAATAATCCTTTCCACATGAGTCCATACTTTGGCTATGCTGAACGTTTACTTGCATCTAGTGGTCTTAAATATACTTATGTCAGAATGGCGATGTATATGGATCCATTGAAACCTTATTTATCAGAACTTGCAGATATGCAGAAACTCATTTATCCAGCGGGTGATGGTCGTATTAATTATATTTCTAGAGGTGATATTGCTAGAGGTATCGTAGCATTATTACAACAACCAGATAAATTTGGGCACAGATACTTACTATCTGGCTATAGTTATTCTATGACAGAGTTAGCAGCAATCTTGTCTGAAGCAGCAGGTTCTAAGATTGAATATAGTCCTGTTTCTTTGGAAAAATTTTCAGAAATGTATGATGAACCTAAAGGGTTTGGTGCATTGCTTGCATCAATGTACGAAGCAGGTGCAAGAGGGTTACTTGATCAACATTCAAATGATTTTGAACAACTAGTGCATGATAAACCACAAACTTTCCCAGAATTTTTAAAAAAGTGAACAATAAAAAAGAGGACGTGTGATGATAGTCATCGCACGTCCTACTCTTACATTATAAAGTTTAACGATATTATTTGTTATCGCAATCGAAAGTATCAGCAAAGCTTAATGCAGCTAAACCTAATAAGTCTAAAGCGTGTTGAGCGCCTTCTTTACCATGTCCAGCTTCAAAGTGTTTGTAAGCAGCAACGCCTAATACACCGAAAGTAGCAATTGAACCTAAACGAGATAAGTTTTTGTTTAAGAAACTAGGAGCATAAAAAGCAGCGGCAGCAGCTTCTACAGTACCAGCTAATTTAACTGAGCTTTCTGGTAAACCGAATACATTTTGGAATGTATCGATCATACCTTGATCACCTTTTAATTTTGGTTTAGCAGAGCTATATAATTCTTTAGCAAGTTTTAAGTTTGCAGCATAACGTAAAATCATAATTTAAAAATCTCCTTTTTATTTGTTTTCAAAGTATTTATCAACAATAGGTTTAACGCGTTCGCCAAATAGACGGATTGATTTCATTACATACTCATGAGGCATTGAACCTACAGGTGTATGAATCATAAAACGGTTAAGACCTAACGTTTCAACAGTTTCAATAATTTTTTGGGCAACCGTTTCAGGACTACCCAGATAGATTGCGCCTTGACTTCCTACTTCTCTTTCAAACATATTCTCGTCAAAGCTAGGCCATCCACGTTCACGACCTAAAATATCATGGTGTGCTTTTAAAGAAGGGAAGAATTCTTTCTTAGCGTCCTCGTCTGTTTCAGCGATGTACCCCCATGAGTGTACCGATACGGATAATTCGTCTGGATTATGACCGTAAGATTCTGCGACAGATTTATAAATCTCAATATTACGTGTAAATCGTCTAGGATTACCACCAATAATCGCATACGTTATTGGTAACCCAAAGGCACCTGCTCTTAATGATGATTCAGGTGTACCACCAGTTGCAATGGAAATAGGTAACTTACCATGTTCGACACGTGGATAAATACCTGTTGGGTCGAAACTTGGACGTAATTTACCATTCCAACTTACAACTTCATGTTCGTTGATTTTTAGTAATAATTGCAGCTTTTCATTAAATAAGTCTTCGTAGTCATTTAAATTATAACCGAATAATGGGAAAGATTCGATGAATGACCCTCGTCCAATCATAATTTCAGCACGTCCATTAGATACTGCGTCTAATGTCGCATATCGTTGATACACACGTACTGGGTCATCTGATGATAACACAGTTACTGCAGATGACAGTTTAATATGCTCAGTACGTGATGCTGCAGCAGCAAGTACGGTCACTGGATCTGATACAGCATAATCAGGACGATGATGTTCACCTAATCCATATATATCTAATCCTAATTGATCAGCTAGTTCAATTTCTTCTACAATATCGCGAATTCTCTGAGCATTTGAAACAGCAGCTTGTGTACCATCAGGCATAACCATATCACCATTATCTGCAAATGAAGTCAATCCTAATTCTATTTTCAACACGTCACCTCCATTGGTATAAATTTTATACTAGAATTGTAGTCCTTATTTTAGGATTAGTCAATAGAAATGTTTCGAATTAGAGATTTTATTTTACAAAGTGAATATGTGATTTTTAAATGAAAGAACTTTAAAAGTATTTTGTCAATTTCAAGTAGTCTTTTGAAAAATAAGTGAAAGTGTCATAATAGAAATGTTGTAGAAAATAGAAAGAAGGGAGAAGCAAATGTCTATCCAAAAAACAATGAATTACAACAAAATAACAACCATATTCTTTATTGCAGGAATTATAGTAATGAGCAGTTTATATACGGCAATTCCATTAACTGCAGAGTTTGCTAAAGACTTCAAAATTCCACAATCAATTGCAACTTTAAATGGTGTTGCATTTTCCGTTACATATTCAATAAGTTGTTTGTTTTATGGGACTATTTCAGAAAAATATGGGAGAATTCGCACCATATTATTTGGAATTTGTGGGCTTGTAATGATTTGTATGGTTATAGGTTTTGTACATTCTTTCGCGATACTGGTCGTTTTAAGAGCGATACAAGGTATATTTGCTGCTGCCTTTTCACCAGTATCTATCACATACGTGACAGAAACTTATTCACCGGTCAAACGTATGACTGCGATTAGTTTCATTAGTACGAGTTTCATGTTATCAGGGATTATTGGTCAAAATTTAAGTGAGATCATAGTAGGTTTTTCAAATTGGCATATGGTTTATTTCACTTTAACGGTGCTATATATCATCTTAGCTTTCGTAATTCATAGACAAATTCCTGAAAGTCCAGTGAAGAATCCCAACATTCAATTACTTAAATTCTTTAATAATTTTAGTGATTTTAAAACGAATAAAGCCGTGCTCTTGTGCTATGGGGTGTCGCTCACATTGTTAACTATGTTTATTAGTATGTATACAGTGTTTAACAATTACGTCACGTCCGATACGATTGGTGGAAATGAAACGACTGCGATTAACGCTAAATTGTTCGGTATTATAGGTATGCTATTGTCACTTGTAGCGGGGCGTATTAGCGACCGTATTGGCGTTAAAAATCTTATCTTAGGTGCACTCATTGTGAGCACAGGTTCGCTTATCTTGATGTCTATGACAACGAATATCGTATTACTCATTTTTTGGAGTGTGCTATTTGTAAGTGGCATTGCCTTCGCAATCCCATCAACTATTTCTAAAGTAGGGTTAACCGTGAATGGTAACCAAGGCTTCTTTTATCAGTTAATACATTTATTTTATTTTTAGGTACAGCGATTGCACCAGTTTTAAGTATTGTTCTAAATACGATTTCAAGTTTCACAGTACAATTTAACATTATAGCTGTGATTGGTATTATCGCTATCGTAATTGCTTTATGCCTGCCACGTAGGAAGAATGAAGTAAGATAACGAACGCGTCTATTATTAGTCTGCTTTGCAAAGTTATAGTAGCTGCCTGAGCTATCAAGTCGCTTATATCAATCTTTTCTAAATTTTAGGTTATCCTTGCGGGAAGGAATCTAACATATAAAATCTCAAAATAGATTTTACAAGCTATGCAAGACAGAGTGGAATAATGAATTCTGAATGAATTCTATTCCACTCTTTTTTGTTTAATCAGATTATTAGTAAACAACTATCAACCGTACTATAATGGATAACAATTCAAATAGAGATAAAGGAGAAGTGCCTATGAAAACGGATATGCGCGCAATGGTTGTACATCAATATGGTGATTACCCAGTACAAGAAACACGTATGCCTTTACCAAACATGAATCCTAACGAGGTTCGTGTTCAAATTAAAGCGGCAAGCGTTAATCCAATTGATTTTAAAATTAGAGATGGCGGACTTAAAATACTGTTGAAATATGAATTTCCATTAATTCTAGGAAACGATTTCTCAGGTGTTATCAAAGAAGTGGGTGCTAATGTTACAGCGTATCAGGTCGGTGATAAAGTCTATGGTCGACCACGTAAAACTAAAATTGGTACTTTTGCAGACTATATTTCAATTGATGCGTCAGAAATAGCACCGATGCCTAAAAACTTATCTTTTGAAGAAGCAGCCAGTATTCCATTAGTCGGTTTAACATCATACCAAGCCCTTAATGAAGTCATGCAATTACAGCGTGGTGATAAAGTATTTATTCAGGCGGGATCAGGTGGTGTCGGCTCATTTGCGATTCAATTAGCAAAAGCTATGGGACTATATGTTGCTACTACAGGAAGTCATCGTGGTAAAGCACTTATCGAGTCACTCGGTGCAGATCAATTTATTAATTATAAAGAACAAGACTTCGCACAAGAACTTAATGATTATGATGGTGTCTTCGATACATTAGGTGGAGATAACTTAGAAAAATCATTCGAAATCTTGAAACCAGGTGGCACAATTGCATCAGTGTCTGGTGTTCCAACAGATAAAAATGCTAGAGATTTAAATCTAAATATTGGTAAAGAAGCGTTATTACGCGTTGCTTCTTATAAATTAAGACGACGTGCCCAACAGTTTAACGTCAATTATGACTTTTTATTTATGCATCCAAGTGGCACTCAATTAAAAGAAATTAGTCAATTAATCGAAGAAGGCAAGATCAAATCAATTATTGATAAAGTGTTTGATTTTAAAGACACTCAGGCTGCGTTAGATTATTCAACGAGTGGTCGTGCTAAAGGTAAGATTATTATTAAAATGAATAATTAAGAAGGGTGGGTGTTAAATTTATGAAAAATATTATGATAGTGAACACAAGTGCAGATTATTTTGGTGATAATAGTAAACCAACTGGGCTGTGGTTAGGAGAACTTGTCCACTTTTACAATCAATTCAAAAATGAGGATGTAAATATTGATATTTATAACATGACTGGTGGGAATACACCAATAGATCCAGTTAGTTTATCTCCATTTATGTTAGACAAAGTAACAAAAGCATATTATAAAGATAATGACTTTATGAATCAATTGCGCTATGCACAACCAATATCTGAAGCCCTTGTAGAAGACTATGACGTCATATACTTCACAGGCGGGCATGGTGTGATGTTTGATTTCCCGGAAAATAGTGCCGTACAAAACGCTATCGAAACGATATACAATAAAGATGGCATCGTTTCAGCAGTGTGTCATGGTATTGCAGCACTACTCAACGCAAAGAATAGCAGTGGAGAATATTTAATTAAAGATAAAGACATCACAGGCTTTTCTAACGTAGAAGAAGTATTAGCCAACCGTGACACATTAGTACCGTTTCATTTACAGAATGAAATAAAAAAACGTGGTGCGCATTATTCATTCCGACGACAACCATTTACGCCATATGTACAAGTTGATGGTCGATTAATTACAGGACAAAATCCACAGTCACCTAAATTAGTTGCCGAAGAAGTAAAAAAACAATTAAATTTAATAGATTAGGTTATAACATAGTAAGAGGTGATGCTAAGTGGATAAATCGTTGATGATTTCAAATGCAATAAATCTTATTTTGATGATAATACTTATTGTATTCAATATGGTTAATATAGGTACTTGGCCAATGGTCATTCTGGCACTATTAATCGTAGCTAATAGTATTTTTATGGTTTATAAAACAGTAGACACTAAAAAACGCAAATGACAAAAAAGCAATCTCACTCTTAATTTATGTGAGATTGCTTTTATTTATCATAACAATATAATGACGTTTCAAGCACATTATTTAATGTTTCAAACACTTCTTCAACAGTATAGTTATAGTCATTTTCTACCCAACGTCGTAGTACTTCTATTACGCCACTACTGTAAAAATCGGCTACAATTTCAGGATGTTTACTTTCTCTAATCTTTTGCGCTAATGGGTCACGCTTACGAGTTGAGTTATTTAACATCATTTCGCGACTCACATTCGTTAAACTTCTAAATACATCTGCCTGTCGAGACGAAACTAATAAATGTTTGAAAATCTTTTTATTATTACCAATGTAATAAATAAAGTCTTCAAATGATTCAGGGGTTGTAATGTCTGCTGATGTGTCACCTTTAGCTATAATTTGTTGTGTAATAAAGTCAAGTAAAGTGTAGAGTAATTCATATTTATCTTGGAAGTATCTGTAGAACGTACTGCGGTTGATTTCTGCAATATCACATATTTTTTGTACGGTGATTTCATCAAAATGATAGTCATGTAAAAGTATAAACACTGTTTCATGAATATGTTTAATCATACGTTTTTGATTTGCTGACGGCATTATCTGATTCTCCTATATATTTAATCTAGTCAGATAGCCTGACGTAATAAGAGTAATTTATCACAATAAAATTGATTTTTCCAAACATAACAACTGATACCACGTTTAAATTTGTTTATAAAAAAAGAGTAAATGAGTTATTTGAAACGTTTAATACTATAAGAGCGATATAAAAAGAGGGAGCGAAACTGAGTTTAGTTTCACTCCCTCGCAATAATAGCTACGATTGAGAAGAGAATGTCTTAAGCGCCTTCTCAACTCGGTTTGCTACTGTAAATTTGCATTATAAGTTTTAAATATGCTGCACCAAACGAGCATATGCTTTATTTGTCTTTCTTAACTATGCAATTAGTTAGTCTCAATACCTTCTAACCATTCATCTACTTTATTATCATTATCATCCACATAGTCTTTAGCTACTTGTTCTGGATTTTTGTTATCAACAAAGATTTTTTTAGCTAATTTGTCTTCGTCAGATTTACTCCAGTCATCTGCGATACGTGTTGCAATTGTGTATGCAGCTGGATGTGCTTCTTTAAAGTCTTTGTTAAATACTAAGTCAATGTGTTGATTATTATTACCATAAATGTTGTCTGGATCTTTCAACATTTTAACGTCTAATTCTTTAGAGAACCAGCTAGGTTCCATCGCTGTGAAGACGATAGGTTCTTGTTGTTTAAAAGCAGATTGAATTTTCTTGAATTGGTCTTGGTCAGAACTTTCTTTCAAGCTATATTTATCCAAGTTGTCACTATCAAGTTCATCTTTAGTTTCTTGCATAACACCATTACGTGCGTCTGTGCCTTGAATTGTCCAGTCTACAGATTTTCCGAAGTCACTGTTTTTTAAGTCACTAATTGAGTCGACATCTTGCACGTACTTAGGTACGGCTAAACCTACTTTTGCGTTATCAATTAAATGTTTATCATCATAAATTGTTAATTTACTTTTAAATTTATCGTAGTAACTTTTATCAGTAGTAGGGAAGATACCTGATGCATGGAATGAATCAGAGTTCTCTGATACAGCAGCATATAATGGGCCACTTGCTGTTACTGGTGTTGTTGTTACATCATAACCTGCTTTTTTCAATACTTCTGCTATAACTAGTGAACGTGGTGTTGAATTATCACTCGCGATATAAGGTATTTCGATTTCTTTATTACCAAGTGATGTTTGACTATCGTCTGATGAACCACTACCGCTACCACTATTACCACAAGCACTTAGCACTATGGCTAAGGCTAGTGTGGCTAGTAGTCCTAAGAATTTCGAACTACGTCGTTTTAACATAACGTGTTTCCTCCTTTTTAATTTTAGTCTCTAAGTTCGTCATCATGACGATGTTGAGATGATCGGTTATATCTATCGTAAACACCTTTGTTGTTTTCACGAGCGTATAACATTAATGCTTTGAATAATACATCTTGATCAATATTGCTATCAGTTAATTCTTTGTATAAGTTTGTTGTTTTATCGAAATTTGAATCATGATAATCATCGTTATCATTGTGTTGATCATGATTGTTATGACGATAATCATCGTTTCTATAGTAATTGTCTTGATAGTGTCGATCATTATAATTATGTTCATCATGATGAGTATGGTCGCCATCTTGAGTATAAAGTGATTCATAGTCTATATCATCACGTTGATTATCATAGTGATGTTGGCGATTATGCTGGTCATGATGATTATCTAAATGCACAGAACGGTTATAATCTTCGTCATTATAATTACGATTGTGGTTATGTTTGTCATTTTGATAAACATAGTTATCTTTGTTTTGTCTAGAGTATTCATTATTTTTATCGTTGACATGACCTTTTTCAGAAGATGTGTCGTGATGATTATCTTCTTCTAAAGCTTTACCTTCAACGTCAACGTTTGGCAATACTGCACCTAACCATTTAGGAAGGTACCAAGAAGCTTTACCAAAGAGTTTCGTCAATGCTGGAATTAATGTCATACGTACGACGAATGCGTCGAATAACACACCGAAACCTAGTGCGATACCCATTGACTTAATTGCACTGTCATCTTGGAAGACGAATGCGATGAATACACTGAACATAATAAGTGCAGCAGCTACGATAACAGGTCCACTTTCTTTGATACCTACACGGATTGAATGATCATTGTCGCCAGTCTTACTATATTCTTCATGTACACGTGTCATTAAGAAGAGCTCGTAGTCGATGGCAAGTCCGAATAACAATCCAATTGTGATTACTGGAAGGAATGCAAGTAATGGTCCTGTGTTTTCAATACCAAATAAGCTACCCATAAAGCCATGTTGAATGACTAATGTTGTGAAACCTAATGTAGCCATTAATGAAAGGATAAAGCCTAGTACTGCTTTTAATGGAACTAAGATTGAACGGAACACAATCATTAATAAGAAGAATGCTAATACAACGATAACGCCTGCAAATACTGGAATAGCGTTGTTTAGTTTTTCTGACATATCGATGTTAATAACACTTTGTCCTGAAATTTCAGTGCCATAGTCATATTTTTCTTGTGCTTGGCTATGATAATCACGTAAATCATATACTAGATTTTCTGTTGACTGTGAGTTCGGTCCTTTTTCAGGAATGATTGTGAATAATGCGTAATTGTTGTTGTCAGTTAGTTGTGCTTTTGAAACTGTATCAACATTATCAATGTCTTCTAAATCGCTGCGCATATTATTTAAGTCACGTTCGATAGTGCTTTTACTTCCACCATCTTTTGTATTTACTAACATGACAATTTGTCCGTTATAACCTTCGCCAAAATTATCTGAGATTAATTTGTATGCTTTGTATTCTGATGAGTCAGTTGGTTTTAAACTATCATCTGGAATACCTAAACGCATGCCACTGACTGGTATAGCAGCTAAAATTAAAATAATTAAACTTACAATAACAGCGATAACTGGCTTACCAACAATAAATTTTGCCCAAGGATGATCTTTAGGGTCTTTACTTTTAGATGGTTTATCTTTAATTTTAATACTTTTATGGAAGATACTGATTAGGGCAGGTAATAGTGTTAATGCTGCTAATACTGCAAATAATACACTAATCGCTGAAGCGAATCCCATAACCGCTAAGAAGTCGATTCCTACAAGTGATAAACCACAAACAGCAATCATAACTGTAAGACCAGCGAATATTACAGCACTACCTGCTGTACCCACTGCTGTTGCGATAGCTTCTACAGTATCGACATCTTTTTTCTTAAGTTCCTTAAATCTAAATAGAATAAAGAGTGAGTAGTCAATACCAACAGCTAAACCTATCATTACAGCTAGTGTAAGAGTGAAGTTTGGAATATCAAAGATATATGTTAATAATGCGATGATACCAACACTTGAACCTAAACCGATGATTGCACTAATAATTGGCATACCAGCTGCGATAAGTGAACCAAAGGTAATAAGTAAGATTACGAATGCTACGACGATACCGACAATTTCTGATGTACCACCAGGTTCAGCATTCATAGCGCCACCTTGAGTTTTTTCAATTTGCACATTGTGGTTGTCAGTTACATCTTTTAATTCTTTGTCGATGATATGTTTAGAAGAATCTTTTAATCCAGTTTGTGGAACTACATAACTTACGTTAGCGATAGCAGTATCGCCTTCATCATTAACTTGACCACTGTCATATGGATTAGAGATATTTTGGATATAATCATCATTTTGTCTGATATTGTCTAAAGCATCTTCAATATCTTTCTTCGTATCTTTATTATTGAGTCCATCATTCTTATTAGAATGGAATACTATTTTCATCGAGGCTTTCTCGCTGTCCTGATGAAATTCTTTACTGATTTTATCGTTTGTGTCTAATGACTTAAGGCCGTTCATAGTGATGTCACTGTCAAACTTCGGTGAGTTTATCATTAATGGCGTGATAATGACACCTAGTATAACAAGCCATCCTATAACACTTAGCCATTTGTTCTTAGCTATAAATTTTCCTAGTTTGTATAATAGCTTTGCCAAGACATTTCCCCCTATTTCATTAATTTATATCGCTTAAAGTATGGGTAGTGTGTTGATGTTTTGTGAGCAATTACATTAAATCGATACCTCAAATTAAGCATATTTAAAATGTTACATTTGATAATGTAACAAGTTATACCCACGTTCGGTACCATTAAAAGTTTTACGTCGTTGGAAAATGCAACACTTTGGAAAAATTGTTGGTGAAAATAGCGTGTATTAAGGGGATATATAAGAAAACAGGTAACCTCGTGATGATGGTATACCTGAAAATAATTTGGTATGTAGACTTGCGATGTAGTTAGTTTATTAAATAAAACAGGAGAAGTAATGCGCCTATTAAGACAAAAATTACGCCAGGAATATAAATTTTTTCTCTGAGGTCAATGTCACGTTGGTATGCAACAAATCTACTAATACCGATTAAAATTAGACCTAAAAGTAATAAAATGATGGAAAGAACGAGCATTAACCGTACCTCCTAATCAAAAAAGTACAAATAGCAAATTGATTAATATGTATATCTTTCTTTCACATCTATTATATTATGTAAGCGTATTTTTTTATAGCGATTTATTAATATATTGTAAAATTGTTATAACTTTTCGGAATGTTTATTAACAAAATTTATACATTCTTAATATTTTATAAAGGTAATAATAAACTGACTTTTCAAACTATACGTACTTGAATTATTTTGAAAAAAGAAACAGAAAGCAACTGTAGAAGGGCGGATAGTATTAAAGAGCAATCATGTTAATAAATATTTAATCAACGTGATTGCTCAAATTTGCAGGAACTATTTAGTGTTATATATTAATGTGATGAAATCTTGGATAATAGAAGTGAGATGTCTATCATTACGGTATATGAGTGAGATGTAACTTGTGGTTGGGGCATTAGGCAAAGTCTTACTAATAATGCTTGAATGATGACTTATAGCATTTTCACTGACTAAACTTAAATAATTTGAATCTTTTATTGTTGTAAGGATACTACTAATACTATTGGTTTCCATGTGAACGTCTAAGTTGATAAAGTTCTTTTTACGCCATTCGTCTATACTGTCTCGAGTTGCTCCGCTATTATGAATGATAAAACGGTAACTACTAATATCTTCTAAAGTAAGATGATCTTTTTGAGCAAGTGGGTGACGTTTGTCCATAGCAAGCACTAATGGATTCTCATGAAGACGTTTAACTTGTAGTTCCCCCTCGTTAAACCCTTTTTCAGCTATGACAGCAATATCAATCTTACGGTTTTTAACTTTCTCGATAATAATTGGCGCAGTATCTACTGTTAAGTTAATATCTATATTCGGATGTTCATGCATATAGTTTTTAAATGTTGATGGTAAAATGCTATAGATCGGAGCGTGACTCGCACCAATTCTTAAAGTTCCTCGTTTAGATTGTTTGAAATCTTCCATCATATCTGTTGTTTCTTCTATTAAATTAAGCATTTTATTCGCATTCCGATAGAGTAATTCACCGGCTTCAGTGAGGTTGAAATGTTTACCTTTTTTGAAATAAAGAGGTAATCCACATTCTTTGCTTAAGTTTTTTAAATGAAAAGTTACCGTTGGTTGTGTGATACCAAGTTTTTCAGCGACGGCGTTTTCGTTTTGTGCTTCAACGAAATGTTTAAAGATGAGTAATTGCTTTGTATTCATAAATTGATTTCCCCAAAATATATATTTTGTTTATACTATTTTCTATAATAAATAAAGAATTTTGAGGACACGTTAATAATTTGTTTAAAGTTAGTTAAACAGTGGTTTTATATTAATATGCAATAAGTCGTAGGTTAGGAGAGAAGAAAGTATGAAAGAAAGGATACTTGTGGTTTCTGATATTCACGGTCATCGGAAGGCACTCGTCACTCTTTTAAAGGCAGTTAATTTTAATGTGAGAAAAGATCAACTCGTTTTAATGGGAGATTATGTTAATAATGGACCCGATTCATTTGGGACTTTGAAGTTAGTGAAACGCTTAAAACGTCGAGGTGCACTTGCCTTGGCTGGCAATCATGAAATGCGTTGGTTAGAAAGTAAAGATAAAAAAATCAAACGCTGGCACAAATTTTTAAGAGAATTGTCGACAATCGAGGTCATAGATAATTACATATTTGCGCATGCTGGTATAGATACGTCTAAGCCTTTAAATAAACAGATTAAGGAATATACTACTGGTCATTATAACCATAATTTAAATAGAAACATCCCTAAAAATAAATATTTGATACATGGACATATTCCAAATTATCGCTATGGGTTAAAAAATGATGAATTATATAAAAAGAAAAATATACTAGATATTGATACAGGTGCTGGTCATAATAAATTCTTATCTCTTATAGATTTAACTAATGCGTACCAATACTCTGTTAAGGTTACAGATACTAAAAAAATCAACACTAAACGTATAAAATTATAAAAATCTAAGACTGGTCAATGTTTGGTACCTTTAATTAATTTTCAAAAAACAGAAGTATAAGTTTTAAATTAAATGTTATATAATGAAGTGGAATATTAATAAAAAGGGTGACATGCGTGAAGAAGCTTAGACAACATTCTAAATTTAATTCGTATTTAAAAGTGTCATGTTCAGTGTTGTTAATGAGTGGAACATTAGTGGGTTATGGATTTACCAAAGATGGATTTGCACAATCAAATGACCGCATTGACAACGTTTCAAGTGAAATGACATCTGTTCAAAATAAACTTGATAAAGCGATAGATAAAGCGAAAACAAAAATTGACCGTTTGAAGTACCTACAAGCCACTGATATTAAGAGTTATAAAGAAGATATTGAAGATGCACGTAATCAGTCTGAAATTGATCAAATTTTAAGGGATGCACAGGAAGAAGACCGTATATCAAATGAGGAAAGTACTAAAGAAACTGGTGAAAAAGCAAGCACTTCAAATGAATCTTCACTCTCAACTGCTAAGCAATCATCAACGAATGAAGAAAATAAGCTAGATGAACTAGATAAAGTAATAGCCGATTTAGATTCTTTATCTGAAAAGGTTGATACCCATCAACAAAATGGCGATATGAAGACGGAACAAGATTCCACAAATAATAATGAAAATAGCCAAATAAGTAGTGGACAATCAGCATCTTCTCAAAACAATAAGAATCAAATGAATGATAAAAATGATGATACCTCAATATTGGATGAAATGGATAATGTTAAAAATGACATAGAATCAACTAAAGAAAGTGCACATTCATCTGTAGAAGATATTCGAGATCAAACTGACTCATCCATTCAAGATGACAATTCAACAAAATCGCATTCAAAAGATAATACTAATACTGCATCAGATAAAAGTATTCTAAATGGTATCAAACAGATAGATAAAGATGATGTCAGCCATAAGTCAAACAAGATTGATTCAAAAGAGGGCCATGTTGATGCATTAACTGACGAATTATCTGCTAATCAAAAAATTGACCAAGCCATTACAAAAGTTGAAAATCAACAAGATAACACATCGAAACGTTATAGTGACCATAAACTTGAGCAATTGAGACAGTTAGAACAACAAGTAAAGCAAAACAACAATTTGACTAATGAGCAAAAGCAAAATGTTGAAAAAGATATTAAAATTGTTCGACAAAATGTTAAAGCGAACCGAGATGAAATAAGTGGTCGCTTAGAACAATCTTCAAATAAGCAAGCAACAGTCGAACAAATCTTAGGAAGTGTCTTTAGTAAAAACGAAGCTCAAAAGATAGCCAAGCAGATTAAAACTAACGGTCAGTCAGATAAGCAAATAACAGATCAAATGATGAAACATATCGACAACCTCAAAACGACAACAAGTGATGATATTTTGGCATCCATGTTTGATCAAGCGCCTGATAATGAGGCCTTAATCAAAACATTGCTTTCAACACGTTTAGGAAATAATGAGGCATCACAAATAGCTAAACAGCTTGCTAAAGAGAACTTATCTAGCTCAGAATTAGTAAATCAAGTGAAGCAAAAAATTAACGCAAATCAAAAAATAACAGCTGATGATATTCTTAAAGACATACTTGATAAATCGTCAGACCCTAAGCAAACCATCGAAACGTTATTAGCTACAAAGTTAAATCAAACACAAGCGAAGGCGTTGGCAGATCTTATTGCTAGAGCTCAAACGGATAAAGCTGATGCGTTAGATTTAGTGAAAAATGCATTAAACGGTACAGCTGGTGATTTATTACAGTTGCAAAATAAACTCGACACTGCAAAAAATAATTTGAATTATATCTTAGATCCTATTACCAATAGACCTTCACTATTTGATCGCATTAATGGTAGTACATCAAGTTCTAATCTTCTTAATCAAGGGCCTCATTTATTAGATGGACTAACTGGTGGTGGTCTATTAGATGGCCTTAATTCAGGAGGAAGTCTGTTAGACAATATTGAAGATATTCCTAATCCTGTACAAGGATTATCATTGGGACAATTAGGCAATGATGATGGATTTTTAAGTGGCTTATTTGATGATGAGGGGAATCTATCTTTACCAAATACTGGAGAAGTAGTTAAAAAGTCTTGGCTACCAGTAACAGTGTTATTAGTGATTGCTGGGGGCACATTAATAGGGTTAGGTCGACGTAAACAACAAAAAACAAAATAATAAATACAAACTTAAAGCGTAGATAACAGAGTAATCATTACTTACCTATGTTATCTACGCTTATTTTTTGGAAAAGAGGCTCAACATCGGTTAAGAAAGCGTTTGCACAATTTCCTGAAAATAGCAAGTGAATTTTGAGAAATTATTGGTAAAGTTATGTGAAATAATTATGGAATACTCAAAAATATTTACACTTTATTTAATATTCATATTGATTGTAAAGTGCATTAGACATACACTAATAGTGGAAAAAGAAATTGAGAAATTTTTCACAAAGTTGCTTAATTAACAAATTTTCACAAAGTATACGTTTTAAATGTGTATAGCATTTTCAAAGATAAAAAAATACTTGAAGGGGTTGAAAAGCATGACACACACTAACGAAGTTACTAATAGCACTAGCAAAGGACGGAAAAAACGATTCTCGCTTAAGATGCCTGGCGCATTTACAATTTTATTCATTTTAACTGTAATCGCTGTTATGGCAACGTGGATGATACCGGCTGGTGCATACTCTAAGTTATCTTATGATGGCGGTGCTCATGAATTTAAAATTGTCGATGCTCATAATAAATCAAAAACAGTCCCTGGAACACAAGAACAATTAGATAAATTAGGTGTAAAAATTGATGTAGACCAATTTAAATCAGGTGCCATCAATAAACCTATCTCAATTCCTGGAACATACGAACGATTAGAACAAAAACCTGCTGGACCAGATCAAATTACATCAAGCATGGTTAACGGTACAATTGAAGCAGTCGATGTAATGGTATTTATTTTAGTATTAGGTGGACTCATTGGTGTTGTACAAAAGAGTGGTTCATTTGAATCAGGACTTTTAGCACTTACTAAAAAAACTAAAGGTCATGAATTTTTACTTGTATTCATGGTATCAGTATTAATGGTACTAGGTGGTACGCTTTGTGGTATTGAAGAAGAAGCGGTAGCATTTTATCCAATACTCGTACCTATCTTTATCGCCATGGGATATGACTCAATTATCTGTGTTGGGGCAATCTTCCTAGCAAGTTCTGTAGGTAGTACATTCTCAACAGTTAACCCATTCTCAGTTGTTATCGCATCAAATGCAGCAGGTACAACATTCGTAGATGGTTTATATTGGAGAATTGTTGGCTTAGTTGTGGCAACAATATTCACAGTAGGTTATTTATACTGGTACGCTAAAAAAATTAAAAAAGATCCTAAAGCATCTTACACATATGAAGATAAAACTAAATTTGAAAATCAATGGTCAGTTATTAACGATGATGGCGGAGAAAAACCATTTACACTAAGCAAAAAAATTATTTTAATTTTATTCATCTTACCATTCCCAATCATGGTGTGGGGCGTTATGACACAAGGTTGGTGGTTCCCAATCATGGCCTCAATGTTCCTAGCATTTACAATTGTAATCATGTTAATGGTAGCATTAGGTAAAGATGGACTTGGCGAGAAAGTGGTCGTCGATGCATTTGTAGAAGGTGCATCAAGCTTGGTAGGGGTATCACTAATCATTGGTTTGGCACGTGGTATCAATATGATTATGAATGATGGATTAATCTCAGATACAATCTTGAACTTCAGTTCATCACTTGTACAAGGTGTAAGTGGACCAATCTTCATTGTAATATTGTTGATTATCTTCTTCTTCCTAGGCTTCATTATTCCATCATCTTCTGGTTTAGCAGTGCTTGCAATGCCAATCTTTGCACCACTTGCTGATACAGTAGGTATTCCTAGATTTGTTATCGTAACAGCATATCAATTTGGTCAATATGCAATGTTATTCTTAGCACCAACAGGATTGATAATGGCAACATTACAAATGTTAGACATGAAGTACTCTCACTGGTTGAAATTCGTATGGCCAGTCGTTGCCTTCGTATTCATCTTCGGTGGTGGCATGCTTATCACTCAAGTATTAATTTATTCATAATAGATGAATTAAAAAGGTGGTTCACCCAAATCGGGTGCACCACCTTTTTATATGTTATCTTATTTAACTCACATCAGCATTATTTAGGCTGAATATAGTGTAAGGCTTCAGCTGTGCTAGCATCAATTGTACGATATGACACAATGCCTAAACCTTTGACATTAGATTCTGAGATGACGATAGAGCCATCTTTATTTACTTTTTCAACAAAGGCAACATGACCATATATATCATGCGCACCAGCTTGTCCTGCTTCAAAGACGACTGCGCTATGTGTAGACGGTGTTTGACTGACATCATAGTTATCACGTTCTGCACGATTATCCCAGTTATGGGCATCTCCCCAGTCGCTACCTACTTTCTTACCAAATTGTTGAACACGTTCGTATACATACCATGTACATTGACCTTGAGGATAAGGTGAAGATGAATCTGTGATTTCAAATGATTTAAACTCACTACCTGAAGTATCTTCTCCACTAGATGTTTGTTTAGCATATTGATCTAAATCTGGCATTTTTTTCTTATCAAAATCAGTTAAGTGATAGTGCTTGATTAAGCTATTTAATTTAGTGGCATAGTTAGGATCTGTAGCATACGTACGGCTTAAATGTCGTGTCGCGTCACGATAATCTATAGCTTCATGCTTCCAAGTAGGTTTATAAATTGTTGGATTACCGTCGATACCATTTTTAATTAAATCAGCATAATCTTCCAATGATGCTTTAGTACTTGGATATTTACGGAACCCAGCATTAATACTAAACATACTGTTGTCACTACCAGCTTCTAGCGTATTAAAGTTTACAGATTGTCCTTTATAACTACCTTTAATACCAAATAAATTATAATTAGGTGCTTGTGCTAAGGTACTGTTTCCTGAACTAGATTCAAGAATAGCTTGAGCAATCATAACTGAGGCATAAAGATCTTTATCTTGACCAATCTTATGTGCATCTTTAGCGATAGACTTAATAAAGTCACGCGTACCTTTATTTTCAACAACTGTTATATCGCCATCCGTTACGTCACTACCATTAAGTTGAGGTAATGTTTGGAACAGACTAGTTGAACGCGTATTACTTTGCTTAAAGTCATCTTCAAATGACTGTGCAGGTGTAGTTTTATGTTCAACCTCTTTCTTAGTTGGCAACTGAGGGTTACTTGCTTTATTAGTGCTCTCTTTTGATTTTTCATCTTTAGATGTGTCTGATGCATTATCCTTTTTAGATGATTCGAAATCTTGATGCGTCTTTTTAGCATCTTCACTGTACTTATCGAGCACAGTGTCTAAGGCGGATTCAGACAGACTGTTACTATCAGAAGATGATGTTTTACTAGAATCATTGTTTGAGTCGGTGCTTGTGTCGTCATTTTTTGATTGATGATCAGTGTCATCTGTATTATTACTTCCTTGGTTATCTTTATCATCATCTGTTTCATCTGAGACGAAATCATCAATGGCATCTAACGCTTTACTAACACTTGCATCGTCCTTATCTTGATTGGCAGTTGATTGTTGATTTGTATCTGCCTCATCTTGTTGTGAAGTCTTATCTGATTGGTTAGTTTGCTCACTACTTTGCTTTATGTCATTTTTGTCGCGATCCGTTGTGTCAGAAGATGAAGCGCTATGTTCTGTTTGATCTTGGTCTTGTGCATCACTATCTTGCTTATTTGTAGAGTGCGTGTCATCAGCTGTTTCATTAGTGCTTGCGGGTTGCTCATAATCTGAAATATCACTATCGAAATTAAATAATGATGCAATTAAATGAGTTAGGCTAAATCCATTTTGATATAAATCAGGATTTAAAAAGTTAGAAGCAGGTAAACCACTAGAATGTGTTGCGTCAAAGATTGGAGAAAGGGGTGTACGGTAAGTGCTATTAGTATCTTTATAACGCTTTTGATGACTGCGAGATACGCTTGTGTTGTCATCATCTTTCTCCTCTGATGACGTATCTGATGACTTAGACTTTTCTCGTTTTATCTTGTTCTTCGAATCTTCCTTAGTAGGTGCTTCAGAAGATGTGTTATCGGACTGAGTATCGTCTGATTGAGATGTTTCATCAGTATTATTGTCATTTACATCTTTATTATGATCAGTTTGTTCTTCTTGTGTGCTAGATGATTTCACCTTAGCATCTTCGTTTGTGTCTTCAGCATGTGCAATGCTAGTCGTAAATGTTGGCAATACTAGCGTTGTTGTTAAAAAGTAAATCATAAATTTATGCTTCGACATTACACTCTTTTCCTCCTATCAAATTAACTATGGTGGTATGCGAATATATCAGAATTTGATATAATATTTATTATGATTTTTAGTTGATAAGTATCAACTAATTATTACTTTGCTTAATAAAAGTATTATACTAACTCTATAAAGAAAAAAACAATGCTTAATATCATTTTGAGATAAAATCTTAATATTTCATTTTTAGGAGTGTGAAAATGAAAAAAGCACTAAAATTATTTATAACGGACTTGAAGCGAGTTGCTAAGACGCCAGCAGTTTGGGTTATACTAACAGGACTTGCGATATTACCGTCTTTCTATGCTTGGTTCAACTTATGGGCTATGTGGGATCCTTATAGTCATACAGGTCATATCAAGGTTGCCGTTGTAAACGAGGACAAGGGTGACAAAGTTCGTGGCAAGAAAATTAATGTTGGTAATACATTAGAAGATAATCTTAAGAAAAACGATAAATTTGATTGGCAATTTGTTAGCCGGGAAAAGGCAGACCATGAAATTAAAATGGGTAAATACTATGCTGGCATATACATACCTAAAGAATTCTCGCATCAAATTACTGGCACATTAAGAAAGAAACCACAAAAAGCCGATATCGAATATAAAGTTAATCAAAAAATCAATGCCGTCGCACCGAAAATGACCGATACAGGGTCAACGGTCATCGTAGACGAAGCGAATAAACAGTTCAATGAAACCGTCACGAAAGCGTTACTACAAGAAGCGAATAAAGTGGGTATTCAACTCGAGGATGAAGTACCTACAATTAATAAAATAAAAAATGCAGTTTATGCGGCACATGACTCATTACCACAAATCAATAAAATTGCGGATCGAATTGAATATTTGAATGATCATCAGGATGATCTTGATAAATATGCAAATCAATTCCGTGCGTTAGGTAACTACAAAGGTGATATTTTAGATGCGCAACAAAAGCTTAATGATGTGAATGCGGCCATTCCGTCACTTAACGAAAAGGCAAAACTCATCTTAGCACTTAATGAATATATGCCGAACATTGAGAAACTATTAGATGTAGCTTCTAATGATATACCGGCACAATTTCCTAAGATTAATAGAGGCGTGGATATTGCTAGTGAGGGGCTTGATTTAGCGAATACGCGTTTAAATGATGCACAAGGTTATCTTACATCTGCTCAGCAACGTGTAGGTGATTATCAAGAAGCGGCAGGGCGTGCTCAAGAAGTAAATAACCAAGCCAATAGTGCATTGCGTCAACAAAGTACATCGGGACTTCCTCAATATCAAATTCAGAAGTTGAGCACAGATAGTAGCCAGGACACGGTAAACGATAATCAAATCGTCTCAAACAATGACGTGAAGTCTATGAATAGTGCGCTTGCAGAAGCATTATTAACACTTTCAAGTAATTCTGATAATCAAGCGAAAGCAACACAGTCAGACATTAAAGCCTTGAAAGATATATCTTATGGTGTTATTGGTTCTAATCGACCAACGGAATTTAATGACATGTTACGTAACTTAAAAACACGTCTTGAAAATAGCTCGAAAAGTAATCAACAATTGATAGACGTGTTAAAAGAATTAGAAAAAAGAGAACATGTCGATTTATCGTCTCAAATTCAACAAGTTGAGAGTGCCAATAATCGTATCAGCGATTCATTACGTTCAACGAATCAACTCATTGATGCACTAAAAAATGGTAGTTCAGGTAAAGCAGAAGCAGTTAACGTATTGCGTTCGTTACCAGATTTAAATAAAGCGTTAGGTAACTATCGTGATTTCATTAAAAATGACTTAAACAATCGTTTGTTAGTTGTATCTAATCAAATTACACAAGAATTAAACAAAGGTCAGAATACGTTATCAGACGTTCAATCTAAATTAAATACGATTAATCGTGTTATCATTGCTGGTCAGGATATAGTTACAGATGGACAGAATCGTATAGCTAACATTCAAAGCGAATTACCTGCTTTAGAACAAACCTATATTAATGCGATGCAAACTGCTCAGAAGTATTTCCCTACATTGAAAAAAGACGTAGCGAATGCAGCTGACTTTGTTCGTAATGATTTGCCAGATTTAGAGCAACAACTTGCTAATGCGACAGCAACTGTAAATGCGAATTTACCGACATTGTTTAATAAGTATGACAATGCAGTTGATTTATTAAATCAAAATCAACCACGTGCGAAAGAGGCATTAGCTAACTTAGCTAATTTCTCTGAAAATCGTTTGCCAGATATTGAAAAGGATTTAAACAAAGCGAATAAAATATTTAAAAAATTAGATGAAGATGATGCGGTAGATAAAGTAATTGATGCGTTGAAGAATGACTTGAAGAAACAAGCCGACGTGATTGCGAATCCTATTCATAAGAAACAAGTAGATGTCTTTCCAGTTAAAGATTATGGTTCAGGTATGACACCATTCTATACGTCATTATCTATATGGGTAGGGGCATTATTACTAGTAAGTTTATTGTCTGTAGATAATAAACATGAAGCCTTGAAAGATGAGTTGACGAAACGTCAAATTTATTTAGGTAAAGGTGCTTTCTTTATAATGATGGGTATCATTCAAACGTTGATTGTAACGATTGGTGACTTGGTTATTTTGAAAGCGCAGGTTGAATCGCCGACCTTATTTATCTTAGTCGCACTGTGTGGTGCCATCGTCTTTAATACGATTGTGTACACATGCGTGTCATTACTTGGAAATCCAGGTAAAGCTATTGCAATCATTTTACTAGTATTACAAATCGCTGGTGGTGGAGGAACATTCCCAGTTGTAACTGCTCCTAAGTTCTTCCAAACGATTTCACCATATTTACCATTCACGTATGTGATAGATTCCTTACGTGAAACAGTAGGTGGCATTGTACCAGAAATTTTAATTACGAAAATGATTATCTTAATACTATTTGGACTAGGATTCTTTATTTTAGGCATCTTAGTCAAACCAGTTCTTGATCCAATTATGCGTAAAATTTCTAAACGCGTGGATGAAAGTAAAGTAACGGAATAGTTACGGAAACGATATTTGTAAAATAAAAAGCATTCTAGCCTTATAAATGGGCTAGAATGCTTTTTATGTGCTATATATTTATTGTTACTATGCTTAATTTTTATCTTTAGAATCACTTGAACTACTTGAACTTTGTGTTGAACTACTGTTAGTTGTCGTTTTATTCTGTGTGCTAGGTTGTGATGTTGATGGCTGTTGCGTAGAAGGTTGTTGTGTACTTGGTTGTTGTGTTGTTTGAGTTTCTTTAGTATTTTTTTCTGAAGTAGCACTTTCTGAACTATTTTGTCTTGAACTGTTTTCTTTTGTTTTAGATTGTTGTGTTCGAGTTGTCGAGTTATTTTGTTGTGTAGAATAACTTTGTTGCGTATTTACAGTGTTGTTTGACGCTGGTTCTGATTGTGCATTTTCTCCATTATCAGATGTAGTAGATTGCTCATCAGTTTGTTCTTCTTTCGTTTTATCTTTCTTCTCTTTTTTATCATGCTTCTCAGTTTTATGATCATCACTCGAATTTGAATGTTTAGTACCAGTTGCTGCAAAGAATATTGAAAAACCTAAAGCAACAACAAGTAATAAAATGACGATACCTGCCAATACTTTTTTCAAGGTGTATCCTCCGTCCTTAATTCATTTCTTTATCTTATTATAATAAAACTTCATAAAATAGATAGTATTTACACAATTTTATAATATTAAATTTTGTTTACTAAAATTTTTGATAAATAGGTCTTAAGTACAGTGAATGTTTGTATGTATTGTGCGATAATATAAATGAAGTGTAATTCTAATATAGAAAGAAGGACTAACATGAATAAAGTAGTTAAAACTATTGCCTCAACAACATTAGCATTTGGAACACTTTTAGGAGTGAGTAGCGCTGTATTACCAGTACAAGATACTGCCCATGCAGCAACGCAAACTAAAGGGTATTACTACTCTTATAATGGTTACGTTGATAAAGACGCTAAATTCTTAACTGACAAGAACTTTATTAACGCAATCAAACACGACAACATTAAATTTAATGGTATCAAACTTGCTAAAACAAATAGCACAACTGTAAAAGAAAAGTATAATCAGAAATTTACTGGCGTAACAAGCAATGGTAAAAAAGCAAATAAATTACAATTTATAGTTAAAGGCGATTTAACGTACAGTCAACTTAAAAAAGCTTATGGTAAAGATTTGAAAAAAGCTAAAGGCAACAATAATGTTAAAGGTAGCGGTATTTACGTTTATAAACCAAATAAAGATGGTTTAGCAACATCATTTGTTCTTAATAACAATAAAGTTGTAGAAGTAGATATTAGTTACGTAGGCTTTACAACAAGTAAATAATATTTAGAAGAGCGCATAAATGGGACTTCCTCATCTATGCGCTTTAATTTATCTCTAGTTAAAATAAAACTCATGTTTCAATGATATGAGTCATTAATTACGCAGCACACTTACTCTACATTACAAATAACCTCAAAATCGAGTTTCATCGTTTGTGAACCGTTCTCGTTACTAATTGTGATACAGCGATTTAGCGAGTCGATACGACGTATATACGCTGCAATTGATTGGATATAGCCATTTCTCCAATAACTAATCATTGCCAGTTGGTGCTGTGTGAATTTATAAGTGAGCTGTCGATTGATATTTTCGAATTGATCATCTGACAATGAAGGCATGGCAATTTTATTCTGTTCCTCAATAAAATCATTCAATCGCTGATATTGTTCTGGCATTGTCGCAAAGGGAGCCCACTTCACCATGCCACGTCCTTGAGGAATGTTAGCGTCTAGATATTGTCTTGGTATTTTACGATAATCTGTTTCATATTTATACTCATCTGGCGCATTAGGATTTGGAATCATGTTAACCACCTCAAATTCATTATAGAACACATGTTCGCATTTTGGAAGTGGTTTTCTACAATATAAATTAATTTTATATTTATTTTGGAAAAGTAAAAAAGACTATATAAAAGAGCCATAAGTTTAACAAAGGGGAAGTAAACTTATGGCTATAGTCATTACATAATATAACTTTTTGTGAAGGAGTTAATGGGGATGTTACTCCTATATTTAGTATAACATAATTTATATAAAAACATTATTTAACGATTTGTGAAATTTAATTTTGTGTAATTATAAACAACATTACATCAAATATGAAACACTTCTAATTAGTTAAACAAAATTGTATAACAGTCATGAATAGCGTATGATATGTTTAGTTATAAAGAAAGAAGGCTTCTAATTTGAGAAAAACTACAAAAACATTAGTCACAACGACATTAGCACTAAGCACATTATTTGGTGTAGGTGTTACGAGTGCACTGACGGAAACATCTATTGCACATGCTGAATCTAAAGCTACGACAAACACAACTCATTCTAAAGCGAACGCGACATCTGCATATTACAATTATAAAGGATATGCAGGTCAAGACGTGTCATTTGTATTAGATAAACATTTTAAAAATGCGGTAAAAGCTGAAAATGTCACATTCAATGGTATTAAATTGAAAGCAACAACATCATCTAAAAATGTGAAAAAATATGATCAATATTTTAGAAACGTTTCGAAAGATGGTAAAACAGCATCATTACTTGATTTAAACGTAACGGGTAAAATGACATTGGATCAATTAAATAAAACTTACGGAAAAGATTTACAAAAGGTAAATAACCATAAGCATAATACAACAGGCATCTATTTCTACCAACCAAATTCAAAAGGAATGACGGTATGGTTTGATGTGGATAACGGTAAAGTTGATCGCGTGGTAATGGGCTATAGCACTGTAAAACAAGCTATGAAAGAAACAAAATAGCATAACTTGAAAGACACCTCAAAAGTTGGATAATAAATCTTACTTTTGGGGTGTTTTTATGTAAATAATTAAATTTATAACAGATTTTATGAAATACCCCACACAAAGAAAGACAAAAAAATGATACGTTAAAAGTAAAACATAAATATAGCAGTAGGCTGTATAGGGATAGAGGGAGTTTATAATATGAAAAAGAATAAACGTCTAGATCTCATCGCAACGGTAGTTAAGAATAACCGATTTAACAAAAAGGAAGAGATTGCAGATTACATCGATACGCATTTCGGGGTACGCTATAGCGTAACTACGATTTCAAGAGATTTGAAAGAATTAAAGATTTTTAAAGTTCCAGCTGTAAGTAATCAATCCTATTATAAAAAGTTAGATAATACGCAACAAATGGATGCTAAAACGAAACTGCTACATTATTACGACAGTGAAATTAAAAGTATCATAATAAAAGATAGCTACATACTTATCAAAACATCTCCAGGATTTGCGCAATGCATTAATTATTTTATTGATCGAATGAATATTAATGAAATATTAGGGACAGTGGGTGGCAATGACACATTGATGGTACTAACTAATTCTGAAGAAATGGCTAAATATGTGCATTATAAATTATTTAATCATAAATATTCAAATTAATGTATAAAATATAATGTAGATTTACTTTTTTATATTATCTATAATAGAGTGTAGCACACCTAAATTATAATGTTCATAACCTAAGTAGTTATATAAATGTAGATACAAATCAAGGGTGTTTATAAATACAAAATAATGCATAAAAAACTTTTCTTAAAAATATTATCATGTGAAAATAAATGGAATATACATAAAAAGCACCAAATACTTAATGATTTTGTATATTCAATCACAAATATGCATTGAATAACCAGAAAGCATGAACTAGCACACATTCATATTGTGAAAATAATCACATAAATATTTTTGAAAGCGCTTTACACTCTAATTGTAGATAAATAAAGGAGGAAATGAATATGACACAAGGACCTATTCAAGTAAACAGTGAAATCGGTAGATTAAAAACAGTATTACTCAAACGACCTGGTAAAGAATTAGAAAATTTAGTACCAGATCACTTAAGTGGCTTGCTATTCGATGATATTCCTTATTTAAAAGTGGCGCAAGAAGAGCATGACAAATTTGCACAAACACTTCGTGATGAAGGTGTGGAAGTTGTTTATTTAGAAAAACTAGCAGCTGAAGCAATTGCAGATAAAGATGTGCGAGAACAGTTCATTGACGATATTCTTGCAGAATCTCAAAAAACAGTATTAGGACATGAAGCTGAAATTAAAACGTTTTTTGCGAAGTTATCAGATCAAGAATTAATCGATAAAATTATGGCTGGTGTAAGAAAAGAAGAAATTGAACTAAAAACAACGCATCTGGTTGAATATATGGATGATAGATATCCATTCTATTTAGACCCAATGCCTAACCTTTACTTTACACGTGATCCTCAAGCATCAGTAGGTAGAGGTATGACAATTAACAGAATGTATTGGAGAGCACGTCGCAGAGAATCACTATTTATGACATACATTTTAAAATATCATCCAAGATTTAAAGATGCAGATGTACCAGTATGGTTAGACCGAAACTCACCATTTAATATCGAAGGTGGAGATGAATTAATTCTATCTAAAGAAGCTTTAGCCATTGGTATTTCTGAACGTACATCAGCACAAGCAATTGAACGCTTAGCACGTAATATATTTAAAGATGAATCTACGACATTCAAAAAAGTAATTGCGATTGAAATTCCAAATAGTCGTACGTTCATGCATTTAGATACAGTATTCACAATGATTGACTACGATAAATTCACAGTGCATTCAGCTATTTTCAAAGAAGAAAATAACATGAATTTATTTACGATTGAATACGATGAAGCAAAAGATGATATCAAAATTACACATTCTAATAAACTACGTGAAACGCTAGCAGACGTACTTGGCGTTGAAAAAATCGAGTTTATCCCAACTGGTAATGGTGACGTGATAGACGGCGCACGTGAACAATGGAATGACGGTTCAAACACGCTATGTATACGCCCAGGTGTGGTCGTTACTTATGACCGAAACTACGTATCAAACCAATTACTTCGTGATAAAGGCATTAAAGTGCTTGAAATTACTGGCAGTGAACTTGTTCGTGGACGTGGGGGCCCAAGATGTATGAGCCAACCATTATTTAGAGAAGATATTTAAAGTATTTCGAGCAAACGTAAGGACTTTTTTGAAAAATACATCGCAGGGAAAGTGATGTAGAAATATAACACAAGGAGAAGGGTTTGAAGCAGGGTTACCAGACAATTGAATAATGATGCTTCAAGCCCTTAATTTAAAAGTAATCCTCCTTAGAAGGGGAAATGAATTATGAATGAATCAGACACAAACAAACTTGGTAAAACGTCACTTATTGGTTTAGTCATTGGTTCTATGATTGGTGGCGGTGCGTTCAACATCATTTCTGATATGGGTGGTCAAGCTGGTGGTTTAGCAATTATGATTGGATGGATTATCACCGCAATTGGAATGATTTCACTCGCATTTGTCTTCCAAAATCTCACTAATGTAAGACCAGACTTAGAAGGTGGAATTTACAGTTATGCACAAGCTGGATTTGGCGACTTTATTGGTTTCTCAAGTGCTTGGGGCTACTGGTTTGCTGCGTTTCTAGGTAACGTAGCCTATGCAACATTATTGATGTCAGCAGTAGGTAACTTCTTCCCAATCTTCAAAGGTGGTAATACGCTACCAAGTATTATCGTCGCTTCTTTCTTATTATGGGGTGTGCACTTCTTAATACTTAGAGGTGTTGAAACCGCAGCTTTTATCAATAGTATTGTAACTGTTGCAAAGTTAATTCCTATATTCTTAGTCATCATTTGTATGATTGTAGTATTTAATTTCGATACATTTAAAGCAGGATTCTACGGAATGACAAGCGGTGGTACAGGTATATTTAGTTGGGGCGATACAATGTCTCAAGTTAAGAGTACAATGCTTGTAACCGTATGGGTGTTCACTGGTATTGAAGGTGCAGTGGTATTCTCAGATCGTGCTAAATCGAAAAAAGACGTAGGTACAGCTACAGTAATTGGACTTGTTTCAGTACTTGTTATTTACTTCTTAATGACTGTATTGGCACAAGGCGTTATTCAACAAAACCAAATTGCTGATCTTGCAAGTCCATCAATGGCACAAGTGTTAGAACATATCGTTGGTCATTGGGGTTCAGTACTCGTTAACATTGGTTTAATTATTTCTGTTTTAGGTGCATGGCTTGGTTGGACATTACTAGCTGGTGAGCTACCATTTATAGTGGCTAAAGATGGCTTGTTCCCGAAATGGTTTGCTAAAGAAAATAAAAATAAAGCACCTATCAATGCATTATTAATTACAAACATTCTAGTACAAATATTCTTAATTAGCATGTTATTTACAGATAGTGCATATCAATTTGCGTTTTCACTTGCATCAAGCGCGATTTTAATTCCGTATATGTTTAGTGCCTTTTATCAATTAAAATACACAATAGAGCATAAAGGACACGCTACAGTGAAACAATGGGCAATCGGTATTATTGCATCAATCTATGCAATATGGCTTGTATACGCTGCAGGTATAGATTACTTGTTATTAACCATGTTGCTCTACATCCCTGGTCTATTTGTTTATCGTTTCGTACAACATAATAACCATAAACCATTAACGAAAGGTGACTATATCTTGTTTGCAGTCATTATCATACTTGCAATAATAGGTATCACTCGCTTAGCGATGGGAAGCGTTTCAGTATTCTAATAAAAAGTTTTAAAAGATTTAGGAGTGTATCTCAATGGCCGGAAAGACATATATCAACAACAGAGATAATGATTTAAGTGAAGGACTCAAACAATTAGCGTCTTACTTAAATATTCCAACAGGTGTCATTCAAGCTTTCAAGAGTGAATGTTTCGTGCGACGTTACAATAAAGGACAAATCATATATTATTCATCTGATCAGCCCACCTATGTGTATTTGTTACTAGACGGTATTGTTTTGCGTGAAACAATTAATGAAGATGGGGACGCTTATCGTAAACTGAATAAAGAGCAGCTATTATTTCCGTTAAATCATCTCTTTCGAAAAATTGAATTAAACGAGATGTGCACAGCTATAACACCATGTAATGTAATAGGCATACCTAAAGATATGTTGGAATATCTTTGTAAAAATCATGACGACATATTTGTTACACTGTTCGAAAAGTTAAATAACGAACTTGAACTACTAATGGAATACAATATGGCATTAACCACAAAGTTGGCGAGAGAGCGCATTGAGAAAGTATTATATTATTTATGTCATGCAATAGGATACGATCATGATGAATTCTACGAAATTAAACATATCATGACCATTCAATTACTGAGTGATTTAGCAGGTATTTCACGTGAAACAACTGGCCATATTGTACATGAATTAAAAGAAGAGAAAAAATTAATAAAAAATGGCAAAAACTGGATGGTTATAAAGTAATAAATAAGACACAAAGACCCCTTATATACAAAAAGCGTTTATATTAAACTACCATACCGATATAAACACAATAATTGCTACTTAAGACGTTGGTGACATCACTAACGTCTTTTTGCATGCTTGGGTAACACCTTTTTCAGAAAAAGTGTAAAATAGATATAATCATTTATTATTAGAAGGGGCGACAATCAACATGGCACTCATGACAATCAATTATTTATCACCATCTTTAGGTATGCAACAATCATTTGTAGCAATTATTCCAGAAGACGCCAGTTTCTTCGACGAAACACAATCACCTAAATCTTATAAATCACTTATTTTATTGCATGGATTATCAAGTGATGCAACGTCGTATACACGCTTTACCAGTGTTGAGCGATATGCAGATGAACATCAATTAGCTATCATTATGCCGAATGCAGATCATAGTGGCTATGCAAATATGACGTACGGTCATAGTTATTATGACCATATATTGGAAGTGTATCACTACGCTCATAAGCTACTTCCATTATCACCAAAACGTGAAGATAATTTTATTGCAGGTCATTCAATGGGTGGTTACGGCACGATGAAATTTGCATTAACACAAGGAAGACTCTTCTCTAAAGCATCACCATTGTCTGCTGTCTTTCAAGCGCAAGGGTTAATGGAACTTGATTATCCTGATTTCGCACCAAAAGCAATTACAGGGGAAGATATAAATATCAAAGGTACTGAACTCGATACATATCATTTAGTTGATGAAGCGGTCGAAAAAGGATTAACCATACCTAAGTTGTTAATTCAATGTGGTACAGAAGATTTCTTATATGAAGATAATCAACAATTTATGACATACTTGGATGATAAAGGAATTGACTATCAATATGAAGAAGGTCCTGGAGAACATGATTATGCATTCTGGGATAAGGCCATCAAACGCACAATTGAATGGTTAGTAGAAGAATAGTAATGAAAATGAATTTGGAATCAAAATGATGAATAAAAGCACGAGGCTGGGACAAAATAAAATGTCTCAGCCTACTTTATCATTTTGTCAGTAGCTGACTGATTTGAAAATGCGCTTGAATCAAGCTTTTTTCAAACCTAGTCATCCTTGCCGGGGTAGGCGGGGCCCCAACAAAGAGAATTTCTTAAAGAAATTCTACAAGCAAAGCAAGTTGGGGTTCGGGGCCCCAACAACAAGAATTTCATTAAGAAATTCTACAAGCAAAGCAAGTTGGGGTTACGACGAAATAAATTTTGAGAAAATATTATTTCTGTCCCACTCCCGTGCTTTTTGATATATTTAAAATGCTGAATATCTAATTTGAGTGATTGACAAACACTAGGGAACAACCTATCATTAATAATGAAAACGTTTTCATAAAAGGTGGTACTATGGCAACAATTAAAGATGTAGCTCAGAGAGCAGGGTTATCTATATCGACGGTTTCAAGATATTTAAATCATCATCCTTATATTTCTGAGGACAAGAAAATTAAAATCCAACAAGCGATGGATGAACTTGATTATGTGCCAAATTCAGTCGCTATGCAATTGCGTTCTAACAAGTCTTATACGATTGGTATCATTGTACCTAGAATTACGAATCCATATTTCGCGTATTTGATTGATGCAATTGATAAAGAAATTAAAGGCACACCATACCATACGTTAATTATGCAAACATATAATGATAAAGAAGAGGAATTAAGATTATTAAATATGTTTAAGCAAAGACACATTGCTGGTGTGATTATGGGCGCACTTGAAAATGACATAGAGGTTTTAGAGACGTATACGAAATATGGACCTATTATTTTATCGGCAGATCAATCAATGCAGTCTGATAAAGTGAAGATTATACATACCAACCAACGTCAAACGACGTATGATGCCATTCAATACTTAATTAATAAAGGATATCGAAACATAGCTTATTGCACGGACAATAGTTACTATGATCATTGCTTCAATAAACCTAGAAATGTCGGATTTAGAGTAGCGATGAAAGATAATGGTCTAGATATTAGAGATGAATGGATTTTTAACAATGTTCATACAATTGAAGATGGTGAGCAGATAGGGAAAATATTGTTGCGGCAAGAACAGTTACCAGATGCTATTTTTACAGGTAGCGATGAAGTGGCATTAGGGTTAATGCACTTTATGACTGCCCATCAAATAGATATTCCTAACCAAATCGCCATTATGGGATATGATAACCAACCCATTTCTAGTTTGTTGAAGATTCCATTATCGACAGTCAATCAACCAGTCAATGACATTGGTAAGCAATTGATTAACTATTTATTGGCATTACTTGAAGAGACAGAATTTGAAATCAAAGATGATGTATTAAAATTAAATATCGTAGAACGACAAAGCACATAAATAGAGCCTTCCATTTCGAATTTTAAACGAAGTGGAAGGCTTGTTTCTATTTATAAATCAAACAAGGATACTTGAATATTGTAAGTAATCATCGTTATGTGTAAAATGTAAATAACATCTATGTATAATACATGCAAAAGTTAATAAGGGGATGAGTAGCATGGTAAATGTAAAAAAACAAAGAATGAAAATTTACGTACTAGACAATGGACGCATGAAGATGGATAAAAACTTGATGATTGCTAATTCAAACCAAGCGACGATGGATAATCCAAATCAGCCTAATGAAATGCATGAATTTCCTATTTACACTGTATTCATTGATCATCCTGAAGCAAAGATTTTATTCGATACAGCATGTAATCCAAATGCTATGGGAGATAATGGGCGTTGGATTACAGCAACACAAAAAGCGTTTCCATACTTTGCTGACGAAGCATGTCATTTACCTAATCGACTTGAACAAATTGGCATAGACCCTAAAGATGTTGATATTGTTGTGGCCTCTCACTTGCACTTAGATCATGCAGGATGTCTTGAATACTTTACAAATGCGACTGTCATAGTGCATAACGATGAACTCAACGGGACAATGCAATCTTATGCACGAAACCAAAAAGAAGGTGCGTATATATGGGCGGATATAGACGTATGGATTAAAAACGATTTAACTTGGAAGACTATGAAACGAGATGAAGATTATTTAAAACTCGTAGATGGCATTAAGGTCTTGAATTTTGGCAGTGGTCATGCATGGGGCATGATTGGCTTAGAAATTGAAACTGAAGAACTTGGAACAATTATTCTCGCCTCAGATGCTATTTATACGAAAGAAAGTATGGAACCAACACTTAAGCCTCCAGGTATCTTGTATGATTCTGTTGGTTGGACAAATTCTGTAGAAAAAATAAAAAAATTAGCAGCAGAGAAAAATGCACAAATTTGGTTTGGCCACGATGGAGAACAATTTGCCGAATTTCGAAAATCAACAGACGGATATTATGAATAGGGACTTTCAAGGGAGTGTTTAATTATGAAAACAAGAGCAGCAGTATTATATGAAATGGAAGCATCTCAACCTTATAAAGAATCGAAACCTTTAAAAATTGAGAGCTTAGAGTTAGAAGATGCTCATGAGCATGAAGTATTGCTAAAAATACATGCAGCAGGGCTATGCCATTCAGACTTATCAGTAATTAACGGCAGTAGACCTCGACCTTTACCGATGGCACTTGGTCATGAGGCAACTGGCGAAGTATTAAAAGTTGGAAGTAGTGTCACAAGGGTGAAAGAAGGTGACCATGTAGTTTGTACCTTCATTCCAAGCTGTGGTAAATGTATACCATGTAAAGAAGGACGTCCAGCTTTGTGTGAAAATGGAGCTAAAGCAAATGAAAAAGGCGAAATGCTAGAAGGAGGCATTCGATTATCTAATGAAGATGGACAAGTATATCATCATTTAGGCGTCTCTGGATTTGCAGAACACGCAGTGGTTTCTGAAAATTCTATTGTAAAAATCAGTAATGAAATACCATTTGAACGTGCAGCAGTATTTGGCTGTGCTGTCATTACAGGTATTGGTGCTGTGATGAATACAGCTCAAATTCGTCCAGGTAGTAATGTTGCTGTGGTTGGACTAGGTGGTATAGGATTAAATGCCATTATTGGTGCTAAGTTAGCAGGTGCAAATGAAATTATTGCACTAGATATTAATGAAGACAAATTTGATTTAGCTAAGCAGTTTGGAGCTACCGCGACATTTAACTCTAGTGATGATGATATAGATGAACAAATTAAAGAATATGTGCCTGGCGGAGTAGAATATGCATTTGAAACAGCAGGGGTTGTTCCTGCAATGCAAGTCGCCTATAAAATTACTAAACGAGGGGGTACTACAGTAACAACGGGCTTACCTCATCCTAAAGATGAATTCTCATTTCCTCAAGTAACATTAGCTGCAGAAGAACGGACAGTTAAAGGTTCTTATGTAGGAAGCTGTGTTCCTGATAGAGATATTCCTCGTTTTGTAAGTTTATATAAACAAGGAAGATTAAACATTGATCCACTCATTAGTGAAGTGATTACTCTAGATGATATCAATGAAGGATTTGATAAATTAGCTAGTGGTGATGTCGGTAGAATTATTGTTAAAATGCATTGATTGAAATTAAAAATTAGACACTGAATAACGAAAATTCCTCTATTTCAAATGAATGAAGTAGAGGACCTATGTTGTATAAAGTCAAAATTAAAGTGTTTTCTCCACTTTCAAATAAACAATAAACATATACCATACCATTATGTCAAACTCTATACCTAAACCGGTCATAATGATAGAGTCAGTACTTCTCATAATACCTACAATTTCAATTACGAGTCCGATAATTCCAAACAGTAATAAAAACCATAAGTATTTTAGAGAATAGGTACCAAATTGTTTTTGTGCTTTAATCCAATTGCGATCATTGGCCATGGATTTCTTTGTTCGATACCCATACCAACCGTTGCGCTCGGTAGGTGGATTATTTTTAAAAATATATCCTAAACACCCCATAATGATACTTAGTGGTAATAATATCATGTTTTAACTCCCTTAATAATTTATCGACTATACAACTAAATGATATATTAAAATTTTTTCTTATTCAAATTGCATTAAAATTAGTAATTGTCTAAAATAAAAATCAAAGAGTTCATTAATAAATGTTATGCAACTCAACTAAAATATGTTTTGAATATAAAAGACGTTGGAATTCTTCAATGAAAGAAGGCGTACTTAGTGGTTAAGTATTATGTTAGTTGTTTAGTACTATTTTTTACTTTTGCAATTCTCTGTGGCATGGCACTGGCTGAAGATGTTACTGATGAAGCATCAGTGGTTGCAGTAGGAGATAATTTAATACACCCCGTTGTTTATAATGATGCACTGCAACAAGATGGGTCATTCAATTTTAAGCCTATGTATTCACATATTAAGAACGACATACAATCACCTGACCTTGCATTTATTAATCAAGAATCTCCATTAGGTGGGGATGATCGCCCATTTTCAGGATTTAAGAACTTCAATACTCCGAGTCAGATTGCTCAAGATGTTGTCGAAACCGGCTTTGATATGGTAAATGGTGCCAATAATCATTCCTTGGATCAAGGTGATGAAGGTGTCTTAAATCATCTCAAGACATGGAATAAGTTTGATAAACAAGTTTTATTTACAGGTATTTTTAATTCGGAAAAGGATTCTCAAACGATACCAGTTATGACTGTGAATGGAATCAAGGTGAGTTTACTAAGTTATACATATGGTACAAATGAAATGACATCACAATATCCTTACACGATTAAAAAGTTTGATGAAAAGACGATTCAACGAGATGTAAGACAAGCAAAAAAGCAGAGTGATGTCGTGATGGTGTCTGCCCATTGGGGATTGGAAAATCACCACCAACCTAATCATACGCAAAAGAAATATGCCCAATTATTTGCGGATGAGGGTGTAGATGTTGTTATAGGCACACATCCCCATGTTATCCAACCTGTTGAGTGGGTGAAGAGTCAACATGATAACCATCAAACATTGGTCGCATATTCGTTAGGTAACTTTCTGAATGGACAAGATACTGGAAATGAACATAATCAATTATTAGGAAGATTGAATTTTGAAATTGTTAAAGTGCCTAAAGGTGCACATATTGAAAATGTGAAGTGGACGAGTATGGTCAATCATTACCAACAGTGGCATCCTACCAATAAAGACACGAGACATGATTTTGAAGTGTACAATTTAGATGATTATAATCAGAATTTAGCTGAACAACATGGATTAAGAAACGATAAGAAAAGTCAATGGGACATAAAACATCTTCAAGATATCACGAAAGATGTTATTGATTCTGAATACTTGGATGAAAAGAGTATATAACGCAAATAAGCCTGTGACATGGTAGAACATGCGACAGGCTTATTTTAATAATTGTAGATGACCTATTTATTTTGTGCTGCAAAGGCTTTTGAAATGTCGCGAAGTTTAGCTGGTGCGTCATCCCATTTCATTGTGACTTCAGTGAAGTGTAATTGCTCTGGAGCAGCGTTAATGGCGTTAAAGACATTCTGTAAGTCATTCGATGTCTTCACGTCATGCACAACGACGTTATCGCCACCGAATACTTTCGGTAGAACTTTATAATCCCACATACGGATATCATTGTACGTTTCTTCCATACCGTGGATTAAACGTTCTACTGTATAACCATCGTTATTAATCACGAAGATAATCGGTTTGATATCTTGGCGAATCATCGTAGATAACTCTTGAACTGTAAGTTGTAATGAGCCATCCCCGATTAATAAGATGTTACGGCGATTTGGATCAGCCATTTGCGTACCTAAAGTAGCTGGCAGTGTATAACCGATAGAACCCCATAATGGTTGTCCTATAAACGTCATGTCTTTCGGTAAAGCTAAATCATACGCACCGAAGAATGATGTGCCTTGCTCAGCTAATAAGACATCATCCTCTTTAATGAATTGTTGCATCATGTTAAAGTATGTTGATTGCGTTAAGATATCATCTGATAATGCGACTTCTTTTGATGCACCTTTTTCAAAAGTAGGGAACGAGCCCTCATATCGATAATCAATCGTATTAAGTCCATCAATTAAGCTAGGTAGCGTCACATCTTCAGCAACCGTTTCATTCAATTTAAAGTTATGATGATTAAGCATAACCACATCATCAATATTAAATTCATAAGAGAAACCGGCTGTAGCTGAGTCAGTTAATTTAGCACCAATATTTAAAATGGCATCACTGTTATCGACATAATCTTTAATTTGGTCTTCTGCAATTTTGCCATCATAAATGCCTATATAATATGGATTCTCTTCGTTAAACGCCCCTTTACCTAATGATAATTGAGCGACTGGAATGTGTGTTTGATTAACAAATTGCTCGAGTGCTTCGTGTAAGTGGAAACTGTTGATTTCATGACCTGTGATAATGACTGGTTGTGACGCAGTGCGTAGTTTGTCAGCGACCATATCAATATATCGATCAACATTTACGTCTGGAACTGGTGCGACCTCATACTCTGAATCTACCTCAATTTCAGTCATTGCAACATCAATAGGAAGATGAATGTGCACTGGGCGGCGTTCATGAATAGCAGCATTAATGACTCTAGGAATTTCAGTTGTTGCGTTCTCAGCAGTAATGTATGCTTGCGCTGTCGTAATGTGTTCGAACATCTTTTGATAGCTATCGAAACGACCTTCACCCAATGAATGGTGCACATACTTACCGGCTTGTTCTACTGCTTGCGTTGGTGCACCAGTAATCGCAATCACTGGGACACGTTCAGCATACGAACCTGCGATACCGTTAACAGCACTTAATTCACCAACACCAAATGTAGTAACGAGCACGCCTAGTCCATTGATACGTGCATAACCATCTGCAGCATAACTACCGTTAAGTTCATTAGTCGTTCCTACCCATTCGACACCATTATGACGCACGATGTCATCTAGAAATGCTAGGTTGAAGTCTCCTGGCACGCCAAAGATTTTGTCGACGCCTGCACGATGTACTGCATCCATTAAGTATTGTCCTATACGTTGTTTCATATTCATTCCACCTTTATTTATAAATTAGAATACACTTACAATATAATTATATTGACTAATAAAGTCAATTTTGTTGACCTTTTTTCGACTGTTTTTTGAAAATTGATTATAATATGTATAATCATTCATAAATGGAAAAGGAAAGAAGTCTATGGATAGTAATAAAAATGATTATGAACATATGTTATTTTACTTCGCATATAAGACATTTATAAAAACGGCAGATGAAATTATTGAAAAATACGACATGAGTCGTCAGCACCATCGCTTTTTATTCTTTATTAATAAATTGCCTGGTATTACCATTAAGCAATTATTAAAGACATTAGAAATCTCGAAGCAAGGATCACATGCGACGTTGCGTAAATTGAAGGAAGAAGGGTTAATTGTTGAACAAACATCTGAAGAAGATCGACGTGTGAAACAATTATTTCCAACGCCTAAAGGCAGTAAGTTAGTTGATAAATTAAATAAAGCACAAAATGAATTAATGCAGAGTACCTTTCAGAAGGTAGGACATGATTGGTATGACATCATGGAAGAACTATCGAATTACAGAGAAGGATTTCAAGATATTCAGCACTTGAAAGATGAGAAGTAAATATGACTGAATGGGAAAAAAGGCATTGCGTAAATGACTACGCAACGCCTTTTAATGTTGATATTAGAAATTTTTACCCATTTCTTGTGCTTCAGCAATTGAAGCGGCTTTAATTTCTTCTGTTCTCTCTGGTTCCGCATTATGACCTTCAATAATTACATTTTCGTATGAAGGCACACCTAAGAATGTCATGATTGTTCTTAAGTAACGGTCGCCACTTTCAACATCTGCAGCTGGACCTTCTGAGTAGAACCCACCACGTGATTGAATGTGTAATACTTTTTTATCTGTTAAAAGACCTTGAGGACCTTCAGCAGTGTATTTGAATGTTTTACCTGCAATTGAAATTGCGTCAATGTACGCTTTCAATACAGGTGGGAATGATAAGTTCCACATTGGTGAAACGAAAACATATTTATCAGCTGAAAGGAATTCTTCTAAAATTTCACTGAAACGATCAACTTTTTGTTGTTCATCTTGATTAAGTTCATCGCCATTTCTTAATTTACCCCAACCAGTTAATACATCTTTATCAATAACAGGGATATCTTCTTTGAATAAATCAATATGTTTCACTTCATCACTTGAGTGATTATCTTTGTATGATTCAATAAATGCTTTACCAGCAGCCATAGAATTAGAAGCTAATTCATCTAATGGGTGAGCTGTAATGTATAATAATTTTGCCACAGTCGTGCACCTCAAATATATTTATTTCGAAATCGATATAATTAATATACTCGATTTTTAAAATAATACAATACTTTTCATGAAAAATCAGACCAATGGTGTATAAGATAGTGAAACGTGACTTTAAAAATGAACAATTTTAAGTGTATAATATAGGTAAATTTAGATTTAAATATTTAAGAAATCTAATAAATGTAGAACCTTAAAGGAGTGACAGACATGAAGGGATTATTAATTACAGTAGTTTTAGGCGTAGCTGCATATGTTGGTTTCAAAAAATACCAAAATAAAGTAAACGAAATGCCAAATATTGAATATTAATGTTTTGGGAGCGGGACAGAAATTAAAATAATTTCATTGTCTCGCCCCAGCAAAGATGGCTAGGTTTGAAAAAAGCTTGAGTTAAGCGCAATTTCAAATCAGTCAGCTACTGCTCAAATGATAAATTAGGCTGAGACATTTTTCGTCCAGCCTCTTTTTTGTATGTATTGTTGGGAAATTAGAAGACATATAGTGATGTATTAAATATAAGTTTTTTAGCTATGTGAGAACCAATGAATCCTGCTCCCCCAGTAATTAGCGCTTTCATATATGCCTCCTAATAACTAGTTATTTTATATAACATTTACATTATACTACAAAATATTATATGATATACAACTAATAATTAAATACAGAATCCGTAGTTAATTAAAATAAAGTATCCACAATTTTTTCGACTGAGGATACTTTATTTAGTATGCCAAATTTAGTTTAATTATTATTAATTTTGATTTGAAGTGACATCACCGCTAAAGAAATCAAAAATGTTTTTAGCGTTATCAGTGTTATCAATGTTTCCACGGAATTTATCTGAACCTGGGCCTTGAGCATAAATGTCTACGTCTTCACCAGTATGTCCATAAGTTGTCCAACCAGTATGTGATGCTTCATCGATTGGTTTTTGAATCGCATCTTGTAATTTCGTTGTTGCTTTTGCTACATTTTCATCGTCATCACTTTTAGCTTTATCTTGAGCGTCTTTTAATTCTTTAGTAGCGTCTTTAACTTTATCCATTTGTTTAGAAGGGAATTCGATACCATAACCTTCGTCGATTACTTTTTCAGGATCTTTGCCATTTGCAATTTGTTTAGTCATATATGAACCAGAGTGTTTCATATTACGAATTGCTTCTGGTTTCCAAACATATTCGCCACCTGAACCCATTGATAAACCACCAGTAGCATGGTCAGCTGTTGCAACGACTAATGTATCTTTATGAGTTTCAGCATATTCCATTGCTTTTTGGAATGATTGATCGAAACTAGACATTTCTGACATAACACCTGTAATGTCATTTGGGTGTGCAGCTTTATCAATTGATGCACCTTCAACCATTAAGAAGAAACCGTTTTGATTCTTTTCTAATTTGTCTAATGCTGCGTCTTGCATATCAGCTAATTTAGGTTCATCAGCTGAAGAATCAATTTGTAACGGCATATCTTTTTCAGAGAATAAACCTAATACTTGATCACTTTGTGAATTAGCAAGTTCATCTTTATTTGTTACGTAATCATAACCATCTTTTTGGAATTTATCCGTTAAATTACCATTATCTTTACCAAAGTATTTAGAACCGCCACCTAATAATACATCTACTTTATGTTGACCATTGATTTTATCATTATAGAATTGTTGCGCGATTTCATCTTTCTTACCACGATCATCAACGTGTGATGCATATACGGCTGGAGTTGCGTCAGTAATTTCTGCAGTTGAAACTAATCCTGTTGATTTACCATTTTCTTTAGCTTGTTCTAACACCGTTTTTAATGTGTTTTTGTTAGTGTCTACACCGATGGCACCATTATATGTTTTGTGTCCAGTACTCAATGCTGTACCAGCAGCGGCTGAGTCAGTGATGTTTTCTTTCTCATCATCGTTATGTGTTTGGTGTGCACCTGTTAAGTATTTGTCAAATGATGTTTTTTCAACTTCTTTAGTATCAGGATTATCTGCAAAGTGACGATATGCAGATGTATGCGACTTACCCATTCCATCGCCGACCATGAAGATAACGTTTTTCGGATTCTTTGTGTTACCAATGGCCATGTAATCTCCATCTTGTCCTTGTTCGCCTTGGTTACCTTCGCCAGAACCTGACGCCAATGACACGTGTGTTGTCCCTAATACAGATGCAGCTAAGATTGAACTTGCTACTGTCGTTTTACCAAATTTTTTGATGAAACTCATTTTTAAAAAAGCCCCCTAATATGTATATTGTGTAGTTGTTACACTATTCATATTAAGAAATTTAATTTGATTTTCAGTTAGTATAAAGTTATTTTTAAGTAAAGTAATTGTAAACAATTATTAATGAATAGAATTTATTTTATATTTAGTTTTACCAAATGTTGTAAACGTTTTACTTTTATAATTGTTAAAAGTGAGTTAAAATATCAATAAATAAAATAGTTCGTCTTATTAAGAGTGAGTGGAGGGAATTGGCCCTATGAAACTCCAGCAACTGCGTTTGACGTGAGGTGCTAAATCCAACAGGAGTTCCTGAAAGATAAGAAGATGTCCGTGAGCGCTTCTTATTTAAGGAGGGCTATTTTATTTACCCAAATTTAGAAAAGGTGGTAAATTTTATGGAAACATTGAAAGAGCTATTTGAACAATTAGACTATTGGGAGCAATATTCTCCAAAGAGCTATGGTGGAAGTATGTTGAGAGTAGCTAAGATAGGAGATGTCAAAGCACAAATATATGACAGTATTTCAATAGAAGATATTAGAACTTACATCTTAAATAAAAAGTAATGTCTAATCTGTACTTATGAGTCGCAATTAAATTTATAATCTTTATTATGATTGAAGCGGTACGTTGAAATAGTCATTATTTCGGTATCGCTTCAGTTTTTTGATGTTCATTTTATAAGTAAAGTTGTAAAATGAAGACTAAGACGATGTATCAATCAAATATAAAATATAGAGGTGTTCAATGGATGATATTTGTAATGTTATCACCACTACTCATCATTGGATTTATCGCATTATCAATAATGGAAGAACGTAAACGTAAAAAGAAAACTGAACAAAAAGAAGCAGAATTTGAAAAGGAAAAGAATAAAGTTTCAAATCCTGAATATGACGACGACCACAAAGCTTAATAAATCATTAGTAATGAAAGGTGAGCAATATGAAAGTATTCATCGTGGAAGATGATTTTGTCATTGCAGAAAGTTTAGAGCAAGAGTTATCGAAATGGAATTATGAGGTCATCGTGGCTAAACAATTTGATAATATTATCGACGTATTTAATGCAAATCAACCACAACTCGTGTTGCTCGATATCAATCTACCGACATTCAATGGCTATCACTGGTGTCAGGAGATACGTAAGACTTCTAATGTGCCGATTATGTTTATTAGTCCAAGAACCGATAATATGGATCAAATTATGGCAATTCAAATGGGCGGCGATGATTTTATCGAGAAACCATTTAATTTATCGTTAACGGTAACTAAGATTCAAGCATTATTACGTAGAACGTATGATTTAGCAGTGTCTAATAATGAAATTACTGTGAAAGATTGCAAACTTGTTGTAGATGAAGCAACACTTTACCATGAAGGCGAATCGGTTCAATTGTCCTTTACTGAATTACAAATCTTAAATATGTTGTTCCGCAATGAAGGTAAGTATGTCAGCCGTACCACATTGATTGAAAAGTGTTGGGAGTCAGAGAATTTTATAGATGACAATACTTTAGCAGTCAATATGACACGATTGCGTAAGAAATTACAATCGATAGGTGTTATAGATTTAATTGAAACTAAGAAGAATGTTGGATATAAGGTGTCTTAATTATGCTGAAAGCTTTTATTAAATCAATACTAAATGAAATCAGTATAGTCATCACATTTATATTATTATTCTTACTTATCTTCTTTCTATTTAATTTGCCACTGAGTGCGTATCTATTGGGTACCGGAATAATGCTGTTCATCATGATAATTTATTGGTTAGTTCAATTAAGTGGGTTTAGAGAACAAGTTCAGATGAGAGACACTATTCATGAACTAGAGCATGAATTGCAACAGGTGAAAAGTGATCAAACTGAATATCAAGCTAATGTGGAGAATTATTTTTTAACATGGGTTCATCAAATGAAGACACCTATTACAGCATCTAAATTGTTGTTAGAGCGTAATGAAGATAATGTCGTCAATCGAGTGCGTCAAGAAATTATTCAAATTGATAATTATACAAGTTTAGCGTTAAGTTATTTAAAATTAATGAATCAAGAAACGGATATGTCCTTTTCAAAAGTGAAGATTAATGATCTTGTCCGTCCATTAATTATGAAATATTCTATTCAATTTATTGATCAGAAGACAAAGATTCATTATGAACGGTGTGAGGATGAAGTTCTGACTGATGCACAATGGTGTTCAATAATGATTGAACAGATTCTAAATAATGCATTGAAGTATGCGCGAGGTAAGGACATTTGGATTACGTTTGACCAACAACAGCATGTATTAACTATTCGTGATAATGGCGTCGGTATTAGTCAAGCTGACTTACCGAAGATCTTTGATAAAGGCTATTCAGGATATAATGGTCGATTGAATGCTAATTCATCAGGCATTGGATTGTTTATTGTTAAACATATCTCGCAACATTTACATCATCATGTAGATGTACAGTCTGAGTTGAACAAAGGTACGGCATTTAATATTTATTTCCCGAAAAATAATTAAACTTTCAATATTGTAAGCTAGCCAACAACATTTGTAAGAAATTATCAATGTTGTTGGCATTTTTTTGTTTTATGATAGAGATAACAAAAGGAATGAGGTCTTAAATTATTAGATTACATCTGCATTGTGACCATATTGATAAAAAATAATTAAAGAAAGCGAGGTTGAAGTGATGTTATTAGACGTCAAAAATGTAAAGAAAACATTTGGCAGAGGGTTAAATGCGACTACTGCGCTGAATGGCATTTCATTTACTGTTTATAAGGGAGAATTTGTAGCCATTATGGGTGAGTTGGGTTCAGGTAAATCCACTTTATTAAACTTAATTGCAACGTTTGATAAAGTGTCTGAAGGCAACATCACTATTAATAATCAAGATATTCGCAAGTTACGTAATAAGCAAATAGCGCATTTTCGTCGTGATAACCTTGGCTTTGTCTTTCAAGATTTCAACGTCTTACCAACTATGACGAATCAAGATAACATCTTAATGCCACTTGTGCTTGCTAACCGCTCGCATAAAGTAATGGAACAGCGTATGAATACGCTAAGTTCTAAATTAGGTATTGAGAAATTACTTTCCAAATATCCGTATCAAGTTTCTGGTGGTGAACAACAACGAATTGCGATTGGTCGAGCATTAATCAATGAACCCGATTTACTGCTCGCCGATGAGCCGACCGGTGCGCTCGATTCAAAGACTTCGAAACAAATCATGACGCTATTTCGAGAAATTAATGATAATACGCAAACGATATTAATGGTAACACATTCAACTATCGACGCGTCTTATGCTAAACGAGTATTATTTATTAAAGATGGACGTTTGTATCATGAAATTTACCGAGGAGAAGAATCGCAACAAGATTTTCAAAAGCGTATCGCTGATAGTTTGGCTATTCTGAATGAAAGTGGGGACTAACATGACCATACATATGCTCTGGAAGATGATCACTCAAAACTTCAAGATGCAGCGACATGTGATCATGCCCTTTATATTAGCATTGAGCATCATGTTCGCAACGGAATTTATTCTATTATCTTTAAATATGAATGACTACGTCCAAAAGCGAAGTCAGCTATTACCTATATTTATTAGTGTGGGAAATTTCTTTATGAGTGTCTTGGGTTTTATATTTATTTTATATGCCAACCGCTTCATGATGAAACGTCGCCAACAGGAACTTGCGATGAACATGATACTTGGAATGGAGAAGAAACATTTCCGGATGATTATGCTCATCGAGATGGTATATCAATATGTTTTAATTACGCTTATCAGTATAACTGGTGGCTATTTCTTTGGCGTATTAATCTTTATGCTTATGAATAAATTAATGCATCAGACGGGCATGTCGCTATTGGATTATCCTTTTGATGTGAAAGCGATGAGCATTACTTTAATTATTTTAGCAGCGGTGATGTTATTTCTATTCTTGATTAACAATTTAAAAATATTATTCCAAAGTCCTATTAAATTAATACATCAACGTCAAAGAGCTGAAAGAAAATTACCCAAATTTGTATTATACGTTTTACTAGTTATTGGGGTTGTTACGTTATTTAGCAGTTATCACATTGCGCTCTCTAATCAAATGGTATTACGCTCGTTATATAATTTGTTCGGTGCAATTGGCTTGGTTATGATTGGGACATATTGCTTTTATTTATCGTTAGGCGTTTTACTATTAGATTGGTTAAAACGAATCCCTAAATTGTATTATAATCCTAAATATTTTTTTACCATTTCAGGATTGCAGTCTAGGATGAATTCAAATGCGATTGGACTTGCAAGCATCACGATGTTATGTACATTTCTAATTGTTACTGTGGGTATGACGATATCAACTTATCGAGGGATATCGGATCAGGTCGATTCTATTATGTCAGATCAATATAGAGTTTCAATAGATGGAAATCTTCACAATAATAAGAAGACTCAGGAGAAAGTACGTCATTTGGAACGTGATATTAAAGATCATGCTAAAGTTGATTTCTTTAAAAAGAATGCAATTTCACTGATTGCGGTGGATTACAAACAACCAGGATTATTTAAACATCGCAATAATAAAGATTATAATATGACGATTAATAGTGCCTATCTCGTGATTATGACACAACACGATTATAATGAGCTAAACACGAAGAAGGTTAAGTTGAAACATGGGGAATTAGGATTTGAAAGTTTAAATCAACCTTTTAAAAAATTAAGAACTGCAACAATGATGGGGGACAAATTTAATATTAAACAAATAGATGGTCATAACTATTCCTATCCAGTTCCAGGATCATTAACTATTATTACTCCAGATGATAAGACATTCCAACAATTAACCAATTATTATGTCAATGCTGATAAGAACGACCATCATGGCACGCAGAAAGTTCAAAATACATTTATGCATTTTAATATCATGACAAAGCATACATCTGACTTTGATAAGTTGAAAAATACATTAATGCAACGCTATAAAGTGAGTATTGATGATAAAAAAGAAGTGGCGGGCACATTATATGAAATTAATGGAGGACTTATCTTTATTGGAACGGTAGTGTCTATCATTTTATTCATTGGCACATTTCTAATGATGTACTATAAAAATGTTGCAGAAGGATATGAGGATCGTAAGAACTATCAAATTATGCAACAAGTTGGTATAGATAATGACAGAATTAAAGATACCATTAATAAACAAATTATATGGATATTTGCATTGCCAATTATTGTCGCAACGATTCATGTCATCTTTGCTTCAAAAATAATATATAACGTGTTAGGTATTCTGAATGTTAATCATGTTGGTGTGTTTGTGACAAGTTATGTCGGTGTTATTATTTCGATTGTTGCTATGTATGCCTTAATGTATTGGATTACATCGCGTATTTATTACATGATTGTTAATCGGTATCACTAAATCGAGTATTAGAAATTTGCCATACTTTTTAAAAATTAAGTGTAACCTAATCATCTGTAGGGTATACAACAAAAAAAGGAGGCGTAAAAATGGCTAATCAAACAAACGATTATACATCACATCACACACAAAATAACAAGATTAAACGCACAGTCGAACATATCCTTACTTGGTTAGGGGTTGTATTGCAAGCATTAGTTGCAATCATGTTCTTAGTTCTTAAACCTTTAATGGGAAATAGTAACTTTAAAGATCAAATGATTAGTGAATCTCAAAAGCAAGGTAACTCAGTATCTACTTCAGAATTGAATCAAGGTATTGATGTTTTAGGTAGTTTCTTTAGTTTCTTAACTTGGGGTGCTGTAATTTCACTAATTTTAGCAATTATTGGCGGTATTTTAATTAGTAAAAAACCTAAAATTGCAGGTATCTTACTAATTATTGCAGGTCTAATCGCATTAATGTCTAACTGGATTAGTGTTATTCTTTGGATCGTAGCTGGTATTATGCTACTTGTAAGAAAAGGTAAGAAAAAAGATAATTACGCTAATGGCTATTATGACAATAATAACCATAATAATAGTCGTAACCATGATTATGATAACAACCGTCATGATGACAGAAATGATGACCGACGTGATCATGATCGTGATAACCGTCATGATGACAGATATAACGATCGTCACAACAATGAGTTTAATGACAATCGTCACAATCATAACGCACACCGTGAATACGATCGTGATAATGACTATAACAATCGTCGTGACAATCATCATAATGATAAAGATGTTAACGCTCAAAACAATGCGTTTATCTTAGATGAAGAAGATAAAGCGAAGGAACAAAGAGATATTAAAGAACATTATTCTAATGATGATGTTCATAATGGTAGTCATGACCATTCAAATCACAATGATAACAATCGTTATGACAATAATAACCGTGACCGTTCTAATTTAGAGCGTAATGATTATCAAGAGTCTAATCGTCGTGATGACTTACATCGTTCAAATGAAGACTTTAACCGTCATAATGATGTAGATTGGTCTTCAGATGACCGTAAAGACAATAATTTTAATCAAAATCAAGAGCACAATCATAATCATGACAATGAAGAACGTAGTCAATTTGGTTCTCGTAGTGATAGATATCAAGATGAAGCACATAAAGATTTAAATGATTTTGATAAAGATCGACATGATCATAAAGATAACGACTTTGTACGTGATGAAGCGGACAAATTGAAAGATAAAAAAGATAACGACCCATATAAATATTAAAATTTGAGTCGTTTAAAGAGTGAGACGAATGTCTCGCTCTTTTTAATTGCAATAAAGAAGTCGGTGACACCCCTAAGTTAGCATCACCGACTTTACGTTAATTTCTATTATATGGATAAATAAATTGGATAAATAAAATGAATTTTCTACAATACTACTAGTCTAAGCTTCTCTCAGACAATGCTTATTTCAACATGACATTTTCACTACTATGATAAAGTTGTCTGGCGGTCACCTCTGTCACTTTTTTAAAGTAAAAAATACGCAACCTTCACTATAGAAAAGTTACGTAAATGATAGATGTGAGTTTTTATGAAATAAGGCATGACATATCTAGACCTTAATCAAGTTATCTACAATTTCATCCACACTTTCCTACGCTAGTACCATCTAGTTCAGGTTCAAAGGGTTTGGAGTAAGACTCCATCTCAGTTTGAAAACACCCCTAGTGCATATTTTTATACTATATATTTAATTTAGTATTTTTAATTTTAGAAGTCAAGACTGTAATTTGACTAGTTAGAGTTAATGTGAAGAGCCGATTATAAAACAATTTCATAAGTCTACAATGCAAATTCGCATTAGCTGACTGAACTGATAAAAAGCTTAAAATTAAATTCTTCTCAGTTCTAGTCATCCTTGCGAGAGTTGAAAAACGAATTCAAAACGAATTCTGTTCAACTCCCTTAATTGCAAAAAGTATTGTTATTATCATAAAATGAACATTGCATAATTTTGACCCCGTTAATTAATACTTTTTTTCAAAAAAAAACAATAGTTAACTTAGCAAATATTAGAAGAGGAAGGAGGTTAATCATGACCCTTACGATTGGATTAGTGCCATCGCCAGGCGTTGCACATAAGCTCGTCGATAATGCGATACCAAAGATTCAACAACATTTACATAACCGGATTAAGGATGTGAATGAATGGCATTTCGAGAGTAAAGTAGATTTATTAATAGGATCTGCTGAGGATGTACATGAGAGTATAGATAAAGCTGCAGAATTGAAGGAAGAATATGATTGGGATTTCGTTATTTGTATTACAGATTTACCAAGTATCTCAGGTAATAAAGTTGTGATTAGTGACTTTAATAGTGAAAAGCAAGTTTCTATGCTTTCATTACCTGCGTTAGGTTGGATTAATTTAGAGCGTAAGTTAGTGAAGAGTATGACAGCACTAGTTGAACAGTTATATCACAATAATACGAAAGAGCGCCCCAAAGTGCATCCACTGATTAAACCTAAAGCTGTTGATCCTAGAGAAGATGAAAGTTCGATAAGACGTTATATTAATCGCTACTTTATATTAGGATGGTTGCAGCTTATTTTGGGTTTAACGCGAGCGAATGAGCCATGGAGGAATTTGTTTAATTTTAAGAAGATAATTTCCGTTGCATTTGCGACAGGAACCTATGTATCTATCTTCTCTATGCCATGGGAATTAAGTGTTCAATACTCAACCTTAAGATTTATTGTCTTAATGATTATTTCTATATTGGGTATGGCCGGATGGTTATTATACGCGCATCAGTTATTTGAAGAAAAAACAGCGAAGTCTCAACGTGTTTATCGTTATGTATATAACGCGACGACATTACTCACTTTAGTCATCATTACATTGATGAATTACGCAGTTTTATATGTATTACTATCTATTAGTATTTCATTATTTGTACCTGTAAGTTTATTTAATAGTTGGACAAGTGCAAACCCTGATTTCACATTTATAAATTATTTGAAATTGTTATGGTTTGTATCATCGCTTGGTTTATTAGCAGGTGCAATGGGCTCAACTGTAGAAAATGAAGAGAAGATTCGACGTATTACGTATTCTTATCGCCAATATCATCGTTATAAAGAAGCGCAACAAGAGGAAAAAGAGAAAAAAGAACAACAATCACAAGATGTATCACAACATGACGTGGAACAATCTTCATCCAACAAAGAAAGTAATGATGATGAACAGTATGACGGTAAAAAACAGGATCATAGGGAGGAGGATGACGCATGAATGAAGCTAAAACAATTGGTTTAGTTGTAGCGCCTGGTGTTACAGAAAAATTAGCTGAGAGTTTAATGGATGATATTCCGAACATCTTATCTCACCAGAATAACAACCAACATGACTGGGAAGTGGATCTCGTGGTTGATCCTCTGACAGGCTACGCAGAATCCGTTGGCAAAATTTTTAAAAAGATACAAGATTATCATGATAAGCGACAATGGGATTATGTCGTTGCAATTACAGATTTACCTATGTTTCATAATGAACGGGTGTTAGCACTGGACATCAATAAGAAGAATGGCGCTGCTGTCTTTTCTTATCCTGCATTTGGTTGGCGCCCAGTTAAGAAACGTTTTAAGAACGCCATCGTTGCGATAATCAATGAAGTGCATCATTCTGAAGCTGAAAAGAATGATTATGATGACAATGATAATGTAACATATGCAGTTAACAAACAATTTCCATTGTCTAAAATAGACAAAACTGAAGTATATTTAGATGAAACAGGTAATGATCATTTACGCTATTTATCTAATACTAGGTCAATGGGAATGGTTCGGCTTGTGAGTGGTATGACATTTGCGAATAATCCACTTAATATGATGGCAAGCCTTAGTAATATTGTGGCAATTGCTTTTACCACTGGCGCATTTGGCTTAATATTTACGACTATGTGGCAGATGAGTATGGAATTCTCAATGTGGCGTCTATTTGGAATATCTATTATCGCAGTCTTAGGTATGTTACTTTGGATTATGATGTCTCATGATTTGTGGGAATCTGTCAAACAAAGTCGTAATAAACGAATCACATGGTTATATAACTTAACTACAGTGATGACGCTCTTTGTAGCTATTATCATTTATTACATTATTCTCTACACATTATTTTTAATTGCGGAACTTGTGTTATTACCATCTGATTTCTTAGGGCAACAAGTAGGTTTAAAAGGACCGGCTGGAATTGATTTATATCTAAGTATTCCTTGGTTTGCTGCTTCTATTTCAACTGTTGCAGGTGCGATTGGTGCTGGATTATTAAATGATCAACTAATCAAAGAAAGTACTTATGGTTACCGACAACAAATGCGATATGATGATAGAGATAAAGATGAAGAATAACTAGATTAAAGTCGAGAAGTGTTAAGCTTTCTTCGACTTTATTTTTTAGATAAATTTATATAAAAAAATTATAGAAAATAATTAGTGCTTAATTTAAAATTAAATATAATGTAGGTGTCAAAATAAATAAGAGACCTAAATTCACAACAACTACTTAGATTTAGCAACATGAAGTGAAGGAAGGTAATATCATGAATTTTTGTCCTAGATGTGGTAATAAAATAACTAAAGAGCAACGATTTTGTAGTAAATGTGGCAATGATTTACACGTATTTGAAGATGATTCAATTGAGTCACAATATGAAATAGCTGAGCGTAAGTCAAGCATTTGGCCATTTATATTAGTTGGCTTAGTTGTTATTGGGATTATAGTCAGTTGCTGTTTTGCTTATTATCATTTCTTTTTAAAAGAAGGGGAGCAAACGGAGCAGACTACGACTACAACAGCGCATGTGAAGAAAGATAAAGAAACAACGGATGACGGTAAAGTGTCTAACGATCCTATTAAAGCGGAAAAGCAAAAAGCGAAACAAAGTGAAGATGAAAAAGACAAAGATGCAACTCATTCACAAGCACCTAAAATTGATGTCATGAGTGAGGATTTCCATAAGTCATTTATGCAAAAGGATACAAGGGATTCATACATGGGCATTAAACTAGGCATGACCAGAGCAGAAGTAGAAAAAAGATACGGTAGCTCCAATCGTGTCTTTCATAAAACAGGGATGGATTATCTTTATACCATTTATGGAAATTTAGCAGTCGCCTATGAATTGAAAGGTAATACTGAAGTAGTAAGAGAAATTGGTGTATCACCCTCAAATGTTGATGAGCAAACATTTATTAGTAAATACAGTGATTATGATAAAAATAATGATGCTGGAAGTTATATTTATAATACCGTGAAAAATAATGGCTTTGAAATTTTAGTAACTACAAAGAATGGTGAAATTGCTTTGATTCAGTGTATTCCAGAAAATCATTACTAGTGAAAAGTTGAAATGTTTAGGGAGTGTGACGGATGCAAAATGGAATCAATGTCATACTCCCCCCTTCTTTATATAATTCTCCACAGAACCTTGACTTTATAGCAAAATCTCGATAAAGTAGTAACATATTATTCTGACAATTCTGATAGGTATTAGATTAATAAATTTGTGAAATTTTAGGGGGGACCATAAGTTTATGTCAGTACCGACAATTACGTATGAGAATTTTGAAGGTGACCCTTTCATTGATTCTATTTCTACTGACGATGCAACTAAAGGCGCTTATGAAATATTAGAATGGGCGTATCGCACATATGGTGATTCCATTGTTTATTCATGTAGTTTTGGTGCGGAAAGTATGGTTTTAATTGATTTGATTTACCAGATTAAGCCAGATGCACAAATTGTCTTTCTAGATACGGATTTACATTTCCAAGAAACGTATGACTTGATTGATAGAGTGAAAGAACGCTTTCCAAAACTTCGTATTGAAATGAAGAAGCCTGATTTAACGCTTGAAGAACAAGCTGACAAATATAATCCGGCATTATGGAAGAATAATCCTAATCAATGCTGTTATATAAGAAAGATTAAACCTTTAGAAGAAGTGTTAGGTGGTGCTGTTGCTTGGGTTTCAGGTTTACGTCGAGACCAATCGCCAACACGTGCAAATACGAACTTTATTAATAAAGACGAGCGTTTTAAATCAGTGAAAGTGTGTCCTCTAATTTATTGGACAGAAGATGAAGTTTGGGACTATATTAAGAAACATGATTTACCTTATAATGTATTGCATGATCAACATTATCCTAGTATTGGTTGTATACCATGTACCGCTCCTGTATTTGACTCAGATGATTCTAGAGCAGGGCGTTGGTCGAATTTCGATAAAACAGAATGTGGCTTACATGTTGCTGATAAACCATAATGCGTTTGGATAAAAATTTTTAACTATAAAACATAGTATTCTGATATGTTTTAAATAAAACCAACAAAATATGTCCGACAATAGTGTACAGACGGACATATTTCTTACATAATAAAAGTAGTATAAAGCTTTTATAAAATGATTGTTATTTTACGGAATAAGAGGTGGATACAATTGAATTTAAGTGTTACAAATAGTCCTTTTACAGAAGGACAAGCGGCACAAATTAATGAACTCTTACAAACACTTACACCTGAACAAAAGGTATGGTTAAGTGGATACTTAGTTGCTAACCAACAATTAACGTCAAATGGAACTGTACCATCACAAACAGGTTCAAGTTCAACAAATGCAAATGGTCTAACTGAAGGCACAGAAGCGATGCTTCAACAAAACGAACCTGTCATCACGCCGGAGAAACGAGCAATTACACTCTTATATGGTTCTGAAACAGGTAATGCACAAGGGTTAGCTGAAATATTTGAAGAACGCTTATCAAATATAGGTCATAACGTGACATTGAAAGCAATGGACGATTTTAAACCTAAAAATCTAAAAAATGTTGAAGATTTATTCATTATCACTTCTACTCAAGGTGAAGGGGATCCACCTGATAATGCAGCTGAATTACATGAGTTTATTCATGGTCGAAAGGCACCTAAACTTGAAGGTGTGAGATTCTCAGTTCTAGCATTAGGGGATCAAACGTATGAATACTTCTGTCAAACAGGTCGTGACTTTGATAGAAAGCTAGATGAATTAGGTGCAGAACGTATATATGATCGTGTGGATTGCGACGTTGATTATGAAGAAGATGCTGAAAAGTGGATGGCAAATGTAATCAATGCGATTGATACTGCACCAGAAGGCACTCAAAATGAACAAATTGTAAGTGAATCAATTAAGTCTGCAAAAGAAAAGAAATTCTCTAAAGCAAATCCATATCAAGCAGAAGTCTTAGAAAATATTAACCTTAATGGACAAGGTTCAAATAAGGAAACGAGACATATTGAATTTCTATTAGATAATTTCGGTGAAGATTATGAAGTTGGAGACTGTTTAGTCGTTCTACCTCAAAATGACCCAGCTTTAGTTGATTTATTAATTAGCACATTAGGTTGGGATCCAAATGATCAAGTTCAAATTTCAGATGAGGGTGACACATTAGGATTAGAAGAAGCCTTAACAACTCATTTTGAAATTACGAAGTTAACGGAACCGCTTCTTATCAATGCGGCGTCATTCTTTGAAAATGAAGAACTTAATGAAAAAGTTGAAGATAATGAATGGGTTCAAAGTTACATTGAAGGTCGTGACTTAATCGACTTATTAAATGACTTTGCGACAACAGAACTTCAACCAGAAAATTTATATCAATTATTAAGAAAATTACCACCTAGAGAATATTCAATATCTAGTAGTTATGAAGCGCTACCAGATGAAGTGCATATTACAGTTGGGGCGGTTAGATACAACTCACATGGACGTGACCGTTCAGGTGTATGTTCAGTTCAATTTGCTGAACGTATTCAACCAGGTGACACTGTTCCAATTTACTTGAAACGCAATCCAAACTTCAAATTCCCTAAAGAAGGTGACACACCAGTTATTATGATTGGACCTGGTACAGGAGTTGCACCATTTAGAGCATATATGCAAGAAAGAGAAGAACATGGATTTAAAGGTAATACTTGGTTATTCTTTGGTGATCAACACTTTACAACAGACTTCCTATATCAAACGGAATGGCAAGAATGGTTGAAAGATGGCGTGCTAGGTAAAATGGATGTTGCATTCTCAAGAGACACTGATGAAAAAGTATACGTCCAACATCGTATTGCTGAACACAGTAAAGAATTTAATGAATGGCTTCAAAAAGGTGCTTCAATTTACATTTGTGGTGATGAAAAACATATGGCGAAAGATGTACATCAAGCTATCCGCAATGTTTTAGTGAAAGAACAAAACTTATCTGAAGAAGATGCTGAAGCCTACCTTAAACAAATGAAGAAAGATAAACGTTACCAACGCGATGTGTACTAATAGAAAGGGTGGTACTTAATGGCTAAGACAAATAAGCAAATGTCAGAAGAACTTGATAAGAAGCTAGATGCTTTAGAGTATTTAAAAGACGAAAGTAATTATTTACGTGGGACAATTGAGCAAGGCTTAGCAGACCCACTTACTGGTGCTATTTCAGATGATGACACTAAATTATTGAAATTCCATGGTAGCTACCAACAAGATGATAGAGATTTACGTGACGAACGTCGTAAGCAGAAATTAGAACCAGCATACAGCTTTATGATTCGCGTGCGTCTACCAGGAGGAACAGCTACACCTGAACAATGGATTGCCATGGATGACATTTCTAATAATTATGCCAACCAGACGCTGAAATTAACAACACGTCAAACTTTCCAATTTCACGGCATTTTAAAAAGAAATTTAAAAACATCTATGAAGAAAATTAATGAGTCTGTACTTGATACGATCGCGGCATGTGGGGACGTGAATCGTAATACAATGTGTAATCCTAATCCATATCAATCTCATATTCATAAAGAGATTAATGACTATGCAACTAAAATCAGTGACCATCTATTACCTAAGACCAATGCCTATCATGAAATTTGGTTAGATGGGGAGAAAGTATTAGATTCTTCAGAAGAAATTGAACCAATGTATGGTAAGAAATATTTACCACGTAAGTTTAAAATTGGTATTGCCTTACCACCATCTAATGATATTGATGTCTATTCACAAGACATCGGACTTATCGGTATCGTTGAAGATGAAACACTCGTCGGATTTAATGTCACAGTTGGTGGCGGTATGGGTATGACGCACGGAAATACAGATACGTACCCACAAGTTGGTCGTTTAGCTGGTTTCGTTCCTAAAGAACAAGTCGTTGATGTTTGTGAGAAAATCTTAACAATTCAACGTGATTATGGTAATCGTGAGAACCGTAAAAATGCACGATTCAAATATACAGTTGACCGCTTAGGTGTGGATAAAGTTGTAGAAGAACTAAATACACGTTTAGGTTGGGAAATTGAAGAAGCACGTGATTTTGAATTCGAACATAATGGCGATCGTCTAGGTTGGATAGAGGGCGACGAAGGTGTTTGGAATTATACATTATTCATTCAAAATGGACGTGTTAAAGATACAGAAGATTATCAATTAAAAACGGCATTACGAAAAATTGCAAAAACACATACGGGCGACTTCAGATTATCTCCTAACCAAAATTTAATTATTGCAAATGTAACTCCAGAGAAAAAAGAAGAAATTCAAAATCTTATCGATCAGTATGGTTTAACAGATGGTAAAAATTATACGGGATTAAGACGTAATTCGATGGCATGTGTTGCGTTCCCAACATGTGGATTAGCGATGGCTGAGTCAGAACGTTATTTACCATCATTAATCTCTAAGATTGAAGACTTATTAGATGAAGCGGGTGTGAATGATGAAGAAATCACAATCCGTATGACTGGATGTCCAAATGGTTGTGCTAGACCAGCACTTGCAGAAATTGCATTTATAGGCAAAGCACCTGGCAAATATAATATGTATTTAGGCGGTGGCTTCAAAGGTGAACGCTTAAATAAATTGTACAAAGAGAATATCGGAGAACAAGAAATACTTGAAAGTCTACGTCCAATTCTTATGGATTATGGTAAAGAACGTCTTGAAGGTGAGCATTTTGGTGACTTTGTCATACGTTCAGGTGTTGTTGCTAAAGTTCATGGAGGACAAGACTTCCATAGTTAAAGTTTGAGATAAGTTGTTTTAAACGGGGGTGACAACATGGGGAAAGTGTATTTAGTAGGAGCAGGACCTGGTGATCCTGATTTATTAACTATCAAAGGTATGAAAGCCATTCAAATGTCAGATGTGATTTTATATGATCGCTTAGTCAATAAAGACATTTTAGATTTAGCTAAACCGGGGACAAAGTTCTTTTATTGTGGCAAAGACCCGAATAGACATTCATTACCGCAAGAAGAAACGAATCGAATGTTGGTTAATTTAGCGAAAAAAGGACATGTTATCACTCGTTTAAAAGGTGGTGACCCGTTTGTCTTTGGCCGAGGTGGTGAAGAGGCAGAAATATTGGCACAACATCAGATTGCATTTGAGATTGTGCCTGGTATCACTTCGGGTATTGCTGCACCAGCTTATGCAGGCATTCCTGTCACGCACAGAGATTATAGTTCGTCAGTTGCTTTTGTGACAGCAGTTAATAAACCTGGTATGTCTAAAGATGATTATTGGGCACATTTAGCGCATGGTCCAGAAACACTTTGTGTTTATATGGGTGTTAAACGGTTACCAGAAATTTGTGACCTACTTATTGAACATGGTAAATCAATAGACACGCCTGTCGCACTTATTCATTTAGGAACGACGACTTCTCAAAAAACAATTGATGGCACGTTAGGTAACATCGTTGAAAAAGCGTCAGAAATAAAAAATCCCGCTATGATTATTATTGGCGATGTTGTCCAAATGCGACAAAAAATTAGTTGGTTTAAAGAACAAACTACGGATTTAGAAATGACCTTACCTTAATTATTAAAAATAAGAAAGAATAATCATAAAAGGAGGATACAATATGAGCAATATGCCACTTATGATTGATTTACAAAATAAAAAGATAGTCATTGTTGGTGGTGGGAAGGTAGCAACTCGACGAGCAAAGTCATTAGTTGAATACTGTTCTCATGTTCATATTGTTAGTCCATCAATCACCAAAGAATTACATACTTTATTTCAGCAACAGCGATTGACTTGGGCTGAAAAAATGTTTGAACCACAAGATATTAGTCACGCATTTCTAGTTATTATTGCGACAAATCAACCAGAGGTAAATCAACATGTTAAAGATAATTTGCCAGAAGGTACATTATTAAATCACGCTGCAGATGCTTCAGCGGGGAATGTGACGTTTCCTAGTATGCTTAGACGTGGCAAATTGACTATTAGTGTATCTACAGATGGTGCAAGTCCTAAACTAGGTCGACAAATTATATCGACATTGCAAGACACCTACGATGAACGTTATGAAAGTTATATCGATTTTTTATATGAAAGTAGACAACTTATTAAAGCATCAACGATAGAGCCATCTAGAAAGCAAGCGTTATTACAACATGTATTATCTGAGGACTATTTGGATGAGGAGAAACAAAAAGAATTCAAGCGATGGCTTCAATCACAAGTTTAATGTCAGGGGGCATGTGATATATGAGAAAATTATTTATATTTGCATTAGCTGGTTTTTTAGCCCAACTTGTTGATGGTTCACTTGGCATGGGATTCGGTGCCTCATCATCATCAATATTATTAACTTATGGTATTGCACCGGCCATTGTATCGGCGACTGTACATTTTTCAGAAATAGCTACGACTGCTGCATCAGGAACATCACATTGGAAATTTGAGAATGTGCATAAGCCTACCATGTTAAAGTTAGCTATTCCAGGTGCTATAAGTGGATTTATTGGTGCAGGTCTACTTACACAAATACATGGAGATTATATTAAGCCATATATCGCATTGTTCTTACTTTCAATGGGTATATATATTTTGTATCAATTTTTATTTAAACGAAATAGAGAAATTCATACACATGTTGGTAAGTTGAGTGGTTTCAAACTTGTGCCTCAAGGTGCTATAGCCGGATTCTTAGATGCGATTGGCGGAGGTGGCTGGGGACCAGTAAATACACCTTTGTTATTAGCTAGTCATAAGATCCAACCACGATATGCAATTGGTACTGTATCGGCGAGTGAGTTTTTTGTAACATTATCAACGTCATTGAGTTTCATCATCTTCTTAGGTATTACTCAGATTAATTGGTGGTTTGTTATTGCGTTAAGTGTCGGCGGTATGATTGCAGCACCTATCTCTGCATATTTAACAAAGATATTACCAATTAATATTCTAGCCATTTGTGTTGGTGGCTTAATCATCTTCACAAATAGCAATGCATTAATGACTTATTTCGTACACGATGACACAATTTCAAATATTGTAAGATTCGCAATTATTTGTGCGATTGTGATACTTGTTATTATCACTGTGATTCGCAACAAAAAATTGTCTTTTTCTTGAAAATAAAACCGAGTAAACTAATCTAATTAATTGGAAAAGGAGTTATCAATAATGACAACACATGAACAGATTATTAATTATACGATTAAACCACATGGTGGTACATTAATTAACCGCGTAGTAGAAGGTGAAGAAAGAGATCATCTTTTAGAAGCAGCACAATCATATAAAGTGATTACTTTAAATCCTTGGTCAATTTCTGACTTAGAATTAATCGGTATTGGTGGTTTTAGTCCGTTAACAGGATTTATGGGTGAGGCTGACTACACTAAAGTTGTTGAAGATACACATCTTGAAAATGGATTAGTGTGGAGTATTCCGATTACGCTACCTGTTTCTGAAGAAGAAGCGGATAAATTAGAAATCGGTGATGACATCGCATTATACGGTGAAGATGGCGAATTATATGGCACATTGAAATTAGAAGAAAAGTACACATATGATAAGAAAAAAGAAGCTCAAAATGTGTATGGTACGACTGACGAGGCACATCCAGGTGTTAAAAAAGTTTATGACAAGGGGAATGTTTACCTTGCTGGACCGATTCAATTAATTAATCGACCTAAACATGATGAGTTCTCTGATTTCCATTTAGACCCAGCAGAAACACGTCAATTATTCCATGATTTAGGATGGAAGACTGTCGTTGGATTCCAAACAAGAAATCCTGTACATCGTGCGCATGAATATATCCAAAAATCTGCATTAGAAATTGTAGATGGTCTTTTGCTTAATCCATTAGTAGGAGAAACGAAATCAGATGATATTCCAGCGGACGTTCGTATGGAAAGTTATCAAGCTATCTTAAAGAACTACTTTCCTAAAGATAGAGCGCGCTTAGTCATTTATCCTGCGGCAATGCGTTATGCTGGTCCACGTGAAGCAATTCTACATGCCACAGTACGTAAAAACTATGGTTGTACGCATTTCATTGTTGGACGTGACCATGCAGGTGTGGGCGATTATTACGGCACATATGAAGCTCAAGAATTAATTTCTCAATTTGGAGATGAACTAGATATTCAAATATTGAAATTTGAACATGCATTTTATTGTGAAAAATGCGGCAACATGGCTACTGCTAAAACATGCCCGCACGACGCATCAGAGCATGTACATTTAAGTGGTACTAAAGTAAGAGAAAAGCTTAGAAATGGTGAATCACTACCTACAAAATTCTCTAGACCTGAAGTAGCTGAAGTCTTAATCAAAGGGTTAAAACAAAATTAATTCGGAGGGATTTAGCATGAGTCAATCAAGTAATATTACATGGCATGATTCTGAAGTTACTAAGTCAGATAGACAACAACAAAACGGTCATAAAAGTGTAGTGATATGGTTTACAGGATTATCAGGATCTGGAAAATCAACTGTATCAGTAGAACTTGAAAAAGCTTTGTTCCAATTAGGAAAACATTCTTATCGACTAGACGGCGATAATGTTAGACATGGTTTAAACAAGAATTTAGGCTTTAGTCCAGAAGACCGTAAGGAAAATATTCGACGCATTGGTGAAGTAAGTAAATTACTTGTAGATGCGGGAACAATTGCTATAACAGCATTTATTTCGCCTTACAGAGCTGATCGTGATGAAGTTCGTGAAATTTTAGAAGATGGAGAATTCATTGAAGTTTACACAGAGTGTAGCGTGGAAGCATGTGAACAACGTGATCCTAAAGGTCTTTATAAAAAAGCACGTTCTGGTGAAATAAAAGAATTTACTGGTATAAGTGCGCCGTATGAGGCACCACATCAACCAGAAATTACGATTAATACAGAACATCAAAGTGTAGAAGAATCAGTAAGTACTATTATTAAATATTTGAAGAATAAAGGAATTATTTAAAAGTATTCTGCGTGTTGTCAGTCTTTTTCAAGATTGATAACACGCTTTTTTTGCATATCGTCTTAAATTAAAGTCAGATTTTTGATAAAATTATGAAAACGTTTTCTATATAAATGGAGAGCGTATTACGATATAAGGGGGAATTCACATGCAAGGGGATAATATGTGGTTAACAATAATGGGGATAATCATTATCGGCTCAATTGTTGGACTTTTAATTGCAAAAAAGATTAGTCCAGTCGTCGGTATGATTTTAATTCCTAGTATTGGTGCTTTGCTATTAGGATACGGCATTAAAGACTTAGTTAAATTCTTTAATAGTGGTTTAGAATCTGTGATGAGCGTAGTCATCATGTTTATCTTCGCAATTATATTCTTTGGCATTATGACTGACAGTGGATTGTTCAAACCTATTGTCAAACGACTTATATTAATGACTCGTGGTAATGTGGTCATTGTCTGTATTGTCACAGCATTGATTGGTATGTTTGCACAATTAGATGGTGCAGGTGCTGTCACTTTCTTATTATCAATTCCTGCATTATTGCCACTATATAAAGCTTTAAATATGAACAAATACTTATTAATTCTTTTACTAGCAATTAGTGCCGCAATTATGAATATGGTGCCTTGGGGCGGACCAATGGCGCGTGTTGCTTCTGTATTGAAAGTGAAAAGTGTTAACGAATTATGGTATGGCATCATTCCAGTACAATTGATTGGCTTCGTGTTAGTACTTATCTTCGCAACTTATTTAGGGTTTAGGGAAAAGAAACGAATTAAGAAGGCAATCGATAACGGTGAAGTAGAACCTACATTAAACATTGATATTCATCGACTTGTGAAAAATTATGAACGAGATCAAGACATTAAGTTTCCAGTAAGAGGACGCGCGCTCAAACATGGTTGGGTAATTTGGGCCAATGTACTGTTGACGATTATCGTATTAGTTATGATGTTAGCTAACGTTGCACCGCCAGAATTTGCTTTTATGATTGGTGTTGCAATTGCATTAGTGATTAACTTCCCAAATGTGGATGAACAAATGAACCGTCTAAAGGCCCATGCACCAAATGCATTAATGATGGCCGCAGTTATTATAGCAGCAGGTATGTTCTTAGGTGTTTTAGAAGAAACAGGTATGCTAAAGTCAATTGCTTTAAATTTCATTAAGATTATTCCTGATGCCGTTGGACCATATTTACATATCATTGTCGGTTTCTTCGGTGTTCCACTTGATTTACTTACAAGTACAGATGCGTATTACTTCGCGTTACTTCCTATAGTAGAACAAACTGCAAGTCAATTTGGTATTAATCCAGTTTCAACAGCATATTCAATGGTAATCGGTAATATTGTAGGAACATTTGTAAGCCCGTTTTCTCCTGCATTATGGTTAGCTATTGGTCTTGCTGAGGCAAACATGGGTACATATATTAAGTATGCATTCTTTTGGATCTGGGGATTTGCGATTGTGTTATTAGGCATAGCAGTATTAATAGGTACAGTTACAATTTAAATGACTCGATTTAGTACGTTGTTAAAAGATCTAAATTGAATAATTAAACTCATATTCCTCCTTATAAGCATGTCGCTAATGTCTTATAAGGGGGATTCGATTTTTATCATTATTATTATAAAAAATACTTCCAAAATATCCTCGCCAAACTTTGAAAACGCTTCATAGTTCCCACTTTTCATGAAATAAAACATCTTTAAAATTATCAGATATTTTACAAGTCGAGTATATACACTGTTGATTAATATACTATAAGCACTGTCATAGAAGTGTTTTTATAATTGTAATATAAGTCTATGTTTATTACATGCAAAGTAAAATTATTATGATTCATTTACAAACCCTTAACATTCCACACAAACCCTTGTGTGTCTGTTAGAGTATGTCTTGTCGTTATTTAACGAGGAAAAAATTTCTTAAAACTATTTTGAATCAAATTGATTTGAAATTTCTAATATGTCAATTGCAGGTAGCCACGAGAAAAAATAAGCTTTAAACATTCTAGGAGGATATTTTATTATGAAAAAGATCGCTACAGCTACAATCGCAACAGCAGGTATTGCAACATTCGGATTAGCACACCAAGATGCAGACGCAGCGGAAAATAATAATGGATATAACCCTAATGACCCATATTCATATAGTTACACTTACACAATTGACCAACAAGGTAATTATCATTATGAATGGCAAGGTAACTGGAGCCCATCTCAAGCTCAACAAGGTGGTCAACAAAACACTGGCAACCAAGCAGTAAACAATACTCAATCAAACAATAACTACAACTATAATTACAATAACAATCAATCAAACCAAAACACTCAATCATACACAGCAAACAATAATGCTGGCGGTGGTTTAGGTGCTAGTTATTCAACTTCAGATCGTAACGTTAAAGTCACAACTCAAAACGCACCAACTACACAATCAACTAGTTCAAGTTCTAGTAGCGAAGCATTAGCTGGTAAATCAAGTGGAGGTTCAAACCTTTACACTGCAGGTCAATGTACGTATTATGTATATGACAAAGTAGGCGGTAAAATTGGTAGCACTTGGGGTAACGCAAATAACTGGGCAACTGCAGCAGCTGCAGATGGCTACACAGTTAATAACACACCTAAAGCAGGTGCAGTAATGCAAACATCTCAAGGTGCATACGGTCACGTTGCATACGTTGAAAGTGTAAACGATGATGGTTCAGTTAAAGTTTCAGAAATGAACTATAATGGTGGACCTGGTGTCGTTTCATCACGTACAATCTCAGCTAGCCAAGCTGGTTCATACAACTACATTTCATAATTTGAAATAACTTTTAACCACGATTCCTTATCATGCGGAGTCGTGGTTTTTTCTTTTGAGAAAAGACTGTGACAAGATAGGGCTTCGTGTGATTGAAGCCCAAGCATAAAGGGAAACATAATATAAAGAAAAAGAATACTTAAAGAATATTATGTTTAATTGTGAAGGAGGGTGAGTAGAGATGATGTTTGATGTAATTAAGTGGATTATATTAGCTCTAATTGCTATTGTAACTATTGCGATTATTTGTGGCCTAATTTGGGGTTCATTATTAGAAGAACGAGCATATGATAAACGCTCTAAAAAAGAAAAACGAAAAGAAACTGAGAAAAATTTAGAAATGGCAAAAGGTCATACTGATGATAAAGGCGTAGATGGTGACTATGAAGACGCGCCAACTAAAGAAGGAACACTCAAAGATGAGCATATAAATCATCGTGAGAAATAATGATTATAAAACCCTTGGAAGATGCTATATCAAGCATACTTTCAAGGGTTTTTAAATTGAAATTGATGAGAAATAAATTGAAGAGTAAGGTTGAATGTTCACATTTTATTTACATTTAATATCTCAATTTTTCTTCAATTCTATACTTTTAGCATCTGCAAGTGATAAACTATGTATGTTAAAAAAATCACAATAATTTTCAGAAAAGTTAGGAGCTTTCATCATGCTACTGTTTGTAGTAGAAATCATCATAATGATACTGGCTATTATATTAGGGCTTCGCACAGCTGGTGCATTAGGGTGTGGTATCTTCGCCATTGTGGCACAACTCATTATGATTTTTGTTTTTCAATTGCCTCCAGGTTCAGCGCCTGTCACTGCAGTTTTAATCATTTTATCTATTGGTATCGCAGGTGGTACTTTACAAGCTACAGGAGGAATAGACTATTTAGTCTTTCTTGCTTCTAAAATTATCGAGCGTTTCCCGAAATCCATTATTTTTATCGCACCAATGATTGTCTTTCTGTTTGTATTTGGTGTAGGTACCGCAAATATTGCGTTATCTTTAGAACCTATTATTGCTAAGACTGCTGTTAGAGCAAATATCCAACCTAAACGACCACTCACCGCATCTGTTTTGACTGCAAATTTAGCCTTATTATGTAGTCCTGCAGCATCGGCAACAGCTTATATCATATCAGTAATGGCTGGTTACCATATATCAATGGGACAATATTTAAGTATTGTATTACCTACAGCGATTATTACGATGCTAATGTTGAGTGTCTTTTGTACATTTGTGGGTCGTAAGACAAAGGTCACTGCAAGTGAAATTGCACATACGCCTGAAGTGTCAGTCAAACAATCATTTACAACGAAAACCAAATTAGGCGTAGTTGGATTTTTATTATGTGTTGCAGGTATATTAACTTTTGGTATTTTTCCAAATTTAATGCCTTCATTTAATGTTGATGGTGAACAAGTTAAAGTAACTATGACGGAAATCGTCCAATTCTTTATGTATTTGAGTGTCGCAATTAATTTATTAATGATGAAGATTAACACGAGTGATATATTGTCATCTAATATTGCGCAATCAGCTATTGGTGCACTCTTTGCAGTACTTGGTCCAGGTTGGTTAGGTGCTACTGTATTTAATGCACCGCAAAATTTAAAAATTATACAAGACGATATTGGACAAACAATTCAATCTATACCTTGGCTAGTCATTGTCTTAGTTGCCATAGTGTCAATGATCGTTATCTCGCAAACTGCAACAGCCTCCATTATGGTGCCGATTGTCATGAGTATGGGTATTCCACCAATGTATTTCATTGCAATGGTTCAAACGCTTAATGTCAATTTCGTCATTCCAGCACAGCCAACATTATTATTTGCAGTTAATCTAGATGAGACCGGACGCACACGTGCAACAAGTTTTATTATTCCAGGGTTCTTTGCGATTGGTGTATCAATCGTGGTTGGATTCTTAATTAAATTTTTATTGGGATTATAGATTATAAGACCACTAATTTTGGGCAAATGCTCAAAGTTTAGTGGTCTTTTTTTGAAAATAAACAGGTATTTTAAAAGAATTCAAATAAATATAAATTCACAATAACAGTATTATTATGCAAAATTAATGCAATATAAAATTTGTTAAATACGTTAAGTTTAAATTTAACACTGTTGTTATGGCGATTTTTAAAGCTTTAAAATATGTCTGAAATATATATTTATTCAATAAACAGAAAAGTATAATTTGAATGGAATTTGCATTTTTATTTAATTTTAGATATCGTCAATATGTGAATAAACCGTGACAAGAAAGTGGTTTTTAATTTTTATCGAAACAACAATTTTGAGGAGGAACATAATTGAAACGAGAAAAAATTATGGATTGGCCGACTTTTATAGGGACGGTAATCGTATTACTTGTAGCTGTTACACCGATGATGGTATTTCCTAAAGCTAGTGAAAAAGTAATTACCGATATCAATAGCGCAATTTCCAATTCAATTGGCTCTGTGTATTTATTTATGGGATTAGTTATTCTATTCTTTGTACTATATATTGCATTCGGTCGTTATGGCAATGTAACACTTGGAAAGGCAACTGACAGACCAGAATTCAATAACTTTAGTTGGGCGTCTATGCTCTTCTGTGCAGGTATTGGATCGGATATTTTATATTGGGGTGTCATTGAGTGGGCTTTCTATTATCAAGTACCACCGAATGGTGCGAAAGCGATGTCAGATGAAGCACTTACATATGCAACACAATATGGGATGTTCCATTGGGGACCAATCGCTTGGGCAATCTATGTGTTGCCAGCATTACCTATTGGTTATTTAGTGTTTGTTAAGAAACAACCAATTTATAAAATCAGTCAAGCATGTCGTCCAGTTTTAAAGGGGCAAACGGATAAATTCCTAGGTAAATTAGTGGATATATTATTTATTTTTGGTTTACTAGGAGGCGCAGCAACATCACTCGCACTTGGCGTGCCCATGATTTCTGCTGGTATAGAGAAACTTACAGGAATCGATGGAGAGAATATGGTTGTGCGTTCAATCATCTTATTAACAATCACAGTAGTATTCGCAGTCAGTTCGTATTCTGGCTTGAAAAAGGGAATTCAAAAATTAAGCGATGTTAACGTATGGCTATCATTCTTATTGTTAGGCTTTGTATTTATTGTTGGCCCTACCGTATTTATTATGGAAACAACGATTACAAGCTTTGGTAATATGTTGAGAGATTTCTTCCATATGGCCACTTGGATGGAACCTTTTGGTGGCATTAAAGGACGAAAAGAAACGAATTTCCCACAAGACTGGACAATATTCTATTGGTCATGGTGGTTAGTATATGCACCATTTATCGGTCTGTTCATCGCACGAATTTCAAAAGGACGTCGTCTTAAAGAAGTCATTCTAGGTACTATTATTTATGGTACATTAGGCTGTCTATTGTTCTTTGGTATATTTGGTAACTATGCTGTGTATTTACAAATTACAGGTGAATTTAACGTGATTAACTTTTTAAACACACATGGTACTGAAGCAACGATTATTCAAGTAATGCATCAATTACCATTCTCATCATTAATTGTTGTATTGTTCTTGATTTCTGCTTTCTTATTCTTGGCGACTACATTTGATTCAGGTTCATATATTTTAGCTGCCGCATCTCAGAAAAAAGTTATTGGAGAACCATTAAAGGCTAATCGTCTATTCTGGGCGTTTGCGTTATGTCTATTACCGTTCTCTCTTATGTTAGTTGGTGGCGAACGTGCGCTAGAAGTATTGAAAACAGCATCCATACTGGCGAGTGTACCATTAATTGTCATATTCATTTTTATGATGATATCGTTTATTATTACGCTTAATAGAGATCGGATTAAACTGGAGACAAGAGCGGATAAACATAAAGAAATTGAGAGACGTTCATTACGTATTGTGCAAGTTAAAGAAAAATCAGATGATGATGATAACTTATAAATAAAAAAAGAGCTAGCAGATTCTTCAAAGTTTTACACTTTAGAAAATCTGCTAGCTTTTTTAAATATCTTCTTTTTCTGGAATTGGGTAATGTTCGAATATCTGTCCGCTTTCAATGGCATTACTTAGGTTTTCTAACCATTTACAATATTGCTTTGTGTGATCTAATTGAGCTTGGATTTTATCGACTTCTGCTTTAGCATGCTCGTCTAAGTCAGCATTTTTTAATGTTTCGTCTAACAGTAATTGTGCCTTTTCGACCGCTTCTAAATTAGTATCAACTTCACGTTCCCACTTTTGTGTAAAGAAATTTCGGAAAAAATGGAAGAAGTTTTTTTCAGCAATAAAATGTTGTTTTCTGCTACCACGCGTAAATTGTTGTTTTACGATGTCGAATTCTTGTAATTTCTTGACGCCAGCACTCATGCTAGGTTTGCTCATTTGTAAATGCTCACGCATCTCATCAAGCGTCATGCTTCCTTCGAAGACCATTGTGCCGTATAAATTACCAACGCTACGATTCGTACCGTACAAATCCATCGTTTCACCGATTGAGTTAATTACAAGGTCTTTTGCTTCTTCAATTTTTTGATCATAATTGGTTGAACGTGCCATAGTGCACCTCCATTGTTACTTAGTAATTTTTCAAAAGAGAAATAAACGTTGATGTTCATTTTTCGATTCTAAATCATTATAAAGTGTTTGATGAAAAGTTTCAAAATCGCATATTCATTATTAGCACTTTTGATACTAAATTTTCAAGTTTATGTAAAAAATTGTCTAGTTCTGTCTCGTTTGCAAGGCTGTGAAAAGTGTGATAACCTAGTTTTGTAAAATTCGTTAAATAAAAATTTAACAAACTTAACGGAGGTCGTTTGATGGAACTTGTGGAGAAATTGTCTAATCGTCAATATATCGATGGTGAATGGGTAGAAAGTTCAAATAAAAATACAAGAGATATTATTAATCCTTATAACCAAGAAGTTATCTTTACGGTTGCAGAAGGTACTGCTGAAGATGCAGAAAGAGCAATACTTGCAGCACGTCGCGCATTTGAAGATGCCGAGTGGTCACTAGAAACAAGTGAAGTCAGAGGTAAAAAAGTAAGAGCAATTGCGGATAAAATAACAGAAAACCGTGATGAATTAGCCAAATTAGAAACTTTAGATACTGGTAAAACGTTAGAAGAATCATATGCGGATATGGATGATATAGCTAATGTATTTACTTACTTTGCAGGTTTAGCAGATAAAGATGGTGGTGAAATGATAAATTCACCAATTCCTAACACTGAGAGTAAAATAGTTAAAGAACCTGTAGGTGTAGTTACTCAAATCACACCTTGGAACTATCCATTACTTCAAGCTTCATGGAAAATCGCACCAGCTTTAGCTACAGGATGTTCACTCGTTATGAAACCAAGTGAAATTACGCCATTAACTACCATTCGTGTATTCGAATTAATGGAGGAAGTTGGCTTCCCTAAAGGCGTTATCAACTTAGTATTAAGTAGCGGTGAAGAAATTGGAGATACGTTATCAGGTCATGAAGAAGTAGACTTAGTTTCGTTCACAGGCGGAATTGAAACAGGTAAACATATCATGAAGAATGCGGCCAATCATGTAACTAACATCGCTTTAGAACTTGGTGGTAAGAACCCTAATATCATTTTTGATGATGCTGACTTTGAAGTTGCAGTAGATCAAGCGCTAAATGGTGGTTACTTCCACGCAGGTCAAGTATGTTCAGCAGGTTCACGTATATTAGTACACAACGATATTAAAGCTGACTTTGAAAAGGCATTAATCGATCGTGTAGGCAAAATTAAACTTGGTAATGGTTTCGATGATGATACAGAAATGGGACCAGTGATTTCTACAGAACATCGCAATAAGATTGAAGGTTACATGGAAATTGCAAAAGAAGAAGCCGCTACAATCGCGATTGGTGGTAAACGTCCAGAACGAGAAGATTTACAAGCTGGTTTGTTCTTTGAACCAACAGTGATTACAGATTGTGATACTTCAATGCGTATCGTTCAAGAAGAAGTCTTTGGACCAGTTGTGACAATTGAAGGATTTGATAGTGAAGAAGAAGCAATTAAATTAGCTAATGATTCTATTTATGGTTTAGCCGGTGCAGTATTCACTAAAGATATCGGTAAAGCACAACGTGTAGCTAATAAATTAAAACTTGGTACAGTTTGGATTAATGATTTCCATCCATACTTTGCACAGGCACCTTGGGGTGGCTATAAACAATCAGGTATTGGACGTGAACTAGGTAAAGAAGGCTTGGAAGAGTACTTAACTAGTAAACACATCTTAACTAACACAAACCCAGAACCAGTCAACTTCTTTAGTAAATAACAAGTCCATGCTAGAACTTTAGAGTCGTTATATTAATTAACTATGCGACTCTATTTATTTGAGTTATAAAGTTGTACGTATCGAACTTAAAACATGAAATAAAAAGACATAATAATCAATTTAAGGGAGGACGAATTTATAATGAGTAAAAAGAATTCATATGATTACGTCATTATTGGCGGCGGTAGTGCAGGATCAGTATTAGGTAATCGTTTAACAGAAGATAAAGATAAAGAGGTATTAGTGTTAGAGGCAGGACGTAGTGACTATCCTTGGGATTTATTCATTCAAATGCCAGCAGCATTAATGTTCCCATCAGGTAATCGTTTTTACGATTGGATTTATCAAACGGAAGAAGAACCGCATATGGGACGTAAAGTAGACCATGCACGTGGTAAAGTGCTTGGTGGCTCTAGTTCAATTAACGGTATGATTTACCAAAGAGGGAATCCTATGGACTATGAAGGATGGGCTGAACCAGAAGGTATGGAATCATGGGACTTCGCACATTGCTTACCATACTTTAAACGTCTAGAGAAAACATACGGTGCTACACCATTTGATCAATTCAGAGGACATCACGGTCCAATTAAATTAAAACGTGGACCTGCAACAAATCCATTGTTCAAATCATTCTTTGATGCCGGTGTAGAAGCAGGTTACCATAAAACAAAAGACGTGAACGGATATAGACAAGAAGGGTTTGGACCATTTGATAGCCAAGTGCATAATGGTCGTCGTGTTTCAGCATCAAGAGCTTACTTACACCCAGCAATGAAACGTAAAAACCTAACTGTTAAGACTCGTGCATTTGTCACTAAAATTCATTTTGATGGTAACAAAGCAACAGGGGTAACATTTAAACGTAATGGTAGATATCATACTGTTGACGCTGGTGAAGTTATCTTATCTGGTGGAGCATTCAACACGCCTCAATTATTACAATTATCAGGTATTGGTGACGCAGAATTCTTGAAATCTAAAGGTATAGAACCACGTATGCATTTACCAGGTGTTGGTGAAAACTTCGAAGACCACTTAGAAGTATATATTCAACATGAATGTAAAGAGCCTGTGTCACTTCAACCTAGCTTAGATGTTAAACGTATGCCATGGATTGGTTTACAATGGATATTCGCGCGTAAAGGTGCAGCAGCATCAAACCACTTTGAAGGCGGTGCCTTCGTAAGATCAAATAATCAAGTTGCATACCCTAACTTAATGTTCCACTTCTTACCAATTGCTGTAAGATATGATGGACAAAAAGCACCAGTAGCACATGGTTACCAAGTTCACGTAGGTCCTATGTATTCTAATTCACGTGGTAGCTTGAAAATTAAATCAAAAGACCCGTTTGAAAAACCAAGTATTGTCTTTAATTACCTTTCAACTAAAGAAGACGAACAAGAGTGGGTAGAAGCTATTCGAGTAGCTAGAAATATATTAGCACAAAAAGCAATGGATCCATTTAATGGCGGTGAAATTTCACCAGGACCATCAGTTCAAACAGACGAAGAAATCTTGGATTGGGTACGTAGAGATGGTGAAACAGCATTGCATCCATCTTGTAGTGCTAAAATGGGACCTGCTTCAGATCCAATGTCTGTTGTAGACCCATTAACAATGAAAGTTCACGGTATGGAAAACTTACGTGTTGTTGACGCTTCGGCTATGCCTCGTACAACAAACGGTAATATTCATGCACCAGTATTAATGCTTGCTGAAAAAGCAGCAGATATCATCCGTGGTAAGAAACCATTGGAACCACAATACGTAGATTATTATAAACATGGCGTAAGCGATGAAAACGCAGGCGCAATGGAATTTGATCCATATTACCAACACTAATTATAAAACACTATATTAATACTCTAGAACTAGTATAATTAATAAATCAATGCTACTTTACAAATTTGCAGTAGCTAATTGAACTGAGAAGGCGTTTAAATCAAGCTTTTCTTAGTTCTAGTTATCCCTGCGGGGGGAGTGGGACAATGAATTCAAAATGAATTCTGACTCACTCCCCCCTTTTCTATTTAACTTTTGATTTTAAACATTCAGAACAATATCACGTTATTAAAATCTTCTTAGTCATCAAAATTTGATATTATAGATTGGAAGAAGTGATTGAGAAGGGCGGGTGAATACCTCTTGAATACTAACTATGAAATCACGTTCGACACTAAAAAGGAAGATATTGCCTCTGATTATTTATCGCTAAATTTAATTTTAAAAGGTAACGTCACATGTCAGAGTGAAAATCAAAATAAGCACTATCATGTTGGAGATTTAATATTAATCAATAGCTATCAAAATTTTTTGATTTTAGAAGATTCAGATGTAAGTTATATGTCGCTTCGACTGTCTAATAATTATTTTTCTCATTACATAGAAGATAAGAATATTTATTTTCATTTTGAAGAAGTATCTCAAAAAATACATGATGACATCAAAACATTGTTAGCTAAAATAGGGATTACATATTTAAGAAAAGGGAAGTTTCATCAATTACATATAGATCAAATGATGATTCAATTAATTGAAATGCTGGTGAAATTTATTCCATATCAATCTAGACAAGAGTTGATTCATGAACATAATAAAGATGATGTGTTTGCTAGTCTCGCTTCGGAATTCATTAATCAACATTATATGGAACGTATTGGTTTGGATGATTTGTCAGACTATATTAATTTGTCTAGTTCGTACACTTCTAGATTATTCACGAAAAAATTAGGAACGTCGTTTAATAGTTATCTTAATAAAGTGAGAACGAGAAATGCTGAACATGATTTGAAATATAGTGATATTTCAATTACTGACATAGCAATGAAGAATGGTTTTTCTAATTCAACGTCATTAGCTAAACATTTTAAATTATGGTATCACATGACACCGGGTGATTATCGTAAGGAATTTCAAGTTAAAGACTTGAATCAGTTGAAAATGAAACCTTTAAATAAGCAAAGTATTAAGAGGTATATTCAATATTTGTCGTCATTTGTGAATAATCAAATGGATGTAATCATTCATTCGGCAGAACCCCAAAAAGAAATCGATATTCAATTAGAAGACAGTCTTGGATATTTAAATAAATACAATCATATCGTTCAAATTGGAAGTATCGTCAATATGCGCGTGCATCGTTATAGAGAGCAATTATTGGAAGTGAAAGATAGAGTTGGTTTAGATACTGTAATGGTACAAGATTTAGTAAATGATACTTCTTGGAGAGAACATGTCGTTGCATCTGATGAAATTATTCCGCATAGCCACCAATATATGACTTTAGATGAGTGTTTGTTATTTTTAATGAACCATCAAATACATTTGAGTATTCGTTTGAGACCGCCACATAGTGCAACAGCATTTCAAGCGTATTGTGATACATGGTTACAGATTCTTAAACATTTTATAAATATGACAACACATAGCAGTAGAATGCAACTTTCAGTAATTATAGACGCCATAGATCTGAAACAGTACATTCAATTATATGAAGTATTTAATCGTTATATATCTAACGTGAAATTTATTGTAAATTATCAAGATTTCAGTAATCAAAAAAATAACTTGAAGTTACTCATTAAAGATCATCCTGAACAAGTTAACATGTTAGCGTTTGAAGCTAATCAGAATGACGTAGTCAATTTAGAAGTTTCTGAAGATATACAGTATCAGTATGCTAAAAATCATATCAACGAGACAGTAGAAGCCATAGTCGAATGGCTCCCGACAAAGCAGAAAGCTATGCCGTTAATGTTACTCAACTGGAATACCTTAACTGGTAATTCAAATCTTACTAATGGCGAATATTTTAGAGCGGGTATTATATTTAAACAATTATTAGATATTAATGAAAAAGTGTGTACGGTGGGTTATTGGCTGAATTATGAATTACACCAAAAATATGGTGTCATGAATGAACATCAATTAATGGGAATTGACTTATATCATCAATTTGATGGTAAACGCCCTGCATTCTTTACAAGTAATTTCTTTAGAATGTTGCAAAATAATGTGAGATTCAGAAATGAAGAATGTATGGTTGTTGGCGACGATACACATCTTCAAATTGTTGTATGGGATGCGGATCATTACAATCCTTACTACACGATTTCAGAGCAGCCGAATGTAATGGAAAAGAGAAATTTTAAAATAGAAATTAATCAACTTCAAAGTGGCCTATATAAAATTAAACACTACACGTTAGATAAAGAGAACGGTGCTTTATATCGGGTATGGCAACAACACAATACAACATATGGTATGGATCAGGAAACGATTGATTATGTTAATCGTATTTCATATCCTAAATTGGATATCGCAGAAGTGGAGGTAGAAGAAACACTTACCTATCATTTAAAAGTAATGACGAATTCCATTCATATTATAGAAGTGAATAAGTATGTATAAGTTGGATAATGACAAAAATTAATCATTAATTTTTGTCATTATCCTTTTTTAATTCGAAAATAAATAAATTTAGTGCTGAATAGGACAATGATTGAATATTAAATTTAGAGATAAACGATACAATAATAAGTGAGGAGAGATGAATTATGAATAAACAATTAATTAACACTTTACAAGAAAAAGAAGAACGTATGATTGAAATAAGAAGATATTTACATCAACATCCTGAGTTATCATTCAAAGAACAGGAAACGCCAAAATATATCGCTGATTTCTACAAAGATAAAGATTGCGAAGTAGAGACTAATGTAGGACCTAATGGCGTCAAAGTGACGATAGATAGTGGTAAACCTGGTAAAACGATTGCGATTAGAGCAGACTTTGACGCTTTACCAATTCAAGAGGCTACGGGCTTACCTTTTGCTTCAAAAAATGAAGGTGTTATGCATGCTTGCGGCCATGATGCACACACAGCTTATATGTTAATTTTAGGTGAAACATTAATAGAAATGAACGATCAATTTAAAGGTAAAGTTATTATTATTCATCAACCAGCAGAAGAAATGCCTCCAGGTGGTGCGCAAGGCATGATTAAAGATGGCGTGCTTGATGGTGTAGACCATGTGTTAGGTGCACATGTAATGAGCACAATGGAAGCAGGAAAAGTATTCTATAGAGAAGGCTTTGTACAAACTGGACGTGCTTACTTTAAATTAAAAGTACAAGGTTCAGGTGGTCATGGATCTTCACCACATATGGCAAACGATGCGATCGTTGCAGGTGCTCAATTTGTTACGGAAGTACAAACGATTGTATCAAGACGTTTAAATCCATTTGAAACGGGCGTTATTACAATCGGTTCATTTGATGGTAGAGGTCAATTTAATGTTATTAAAGATGCGGTAGAACTTGAAGGTGATGTAAGAGCGCTAACTGATGACACACGTGACACAATTGAAAAAGAATTGAAACGCTTAGTAGAAGGTCTTGAATCAACGTTTGGCGTTACATGTGAGTTCGAATTTAAAAAGGATTATCCAGCATTATATAATGACCCTGAATTTACACAATATGTTGCACAAACAATTAAAGAAGCGGATGCAGATGATATTCAAGGTATTGAAGTTTGTGAACCTCAACCACCTTCAGAGGATTTCGCTTTCTATGCAGCGACATTACCAAGTACATTTATTTATTCAGGCGCTGCAGCTAAAGATGGCAAGATTTATCCACATCACCATCCAAAATTCACAATTGATGAATCATCAATGTTAGTAGCTGCAGAAGCAGTAGGGACAGTCGTTTTAGACTACTTAAGTTAAGGGGAGAGCATTATGGAAATGAAACAACAACAATTCACTGGAAATAATAAGCTTTTATTAGGTATTGTACTCGGCGTAATTACATTTTGGTTGTTTGCGCAATCATTACTCAATTTAGTGCCAACAATTCAACATTCATTTTCAAGTAGTATTGGTACAACAAGTATTGCGATAAGTATTACGGCGTTATTTAGTGGTATGTTTGTCGTTGGTGCAGGTAGCTTCGCCGATAAATTAGGCCGCGTAAAAATGACGTACATTGGTTTAATATTGAGTATTATTGGCTCATTATTGATCATTGTAACACCATTTACACTAATGTTAATTCTTGGTCGTATTATTCAAGGGTTATCAGCAGCAGCAATTATGCCATCTACATTAGCGATCATTAAAACGTATTATCAAGGTTCAGATCGACAACGTGCGTTGAGCTTCTGGTCAATTGGGTCTTGGGGTGGCTCAGGATTTGCTTCTCTATTTGGAGGTATGATTGATACAGCAATTGGTTGGCGCTGGATTTATATTATCTCTATTATTGTTGCGATTTTAGCTATTCTATTAATTAAAGGTACTCCTGAAACTAAAGCGAACCAAACAACAAATACTAAATTTGACTTTGTAGGACTTACGTTGTTTGTCATCATGATGCTAAGTATTAATGTTGTAATCACTCAAAGTGCTAAATTAGGTTTATTCTCACCAACGATTTTAGCTTTAATTGCAGTGTTTATTATTTCAACAATCATCTTTGTTCGTGTCGAAATGAAAATGCACTACCCATTAATAGACTTTAAATTATTTAATAATAAAGCGTATACGAGTGCAACAGTTTCTAATTTCATGTTGAATGGAGTTGCCGGTACGCTAATCGTTGCTAATACATTTGTTCAACAAGGGTTAGGTTTCTCAACATTTCAAACCGGACTACTTTCAATTACGTATTTAATTACAGTATTATTGATGATTCGTGTCGGTGAAAAGGTTCTCCAAAAAGTTGGCGCAAGAAAACCAATGTTACTGGGTACTGCATTGAATATGGTTGGTATTTTATTAATATCATTTACATTCCTATCTTCACAAATGTATGTTGTCGTATGTGTCATTGGTTACTTACTATACGGACTAGGATTAGGTTTCTATGCGACACCATCTACCGATACAGCCATTTCAAATTCTCCTGAAGATAAAGTAGGTGTGGCATCTGGTATTTATAAAATGGCATCTTCACTTGGTGGTGCCTTTGGTATTGCCCTTTCAGGTACGCTATATGGTATCGGGGCAGCGATGATTAATATTAACTTTGGTGCAATGTTAGGATTATGGTTGAACATTTTAATGGCAATCATTTCATTTACAGTTATACTTATCGGTGTTCCTAAACAACAATCTAAATAATTAACGATAACCATTTAACAGAAGTATATGCAAGCATTTATCAATGTTCGCATATGCTTCTTTTTTCGGGAAAAGAAGACTATAAATGAATGTAACATTGAATCATGTTTGGAACATATGAAACCGTGACGCAACATTGTTCAAAGAGAAAAGCATATAATGAGGAAAAAGGAGTGGATATAATGATGAAAGATCTAGTAAAACGTCTACAAGAGAAAGAAGAAAAAATGATTGAAATTCGTAGACACTTACATGAACATCCAGAATTATCATTCCAAGAATCAGAAACACCTAAATATATTGCTGATTTCTATAAAGACAAAGACTGTGAAGTTAAAACGAATGTCGGTGAAAATGGTGTGAAAGTGACTATCGATAGCGGCAATCCTGGAAAAACAATTGCGATTAGAGCAGACTTTGATGCTTTACCAATCCAAGAAGATACTGGATTGTCATTTGCGTCTAAAAATGATGGTGTGATGCATGCATGTGGTCATGATGCGCATACTGCGTATATGTTAATTTTAGCTGAAACGTTAATTGAAATGAAAGATCAATTTAACGGTAAAGTGATCGTTATTCATCAACCAGCAGAAGAAATGCCTCCAGGTGGTGCCAAAGGCATGATTGAAGATGGCGTGCTAGATGGTGTCGATCATGTGCTAGGTACACATGTAATGACGAATATGGAACCGGGTAAAGTGTTCTACCGTCCTGAAAATGTTCAAACAGGTCGTTCATACTTTAAGTTAACGATACAAGGTGAAGGTGGTCATGGTTCATCACCTCATACAGCAAACGATGCGATTGTCGCTGGTGCTAACTTTGTTACTACTGCACAAACAATCGTTTCACGTCGCCTTAACCCGTTTGAAACAGGTGTTGTAACAATTGGCTCATTTGATGGTAAAGGTCAATTTAATGTCATCAAAGATAAAATCGAGCTTGAAGGTGATGTGCGTGCATTAACCGATGCTACACGTGATAAAATTGCTGACGAATTACAACAAATGGTCAAAGGTCTTGAAGCAACATTTGGTGTTAAATGTGACTTTGAGTTTAGTAAAGACTATCCAGCACTATATAATGACCCTGATTTTACAAATTATGTTGCAGAAACTATTAAAAAAGCTGATTTAGATGACGTAAAAGGGGTAGAAGAATGTGAAGCACAACCGCCATCAGAAGATTTCGCATTTTATGCTAAAACATTGCCAAGCACATTTATTTATTCAGGTGCTGCGCCTCAAGATGGAAAAGCGTACCCTCATCATCACCCTAAATTTAAAATTGATGAGAAAAGTATGTTAGTCGCAGCAGAAGCTGTGGGTGCAGTTGTGTTAGATTACTTAAATTCTAAATAAAAAATGCTTATCTCAACATAGCCAACAAAAGTTCAGAAATTGTTGGCTTTCCAGTACTAGTGTAAAGCTATGTATCATGATAGTATTAGCGTATATCTAAACACTGGGGTGAGATAATGAGTTTTTACGAATTTATGCAAGGATTTATTGGTGACCAAACCCCTTTAGGCGAACTTGCACATTGGATTAGCCAAGATCAGCATTTCCCAAAGTATGAACGAATTTCTGATAACATACTTAGTTATTTTACGAAAATTACAACATTGGACCACGAATTTTTAGAAATCGTAAAGCGTTCTATCTCGCTTTATGAACAAAGCCAATTATAATGACAGAACGCATATAGATATACAAATTTAATAGTAGCTCAGTGCTAGTTTAGAAATGAAGGATAAGAATCATGATTTTAAAAGATAGTTACAAAACTTATGTAGTAGAAGAAAAAGGCGATAACACGATTTCAATAAAGAAAAATAATGATGAACATCAATATGATGTGTTAGAAGTGATTGATGATTTATCAAATGATTCTTTTTGTGTGTTAAATCATTTATTTGTTAATGAAGGTATGGAAGATGTATTCGAGAAGAAATTCTTAGAACGTCCTAAATACTTACAAAATGTTCCAGGATTTAAAGCTTTAAGATTTTTACGTCCACAAGTAGCAGGACGACACTATATTATTTTAACTTTATGGGAAGAACGTCAGGCATTTTATGATTGGCAGAATTCTAATGAATATAGTCAAACCCATAAACATAGAGGCACTGAACGTGGTGTTGATCGCAACATTGTTAATCGTGATTTATCTTATAATGTGCGTATTGAGCTATCTGGTTTAGAGTCAAAATTAGATTTAAGTCATATTTTCTAGTACAGATATAAAGATTAAGCCAATGTCATTGTTATCGACATATGTGCTAATCTTTTTCAATTTCAAATCAAATTGTAAAAACGTTTACATAAATGATTTTGATTTCATCAGACTAAAGCGTTTGATAAGATAATAAATAAGGTCGAACTGAAAGGGAGTATAGTAATGGATAATTCAAGTTTATTAGCACCAGAGACTTACAATATTGTTTCAGAAATTGAGAAACATGCTTCTAATACATCGAAGAAAGCCCTAATTTATGAAAATGGGGTAGACGAACCAATTACAGTGACATATTCAGAATTAATTAAAAATGCCAATAAAGTGGGACATGTCTTATTAAATCACGGGCTCAAAAAAGGAGATAAAGTATTAATCATGATGCCGAGAGCAATTATGACATATGAACTTTATCTTGCTGCATTAAAACTGGGTATTGCGATCATTCCTAGTTCAGAAATGCTAAGAACTAAAGATTTACAATATCGAATTACACATGGTGAGATTAAAGCAGTAATTGCTAAATCTGATTTTATTGAAGAGTTCAAAGGCGTTAAAGAGTATGACGCATTAACGAAATTTATCATTGACGGACACGAAACGGACTGGATTAATATTGAAGATGAAAAAGCGTCTCAAAGTGATGCGTTAGATATTGAAAAAACTTCAAGAGACGATTTAGCCATCTTATCATATACATCTGGAACGACAGGAAATCCTAAGGCTGTTACACATTCTCATGGTTGGGGCTTTGCACACATGAAAATGGCGCCAGAACATTGGTTATGTATTAAAGAAGACGACTTAGTGTGGGCGACAGCTGCACCAGGTTGGCAAAAATGGGTATGGAGTCCTTTCTTATCAATTATGGGTTCAGGCGCAACAGCATTTGTTTATAATGGTAAATTCAACCCTTCTCGTTATCTTGAATTATTACAAGGCTTTGAAATCAATGTCTTATGTTGTACACCAACAGAATATCGTATGATGGCGAAATTAGACAATTTACAAGAATATAACTTAGAACACCTTCACAGTGCTGTATCAGCAGGCGAGCCATTAAACCGTGAAGTTGTAGAACAATTCCGCAATAACTTTAATTTAACGGTGCGTGATGGTTATGGACAAACAGAGAGTACTTTATTAATCGGGTTCTTAAAAGACACTAAATCACGACCAGGTTCAATGGGTAAAGAAATCCCAGGTAGCCGTGTTACGATCGTTGATGATGAAGGACAACCGGTTGAAACAAATGTTAAAGGAAATATAGCTTTACCACTTGATTTCCCTGGTTTGTTTAAAGGTTATTATAAAGATGAAGAACGTACGAAAGCAGCTCAAGCGGGTGACTATTACATTACTGGAGACTTAGCGCATATAGATGAAGATGGCTATTTCTGGTTTGAAGGTCGACGAGATGATATTATCATCAGTTCAGGCTATACGATTGGACCGTTTGAAGTTGAAGATGCCTTAACAAATCACCCGGCCGTTAAAGAATGTGCTGTTGTAGCAAGTCCTCATGAAATTCGAGGCAACATTGTTAAAGCATTCGTTATTTTACAAGATAATTATCAAGGTAATGTTGACCTTGTTAAAGAATTACAAACTTTCGCGAAGAATGAAGTAGCACCATATAAATACCCACGTGCAATTGAATTTGTAGACTCATTACCTAAAACAAATTCAGGTAAAATCCGTCGTGTTGAATTACGCGATGCTGAACGTGAGAAATATAATAAAGAAAATGGATTTAAATAATATCGATTTTAATGTATAAAAGACACCTCGTTAAATGCTTTGGTCATCTAACGAGGTGTTATTTTTGTGTATCAGTTTGTATTTGATTGAGTAATCGATACCAATTGATGAAGCATATTATCTGGCAATGTATCCACCGTCTACAGTTAATGCTGCACCTGTAATAAATCGAACTTCATCACTTGCTAAGAATAATACTGCATTGGCAACATCTACAGGTTCACCTAAATAGCCAATTGGATGACGTTCAGACATTTTAGCAGTATAGGCTTCTAAACCACCTTCTGTTTCTGCACCGAGTTTTTTCACTAAAGGTGTTAATATTGTACCTGGATGAACAGAGTTAACACGAATGTGATCTTTACCAAAGCTGATGGCATCTTGTCGTGTCATATTTGTAACAGCACCTTTAGCAGCTGCGTATGGTGTGAGTTCATCTGTACCCACTAAACCTAAGATAGATGAGAAGTTGACGATTGAACCGCCACCATTTTCACGTAAGAGTGGTACAGCATGTTTAGTACAGAAGAATACGCCTTTTATATCGACTGCAAATACCTGATCCCATTCTTCTTCTGTGAGTTGGTCTGTCGTTTTGTCAGTACCAGTTATACCCGCACAATTAATGAGTATGTCTAATTTACCAATATCATGCTTAATATTCGAAAATGTATCTTCAACGCTAGCTTCTTTAGAAACATCTAAGACATAACCGTATACCTTTTGATTAGTTTCTTTAGAAAGTGTGTCAACCGCTTGATTGACTACATCTTCTTTAAGGTCTGAAATGATAACTGTTGCACCCTCTTCAACAAAACGCTTAGCAGTTTCGAAGCCCATTCCACCACCTGAACCAGTAATTAAAGCTACTTTGTTTTCTAGTCTCATAATAATCCCCTTTTCAAAAATAGTCTCATCACAATTTAATGGTATCATCGCCAATATATAATGTATAATGCGTAATAATTATATTTTTATAACTTAAAGTTATGAATTGAGGTGTAGCATTTGGAGATTACAAAGCTAAAATATTTTAAAGTGGTAGCTAATATGAATAATATTACAGAGGCGGCAAAGCGACTGAATATTTCTCAACCAGCACTAAGTAAGGCAATTGCAACAATTGAAGATGAGTTGGGTGTGGCATTATTTGACCGGAAAGGCAGACATATCTACTTAAACCGATATGGTGAATTAATGCTGAATTATATAGATAGTGCATTTAGGGAATTAAATGAAGGTGAACGTATAATCAAGGAATTGACAGGTATCGAAAGTGGTCAAGTTACTTTTGCAGTAACATTTCCACATGTCATGCCATTACTCATTCAAAATTATGTGTCACGACATCCCAATATTAAAATTAAGCAATATCAAGCAATATCTGAACGAGCCACTCATTTGATTTTAAATAACGAAGTAGATTTTGCTATATCATCTTCTAAAATTGAACATCGCGATATTAGTTGGGAACCTATCATACAAGATGATATTTATTTAACTGTTAGTAAAGAACATCCTCTCTCTCAATGTACTTCTATTGAATTAATACAAATTAAAGATGAACGATTGATAGGTCAAATTGAAGGTTATGGTTTTCGAGATACGATAGATCGCATTTTAAAACAAGAAGGGATTGTTCCTAATTATCAAGTAGAGGTTGAGGATTCGAGCGCTATCTTAAAACTAGTAGCTATGAATATAGGCATCTCATTCACACCCAAACAAGCCTTAAGAAATTTGGATAAGCAAATTGTAGCAATACCTATTAACAATGAACATTGCTATCGGGAGATTGGTTTAGCTTATAAAAAATCTCATTACTTTACAGAAGTAGCGTCGTCATTTAAGACTTTTGTAACTGATTATTTTCAGAATCATATCACTTAAACTGAATAACATATATAAATAGTATGACACAATTAAAGCGTGTAAAACAGACTTTTAATTATTATCATAAGGCTGTTTTATGCTTTAATTGTGTCTTTTTTATAAATCTTGAAACTAAATGTGATGTTTTTAATTGTATTTATTTTAATTATATGACATACTCAATATTAATTAGTATGACATAATAATTAATTGAGGTGACATTATAATGACGAAATATATTTATGCTTTTGATGAAGGACAAAAATCGATGAAAGATTTACTTGGAGGTAAAGGTGCTAACCTATCTGAAATGAAACGTTTAGGTTTACCTGTGCCTGATGGTTTTACAATAACAACTGCAGCTTGTATTGAATACTTAAGACAAGGTAAATCATTATCAACTGATGTAAAAACACAATTAATTGATCATCTTGCTGACTTCTCAGAGAGAACTGGGAAAGCATTCTCTTCAGATGCTAACTTATTACTTGTATCAGTACGAAGTGGTGCGAAAATATCGATGCCTGGTATGATGGATACAATTCTTAACTTGGGATTAAATGACGATAACGTAAAGAAACTTGCAGACAAAACAGGTGATGCTCGCTTTGCATATGACTGTTACCGTCGCTTACTACAAATGTTCGGTGAAGTGGTATACAACGTTCCGATGCAAGCATTTGATACATATTTTGAAGATTATAAACAACGTCACAACTTTGAAAATGACGCTGCAATTACAGCTGAAGGTTTACAAGAAATTTGTGAACGTTTCAAAGACATTTATATGGAAGAAGTGTATAAACCTTTCCCTCAAGAACCTTTGAAACAATTAGAAGAAGCAATCGAAGCAGTCTTTAAGTCTTGGGATAATGACCGTGCACGAATTTATCGTGATTTAAATGATATTCCACATGACATAGGTACTGCTGTTAATATCCAAGAAATGGTATTTGGTAATAGTGGTAATAATAGTGGAACAGGTGTTGCATTCACACGTAATCCTGTGAGCGGAGAAAATAAATTATTTGGTGAATATTTATTAAATGCACAGGGTGAAGATGTTGTAGCAGGTATTCGTACACCAAAAGACATTTCAACTTTACACGATCAAATGCCTGACGTACATCAAGAATTTGTTGAAGTAACGAAACAACTTGAACAGCATTATAAAGATATGCAAGATATTGAATTTACAATTGAAAATGGAAAGTTATACTTATTACAAACTCGTAATGGTAAACGTACGGCACGTGCAGCAATTAAGATAGCAGTAGATTTAGTAGATGAAGGTGTCATTAAAAAAGAAGAAGCGATGTCAAATGTAGATGTGAAATCAATCGATCAATTATTACATCCTAATTTTGATGAAAAAGCATTAAAACAAGCGACTGAAATTTCAAAAATAGGTTTACCTGCAAGTCCAGGGGCAGCTACAGGACAAATTGTATTTTCAGCTGAAGATGCTAAGGCACAAGCCGATGCAGGTAAGAAAGTTATCTTAATGCGTCCGGAAACGTCTCCTGAAGATATAGAAGGTATGATTGCGAGTGAAGCAATCGTAACAACACACGGAGGTATGACATCTCACGCAGCAGTTGTAGCTCGTGGTATGGGTAAATGTTGTGTGACAGGTTGTTCGGATTTAGAGATCAATACTGTAGCGAAGACAGTTTACTATGATGGCGGGGAACTTCATGAAGGCGATACAATTTCAGTTGATGGTTCTAAAGGTGACATCTACATAGGTGAGATTGAAACAGTGAGTGCTGAACACAGTGAAGAGTTCACTCAATTTATGGAATGGTCAGAGGATATTGCACGCTTGAATGTTCGAATGAACGCAGAGACGCCTCAAGATATTAAAGCGGGTTATGACTTTGGTTCTAAAGGTATTGGTTTAGTTCGTACGGAGCATATGTTCTTCGGAGCGGAACGTTTAGTTGAAATGCGACGATTTATTCTTTCATCTTCATATGAACAACGAGTAGAAGCTTTGAATAATATTCGTAAGTATCAAGTAGAAGACTTTGAAGCAATATTCCGATTATCTGGAGAGCGTCCTACAATTGTCCGTTTGCTTGATCCACCTTTACATGAGTTTTTACCTAATTCTGATGAAGATGTTGAAAATGTAGCACGACAACTCAATATTCCTAAAGAAGTATTGAATAAACGCATTGTAGATCTTCATGAAGTGAATCCAATGCTAGGACATCGTGGTTGTAGACTTGCAATCACATACCCTGAGTTATATGAAATGCAAGTTGAAGCGATTATGGGAAGCGTATTAAAACTTAAAAAAGAGGGTATAACATGTAAACCTGAAATTATGATTCCGCTAGTATCAACTGTGGAAGAATTCACAACGCTTAAGGAGAAACTGGTTAAAACCATCGAACAATTAGAGAATGAACAAGGTGACAGCGTACCGTATTTAATCGGCACAATGATTGAAACGCCGCGCGCATGTTTAGTAGCAGATGAATTAGCAAAACATTGTGATTTCTTTAGTTTTGGTACAAATGATTTAACACAATTGACATTTGGTTTCTCAAGAGATGATGCAGGTAAATTTATAAATGTGTATACTGAAAGTAATATATTGAAGCTTGACCCATTCCAAACGTTAGATAGAGATGGTGTCGGAAAATTAATCGAAATTGCAGTTGAACAAGCTAAAAAAGTGAATCCGAAAATCAAAATCGGTGTATGTGGTGAATTAGGTGGAGATGCTAAGTCAATTCGTCGCTTCAATCAATTAGCGATAGACTATGTTTCATGCTCACCATTCCGGGTTCCAGGTGCAATTTTAGCAACAGCTCAGAGTCAAGCGGAGGAAAGCGAGCAGTAAAGTGAACCAAACTCAATCAAATGAACAAATTCTAAAGTTATTTATCGTATCAGATTCCATTGGCGAAACAGCACAACGAATGATTCATGCAACATTAACACAATTCCCTGATTTGCATAATGTTGAAATTAAGAAATTTCCATATATTAAAGATGAAGAGGAATTCTTAAATATTTTAAATTTAGCACGTGAACAACATGCGATTGTAGCGACGACGTTAGTAAGTGAATCCTTTAACGCATTGGGACATCAATTTGCGCATGAACATGATATTCCTTATGTTGACTACATGTCTGATTTAATTAGCATTATTGAGAAGGTAACACACAGTCAACCGCTTATGGAGAGTGGTGCGTTACGTAAATTAAATGATGAATATTTCAAGCGTATTGAAGCGATTGAATACTCTGTTAAATACGATGATGGTAAACATTTTACTGATATAGGTGAAGCGGATGCATTAATTGTTGGTGTGTCACGAACATCCAAAACACCATTAAGTATGTATTTAGCTAACAAAGGTTATAAAATAGCTAATATTCCATTGGTACCTGAAATTGAAATTCCTGATAATGTTTATAAACAAAAAGGATTAAAAGTATTTGGATTAACTGCGAGTCCACAATATATTGCAAACATACGAAAGAATCGTGCAGAAACATTAGGTTTATCTAGTGAATCACGATACAATAACTTGGATCGTATTAAGAAAGAACTTGTATATGCTGAGGAAGTCTTTAAGAAATTAAGTGCGACAGTCATCAATACGGAATATAAATCAATTGAAGAGTCAGCATTCTATATTGAGAAGTTTTTACAACCTAAATTGTAATTGCAAGAAGAAAGAAGTCTTTGATTGCAATTTAGATAGTGGAATGTATATAAATTTAAACACTTAGTTGCATATTTGTAACTAAGTGTTTTTATTTTAAAACTAGGTAGCGATAATGCTTTCAATTTTATATAAAAAAATAATTTTAATTAAGTTTCTCCAATTTACAATTTACCATATTTGTTTTAACATAGAAATGAAAGGCTTAACAATCTTAATATAAAAAGATATTACTTTATATTAGGGAGAAAGAGTAGTAAGTAATAACTTTTTAGTTGTTAACTAATAAATTTGGAGAGGTGTACAACCATGGCAGAATCAAAAGACGTCATTTTAATTGGTGCGGGTGTCTTAAGTACAACATTTGGTTCTATGTTAAATGAGCTTGAGCCTAATTGGAATATCAAGCTTTATGAACGTATGGATCGACCAGGTCTAGAAAGTTCTAATGAACGCCACAACGCTGGTACTGGTCATGCTGCACTTTGTGAATTGAACTATACTGTTCAACAACCTGATGGTTCAATTGACATTGATAAAGCAAAAGAAATCAACGAAGAATTTGAAATTTCAAAACAGTTCTGGGGTCACTTAGTGAAAGTAGGACATATCGAGAATCCAAGAGAATTTATTAATCCTCTTCCACACATTAGTTTTGTTAGAGGCGTTAACAATAAAGAATTCTTGAAGAAACGTTACGAAGCAATGAAACAATCACCAATGTTCGATAACATCGAATATACTGAAGACATTGAAGTAATGAGAAAATGGATTCCATTAATGATGCAAGGTCGCGTTGATGACGGCAAAATGGCCGCTAGTAAAATCGACGAAGGTACAGACGTTAACTTTGGTGAATTAACACGTAAAATGGCACGTCACTTAGAATTAGACGAGCATGTTGAAGTTAAATATAGTCACCAAGTACTTGACTTTGAACGTTTATCAAATGGTAAATGGCAAGTTAAAATCAAAGACCTTAAAACTGGTAACGTATTTGAAGAAGTTACTGACTATGTATTCATTGGTGCAGGCGGTGCTGCAATTCCATTACTACAAAAAACAGGTATCCCTGAAAGTAAACATTTAGGTGGATTCCCTATTACTGGTCAATTCTTAGCATGTACTAATCCACAAGTGATTGAAGCACATGATGCGAAAGTATATGGTAAAGAACCACCAGGCACACCACCAATGACAGTACCTCACCTTGATGCGCGTTACATCGAAGGTAAACGTACTTTATTATTTGGACCATTTGCGAACGTTGGACCTAAATTCCTTAAAAATGGCTCAAACTTAGATTTATTCAAATCTATTAAACCTTATAATATTACAACGATGTTAGCTGCTGCAGTTAAAAACTTACCATTGATTAAATATTCATTTGATCAAATTATCATGACTAAAGAGGGTTGTATGAACCACTTACGTACATTCTATCCTGAAGCTCGTGATGAAGATTGGGAATTATACACAGCAGGTAAACGTGTACAAGTAATTAAAGATACTGAAAAAGAAGGTAAAGGATTTATCCAATTCGGTACAGAAGTGGTTAACTCTGAAGACCATTCAGTAATTGCTTTACTTGGTGAATCACCAGGGGCATCAACTTCAGTTTCAGTAGCTTTAGAAGTTCTTGAGAAAAACTTCCCAGAACAAATCGGCCAATGGAATGCTAAAATTAAAGAAATGATTCCATCATACGGTCAATCATTAATTGAAGATGTTGAATTAATGAGAAAAATACGTCGTCAAACGTCTAAAGATCTTGAATTAGGATACTATGAAGACGCTAAATAAGATGTTTTAATAATAAGAGTCGCTTGAGAGTTTATAGCTCAAGCGACTCTTTTTTAATTTTCTATAGGGATAAAGAAGTTAGCATATTCATAATGGTAAACAATCTTCGAATAATCGAATGGTATTCCTTTATTAGTGTAAAAGGTCAAATCATGACGCATACAAGGATCATTTAGATTGAGATCCAATTGTGGCGCTTCACCTTCAGTTAGAAAATCAATATAGAAATAGATATCTGAAAAGCCGATATTGATCTTAAGTTGTGATTGAAGATAGTCAAATATTGAATGTTCCGCACTGTCACGATCAAGGTGAGTAACTAATGTTTTATTGAAGTAAGATGTTTCAATACATAAAGGGTTATGATCTAAATAGCGAATACGTTCGACATAATAAACTTCTTCATCTTGTTCCGTTAAACGTAAGTGCGCTCTTACTTCATCATCAGGTTTTATCGTCTCAAACGTTAGAACTTTACTTGTTACTTCATGACCTTGTAAATTATCTGAGAAGCCCTTTGTTTTCAAAAGGTTGATATAACCGGATTTATTTTTATTTCGTACATAAATACCACTGCCTCTTGTTTGGAAAATTATACCATCTCTTTGGAGTATCCCTAATGCTTTAATAATGGTACTTTTGCTAACTTCATATCGTGCTTTTAATTGTTCGACACTTGGAAGTTTATCACCAACATTATATTCATCATTTGCAATGGCACTTGTAATATCTTGAGCAATTCGTTCGTACTTTAACATCATTTAACTCCCTTAATGCGTAATTTATATTTATTATAACAAATGTAAAACCCTATTAGTAAATTGTACCGGTATAATTTTGATTATTCTGTTTACAAATTGTACCGGTATAATTATAATAGTTTTTGAAAGGGTTTGCATTCTAATAAAAAATATGACAGTTGTTAAAAAATAAAAACGTATGATTAATAATTTGGAAGAGGAGTTTTGGAATATGTCTAAATTACCTAATGATTTCTTATGGGGTGGCGCTTTAGCGGCTAATCAATTCGAAGGTGGCTATGACCAAGGTGGAAAAGGACTAAGTGTCATTGATGTTATGACAGCTGGCGCACACGGTAAAGCGCGTGAAATCACACAAGATGTAGAACCTGGCAAATATTATCCAAATCATGTTGGCATTGATTTCTACAATCGCTATAAAGAAGATGTGAAAATGTTTAGTGACATGGGCTTAAAATGCTTAAGAACATCAATTGCTTGGACTCGAATTTTTCCAAAAGGTGACGAAGTTGAACCTAATGAAGAAGGTTTACAATTCTATGATGACTTATTTGATGAGTTATTGAAATATAACATTCAACCTGTTATCACACTTTCACATTTTGAAATGCCGTTACACTTAGCGCGTGAATATGGTGGTTTCAGAAATCGTAAAGTGGCAGATTTCTTTGCTCATTTTGCGGAAACAGTATTTAACCGTTATAAAGATAAAGTGAAATATTGGATGACATTTAACGAAATTAATAACCAAATGGACATTAATAATCCAATCTTCTTATGGACAAACTCAGGTGTCTCATTAAAAGAGGACGATAATAAAGAAGAGGTATTGTACCAAGTAGCTCATAATGAATTAATCGCTAGTGCTAAAGCAGTTAAGATTGGTAAAGCGATCAATCCTGAATTCGAAATTGGTGCGATGATTTCACATGTTCCAATCTACCCATATAGTTGTAATCCAAATGATATTATGGAAGCAGAAGTGGCTAGTCGTATGCGTTTCTTCTTCCCTGATGTTCATGCGCGTGGTTATTACCCAGGTTATGCGACGAAGATGTTTGAACGTGAAGGTTTCGACATTGGTTGGCAAGAGGGTGATGATGAAATTTTACGTGATGGTAAAGTGGATTACATTGGATTTAGCTACTATATGTCAACTGTCGTAAAACATGATAATGAAGCAAGTGTCGAAGATAATATTGTTAATGGTGGTTTACCTAATTCAGTAGATAACCCTTATATTAAGAAGAGTGATTGGGGTTGGGCAATCGATCCAGTAGGGTTACGTTACACATTAAATGCCTTATATAATCGCTATCAAATTCCATTATTTATTGTTGAAAATGGCTTTGGTGCCGTGGATGAGTTTGATGAAAACGGTAAAATCCATGATGATTATCGTGTAGATTATTTACGTGAACATATCAAAGCAGCTATTGATGCAGTTGACAAAGATGGTGTTGATTTAATGGGCTACACACCATGGGGTATTATTGATATCGTGTCATTTACAACAGGTGAAATGAAAAAACGTTATGGCTTAATTCACGTAGATCGTGATAATGAAGGAAATGGCTCACTAGAACGTACAAAGAAAGATTCATTTGAATGGTACCGTAATGTGATTGAGTCAAACGGTGAAGAACTATAACTTTTGAAATTATTAGGAATAATAGAATACAACATTAGCTTTCAATCATTTTCAAAGCGTAGCTAACTTGCTTTGGATTGGTTGAAAGCTTTTTTTAATAAGAATGCGAATTAGTTTATGAACTATACAAGAGTGGTTAAGATGAGGGTATCAAATAAAAAGGAGATTACTTATGACAAAAGATATATTTAGTAATCAATATTGGGAGAAAGAGTGGGAAGCTGACCCTAATACTCAGGATAAAAGGATGAAACGTGCAGGTTTAGGTGATCCATCGGCACCAGGTTTTGAAAAGTGGGCTGAAAACTTTAATAAAAATTCTTTTACAGAAGAAAGTCAGCAACGTACGAAACGTATTATGAATTGGATTGAGCAACAAACAGGTCCATTTAGTAATTTAAGTGTGTTAGATGTAGGGGCTGCGTCAGGAGTGTTCAGTGTCCCGTTTGCTAAAGAAGGTGCAAAAGTTACAGCGTTGGAACCATCGCCAATTTTACATGACATGTTAAAAGATAATGCAAATCATTACGGTGTAGCACTTAAAACATTAAATCAATCGTTTGAAGATGCTCAGCTAGAAGAATTAGGGCAGCATGATTTAGTTTTTGCGTCAATGTGTCCAGCAGTGACGACGTGGGAAGCGGTTAGCAAGGCAATCGATATTGCACAGAAATATGTTTATGTCAGTTTAATTGCAGGACCTAAGGAAAACTCAATTGTCGATGAAGTCGTGGCATTTTTAGATGAAGAAAGTCAACCTATGACGGCGGATATGTATTATTTATTACAGTTGTTATACTTTAATGATTATACTTATGAAACATTAATCGAACGCCATACGCAACATAATGACAAACCAATTGAAGATGTGATGCAACAATTGCCACAATGGTTAAAAGAAGTAGAAGTGGAACTAGATGAACAGCAACTTGCAAGCGTAGAACACTATTTACGAGATAAATATGGCGATACCGTACTTGTTATCACTGGGGGTAAATTTGGTAAAGTATTGATTCAAGTTTAGAGGAGCATTCGATGAAACACTACATCGTAAAATTTGAACACACTGATTTAAAAAGATGGAAAAAGTACGTTGTTCCACATGTTTTATATTTGAAGAAATTAATCAAACAAGGACATTTAATCGTTTCTGGTCCTACAGTGAATGCGCGGAAAAGATATAAAAGAAGCTTATTTAATATTTAAAGTTAAAAATCGAGACGAATTAATGACATTACTTGAGAAAGATCCATTTTGGTATAAGGGATTGATTTCAAATTATACCATTGAAGAGTGGAAACCATTATTCGGTAATCTCGAGCAACTCACAAACGAAGAATTTAATAATGAATAATAATCTTAAATACTATTCTGACAGGGTTTGTTGGTGTAGTATTTATTTTTATTATAATTATTTCGATATATCGAAAAAGCAATTAATTAAATATAAAAGAAAAGGTGATTTTAATGATGTTTAGAAGACATATGCAAGATATAAGACAAGGAATGGATCATTTTGAACAATTTGGTAGAAGTAAAGGGCCACAAGGTTTTGAGGGATTTGGTGGTTTTGGACGACGTGGTGGAGGTCGAGATAGATTCTTCAAAAAAGGTAATCTACAATTTATTATTTTACAAATGTTAGAAGAGGAATCACGTCATGGTTACCAAATCATTAAAGATTTAGAAGAACGCTTCAAAGGTTTCTATTCACCAAGTCCTGGTTCAGTTTATCCAATATTACAAATGTTAGAAGATAGAGATTTTGTATCAATTTCTAAAGAAGGTAACAAAAAAATCTACACAATTACAGATGAAGGTAAAACTTTTTTAAAAGAGAATGTAGACCAAGATGAATTCACAAAACGCTTAGAACAATTTAAAAATGTAGATTTTGAACAGATGAAAGCATCTCGTGAACAATTACAAGGATTATTCTATGGATTTATGAAAGCAAGTCAAAGCGCATTACAAGATGAAGAAAAACAAAAAGAATTAAATGTATTTATTGAGGAAACTAAACAAAAATTAGAACGTTTCTATAAATAATCATTTGGGGGTAAGGGTTATGAATATTAAAGATGTAAAAAATGTAGGTATCATTGGTGGAGGGCCTGGCGGTTTAATGCTTGGTCTTCTCTTACAACAACAAGGATTTGGGGTTAAAATCTTTGAAAAAGCAGGCTTAAATGTTAATAGTGATCGTGGAGGTTCTTTAGATATTCACGAAGAAAGTGGTCAATTGGCACTAAAAGAAGCTGGTATTATTGATGAATTTAGAGAACTTGCACGTTTTGAAGGTGAAGACACACGCGTATTAGATAAAGCTGGAAACCTTTATTATGAAGAAACAGCAGACCTTGAAATTGAAGGCGGTCGTCCAGAGATTGATCGTGGTGAACTATGTGATATTATTTCAGCACAATTGAATGATGGCACAGTTATATATGATAAGGCGTTTAATTCATTGAAATATTTAGAAAATGAACAAATTGAAGTGATGTTTGATGATGATAGTAATGAAATATTTAATTTTGTTATTGGGGCTGATGGTGCCTTTTCAAAAGTAAGACCATATTTGGCTAATGTGATGCAGAATATAATGGTATTTCAATGGTTGAATTGAATGTAGAAGACGTATTTAATCAATATCCCGATTTAGCAAGATTTAATAAAAACGGTAAAATGATGGCCTTTGGAGATAATAAAGCAATACTTGGACAAGTTAATGGCGACGGACGTATTAAAGTTTATATGTCTTATAAAATGGATTATGAGACATTTGATGAATTTAAAGCAATGTCTAAAACTGAAATTAAAAATCAGTTAATGAAAGATTTTGCAGATTGGGATGAAGATTTAAAAAAATATATTGAATATGCAGGTGATGATTTATTATTACGTCGTATTTATAAATTGCCAATAGGGTTTAAATGGGATAATCAACCAAATTTAACATTAATTGGTGATGCTGCGCATTTAATGAGTCCATTTGCGGGTGAGGGCGTTAATATGGCATTTTACGATGCATATTTATTAGCTGAAGCGTTAAAAGGTCATGCTGACTTACAAAGTGCATTAAAAGCTTATGAAGAAAATATGTATGAAGCATCTGAACAAAGTGCAAGTGAATCACAAGCTAATTTAGAAATAATGTTTAGTAACAATGCTGCGAAAACGTTTGGCGATTTCTTCAATCAAGTAGGGGATTTGTTTGAGGAGCATCAAACACATAATCAATAATAGAATATATTAGAAAAGCCGGCCGGTTGAAATAACCAGTCGGCTTTTAAATATTCGAGTGAAGTTGTAGAGCACTTCGCCGGAATGATAAACGGGCTACAGTGAGCAGTCTGCTCAACAATTATACGCATCGCGCTAAAACTAAAGAACAGTTTTCGCTTGATGCTAGTAATTGTTCGCAACCTAAACGCTCACTTTCGCACCTAGTGATAAACGGGCTACGAAAAGCAGATCGTTCGACAATAATACGCTAATCGCTAAAATCAGAGAGTGATTTTTGCTCATAGCTCGTTATTGCTCACGACCTGAACGCTTTTCTTCGCACCTTAGTTTTTATTTACTGATGCGTCGTAGATTGAATCTACTGCGTCACCTAATGCTTTATCAAACTCTTCTTGTGATTGGCTAGCGCGTAAGTCGCTTGCTAATGCACGTGAGAAGCTTGCGATTAATTCATCATTGTCTTTCAATAATTTGTTAGCTTCGTCTCTGCTGTAACCACCTGATAATACAACCACGCGTACAACATTTGGATGATCTGCTAATTCTTTGTATAAGTTAGCTTTAGTTGGGATAGTTAATTTTAACATTACTAATTGATCATCGTTTAAAGCATCTAAGCCTTTTTTAAGTTCAGCTTTTAATACTTCTTCAATTTCAGCTTTATCTTTAGCGTTAATGTTAACTTCAGGTTCAATGATTGGTACTAAACCTTTAGCGATGATTTTTTTAGCGAATTCAAATTGTTGTTCAACAACATCTTTGATACCTTGTTCATTTAATTCTAAGATATTAGAACGCATTTTAGTACCGAAGATATGACGTTCAACCGCACGGTCTAAAGTATCGTCTAAATCATCGATAGGTTTCATTAATTGAACACCGTTTTGTTGTTTAGCTAAACCTTTGTCGACTTTTAAGAAAGGTACAACACCTTTGTCTGCTAAGTAGTCACCAGTGTATTTGCCTTCAACTTCACGATCCATAGTTTGTTCGAAAAGGATAGCACCTAAAATTTTGTCTGGAGAGAATGAAGGTGAAGTTACAACTCTAGTACGCATATCGTGCACAAGTTGGAACATTTCGTCATCATTGCTATATTCGTCCTCGTTTACACCATACTCTTTCAATGCTTTAGGAGTACTACCGCCACTTTGATCTAACGCTGCGATAAAACCTTTCCCATTTGTCATTTTTTCTAATTGTTCTTTATTCATTACTCTTTCCACTCCTTTAATTAACTTTCATATTTATTATGATAAAAATAAAGCTCATTCTCAAGTTATAAAACTTATATTTATTGAAAATTCATATTTTACAGTTTATAGTTTCATAAATTAGACGCATTTAGCGATAATAAAGTTAATAAATCTTATTAAGTGAGGGGAAAATGGAAAAACGTATTTTAATTATTGGAAGTCCAGGCTCTGGTAAATCGACATTAGCGCATCATCTACATAAAACGTATGGCATACCTTTATATCATATGGATAACATCAATTGGATTGATAACAAAACGACGATTAGACAAGAAGAATTAATTGAACAGCTTAATCAAATTATTGCTAAAAATACTTGGATTATTGATGGTAATTATTCGGACACACTACCTTTAAGGTTGGAGAGAGCAACTGTCGTTATATGGTTAAAAGAACCTAGATGGAAGTGTATTTACCGTGTCATAAAAAGGGTGATTATTCACAATTTGAAACGTCATCGTATTGGGGGTAATCCGAATACAATTAGTTTTGAATTTATAAAATATGTGTGGCAATTTCCTGAAAATAATAATGAATTCATCAAGTTACAACAACTGAAAACGCAAGATCATATCAAATGGGTTATAAGTAATTCACGTCTCAAAAACCTATAACATAATCAGCAAGATGTTCATTAGTTTAAAAAACACCTACAAATATTTAACATAGTTTCTTATTATTAACGACATAAAAAACGAATAAAAACGAACTATTTGTATGAAAAGTGAATAATAGTTCGTTTTATGTTATCATTTGTTTTAAAGGTAGGGAGTTTTTTAACCTTCATTCATTTAAAAAGGCGTGTGAGTAATGATTAAAAAAGTTAAATTGGTTATTTTTGATTTAGATAATACGCTATTTTCTTTTAATAAATTATGGATAAAAGCGAATAAAGATACGTTTGAAGCGTATACGTTGTTTAAAGATATAGATTATAGTGACTTTATGAAATTATTTAAAAAATATGATTTATACTTTTGGAAACAGCATGATGAAGGGGTTATTACCTTAGATGAATTGCGAGAGTTAAGACTAATTAAAACTTTACAGCATTTTGATATAAATATTTCTCGCGAAGAAGCCAACGAGTATTTCGAATCCTTTTTTACTAAGTTATTGTCTAGTATAACTGTTAATAGAAAAATGAATGATTTACTTATGTCATTAAAAGAAAATGTAAACATCGCCATACTTACCAATGGAAAGCTTAAAGAACAGAATATTAAAATTGATAATCTCGATATTAGATCAATTTTTGAAAAGAATATTTTTATATCTGAAAATATAGGTTGCGAAAAGCCTGATCCTAAAGCATTTTTAAATGTCACGTCTAGACTAAACGTTAATCCTGAAGAGTGCTTGTTTATAGGAGATTCTTATAGAAATGACATCTTGGGTTCATTAAATGTTAATATGGCTGCCATTTGGTTAACGAGTTCTGATAAAGATACAGAATTAAATATAAAAGATGGACTTTATTATTGCGAAGATAATATAGAAGTTCTACTAAAAAAGCTCCTTGATGATAAATATAAAGATTTAACAATTTATAACTAGTTTAATACGAAAAATAGAGTGTGTAGAAAGTAACCATTTTCTGTACACTCTATTTTTATGCGTGATAGACAATTCTCATCTCAGAACTCTTGTAACATAATCAGGGTATTATTAATTTTAAAAAATTAAATGCATGCAAATATTAGATAATTTATTATATAAAATTTTGCCATATTGATTAATAGTACATAAAGTATGCTATTCTATAAGAAAGTTAGGTTCTCTTATTTAGGATAATTAAACTATTCAAATCGCTTACTATTCTAAATAATGAGAAACTAATTATACATATAAAGCATATACGGAGGCTAAGGGAATGAAAAAGAACAAAATATTTGCTGTATTAACAACAAGTGCTTTGTTACTCGCTGCGTGCAGTAATGGTGATAATTCATCTAGTAGCGGGCAAAAAGGGGACAGCCAGAAGAACGAACAAACTAACAGTCAAAGCGAGAAATTAAAAAAGAATAATGACAAAAACAAGAATGAGAACAAAGTCGATTACCCTAAAGATGGCGTTAAAGGTATTTATGTCACAAGCAATTCAACACAAGGCGATAAGATCGATGAATTAATAAAGTTCATTAAAGATTCTAAATTAAATACAATGGTTATCGATGTTAAAGATGATGAAGGTAATATCACAATGAAACTTAACACTGGAAATAAACAAGTGGATAAGAACACATTAGATATTGTAGATGGTAAGAAATTGTTGAAAAAATTACATGATAACAATATTTATCCAATTGCTCGTATCGTTACATTTAAGGATACTAAATTAGCTGAAGAACACCCTGAGTGGTCATTTAAAGAAAGTGATGGGTCAGTTTGGACTAATGGTAAAGGCGATAGCTTTGTTAACCCATTCATGAAGGAAGTATGGGATTATGATATTACTGTCGCTAAAGCAGCAGCTAAAGCTGGATTCCAAGATATCCAATTTGACTATGTGCGTTTCCCAGAAGGCTTTGAAAATGAAGCAGACAGTTTAACTTATAGTAAGGGTGACTACAAAAATAGCAAGTTAAGTTCAGGAGATCAACGTGTTGATACAATTACAAAATTCTTAGAACATGCTAATAAAGAGTTGAAACCAATGGGTGTTAACGTATCGGCAGACGTATTTGGCTATTCTGCATTAGTTAAAAACGCACCAGGCATTGGTCAAAGTTTCCCTAAAATGTCTGAAAATGTAGATGCGATTTCATCAATGATTTATCCTTCACATTGGAGTAACGGTGACTTTGGTTTAGATGCTCCGGATACAGAACCGTACAAAACAGTAAATCGATACATTCAAAAAGAAAATAGTTTACTAGATTCACTTGGTAAGAAAAAAACAATTTCTCGTCCATGGATTCAAGATTTCACGGCATCGTATTTAGGTGATGGTAATTATATTGATTATGATGCGAAAGCAGTATCTGAGCAAGTTCAAGCTTTAAAAGATAATGGTGTGAATGAATTCTTACTATGGAATGCGGGTAACGAATATACTGAAGGTGCAAACTATAATCCTAAAAAAGGTAGCGCGAAAGAACGTGACCCAGAAGGTGTAGAGCAAGATACAAAACAGCAAGACAATAAAGACGACAATAAAAAAGATAGTAATGAAGAGAATGGGAACAGCAATCAATAAAAAAACAGTCTGGGACATAAATAATATAATAATGCTATTTAGCAAATTCGCAGTAGCTGACTGAACTGAGAAGGCGCTTAAATCAAGCTTTTCTCAGTTCTAGTCATCCTTGCGGGGGTGGGACGACGAATTTTAAAAGAATTCTGTCCCACTCCCTTTTTCTATGAGATTTTTTTATGAGATTGTTTAGCTACTAACGCACCGCCTAGTAATAAGAAAATGCTACCTAATAATTGAGTGGATTGTTCACTGTCTGAATGACCAGTTTCAGGTAATGAAGATTGAGAGTTAGTGCTATCATGGTTTTCTTGTTTTTTTACTGATTGAGACGAAGGCACTTCGTTAGATTTAACGTTACCGACATAATATGAATTTAATTCACGCGCACAATCTACAGAATTAATTTTAGATGCTTCTTCCTTTTGATCATCTAATTCAGCAGCATTTGCAATACCGTGTTCAACATATGTTTCTCCACTTTGAAGTTGATTAAAGTTACTATATTTATCGTTTTTATATTCGACTTGGCCATTTTTATGAACTTTATAAACACCTAAACCAGCATTTGCTTTATTATGGCTTTTAATTTCAAAATAGTCCCCTTTGTCGATTGCTTTTCCAAAGTTTTGTAAATCTGGATTACCTCCACTATTTGATAACGCCTCTGAAGCAACTTCTTGTGCGTTATTCTTAGTAACGATATCAGCAGCAAAAGCTTGATGTCCGCTAAACGCAGTTAATAATACTGTACTTGAAATAAGTGTTGACGCAAATAGAGAAACCTTCATCACAATGAAAACCCCATTTCATTATTTATCGTTTACAGCCTTAGTGTAACACTCAGAATTAATTAAAATAGGGCTTTAAAGTAAACCATATTGAAACTTTAAATTAGCTTAAAGAATGACATATTTGTAAAGTTAGATTTACAATATTAAAGTTTTTATGAATATAAGTAATCGTGATACTAAATTTAATGATGCTAACTTATCATTTCTTTTTAGAAAAGTAAGGGATAGACCATACCATGCAAACAGTGAAAATCAAATGTGCAATCATCCATAAGCCATATTCTGTCCAACTAAATTGGAAAAATGAACGTTGTGCCAATAGAATAAGTAATGGATATAATAGTAGAAATATGAGTATCAGTAATAAATAACTTATTTTGTAAAAAGGTTTGAAAAATTTATAAATAATTAGAAATGTGATGTAAATTAAAAATCCAATGACAATATGAATCAATAGTTCTAAAATCAGTGGTGTTTGATTTGGGTCAGCGATGAAATCGATATTGATCAATAACAAAGTTAGGTGCGTCGTGTGTGTTACGACATCCATAATAAACATAATAAGTAATAATAAAATGCTAATTAGCAATGCGCTAAGAAAGTGGTAGCTGTATCGTATCATAAATATCCATCCTTCAAATGTGTTTAACAAGCTATTCCCTATGGCAATGTGAATCACACATTTTAAAAATTTAGAATATTTAAAAAATGATATTGACCAAGACAAAATCCAATGCTAATATGATATCAATTCAATAAAACTTGTTAACTCTTATCAAGAGTGGTGGAGGGATGTGCCCTAAGAAGCCCAGCAACCGTCGTTTAACGAAATGGTGCTAATTCACATAAAGTAGACAATACTTTAAGAGATAAGAGAAAGTGTATCGATACTTTCTCTTAAATAATAGAAAGTATTTTTTTATGTCTTCTAACTATTTAAGAGTTGAAGTGTAATTGAATCATTTATTAAAAAAGAGGTGTCGATATACATGAAAAAATGGTTAAGTGTGATAAGTATTTTAGTTTTAGTTATTGTATTGGCAGGATGTGGCAAAGATAAAGAGGATAGTAAAAAAATCACGGTTGCTGCTTCACCTGCACCCCATGGAGATGTGTTGAAGAAAGCTAAAGAACAATTAAAGAAAAAAGGTTATGATTTAGAAGTTAAAGAAGTCAATGATTATAAAGTACCAAATAAATTATTAGATAAAGGTGATGTAGATGCCAACTTCTTCCAACATGTACCTTATTTAAAAGCTGAAAAGAAAAGTCATGGATATAAAATAGAAGAATTAGGTAAAGTATTTACAACTCCAATGGGCGTATACAGTAAAAAATATAAAAATCTAAAAGATATTCCTGAAGGTTCAACGATTTATGTTTCAAATAATCCAGCGGAAGAAGGACGATTTTTATCATTCTTTGTAGATGAAGGTCTCATTAAGTTGAAAAAAGGTGTCAAAATTGAAGATGCTAAGTTTGAAGATATCGCTGAAAATAAAAAGAATTTAAAATTCAATCACCAACAAGGGGCTGAGTTTTTACCAAAGACATATAAAAATGGTGAAGGAGCAGCAGTGATTATGAATTCTAACTATGCCATCGATAATGGTTTAAAACCTTCTAAAGATGCAATAGTTATGGAAGGTAAATCATCTCCGTTTGCCAATATTATTGCTGTTCAAGAAGGACATAAAAATGATAAAAAGTTCCAAGAATTATTAAAAGTTATGCAATCGAAAGAAATTAAAGATTATATTAAGAAAGAATATGGAGACGATGTAATTCCATACGAAAGTAAATAATTATCCATATTAAATTGGGAGTAGGACAGAAATAATATTTTCTCAAAATTTATTTCGTTGTCCTACCCCGGCAAGGATGACTAGGTTTGAAAAAAGCTTGATTCAAGCGCATTTTCAAATCAGTCAGCTACTGACAAAATGATAAAGTAGGCTGCGACATTTTATATTGTCACAGCCTCTCTTTTTAGAAAGAAAATAATAAATACCAAAAATTACAAACTTTAATTATTTTTGATTATTCAGAAAATATTTACAAATCTGACAATTATTAGTAAGATATTGAATATTATCACTTAAATAGTGTTTATTTAGAGGGCCGACGAACTTTTTAAATAGAGGGAAGCAAAAGGGATGGTCTATCTTGGGAGGATGAGCCGATATGAGTAAAGCAGAGGAATTAATTAATGAAGATGGGAAATACTTCGCCGCATCAGGGAGAATAAAATATTATCCATTAGCCATTGACCATGGTTATGGTGCGACACTAGTAGATGTGGATGGTAAAGAATATATTGATTTATTATCAAGTGCAAGTTCACAAAATGTAGGACACGCACCTAAACCAGTTACTGAAGCGATTAAGAAACAAGCTGAGAAATTTATTCATTATACACCCGCATATATGTATCATGAACCAGCAGTAAAATTATCTAAAAAGCTATGTGAAATTGCTCCAGGTGACTATGAAAAGCGTGTAACGTTTGGATTAAGTGGGTCTGATGCGAATGACGGTATTATTAAATTTGCGAGAGCTTATACGAGGCGCCCTTACATTATTAGTTTCACAAATGCATATCATGGGTCAACATTTGGATCATTATCCATGTCTGCCATTAGTTTAAATATGCGCAAACATTATGGACCATTATTGAATGGATTTTATCATATTCCATTCCCTGATAAATATAGAGGGATGTTTGAGCAGCCAAATGCAAATACAGTTGAAGAGTATCTTGCACCATTAAAAGAAATGTTTCCGAAATATGTGCCAGCGGAAGAAGTGGCTTGTATTGTTGTAGAAACAATCCAAGGTGACGGAGGTCTATTAGAACCTGTAGATGGTTACTTTGAGGCATTAGAAACGTTATGCCGTGAACATGGTATTCTAATTGCTGTAGATGATATTCAACAGGGGTTAGGGCGAACTGGGACATGGAGTTCAATTGATCACTTTAATTTCACACCGGATTTAATTACATTTGGTAAATCACTAGCAGGTGGGTTACCGATGTCAGCTATTGTTGGGCGTAAAGAAATCATAGAGACACTTGAGGCACCGGCACATCTATTTACAACTGGTGCGAATCCTGTAAGTTGTGAAGCGGCTTTAGCTACATTAGGTATGATTGAAGATGAGGATTTATTAACTGCTAGTTCTGAAAAAGGGGCTTACGTGCGCAAGCGAATGGATCAATGGGTGAATGATTATGATTTCGTTGGAGATGTGCGTGGTAAAGGTTTATCAATTGGTATTGATATCGTATCAAATAAACAAGCTAAGACGAGAGCTTCTGACGAAGCACTTAAAATATGTAATTATTGTTTTGATCAGGGTCTTGTATTGATTGCAGTAGCTGGTAATGTACTACGTTTCCAACCTCCATTAGTTATTACGTATGAACAATTAGATTATGCGTTAAATACAATAGAGAATGCATTGCAAGCGTTACAAGATGGACAACTGGATAACTATAATATTGATGGTCAAGGTTGGTAATACGTAAAGAAGAGGCTAGGAATGATGTCCCAGCCTCTTCTAGTTTATTTGATTATATTAATCTTTCGGTACAATATAGTCTTCTTCTTCATTTTTCTTAGAGTGTCGAACACCATAACTTAAATAGATGATGATACCAACTACGAACCAAATTAAAGTATATAGTTTAGCATCGAAACTTAATCCCCAGAATACAAGTAATACTAAAATAAACGTGATTATTGGTAAAACAGGGAAGAATGGTACTTTAAACGATGGTACTGGTAAATCTTTGCCTTCACGTTTTCTTAAACGATACATTGCAAGGGACACAAACATAAATGCGACTAATGTTCCTGCAGAGATAAGTTGTGCTAAGAATGCGAATGGGAACATTGAACCAATTAATACACCGATAATTGTTAGAATTAAAAGTGCTCTGTTTGGTAAATGTTTATGATTTAATTTTGATAACCAAGATGGTAATAAACCATCACGACCAAATGAATAAAGTAAACGTGATCCTGCTAACATCATACCAATTAAAGCAGTGAACATACCGATTACTGAAATAGCTTGGATGACAGCGGCGATAATACCGTGGCCACTTTGACGAAGTGCCCAACCAACAGGTTCAGCATTACCTGCATATCTAGAGTAATGGAACATACCAACCAATACTAGTGCTACACCTACGAATAATACTAATGCTACAGCTAATGAACCAAGAATACCACGAGGCATTGTTCTTTGCGGGTTAATGGCTTCTGCAGAGTTGGCAGCGATTGAGTCGAAACCAATGTAAGCTAAGAATATCATAGAAACCCCAGCATAAATACCTTGCCAACCACCAAAATCACCATTTTCAGTCACTTTATGTTCTGGAATAAACGGAACATAGTTTGATGCTTGGATAGCAGTTAAACCTACGATAATGAATAATACGATTGCAAATACTTTTAAGATAACTAAGACGTTTTCTACACGTGCTGTTTCAGACATACCACGTGATAAAATGATTGCTGTAATAATGATTACAACAGCAGCGATGATATCAATGACACCACCATCAGCTCCGAATGGATTCGATAATGCTTTAGGTAATACAATACCTAATGGCGAAATGAGTCCTCTTAGATTGGCTGAGAATCCGGATGCTACAAAGGCTACGGCAATAAAGTATTCAGCTAAAAGTGCCCAACCTGCGACCCATCCAGCGAATTCTCCAAATAAAACGTTAATCCAAGAATAAGCTGAACCGGCGAAAGGCATTGTTGATGCCATTTCGGCATATGAGAAGGCAACTAAACCTGCAACAATCGCTGCAAGTAAGAATGATAATGCAACGGCAGGGCCTCCATGTTCAGCAGCTACAACGCCAGGCAATGTGAAAATTGCAGTTGATACAATCGTACCAACACCTAATGCAAGAAAATCTCGAACGCGTAATGTACGTTTTAAATGACCATCTTTATTTTGATAGATTGTGGGATCTTCTTTTCGAGTTAAATTTTTGAAAAAACTGGCCATAATTATGAACCTCCACTTACTAATATATTGAGTTATAAGATTAGCTTGTTATCTCTGGAATATTTATTATATTAGCACAAAACTTTATATTTTTGTCTAAAATTTCTGAAAATTTTAAGTTTTCTTACTTTTTATAAAATGACAGAGTGTAACAAGGAAATTTTAAATGATAGATTTGATTATAACAGATTAATAAGAAATAAAAACAACAAAAAAGAGTAAAATTATCCTTAAAATATAAAAAGTGGTCTTTTGACCGAGAATAACATACTAAAAATACACAATAAGTCAAGTAATTAGACCTTTATTTAGTGGTATTTTACTAAAAAATTAAAGTTTGTTGACCTATTCCATTATGGAATAGGTTCTATCGAAAATATGTATTTTATTAATAGTTCAGTGCATACTATAATTAGTTATGTAATAAAGTTACATCATATTTAAATGCTTCTATTTCGTGTAGTAAATCCATCCCCTTATATTGTATTAGCATAGTAGTGCTAAACTTTATGATTTATTACACCCATTGACATAGATAGAAGACTCCCATCTCGCATTTAAATATGTATCCCTAACTGAGATTACTAGCAACAATGAAATAATGAAGTAACTTTAAATATAAAGAAGCCACAACTCATGTAACTAAGTCTTTCCCTCTTTTTCCCTTAAAAAATAGACATGTAGGTGGCTTCTTTTTAATATTAAAATTTAAAACGGAACTTGAAAGGATATGAATTCAGATGACTAAAGAAAACTACTCTGCTGCAAACATGGTCATTGATACTTTAAAAAATAATAATGTAGATTACGTATTTGGTATTCCAGGAGCTAAAATAGACTATCTCTTTAATGCTCTTGAAGATGATGGTCCAGAACTTATTGTGACACGTCACGAACAAAATGCTGCCATGATGGCACAAGGGATCGGTCGTTTAACTGGTAAACCAGGTGTAGCATTAGTAACAAGTGGCCCTGGAGTAAGTAACTTAACAACTGGATTATTAACAGCGACTTCAGAAGGTGATCCAGTGTTAGCTATCGGTGGTCAAGTTAAACGTAACGATTTATTACGTATGACGCATCAAGCAGTAGATAACGCTTCTCTTTTAAGATCATCTACGAAATATAGCGCAGAAGTACAAGATCCTGAGTCTCTATCTGAAGTAATGACAAACGCTATTCGTACAGCGACTTCAGGTAAAAATGGTGCAAGTTTTATTAGTATCCCACAAGATGTTATCGAGTCACCAGTAACATCTAACGCAATTGATTTATGTGAACAACCACAACTAGGTGTCCCAAATTTAGAAGACATTCAAGACGTTATCAAAGCTATAAAATATGCGAAATTCCCAGTGTTGCTAGTAGGTATGAGAAGCTCAAGTGAGAAAGAAACTGAAGCAATTCGTCAATTAGTTGCTAAATCAAACTTACCAGTTGTTGAAACATTCCAAGGTGCCGGTGTACTTAACCGTGAATTAGAAAATCACTTCTTCGGAAGAGTCGGTTTATTCCGTAACCAAGTAGGTGACGAATTATTAAGAAAAGCTGACTTAGTTGTTGCAATTGGTTATGATCCAATTGAATACGAAGCAAGTAACTGGAATAAAGAATTAGATACAGAAATCATAGTTATCGATGAAGTACAGGCTGAAATCACTAACTTTTTACGCCCTAAAAAAGAATTAATTGGTAATATTGCAGGCACAATTCAACTCCTATCTGAAAATGTGCATGAACCTATTATTAATCAAAATCGTTTAGATGACTTAGAACGTTTGAGAGCAGAAGTCATTGAAGCAACAGGTATTAAGTACACACATGAAGATGGCGTAATGCATCCATTAGAAATTATTGAAACAATGCAAAAAACACTAACTGACGATACAACTGTTACTGTAGACGTAGGTAGCCATTATATTTGGATGGCACGTAAATTTAGAAGTTACAATCCAAGACATTTACTATTTAGTAATGGTATGCAAACACTTGGTGTTGCTTTACCTTGGGCAATCGCAGCTGCATTAGTGCGCCCAAATACTCAAGTTGTGTCAGTAGCTGGAGATGGCGGTTTCCTATTCTCAGGTCAAGATTTAGAAACAGCCGTACGTAAAAATTTAAACATCATCCAATTAATTTGGAATGACGGTAAATATAATATGGTAGAGTTCCAAGAAGAAATGAAATATAAACGTTCAGCTGGAGTTGAATTTGGACCAGTTGATTATGTGAAATATGCTGAATCATTCGGTGCAAAAGGGTTACGTGTTACTAATCAAGAAGAATTAGAAGCGGCTTTAAAAGAAGGCTATGCAACTGAAGGCCCTGTATTAATTGATATCCCAGTGAATTATAAAGACAATATCAAATTATCAACGAATGTATTACCAGATTCTTTAAATTAATTATTAGTCAAACAAACATAGGAGTGAATATTCAATGAGTCACGTATTATATCAACATGGTACTTTAGGTACATTAATGGCAGGTCTATTAGAAGGAACTGCGTCTATCGATGAACTATTAGAACATGGTGATTCAGGACTAGCTACATTAACAGGTTCTAATGGTGAGGTTATCTTTTTAGATGGTGAAGCATTCCATGCTAACGAGCATAAGGAGTTTAAGAAACTAAATGGTGATGAAATGACGCCATATGCAACGATTACTCGTTTTGAAGCACATCAAACATATCAAACTTCAAATAAAAACTCTGAAAAAGTGTTAAACGAAGTTAAAGAACATATGCTAAGTGATAATTTATTCTCTGCAGTGAAAATAAGTGGTACGTTTAAAAAAATGCACGTACGCATGATGCCTAAACAAGAACCACCTTACACTAGATTAATTGATTCAGCACGTAGACAACCAGAGGAAACGCGTGAAGATATTAAAGGAACAATTATTGGATTCTTCACTCCAGAATTATTCCACGGTATTGGATCAGCTGGCTTCCATATTCACTTTGCTAATGATGATCGCAACTTTGGTGGTCATGTATTAGACTTTGAAGTAGACGATGTAACTGTTGAAATACAGAATTTCGAAACATTCGAACAACATTTCCCAGTTAATAATAAAACATTTACAGAAACAGAAATTGATTATGCAGATGTAGATGCAGAGATTAGAGAAGCTGAATAATTAATAATCATACCTAAAGTTGAAAGATGAATCCTCATTGAATTCATCTTTCTTTTTTTAATTTATAAAATATAATATATGACACAATATAAAATAATGGTATAATGATTTAGAATTTTATATTTATGGAGGTAGCCCTAATGCAATGTCCAAATTGTGGTCAGACATATCAACAAGGAGATCAATATTGCGGTAGTTGTGGTAATAAATTAAATGGTTCATTATCTCAATCAACGCAATCGACAACAGAATCATTCAATTCGGAGATTCAATCTACAAGTCATTCTACAGCTATTAAGCAAGAACAAATTAATGGAGAACAGAATCATAGTGAGTACGATCGTGGTGAATTTGCACATAGATATATGTCTTATGAACACCGTTATGCTGAAGGTCCATTCACGATTAAGGTGAAATCGACCTTTAATGAAAGTAAGCAATTTTTTAAGCAAGCTTTTACTTCTCATGATGTAGTGATGAAAGGGAATAAGTCATTTAGTATTACTTTGCTATCATCATTAGTTATTATTGGTTTACTTATATTGGGAATGTTATTACACCTACTTTCAGCAAGTTTATTTGATGGTTATTTTGTTGATACTGCAACAATTATCTTGAAATTTGTATTAACTACTATGCTAGCACTTGCGTTTTTATTTATCGTAACATTCGCCGTTATTCGCTTAATGATAGTAGAAAGCATTTCCTTTAAAAAGATTTTATCTGATTATATATTAGTTAATACATTATCAGTAAGTATACTATTTTTAGGATTTATTGTGTTTTTCCTTGAAATGTATATTTTCAGTGGTATATTGATTGCCTTTTCAGTGATTTTACTTTTAACATCATCAGTGTATTTAATTTCAAAATATAGTGTAAATCATACGTTACGTTTTGCGAGTTTCTATAGTGTTATGATTTTCTTTGTTATTATTGGATTTGCCTTACATTTATTTGGTTCAACTATCATTCATCGATATGATGATTTAGGTATTGAGAAAAGGAAAATATTTAATGTTGGTTTTACTTTAAATAATTATTCAATTACTGGAATAATTAAGTGTGAATCATAATCGCCACCAGTATAAACAAGGTGATTGCCTTTGTTTACTGTATCTTCGTGTTCATAACGTGTTTTCATATTAGGTAAAGGAGTGCTATTACCTTTGATAATTTCGTTACCTTTAACAACAACTGCTAATGACTCACCTTTTTTAAATAATGTACCAGATGGTAATAATTCTATTTCGACTGGCACGATTTCATTTGGACTAACTTTTTGTTCATGTTCATGTGTATGCCATGGTTGTGCAATTGTTGATTTCGTTTCATCTAGTTCGCGATGAGAAACGCGCAACCAACCTGTTGCGACTTGACCTTTTTCAATATGATTGAAATCAGGGAAATGCACCTCATTACCGCGACGGTCTAACTTTTTAATGCTTGCAAAGATATCTAAATCTTCAGCATTTTCTGCAGCTACCCACAGTTTTAATTTCATATTACCAGTCAATTCTGTATCTTGTTCGAAAGTATAAACATAACGTAATTCATCGTCATCACTTTCAGAATCGTATGCAGCGACTAAGTCATTTGATACTTGTGTTTTACTTAATGACATATCTGAATTATTTAAATATAGTGCTTTATAATTTGTGTTTGGAAGTGGGAATTGATCAGCATTTTTGAATTCACCACGATAGAATTGATCACGTACTTCGTAAATTACACGAGGTGTTTCTAACCAATCATTGTCTTCTTCTTTTAAGTAATAATCAAAGAATTCTCTTTGTCTTTCAAGATTTTCTCTTGCGTAATAACTTTCCCATTCTTTACGGCCATGAATATATAACCATTTGTCTTTAGAACTTGCTTGTTTAAAGCCTTCAAAGCTACCTCTATTGTGTAAACCTTGTGTAGACCAACTAGCACAAGTTAACAATGGTGTAGTGATATTAGATAATGGTGCCTGACGTTGTTTCCAAAAATCATCAAATAATGGATGATCTTGTTGTGCTTGAATTAGGCCTTCGATATTTGGATTGTCTGTCCATCTAGCAAAGATACCTTGTATCCAGAAGTGGAAGAAACCAGTATCTGGAATACCACCATGAAATGCGACTTCACGATACATATCATTTAGTCCTTCCCAAGGAATCATCGCTTTTAAATGTGGGGGATTCAATGATGCTACCCACCATTGTGTTACTGCTAAATAAGACACGCCGTTTGTACCAATGTTACCATTGCTCCACTCTTGTTGTGCGGCCCATTCTATAACTTCGTAATAGTCTTCAGCTTCACGTTTAGACCAAGGTGATAATACGCCATTTGAACCTGCACTACCTCTGAGTGCAACTTTAACTACAACGTAATCATTTGGCACCCAATAGCCAGGATCTGGAGATTCTTCAGGTGTAAAACTTGAAGTAGGTATAGCACCTAATGTAGGCCAAGCGGCACCCATATTTGTAATTTTTGGTTTATTGTCTTTACCATAAGTATCAGCTGACATGACAACTGGGAATTGGCCATCTTTCTTTGGACGGAAGATGTTGACGTATAATATTTCGCCATCTTTCATAGTTACTGGAACATTTTTTTCCATAATCATTTCTTGATTTCCATATTGAATACTATCTACAACAATTTGATTGATGCCATCTTTTACATCTTCAACATGTGTTACTTCTAATTGTGGATTGCCTAAATTATTGTTAATCATATGTTTCATCCTCTCTTTAAAAAGCTCATTTCGAATACAAGGTTATGTTAAACCGTGACGTTGAACGTTTCAACAATCAATATGCATGCAATTGTACGAAAACCAACAAAGCCGATATAATTGTACAAAAACAAACATTTAAAGTGAGGTCTATCAAATGACTCAAGATCGTAGAATTAGAAAATCTCAACAAGCGATTAAAACAGCATTCATAGATTTATTACATAAGTATGATTTCAATGATGTTACTGTACAACAAATTTCTGATTTAGCTGATATTAATCGTGGTACGTTTTATACGCATTATTTAGATAAATATGACTTGCTAGATAAGATGGAAGATGAACATGTAGATATTGTGCGTAATTTTATTAAAGAGAGTAAAAAGAGTAGTGGTGGAAAGTTCTCAACAGAAGACTTAAGACACATAATGGAATTTCTTATTGTACATATTGAAGAAAATATAACGTTTTATCAATTAATGTTCAAAATAGGCACGGAATCTAGATTGCATGAAAAATTATATGGCTTGCTAACGAACTATTTAAATAGTTTTACTAATTTAGATGGTGATATTAGTGGTATACCTTTCTCATATTTTATGAGCTATGTTTCAGGTGCAGGATTATCGTTCTTAAGACATTGGGTTGAGGATGGTAACCGCATCCCTAAAGAAGATTTAATTCAATACTTCTATGATATTGTTAATAATGGACCAGCTACAATTATACAAAGAGAGATTAATAAATAATGTATGGCTTCTAATTACTGATATTAGTGATTAGGAGCTTTTTAATTTTAAAAAGATTATTATAAATTGTTGAATTAAGCATATATTATTGAGTTTTATATAATAGCATACGATGTATAATGAAACGCATAAAAATGAGGGAACCTATTACGTTGTTATGTATCTCTAACTCTATAAATCCAATTGGGAGAGAGAGGGGAGCATGATGACAATAGATATAATGGTTCATCTCCCATTAAATGACATTCTATGTATCTAGGGTTATATAATTATTTTAATATTTGAAATAAAGTATAAAAAATAACGTTTTCTTAACTCGCAATTAAGAAAACGTTAGCCCAATAATAGAAATTGGAGATACATATTGGCTTACCTATAAGTCAGTAATATGTCCTTTATTTTTACACCTAGTACCAAGTCACAAACGTGCTAGGTGTTTTTTATTAAAGATATTTTAGCATAACACTTGATGTTAAGCAAATTAATCAATGTGTGTGTCGGCTATATTTGACATTCATCTTAATGTCGTTTATATTTTACATAAAGGGTTATCAATAATCTTGAGGTGGTTGAGGATGACTAATTTTAGAGATAAGATGATTAATCGAATCATCGGTACAACGACTGAACTTGATGAACGTGAAAAAGAAGAATTATACGGACACGTCACTACAACATTTATTATCACTTATTTAGGCTTACTAATCCTAGCTTTTATAAGTTTAATTAATGATTATGTTGTTCAACGTGTTAATGTACCGACCATAGGTATATTTGTTTTATTCTTTATTGCTAGTATTTTCTTATCGAGAGGCATCCGAAAAAATAATTTAGATGAAAATCGAGTTTATTCTAAAGAAGCATATCAAAGACTATTAAAGAAGCATAAGTTAGGCAGTATTTTCGGTGGAATTATGTTCGGTGTAATTATGAGCCTACTTAATTTAACGCGACTATATTTTTCAGATCAAAAGATTGAATTAGGATTTTTCATAACACTTAATTTTATTTCTGCTTTAATTTTCGGCGTAATAAGTTATTTCGTTGGAAAAGGTAAAATTGTTAAAGAATATGGTGAGGGGGATTAAGAAATGGATAAATTTAGTCAAATATTATTTAATTGGTTCACTCAAAATCCCACAGGTCGTGATGAGCGTGAGCAAGGTGTGCTTGAACATAAGTTAGCGGTTATGTTTTTATTGACATATATTACAATAGTTATCTTAGGTACAATAAGTTTGGTTATTGATATGAAGAGAGAAACAGTGAATTTTGGAACAATATGCTTATTAGCGTTAAGTGTTATTTTAACGTTTGTATCTCTTTGGATTAATAGAAGAAACCGTTTAGATGAGTTAAAAGCTCATTCAGCTGAAGAATACAAACAATGGGTGAAAAAGCTTGCAATAAAATGCTCGTTTTTCGTCGTTTATTTTGCAACGGTGATGTTTATTATTACGGGGGTTATCTTCCCTTATATTTTTAATGACGGATTTGACTTCAAAGAACAATTAATCAAATGTGCATTTTCTGGTGTGCTATTCGGCGGTATCATGTTTATTTACTATATGATTATGCTCAAAAAAGAATATTAACTATTATTCAACTCCTTAATTATTATATAATAAATTTATATAATGCTTAAGGAGTCATTTTTATGTTAAAAGCTGATCCAATTATTGCTAAAATGAAAAATCAAAAAATCAACTACGATAGGGTATTGAAAAAATTAATTAATCAATGGGAAAGGGAAGGTTTAAGACCTAAAATCTTACTACATAGTTGTTGTGCGCCATGTAGCACTTATACGTTAGAATATTTAACGGAGTATGCTGACGTGGCAATTTATTTTGCGAATCCCAATATACATCCTAAAAATGAATATTTAAGACGTGCAAAAGTTCAGGAACAATTTGTTAATGATTTTAATGAGAGAACCGGAAAGAATGTTAAATATATTGAAGCGGAATATAAACCGCATGAGTTTATGAAAATGGCAAAATCACGTGGCCTCACTGAAGAACCAGAAGGAGGGTTACGTTGTACAGCATGTTTCGAAATGCGTTTGGAGCTAGTTGCTGAAGCTGCTGTGAAATACGGGTATGACTACTTTGGAAGTGCACTCACACTATCACCTAAAAAGAATGCGCAACTTATAAATGAACTGGGTATGGAAGTACAACATTTATATGACGTGAGCTACTTGCCGAGTGACTTCAAGAAAAATAAGGGCTATGAACGTTCAATAGAGATGTGTAATGACTATCATATATTTCGACAATGCTATTGTGGATGTGTCTTCGCAGCGATGGCTCAAGGCATTGATTTTAAACAAATCAATCAAGAAGCTAAAGACTTTTTACAGCAATTTTAAAGAAAATGACTCCTAATTTGAAGTTTAATCTTTTCAAATTAGGAGTCGTATTTTATATTGTTCGATTAATAAAACGTATAATGGCTAGAATGGCAATCACAAATGCAGATAGGATACCTGCAATTTTTAAACCTTTTTTCTGCTTCTCAGGTTCTGGATCTTCATTTTCCATCATTTCAAGCAACTCGCGTTCGATTTCAAGATCAAGTGCGGTCTTCTTTTCGCCATTATAGCCAATGCTATTATCGTCATCTTTTGTCACTTTATCATTTTGATTTGAAGGCTGTTCTTTACTTTTAGACGGTTGGTCTGCATTTTGTTTTGTATTTTTATCTTCTGCAGTCATACGTATACCCCTCCGGTAAACTTGTTATCTTTGGCTTAAGTATAGTACTTTTTATAATTAAGTAAAGCTATATTATTTCGCGTCTAATCCAATAATATCACTCACATAATTATAATTATGTTGCTTTAAGTAAGCAGCGATGTCTTTATTTATCTTCTTAGTCAAACTAGGACCTTCAATAACTAATGAAGAATAGATTTGAACAAGAGATGCACCATTTCGCATCATTTGAATGGCATCTTTAGCACTAAATATACCGCCTGTGCCGATAATTAAGAATTCGCCATTTGTTTGTTGATATGCCCATTTCACTAACTCTAAATTTCTTTTGAAAAGGGGTTGTCCACTTAATCCGCCATCTTCTACTTTATTAGAAGAAGTGAGACCATCACGCTTACGAGTTGTATTCGCTAGAATCATACCATCAAATGTTTCAGTAATTGCTGGTAGAATATTTTTAAAACCATCTAGTTCTAAATCAGAAGTTAATTTTAAGAAAATAGGGACATTTACTTCTGTATTGGCTTTAAAGTCTTTCAAAGCTTTGCATAACATTGAAAATTCATCTTTATCATGGAAACTTTTTAAATTCTCAGTATTTGGTGAACTTATATTAACTGTAAAAAATGAGACATCAGCTTTAAATGTATCAATTACTTTAATGTAATCTTGATAACGCTCATTATAAGGTGTCGTTTTATTTACACCAACATTTAAGCCAACAGGGATATTGTATGAATGGCGACGTAAATTCCATAATGCTCTGTTCATACCAATATTATTAAAGCCCATACGATTGATTAATGCATTATCTTCAACTAGACGATACATACGAGGTTTTGGATTACCATCTTGAGGTTTAGGTGTAATGCCACCTAATTCAAGTGCACCGAAGCCAACATTTTCAAGTGCTTTAGGTACTTCGCAAGATTTGTCAAAGCCAGCAGCTAAACCAACTGGATTGTTAAATGTGATACCTTTAATTGTTTGTGCTAAAGAAGGATCTTCATAGTTAAAGATTTTGTGCATAATAGGTAGTAAAAAGGGGCGTTTTTGGGCAAGTTTTAAAGCATCAATGGTCATGCCATGCGCTTTTTCAGGGTCGAATTTAAATAATAGTGGTTTAATTAATTTATACATTTTAATGCTCCTGTTTCATTGTATTTGAGGCTTACTATCCTCATTTAATATCATTGAAAAAACATTCCTCTCTAAGACTAGCATGTTCAACAATAATTGCATAGTTAATTTAGAAACTGTTTAAAAATTTGCCTCAACTTAAATGTGGATATATATGCTTACGATTAAATAGTCCTTTTTCAGGAAATATAATAATAAAGTGAGAAGATGTATTCGAAGGAGGAAACATCATGAAAAAAGATTGGCAAGAACAATTACCATTAAACCATATACGAGACATTAAGCCGGTGAGTGGTGGAGATGTGAACGAAGCATTCAAAGTAATTACAGAAGATGACGTGTATTTCTTGTTAGTTCAACGCAATCGTGATAAATCATTCTATGCTGCTGAAATTGCTGGACTTAACGCTTTTGAAGAAGCAGGAGTTACAGCACCACATGTGATTGATAGCGGTGAAATTAATGGTGATGCTTTCTTAATATTGAGTTACTTAGATGAGGGAACGACCGGTAGTCAACGAGAACTAGGTCAATTAGTAGCCAAAATGCATAGCCAGCAACAATCTGACGGCAAATTTGGATTTGATTTACCTCATGAAGGTGGAGATATTTCATTTGATAATACTTGGTCTGATTCGTGGATTGAAATCTTTGTCGAACGTCGCATGGATCATTTGAGAGATGAACTCATGCGGAAAGGATTATGGAATGACGAAGATAATAAAGTCTATGAACAAGTCCGTACAGTGATGGTAAATGAACTAGAAAATCACAATAGTAAACCGTCATTGTTGCATGGAGACTTATGGGGTGGCAATTATATGTTCTTAACAGATGGTAGCCCCGCTTTATTCGATCCTGCACCGTTTTATGGCGATAGGGAGTTTGATTTAGGAATCACTACTGTATTTGGTGGATTTACCCGAGAATTTTATGACGAATATGAGAAGCACTATCCTTCAGGAAAAGGTGCTCGTAAGCGTTTAGAGTTTTATAGACTATATTTATTTATGGTCCATTTACTAAAATTTGGTGGAATGTACGCTAGTAGCGTAAATCGATCAATGGATGAAATATTGGCGTAAAAAATAAGCATGGGCAGTACAGGTACAGTGATACCCGTGCCGCTCATGCTTATTAATCTTCTTTAATTGTTTTTAATAACTGCTTACCATTATCATATAACATTTTCTCAAGTTCATGATGTGATACTAAATCAGTTTTTTCAAGTTCATCAGCTAACATCGTAACAACTTGATCGGTTGTATAAGGTGCATCTGAATCATATACAATTTTATCCATGTCTACACATTGAGCAATATTTGGAAGCTGATAAGGTAGGACTTTTCCAGCTAAATCAAAGTATAACTCTTTCATAACTTGTTCTAAATCATCAGGTTGACGTTCACTTCCAAACATCTTATTACCCATTGCAACACGTTGAGCAATAACAGGAAGTAACGCACCACAATGTGGAATAATCCACTTAATATTTGGATATTTGCTAAACACATTGTTTTGACTCATATAAATGACCGTACGTGTTGTATCAAAGATGAATTCCATTAACGGTGCAGGAACAACGTCGCTCATTGCTTCTATATTAGGCTTAGGTTCATTCGGATGAAGTGCAACAACGGCATGACGCTCATCTAATTTAGTTAAGACTTTATTTAGGCGGTCATCACCAACATAAATACCACGTGCATTCGTAGGTAAAGTGAAACCTAAAGCACCTTGCTTATCTAATGCAGTATCAATCGTCTCAATGCTTTCATCCACTAATGGCAGTGGTAACGTCGCAAAGAAACCTAACTGTTCTGGATATTTATGTGTAAATTCAGAAGCATACGCATTGACTTCTTTAGCCAAATCAACCATTTCATCATCTGGTGCAGCGCTAATATGGGGACTTGAAATAGACAATACCTCCATATTCAATATCCATACGTGTCATTAAATCTAAATAACCTTCAGGAGAGAAGTTCGGTGTTGCTACACCGTCTCCCTTGCCATCGAAATAATCATCTAGAAATTTCGAGAATCCAGGTGAAATATAATGAGCATGTAAATCAATTTTTTTCATATTTTTACGCTTCTTTCTTTTCGTTTTTAAAAGTTAGCCAATCATCGATTTCATCATAATACGCATTGACTTCATTTGGTCTATCGATACCTTGTAACTCACTGTTTACATCATAACCAATGGCATTTAATGCATAAGATAAGCAAGCATAGCTTGGACGATAATCTGTAAAGTCATCCTTTGGTAGATTAATCGTTGTTGGTTTAACTGGTGTTAAGCTATCTTTCTCATATATACATTCAAGACGAGTAATATACCAAACGCCTTGTTGATTTTGTTCGAGACAATATACCAATTTAGCATCTGATTGTAATTCCATTTCAACATTTTGAATTGGAAGGCGTGTTTGAATGGTCGCTTGCATAATCGCTACAGCACGCGTGTCATTAATCCAAATTTGAGGGAGTGGGACAGAATTCTTTTAAATTCGTCTTCCCACCCCCGCAAGGCTGACGAGAACTGAGAGAAGCTTGATTTAAGCGTCTTCTCAGTTCAGTCAGCTACTGCGAATTTGCAAAATAACAATATTACACTATTTATGTCCTAGAATCCTGGATGAAGCGACAAATTCATTACCATTTCCTTTGAACCAAGAAATATTGATATAAGAATCATCTGCGAAACATGTTTCCATACTCTCCCAAAGGGCATTATCACGACAGAAACGTTCAAATTGAATGAGCTCAAGAATATCTTCTTTAGCTAGTAACGTTTCATTTGTATATGGTTTATTTCTAGTGAAAAGCACTATAATGACACTCCTTTAATTCCAATTAAGCCCACATTTCAAGTAATACTTTAGCGAAACCTTCAGAGTCTTGAACGTATCCTAAGTGACCACCTGGAATGTCGATAATTTTGATGCCAGTTTCTTCAGAAATGAAGAAGTTGACTTCTTGCGGGAATGAACCTTTTGAAGCTAAACCATTTAATAAAGTAATAATGTCTTATGTTTATTGAAATCGTCTATTGAAATATCAGACTCTGTGTATTGACGAATTTCATATTTAAACCAGCCTAACATCTCGTCGAAACGTTTTTGGCTATTAGCATCACTTTCAGCTTCTGCTGGTTTTGACATGTATTCTTGGTCTAATTTACTTATTTGTAATGTTTCACCAAATAATTTCATAGCTTGAGGCATACCTTCATTTATTGCAATATCAATGATTTCGGCGTTTTTATCTTGCCAATATTTTGCATCTGGCAAGAATGTATTAATAGGTGGTTCATGGAATGCGATTTTTTTAACAACTTCAGGATGTTCTTTTAAAACATGCATTGCTACGATTGAACCGGAGCTTGAACCTAATACATATACTGGCTCATCACTTAATGATTTTGCCAATTCAGCGATATCTTGCGCATCACGTTTAACTCGGTAACGACTATCTGGATTGATTGCTTCCTCAGGTAGTGGTTCAGTTAATTCACTTTGTCCATATCCACGTCGATCTACAGCGACAACAGTGAATTTATCTTTTAATTGTTGTGCAAGTGGCATGAAGATATCTCCAGTTCCGTTTGCACCAGGGATGAAGATGATAACAGGACCATTACCCACTTTGTGATAACGTAATTTAGCGCCTTGTAATTCTAATGTTTCCATTTATAAAACCTCCGATAAAGTTTGATTATGCGATTGAATTTGTATGATTTATTATTTGATTGTAGTTATATGATTATTTATCTAAACCCAATAATTTAGCACCATTGGTATAACTAATTTTCTCTTGTTCTTCTTCTGTTAAACCTAAATCGCTTAAGAAAGTTCCAAGTTGGTCAGGTTCTACATATGGATAGTCAGCTGAATATAAGATTCTATCAACACCGACTTCTGCTTTAACTAGATCAAATTGTGGTTTTGTTAACATGCCACTTGGTGTAATGTAGAAATTATTTTTGAAATAGTGACTAATTGGATGTTGTAGGTGATCTGCAAATAAAATTGAATCCATACGTTCTAAGAAGAAGGGTACAAATTCGCCCCAATGTCCAAAAATAATATTTAAGTTTGGATGACGATCAAATACACCTGAAAGTACTAAATGAATTGCGTGAATACCTACATCTACATGCCAACCATAACCGAAACAAGCAAATGTAGCTGCTGTTACATCAGGATAGTTACCTTTATAGTAAGCTTGATATACATCACTTTGAATTGGAGATGGATGTAAATAGATTGGTGCGTTTAATTCTTCTGCAGCCGCAAATAATGGTTCGTATTCGTCCTGATCAAGGAAACCATTTTTAGGGTGACCCATAATTAAAGCACCTTTGAAATTTAAGTCATTGATACAACGTTTAAATTCTTCAACTGTTGCCTCTGGTTCATTAATTGGTAAAGTCGCAAATCCAACAAAGCGTTCTGGATTTTTTTCAACATATTCTGCTAATGTATCATTCGTTTTTTACATAAATCAATTGCACGCTGACCTTCTAAGTTTGAAGGTGCACCATTACCGTATGATAGTACTTGCATTTCGACATCGTGTTTGTCCATAAAATCAATACGTTTATCATGATATGAGATTTCATCAGCATCTGTGAAACCTGATTTTTGTTCAAGACCTTCAAGCATTGTTTTCATGGGTACGCCTTTAGGATCAGATGACATATATTTCATTGTTTCTTTTTGAATCTCTTCTACAACATAATGTTCTTCAAAGTTAATACTTTTCATTAGAAAAGCCTCCTAAAATTTAAATAATTACCAAGGCATTGTGCCATTACCATCAATAAATGTACCTGTAGGACCATCTTTATCGATAGTGGCAAGTTTAACGATAGGGATAATGCCTTCTGATGCTGGTTTAGCGTTGTTACTAAAGTCACCAACTAAATCAGTGTTGGTTGAACCAGGATCCGCAGCATTGATTTGAATATGAGGTAGTCCCTTCGCATACTGCACTGTCAACATAGTTACCGCGGATTTAGATGAACAGTAAGCTAATGAGTTCACTTTTGATTCTTGTGTATCAGGGTTAGTTACCATTCCAAATGAACCTAAACCACTACTTACATTGACTACGACAGGTTGGTCGGATTGCTCTAAGAGTGGAATGAATGTGTGCATCATTCTAACGATGCCAAAGACATTAGTATTGTAAACATTTTGAACATCTTCTACTGTTAACTCTGCAGGTTTTTTAAAACCACCTGAAATACCAGCATTATTGATTAATACGTCTAGACGTCCTTCTTGCGCTTGAATGGTTTTAAATGCATTTTGGACGGAATCATCATCAGTGACATCTAATTGAACAAACTCGACATCTAAATCTTCAGCAGCTTTACGTCCACGCTCAGCATCTCTAGAGCCAATATAAATTTTATGTCCTTCAGCTTTGAGTGATTTAGCAGTTTCAAAGCCTAAGCCTTTGTTTCCGCCAGTTATTAACGTGATTCTTTCCATTATTGCGTCACCTCATTTGGCAAGTATAGTTTGATTAAGTTATTTCTAAAAGTTTCATTAGTGAGTTGTCGTTCGTTTTTTTGAAATTCAAATGTATTAGTTGTTAAAGATTTTAAAAGCATATCTGTTTTAAATATAGCCCATGCTTCATCTCCGTAATCATTAAACAAATCAAAGTAATATTGATTTAAATGTTTGAAGAAGTTGCTTGAACGGAATAATTTGGCATTGTCTTTACCTTCAATACAATTTAATAAATCACTATTGTCCGTTTTGAATTTTAAAAATATATCAAGAGAATGAGCCATGATGTCTGTTCTAGACGTATACTGTGATTTAATTTCTATCATTTGGTTCATAATATCATCAAAATCATGTTCTATAATGCGATAACATAAATCGCTTTTATCCTTAAAATGTCGGTAGAGCGTCCCCATACCGATATTTAATTCTTTAGATATTCGATTCATACTCACATTATTCACGCCTTTAGATTTAAATAACTCAAGCGCTTTATCTTCTATACGTTGTCGATTCTTTAATGCATCTTTACGCATCGTATCACCTCTTAAATTGATTTCGTTGACAAACGGATAAGTGTCCGTTTATTATAAATCTTGTTAATGATGATTACAAATATAAAGGCTTATTTAAATTATTTTTGAATATGTCGTTGAATAAACAACAAAGACAAGTGACGAGTGAAGAATTGAAAGTACATTTCCATGAATCAACATTAAGTTTTGAAAATATTGCTAATGAAATGAATATTTCAGTAGAAGAAGTGGAAGGGGTATTAAACATGGATGCCCCTAATGGGTTCTTTGGTAATAAATTACAAAAATTTATACACTTAGTATGGGATATTCGTGATTTAATTAATGACAACATTAGACAGAATGGTGACCAACCAAAAGATTATACGTATTTAAAAGGTGAAAAAGAAGATTATTGGTTTTTACAATAGGAGAGATAAATAATGGGTAAAAGTATATTAGTTATAGGTGCTACAGGTAAACAAGGCAATGCTGTAGTAAAACAATTATTGTTAGATGGTTGGAAAGTTCGTGCTTTTACACGTAATAAAAATAATGAAAAATTAGCTTCAATAGATAATGACAATTTAGAAATATTTGAGGGCGATTTAAGTAACCAAGAAAGTTTAACAAATGCTATGAAAGGGCAATATGGTGTTTATAGTGTTCAACCAATTATTGTAGATAATATTCAAGAAGAATTACGCCAAGGTAAGATGATTATTAAAACGGCAGAAGAACAAAATATTGACTATGTTGTTTATAGTACTGCAGGTGGCGTCAACCGTGATCGTACAGGTCCCCATTTCGAAGCCTTAGCTGATATTGAGAATGAACTTAAAGACAGTTCATTAAATTATACAATCATCAAACCATCGTTCTTTATGGATAATTTCTTAAGAATTACTAAAGTCGAAAACGGAGAAATTATGATTCCTGAATTTATTAATCAAGATGTTAAATTCGCAATGATTTCTTCAATAGATATCGCTAGAATTGCATCCAATGTATTTGCCAATGCAGAAAAATATAACCATCAAGCTATTGAAATCGCTTCTGATGAACTTACATTAAAAGAAGTTGTTAAAACATTTGCAACGGTAACTGGTAAACCTACAGAAATTAAAGGTTCGTTCTCAAGTGGTACAGCAGAACGTGGATGGCTTGAAGAAAAAGGTTATATAATTGATTTTAATCAAATGGATGAGATCAATCCCGGTCGTTTAACGCTTGAGCAATGGATTAGTGAAGTGAACTTTTAATTTTTTCAAAATGAGGGGGAAGATTATGATTCAGTCAATGTGGTTTAATTTACATGTCGAAGATTTAGAACGTAGTGAACAATTTTACAAAAATTTAGGATTTGAGATTAATAAAAATTCAGATATGCTAGACAAAATGGTTGGTATTAAAATCGGACAAACGATTGTGATTTTAATTGAAAATAATCATTTTGAAAAAGTGACGCATGAATCCGTTTCGAAACAACCTAATGAAGTCATTATATCTTTAGGTGTAAAAACGAATGATGAAGTAGATGAGTTAATGCGAAAAGTGGAATCATCAGGCGGTAAAGTGATTGATGAACCAGGAACTTATCAAGGATACTACGGTGCAACATTTGTAGACCCAGATGGACATAAAGATAATTTCTTAGTTTGTTAGCTAAAAATCAAAAGGGAGTGGGACAGAATTCTTTTTAAATTCGTCGTCCCACTCCCAACTTGCTTTGCTTGTAGAATTTCTTAGTGAAATTCTCTTTGTTGGGGCCCCGACCACAAGGATGATTAGTACTGAAAAAAGCTTGATTTAAGCGCATTTTCAGTTCAGTCAGCTACTGCGAATTTGCAAAATAGCATCATCATATTATTTATGTCCCAGGCTCCTTACTTTGTATACAATTAGTTTTCTTGAATATTGCCGTATTCTTCTCTTAAGTCATACACTTTATCAGGTGTAACGTCTTGACCAAGTGGGTCTAAAACTTTCATCGTTGAGAAAGTATGAAGTACTTGACCTCTTATCATACCTAAATATTCTTGTCTTAATTGATGTTGTTCTTGTTTTTCTTCAACGCTTAAACTTTCAACTTTTTCTTTATTTGCTAATTGGTTAATTCTATCTAATAGTTCTCTCATTATTTATTCCTCCTAAATTGTATGAGCTGGAAAATGCGGAACAATATACATTCCAACTTCTTCTATTATTTCTTCGATATCACGATCATCATTTGTAAATCTTAAGATAATATGATTTGTATTAATTGATTCATAAGCTTTTAATATTTGTAATAAATTCTTACGTCCAGTACGGAAACCACCTTTAATTGGTTTAACGGTTTCGTTTGGATTTTGGGATAAATCAATCATTAGAATATTCATAAATGGTTTGAAGCGGTCAGTACCACTGTGCCAAGCTTCAACTAATTTCTTTTGCTCTTGAAAAGGTTGAGCGTAAAATAACCAACCATCCATATTTTCTTGAAGCCAAGCCATTGATTGTTTTGAATATCCCGTACCAAACATTGGAATCGTATGATGTTTTGGCAATACTTGTAACCCTGAATCTTCATATAATTCGAAAATTGAATTTGAGATTTTGGGAGAATGTGATTGCCACAGTTCTCTTATTGAGTGAATGGTTGTTTGATAACGTTCTGTTAATTCATTTTCATCTACTTTAAATGCAGGGAATTCAAAAGAGCGATCACCGGTAGCCATACCGAGTAATAAACGTTGATTGGAAATGAGATCAAGTGAGGCAGCTGATTTAGCTAGATGAATGGGATGTCGTAAGGTTGCTACGGTACTACCAGTACCCAGTGCAATCTTTGAGGTAAAGGCACTCAGATAGGTTAAATAGACGAACGGATCATAATTCGTAGTAACGTTGCCTAAATGAGGGCTATACAATGGATTATCTCTCACAGACAAACTTGTAAATCCCAAAGACTCTGCCTTTTGAGCGAGTCTCACTTGCTCATCAAAATCAATATTGTTTTGTTTTTTATTATCAAACGGTATGGATAAACCTAGCGTCAATTTATTATTTTTAAACGTACGTTTAAATCCCTCGTGTTCATCAATATCTGACATGTCCTTACCTCCCAACTTCATTTAATATTTATACAACATTTATTATCTAACTAACATGTGTTGTATAAATGTAATATACGCCCCATTTAAATAATATGCAACATACATGCTTATGAAATTTGTTGCTTAGACAACAATGCTCAGTATTTGTTGATTAGATTAGCTTTTTCCATAAAAAAACCTCTAAGGCAATGCCTCAGAAGTTGAATTATAAGTGTGTTATATGATGAATTAAGAAAGGTAAATTTTTATCTATAAAAGCTTCTGCTGTAAGCGAACTGGTATCGAGCCAATGTCTAGCGAGACCACATAATCCTGAAGCTAGAAAACTAGCACTATTAACGAGTACATCAATATCCTGTTCAGGATAGCTATTACGAAGCATAATGGTAAAAATATCTTCTAATTCATTATTAATACGTTGATGGGCTTGGTTACAAAACGTTTCACTATTCATCTTGCATGAATCTTGTACTTCAACCATATAATTGGCAATAGATATAAATAGATTAGTAATGACGGCTTCATTAATCATATCAGAAATAGCTAACGTGTCATTTAAATCTTTCAAAATTGTTTCGGATAAAGTGTAATCGAGAATATCATATTTATCTGTAAAATGTGCGTAGAAAGTAGCACGGTTGACCGTGGCACGTTCAGTAATATCTTTAACAGTGATTTGTGACATCTTTTTCTCTCGGGAAACCTCTTGAAACGCTTCTACCAGCAGTTTCTTTGTTCTGATAATACGAGGATCCACTTTAGTCGTAGTCAATATAGGCACCTCCCTTGTTGACCTATAGCTTACATTAAATTATCTGTCGAAAAGAGAAGGTTGTCAAAGTTCACGCTTACAATGATATGTAACTATCAACCTAAACTGTAGAGTAGTCAAACTTCAATTTCCTAATAAAATTTTTAATTTCATTATGGTTAAAATTAATTATGAGACGAGTTTCTACTATTATAACAGTCAATTTTGTTCATTATCTAGTCAATTAGTCTGAATGTAAGCAAAGTATACACTTTCTTGTCGTGATGTTTGATAACATACAAAATAATAATGAATTAAAAAGGAGAGCGATGTTTGAAACAATTTATCAAAATAGTTATGACTATACTGATATGTGTAGGTATCGGTGTATCCGTAACATATTTAATTCGTGAAATTGATATGCAACCATCTCAAATGTCTTTAAATGATGATAATCAATATGGTGATTGGAATAGAGATGGACGTTTGACGCATGGTTATGGCACATATAATCATGGTTTAGAGTTTGAAGGTAATGACAAACATTATGGGAATGATTATGACTTACCTGAAGATACTGAAGTGTTAGCAGCGACAGATGGTGTTGTCACAAGGTTATTTGAAGATGATTTAGGTGGTAAAGTGATACAAATCTCTGAAGATAATGGCCAATATCATCAATGGTATATGCATTTAAATGATTTCAAGGTAACTCAAGGTCAACAAGTTAAAGCTGGTGATGTGATTGCTTTATCTGGTAATACAGGTGAACAGACAACTGGCTCGCATTTACATTTTCAAAGAATGAAGGGTGGCATAGGCAATGATTATGCCGAAGATCCTCAATCATTTATTGATCAACTACCAAAAAAAGAAAAGAGTTTATTTAATATCTGATATGAAAAACAAAATAGATAGTATTAAAAATCTGAAGCCTGAGTCATGTTTCAGATTTTTTAATATCAAAAAATTCATACCTATTAATCAAGAAGTAAATTTTGGAATCCAATCATTATCGTTAAATGTTACTTTTTAAAGAAAAAATAAAAATAATATTCTGAAAATTTAGAATTTATGATATAGTAAAATCTATCATTACTTATTCAAATGATTGACGTGAGTAGTTGTTTACATGTGACATCAATCCTCAGTAAGTAGGCTGATCAACATATTAAGTGTGCAGATTAAACAATAGGAGGTTTTTTATATGACATCAACACTTAGAGAAATAGGCGTTAAAGATTTTACATTTAGAGTGCTATCGGGCGTAGCTATCGGTATCGTTGTTGGTTTAGTACCCAATGCCATTTTGGGAGAAATCTTTAAAGCATTCATGCATCACCATCCATTCTTTGGAACTTTGTTACATGTCGTACAAGCAATGCAATTTACAGTACCCGCATTAATCGGAGCGCTCATTGCTTTGAAATTTGATATGACACCATTAGCGATTGCAGTTGTTGCTTGTGCATCTTATGTAGGAAGCGGGGCAGCACAATTTAAGAACGGTGCCTGGGTAATTGCAGGCATTGGTGACTTGATTAATACGATGATTACTGCAACGATTGCTGTACTATTTATTTTATTAATTGAAAAACGTGTCGGTAGCATGGCACTGATTGTGTATCCAACTATCGTAGGTGGTTTGTCCGCTACAATTGGTGTACTTATATTGCCATACGTACATATGATTACAACTGGCATTGGTAATATGGTTAATAGCTTCACAGAACTACAACCTGTATTGATGTGTATGCTTATTTCTATGGTCTTTAGTTTTATTATTATTTCACCATTATCAACAGTTGCGATAGCCATTGCTATAGGGATTACAGGTCTTGCAGCAGGTTCAGCATCTATTGGTATTTCAGCTACTGAAGCAGTATTACTTATTGGGACAAGCAAAGTGAACCGAGTTGCAGTACCAATTTCTATATTCTTCGGCGGTGTGAAAATGATGATGCCTAACATGGTGAAATATCCAATTATAATGTTACCAATTCTTATAACTGCTGGTATTTCAGGAATTGCAGGTAGCTTGATTGGTATTGCAGGGACAAAAGAGTCTGCAGGATTTGGTTTCATTGGGATGATTGGACCAATTAGTGCTTTTAAATTCTTACATGTAGATTCTGCAATATTAAGTATCTTACTCATTATTTTGGGATTCTTTGTTGTACCATTAGTAACTGCATTTATTTTAGATATTATTTTCCGAAAAGTATTACGTCTTTATACAAACGACATATATAAATTTATGGGTTAACCATTTGTTAAATAAGAATTGATAAAGTGTTGATTATCGCATTTTATCAATTCTTTTTTGAAAATGAGAATACATATAGAGATTAAGATAAAATATGAAATAAATAGTGTTACAATAAAAATGAAATAATACGTTACATAAAGGGTGAATGGTTAATGGCTAATAAAATCGAAAAATTAGCACTAAAGACAGCTGAACTTACAAGACAGACACACGAATTAGCTATTCCAGTTATGATTTTATTTGAAGGTGTCCCTGCTTCTGGAAAAACACGACTTTCAAATGAATTATTACTCAATTTTGATGCCAAATATACACATTTTATTGCGACACAATCACCACAAAAGGATGATTTGCGTTATCAGTTTTTACAAAAATATTGGAATACATTACCTAAAAAAGGTGATATCAATGTCTATTTTAGAAGCTGGTACTCTCATTATTTAGATTATCGAGAAAACGAAATTAAACACGATAGATATAAAAATTATGATGTTTTAACAGAACAAATTGCATCTTTTGAAGATATGTTAATCGAAGATGATTATGAAATCATCAAATTCTTTATTGAAATCAATGAAGATAAAAGACAAGAACATATTAAACAAACAAAAGAAAATCCACTGATGCGTTGGAAAGTTCAAGAGTATGGAAGTGTACTATCAACAGAAACGTATTTAGAAGATATGCATCAATTTATTAAACAGGATAAACAATGGAAGATTATTGACTATACAGAACGCCAAATGGCGATTGAAAAGATGTATGAACACATAATTGAACGTTTAGAACAAGCCATAGCAAAACATCATGCGAAGGATAAAGCCTATGATGGTGAATTCTCAGAGCACTTTGCTACTGAACTGTTTGATAAAGATGTAGAAAAAGTTTCTAAAGAAGAATATAAAACATTAATTACTGAACTGCAGAAACGTATGCGCGAAATACAATTTGCTTTATATGATAGAAAAATTCCGTTAATTCTTGTATTTGAAGGAATGGATGCAGCAGGAAAAGGCGGTAATATTAAGCGTATTAGAGAAAAGCTTGATCCTACTGGTTATGAAGTTAATGGCATCAGCGCACCTACAGATGTTGAACTGAAACATCATTATTTATGGCGCTTTGCAAAGGATATGCCAAGAAGCGGTCATATCGAATTATTTGATAGAAGTTGGTATGGACGTGTATTAGTTGAGCGAATTGAAGGATTTGCAACAACGAATGAATGGCAACGTGCCTATGATGAGATCAACGCATTTGAAAAGATGTGGACCGATGAAGGTGCAATTATCCTAAAATTCTTCCTGACATTAGATAAAGACGAACAGCTTAAACGTTTTAAAGATCGCCAAAATAATGTAGATAAACAATGGAAAATCACTGATGAAGATTGGCGTAATCGTGACAAGTGGGATTTATACGTTGAAGCCAGCCACGACATGGTTAAAAAAACAAATACAACACATGCACCATGGCTAGTCGTACCAGCAGATCATAAGAAAACATCAAGAATAGAAATAATGAAGTATATTATTCGTAAATGTGAAAAAGTGTTATGGGGCGTCAAGGATTATTAATTTATAAGATTATAATGTAATAAGTTGATTAATAAACCAAGAAACGGTTGAATATAGAATCGTTTCTTGGTTTTTCTATGTTATATAAATAAATTGAATATATTCTAAGTTGTTAGAAATATTACGGTATTGTAACAAAACGGCAGTTTGTAATATTACAGAATATGTAAAATTGTTGTAAATTTCTTAAAAGAGTATTGTAAAACCTTATTTCATGATGAAATTTTAAACGATTTGTTCAAAATATAATATTACAGAATGAAATATAAATATTTCAATGTTACAAAACAAGTCGTTCAATGTAATTTTTTGTAAGATAAGCGCAATACTATTGGCGTTTTTTTATGATATAGTACTTATTGTCAAAAGTTAAACACAGAGCAAAACACAATAACTTAAGAATTTAACAAAACGAAAATATAAACTAAATTTTTTTGGAGGAATTTTTTATTATGAAAAAAACAGTAATCGCGTCGTCATTAGCAGTAGCTTTAGGAGTAACAGGTTATGCATTAACTACAGATAACAGTGCACATGCATCTGAATCAACTACAAACTATGCACAATTAGCTAACTTAGCTCAAAACAACCCATCTGAATTAAATGCTCACCCAGTACAAGCTGGTGCATACAACATCACATTCGTTAAAGATGGTTTCAAATACAACTTCACTTCAGACGGTCAATCTTGGTCTTGGGATTACACTTACGTTGGTGGTGCTGACACAGTAGCAACTACACAAGCTGCTCCAGCTGCTCAATCAACTGACTACTCAGCTTCATACAGCAACGAAGCTTCAACTCAATCAGTAAGCTCAAACCAACAATCAAGCAACACTAACGTTGAAGCAGTATCTGCACCAAAAACAACTTCATACTCAGCTTCAACTTCATCATCATCTTCATCAGCTTCAACTGGTGGATCAGTTAAAGCTCAATTCTTAGCTAATGGTGGTACTGAAGCTGCTTGGAACGCAATCGTAATGCCTGAATCAGGTGGTAATCCTAACGCAGTTAACCGAGCTGGTTACAGAGGTTTAGGTCAAACTATGGAATCATGGGGTACTGGTTCAGTAGCTTCACAAACTAAAGGTATGATTAACTACGCTAATAGCCGTTACGGTTCATTAGATGCAGCAATTGCATTCCGTGCTAGCCACGGTTGGTGGTAGGATTTACTAAGGTAACTGGATAGTACATCGAGTTATCGAGAAAAGAGGTCGACTTTAAGGTCGGCCTCTTTTTTTGTGTTTTAATAGACACTGTAGCATAATGTTTACCGACCGCGATTATAGGGAAGATACTAAGACAATATACAAATCGAAAGTGTTGAATATCAATGACATTAAGAAAAGTATTAAAACTAGGTTTAATACATAGTGTGTTCTGGACAACCGTACAATTATCACTATCTAATATCATGTTACGATGCCCGTCCTCTTTATTTGTGAGGTATGCATCAGTTTTTAAAATATGGTCGTGGGAAAAGAGAGGCGCTTTATGGAATAAACTATTTCGTATTAATAAATGGAAACATTACATTCCAGAAGCAGCTCAATTCAATTATCGTATCTATAATAAAAGGCGACTGGCTTCATTTAAATTAGAAGATATACATTTTATGATTTTAGAAATGCGCCGTGCAGAACTTGTTCATTGGTTATCAATGATCCCTGTAGTTGTTTTTATCAAAGCGCCTAAATATATACTATTCATTAATTTTTGTTATGTGATTTCGGCAAATTTACCGATCATACTCACGCAACGATACAATCGTCCTAGGTTAGAACATTACTATCAACTAAGAATGAAAAGAGGTGAACGTACATGTCGCAAAAGAAAATCATCATTATAGGTGGAGGACTAGGTGGGATATCAGCTGCTATTCGTCTTGCTCAAAGTGACTTTGATGTTTCGCTTTATGAGAAGAATAACCACATTGGTGGGAAAGTAAATCGTTTAGAAACAGAGGGATTCGGTTTTGATTTAGGTCCATCTATTTTAACGATGCCATACATATTTGAAAACTTATTTGACTATAGTGATAAGCAAATGAAAGACTATGTTACTATTGAACGATTACCTTTACAATGGCGTAGTTTCTTCACTAATGGTGAAGTTATAGATTTATATGAAGACTTGTCTCAAATGTTAAATGCCAATACCTATCTTACCAATGGCGATATTCAGCAACTTCATCAATTTTTAAATTATGCAGAAAAAATCCATCGCTTCACGGAAAAAGGCTACTTTGCACTAGGGCTTGATACAGTTTCTGAAATTATTAAATACCAGGGACCATTGCGTTCACTTAAAGGTGTGGATTACTTCTCAACAATGCAACAAGCTATTAATCGTTATATTGAGAAACAAGAATTAAGAGATATGCTTGGCTACTTTATAAAATATGTTGGGTCTTCTTCTTATGATGCACCAGCAGTACTTTCGCTTTTAATTCACATGCAATATGAACAAGGATTGTGGTACGTTAAAGGTGGTATTCATAAACTTGCACGTGCATTGGAACAATTAGCAATTGAAGAGGGCGTAACCATTCATACCGGTACGGATATACGTAGTATTGATACGTATTTTAATCATGTTACAGGCGTTAGATTAGATGATGGTTCACATGTGAGTGCAGATTACATTGTTTCTAATAGAGAAGTGATACCTACGTATCGTGACTTACTGCACTTTTCAAATAAAAAAATAGCGCAATTAGAGACAGTTTATGAACCTGCAGCATCTGGCTATGTGATGCATTTAGGAGTAGACAAAGCATATTCTCAATTGGCACATCATAATTTCCTCTTCTCAAGTGATTCTAAGCGTAATTATCGAGAAGTGTTTCATGACAAAGTATTGCCACAAGACCCAACGATTTATCTTGTTAATTCAAATAAATCGGATCCATCTCAAGCGCCAGAAGGACATGAAAATTTAAAAGTATTACCACATATTCCGTACATTCAAGACGAACCGTTTACAGAGGAACAATATCGTGACTTCCGAGAGCGTGTATTGGATAAATTAGAGCAAATGGGGCTTACAGATTTGCGTCAACATATTATATATGAAGATATTTGGACGCCACATGATATTGAACAAACGTATGGTTCAAATAAAGGTGCCGTTTATGGTGTAGTCGCAGATAAGAAGAAAAATAAAGGATTCAAGTTTCCTAAACAAAGTCAATACTTTGATAACTTATTCTTTGTAGGAGGATCTGTTAATCCTGGTGGCGGTATGCCAATGGTAACATTAAGCGGACAACAAGTAGCGGATAAAATTAATGCACTTGAAAGTAAAGTTACTAATGCTTCAAGAGATTAGAGGTTATGCAACTATGACTAAATTGGAGTCACTTCTTCATGCAAGTACAGGTCTATCATTAGTCAGTGGTTATTTAATGTATAGTCGTCGTCATTTACTCTCGTTTAATAAGAAACATAAGGGCGAAACAACTCAATCAATAAGTGTGATTATACCAGCGCGCAACGAGGAAATGAGATTACCCAAATTGTTAAAAAGTTTGTCTCGGCAATCAATACGAGTTGAATGTATCGTCATGGACGATGATTCAAATGATGGAACAGCTGAGATAGCACGAGAGATGGGCGCGAAAGTGTATAATGTGACGTATGACGACAATGACAATACCTGGGTTGGTAAGTCATATGCATGTTATCTAGGTGCTTCTCATACAGCGTCAGATATTCTTATCTTTATGGATGCAGATGTAGAATTGAATAATAAATATGCCCTAGAGGCAATTATTCAGTCATATGCACGACAACAGTATCGTGGCTTAATGAGTATTCAACCGTATCATGTTGTTCATCAACCTTATGAACACTTATCGGCTATGTTTAATCTTATGACAGTTGTAGGTACAAATAGTTTTTCAACTTTATCTAAATCTAAAGGAGAGTCATTAGCATTTGGACCTGTTACAGTCATGAACAAATCCGATTATATCCTGACACAAGGACATAAAAATGCTGCATCTCATATTATTGAAGGATTTTCTTTGGGAAAAGCCTTTCATCGTTGCCATTTGCCAGTGACGCAATTTGAAGGTCAGGGATTTGTTAGCTTTAGAATGTATGAAGCGGGATTTAAAACAATGATAGAGGGATGGACGAAACACTTAGCGGTAGGTGCTTCGTCAACACAATCTCATATCATGATGTTAATTATCTTATGGATGGTGGGAAGTATCACCTCATTTAGCGGATTAACACTTAGTTTATTTATGAAAACTTTGTCATTTAAGCGAATGGCGTTATCATATAGTTTATATACATTACAATTTATTCGATTACATCGTCGAGTAGGACGTTTTTCAATTTTATTTTTAGCTATTAACCCAATATTGTTTTTAGTGTTTGTTTTAATTTATATAAATTCATATCGTCACATTCATTACACGAAACAGGTAAAATGGAAAGGACGACAATTTAGTATTAAATAATATTTAGCAGGGGGTTCTCCATGAGCACATTAGAAGAAAATTATCAATATTGTCATCAAATTATGAAAGATTACTCTAAGAGTTTCTCATATGCGTTTGATATGTTACCAGAACAACAACGACGAGCAATCTGGGCGATTTATGCAGTTTGTAGAATTGTTGATGATAGTATCGATGTACACCAAGACGTGGAATATCTACATAAGATTAACCGAGATGTTAAAGCTATTGAACATCAAACAACAACGACATTTGAAAGTGATGACCGCATTATGATGGCATTTGCTGATGCAGCTACACATTTTCAAATGAATTTCCAAGCCCTCTATGACTTAATTGATACGGTTGAAGCAGACCAGCATTTCGAAATGTTTGAAACAGATCGTGGTCTACTAGATTATTGTTATGGTGTTGCGGGAACTGTAGGCGTATTACTGATCCCAATACTAGCAACGCCACCGTCAGATGAAGCATATGAGTATGGAAAGCAATTAGGTGAGGCGCTTCAATTAACGAACATACTACGTGATGTTGGTGAAGATTATCGCAACGGGCGTATTTACTTTAGTAAAGCACGTTTAAATGAATTTAATGTTTCAATTGCTGATGAAATAGAACGTGATCAACCCTCTGACAATTACATTAAAATTTGGGAATTCTACGCTACATTAGCCGATAATAACTATGACATGGTTTTAAATCATCTTGATGTATACAATGAAGAATCTCGAATGATTATTGAGTTAGCAGCCCAAGTATATCGAGGTATATTAACCGAAGTACGTAAAGCAGATTACTCATTGAAAGACCGTGCGTACGTTTCTAAATGGAAAAAACATAAAATCTACCGCAATTTAAAGAAAAAATATAAAGATTAGGTGAGATATATGAATATAGCAGTAGTAGGCGCTGGCGTTACCGGCTTAGCAGCTGCAGCACGATTAGCCGCTAAAGGTCATCAAGTTACAATATTTGAGAAGAATGAACAAGTTGGTGGCCGTATGAGCCAATTTAAGAAAGATGGTTTTACTTTTGATATGGGACCAACCATAGTGATGGTACCGGATGTTTATAAAGCTGTATTTGAAGAAAGTGGCAAACGTTTTGAAGATTACGTAGATATGAAGCCACTAACACATATTTTTGATATTTATTTTTCTGATAAAGATAAAGTGAGTGTATCAACTGATTTAGCACAACTTAGTCAAACGTTAGAAGCGATAGAACCAGGTTCTACTCAAGGTTTTATGCAATTTTTAACGGATGTGTATAAACGATATGAAGTGGCGCGCAAATACTTCCTTGAACGAACATTCCGTAAACCAAGTGAATTTTATAACCCATTGACGCTATATCGTGGATTAAAATTAAAGACATTTAATAATGCGAATCAATTAATAGATAATTATGTATCCAATGAAAAAATACGTAAGTTACTCGCATTTCAAACGTTATACATAGGTATTGATCCTAAACAAGGGCCTTCAATTTATTCTATTATTCCAATGATTGAAATGGTACATGGCGTTCATTATATAAAAGGCGGTATGTATGGCTTAGCACAAGGTTTATTACAACTTGGTCAAGACCATGGTGTTAAAGTGGAACTTAATGCAGATGTACAAGAAATCATTATTGATCCTAAATTTAAACGTGCAGATGGTCTACGTGTTAATGGTGATATTCGACGTTTTGACAAAGTGCTATGTACTGCTGACTTTCCATATGTGGCACAAAACTTAATGCCTGCGCACTCACCTTTAAAGAACTATTCTCCTGAAAAGGTAGATAACATGGACTATTCATGTTCAGCATTTTTAATTTATGCAGGTATTAATCGTCAATTACGTGATAAATTACATGTACATAATGTTGTATTTGCTAAAGATTTTAGAGGCAATATTGATGACATTTTTAGTGGTAAGATGCCTGATGACCCATCATTATATCTTTACCTCCCATCTGTAGAAGACGAAGCATTAGCGCCTAAAGATCAGACAGGGATGTATGTCTTAATGCCAGTCCCTGAGTTGAAGACAGGTGAAATTGACTGGAACGATCCTAGTATGGTTGAACAAGCGAAAGAATTCATTTATAACAAATTAGAAACGATTGAGGCACTTAAAGATATACGTCAAGATATTGTATCTGAAACAGTATTTACACCGCTTGATTTTGAGAGTCGTTATAATGCCAAATTCGGCTCAGCATTTGGACTTATGCCAACACTTACACAAAGTAATTATTATAGACCCCCAAATGTATCAAGAGATTATAAAGACTTATACTTCGCAGGGGCAAGTACGCACCCTGGTGCAGGTGTGCCAATTGTGTTGACTAGTGCTAAAATTACTGCCGAAGCAATGTTAGAAGATATAGAACACGGAAAATAAAGTAAAACTTGCTATAAATCTGAAAATTATAAATATTGACAATACTTATTGAACTGATACAATAAATATTAATTCAATAGACTTATCCAGAGAAGTGAAGGGATTTGGCCCAATGAAACTTCAGCAACAGACTTAAAAGACAAAAGTACTGTGCTAATTCCAAAGAGGTATGCCTCAAAGATAAGTGTCATAGTCATAACTAAGCTATATGTCACTATCAATTGAGAGTGATATATAGCTTTTTTAATTTTAAAAGGGGGTAAATAATGACAATTTCTAATAAACTAGCCAATATTCCTGATAGTTACTTTGGTAAGACAATGGGACGTAAGGTTGAGCATGGACCACTACCGTTAATTAATATGGCAGTTGGTATCCCGGATGGCGAAACGCCTAAAGGCATCGTTGATCACTTTGCTGATGCTGTTCGAATTCCTGAAAATCAAAAATATGGTGCATTTCATGGTAAGGAATCCTTTAAGGAAGCAATTGTTAATTTCTATCAAAGACAATATGGTGTTGAGCTACATAAAGATGATGAAGTGTGCATACTTTATGGTACTAAAAATGGTTTAGTGGCTTTACCTACATGTATTGTTAATCCTGGAGAAAGCGTGCTACTTCCAGACCCAGGTTATACGGATTATCTCGCTGGTGTCATGCTTGCTGATGCCAATCCAGTACCACTTAATTTGGAGCCTCCACATTATTTGCCAGATTGGAGCAAAGTAGATGCACAAACATTAGCACGTACGTCACTCGTTTATTTGACTTACCCAAATAATCCTACTGGATCAACGGCTACTAAATCAGTGTTTGACGAAGCGATTCAAAGATTTAAAGGTACACATACAAAGGTCGTTCATGATTTCGCTTATAGTGCTTTTGGATTTGATGCAAAGAACCCAAGTATACTTGCTTCTAAAGATGCAAAGGAAGTAGCAATTGAAATCTTTTCATTATCCAAAGGCTATAATATGTCAGGATTTAGAGTAGGTTTCGCAGTAGGTAACAAAGACATGATACAAGCGCTTAAGAAATATCAAACACATACTAATGCTGGTATGTTTGGTGCCCTTCAAGATGCAGCAACATACGCACTTAATCACTATGATGACTTTCTAGATCAACAAAATGAAACATTCAAACGTCGTCGTGACATGTTTGAAAAGCAATTAAAAGATGCCAATTTACCATTTGTACATTCTAAAGGTGGCATTTACTCATGGCTTCAAACACCACCAGGGTATGATAGTGAATCATTTGAACAGTATTTGTTGAAAGAACAATCGATCTTAGTGGCGCCTGGCATTCCATTTGGTGAAAATGGTCGTCATTACGTCCGTATTTCCCTAGCATTAGATGATCAATTATTAACTGAAGCGGCTAAACGATTAGCTTCTTTATCCTATTTATATAACGAGTAATAAGAAGTCACAAATAGAAAGGATGAAATTTTATGACTAAAATTAAAATAATGAGTGTACGAGACGAAGATATTCCTTACATTGAAGAGTGGGCGGAACAAAATAATGTCGAAGTAGAGTTAAATAAAGAAATATTAACAGAAGATAATGTCGAAGGTGTTCAAGGATTTGATGGCTTATCTTTATCTCAACAACATCCAATATCGGAAGATGTATTTGCCAAATTGCAACAATTTGGTATTAAACATATTGCACAACGTAGTGCTGGATTTGATACTTACGACTTAAATTTAGCTACACAATATGGCATTATCATATCCAATGTACCGTCATATTCACCGAGTTCAATTGCAGAGTTTGCAGTAACACAAGCGATTAATATTGTAAGAAATCAGAACGATATTCAACGTAAACTTCGAGAATATGATTTTAGATGGGAACCTTCAATATTGTCACGTTCAATTAGTGATTTGACCGTAGCTGTTATAGGAACAGGACGTATTGGTTCGATAGCGGCAAGCATTTTTGCAAAAGGGTATGGAAGCCATGTTGTTGCATATGATCCATTTCCTAATGAAAAGGTTGCGCAATATGTTGAGTATAAGGATACGTTGGAAGAAGCCTTACGTGATGCAGATATTGTTACAGTTCATATTCCAGCAACGAAATATAATCCACATCTCTTCAATAAAGATTTATTTTCAAAATTTAAAAAAGGTGCCGTATTTGTAAACGCAGCTAGGGGATCGATTGTTGATACGAGAGCATTACTTGATGCAATTGATAGTGGTCAAATTAAAGGTGCTGCATTAGATACATATGAGCATGAAAGAGGATTATTCCCTGGAGATTACCGTGATAAAGTGATTAATGATGATTTATTAGATGAATTAATTGCTAGAGAAGATATTTGGTTAACACCACATATTGCGTTTTATACTGATGCGGCAGTTAAGAATTTGATTGTTGATGCACTTGATGCAGTCATTGATGTTATTAATACAGGTACTACTAAATTAAGAGTGAATTAAAAAATGGAGTTGGGTGTGGGACAGAATTATTTGTGAATTCATTGTCCCAGACTCAACTCCTTTAATTAGCTTTAGCGAATGCTCACTTCTTAAAATTCGCTTATATTTTAAATCACTTTTATCCGGGTTAGATTGACTGCCTAACAAAAGCAGGTTTCTTATCCAGATCTTATTTTACATCGTAGCCTTGATCTTCAATAGCTTCTTTCATTTGTTCAACTGATACTCTGTTTTCGTCGTAATCTACGCGAACTTGATTCTTATCTAAGTCTACTTCTGCTGAAGTCACACCATTTAATTTAGCTAATGCAGATTCCACAGCGTTTCTGCAATGGTCACAGCTCATACCTTCAACGTTAATTACTTTATTAATCATACCTGTCACCTCCGTTGTTCTTACTCATATATACCCATATTTTACTCCTTTTTAATAAACAAAGAAATAAAATAGAAATGCATCATAATTATAATTTCATTCGTTTTAGTCTTAGGGCATTACTTACAACACTAACTGAACTTAAGGCCATCGCAGCACCAGCTATCCAAGGTGCAAGTAATCCCATTGCCGCAATAGGGATGCCTGCAATGTTGTATCCAAATGCCCAGAATAAGTTCTGTTTAATATTGCGAATTGTTTTCCGGCTTGCATGAATGGCCTTAGGAACTAATTGGATATCTCCTCCAAGAATGGTGATATCTGCAGCTTCTATTGCTACTTCTGTACCCGTTCCCATTGCAATGCCGATATCTGCTTTGACAAGTGCAGGAGCATCGTTAATTCCATCGCCTACCATAGCAACTCTATGCTTCTGTTCTTGTAATTGCGTTATATGTTGTGCTTTATCTTCAGGTAGGACGCCAGCAATGACTTGATCAATACCGACTTCTTTAGCAATAGCTTTTGCAGTTCGTTCATTATCACCAGTTAGCATAACCGTTCTAATATTCATAGATGATAATTGTTGGATAGCTTCTTTAGCAGATGTTTTAACAGTGTCAGCTACAGCAACCATGCCCTTTAGTTCGTCGCCATAGGCAATTAGCATAACAGTATGTCCATCAGTTTCCATATGTTCCATTTTCTGCTTAATGCTTTGTATATTGATTTGGTGTTCTGTCATTAACTTTTGATTGCCTACAAGTAACTTAGTATTATTTATAACAGCCTGTATTCCGTGACCTGGTAATGTTTGATAATTTGTGACATTTACTAAGTTAACTTTGTGTTGTTTGGCGTAGTTAACAATTGCAGTAGCAAGCGGGTGTTCAGAGTTATTTTCAGCTGAAGCAACTAAAGCTAAGATATCCTTGTCACCTTCGAAATAAGTTACCTCTGGTTTGCCGTGTGTAAGTGTTCCTGTCTTGTCAAACACAACTGTATCAACTAGATGTGTACGTTCAACATATTCGCCGCCTTTAAACAAAATACCATTTTCAGCGGCGCGACCAGTTCCAACCATTATTGAAGTGGGTGTAGCTAAACCAAGTGCACATGGACAAGCAATCACTAGAACTGATATCGCAGCAACAAGTGCATCTTCAAATTGACCAGGATGTACAAGTGTAATCCAAATTAAGAATGTCAGTAAAGCAATGGCAATAACAATTGGAACGAAATAGCCTGATATAATATCAGCTAAACGTTGGATAGGTGCTTTAGAACCTTGGGCCTCCTCAACCACTTTAATAATATTGGATAGGGCAGTATCTTTGCCAACTTTAGTTGCCTTAATTGTAATAACACCATTCGTATTCATAGTTGAGCCTATCACTGCATCATCAACATATTTATCAACTGGCATTGATTCACCTGTTAGCATTGATTCATCAATAGCAGTTTCACCCTTAATAATTTGACCATCGACAGGTATCTTTTCACCGGGTTTAATTAACAGAATATCATCTACATTAACTTGGTTGAGCGGTACCATTTTCTCGATACCATTATCATCAATTAGGCGTGCCTCTTTTGCTTGTAAGTTAAGTAATTCACTTAACGCATTCGTCGTTTGTGATTTAGCACGTGCTTCTAAATATTTTCCAAAAAGAATTAATGTGATAAGTACAGCACTTGTCTCAAAGTAAAGGTGAGGCATGTTTGTGGCTCCTGTTAACCATTTAATCATCTCATAAATACTGTAAAAGTATGCTGCACTAGTGCCTAATGCAACGAGCACATCCATATTAGCGCCACCGTTACGTAAATTTTTATAAGCACCAACATAGAACTGCCAACCAATTATAAATTGGATAGGTGTCGCAAGGATAAATTGGAACCAAGGATTCATTAATATGTCGGGTAAATGCATATTAAAGAGATGGACGAGCATTGTCATTAATAGAGGTAATGACAGAATAGCAGAGATCATTAATTTATTTCGCTTATGCTTAAGTTCTTGTTGTTTTCGTGTTGCTTGATCTTCTTCAGATTGTTTAGGCTGTGCGTCGTAACCTAAGTTTCTAATTCGTCCAATTAAGGTATCTAAATCCGTTTGTCCAGGATAATACGCTATCATAGCTTGTTCAGTCGTTAAATTAACTGTCGCATCTTTAACACCTGGCGTTTTATTTAATACTTTCTCTATACGATTTGAACATGCTGCGCAGGTCATACCAGTAATGTCTAACTCAGCTTTGTCAATGGCTACATCATACCCAAGCTTTTGAACCGTCGTAACAAAGTCATTTATTGCATAGTCATTAGTATCATATTCAATCGTTGCTTTTTCCGTTGTCAAATTAACTTGTGCTTTTACGTTATCCATTTTATTTAATCGTTTTTCAATACGATTTGAGCAAGCTGCACAAGTCATACCAGTAATGTTCAATGTGGCATTTTGTCTATTGATCATTAAGACACCTCCATTACAATTCATACATAATATACCCCCTTAGGGTATTCAAGTCAATGTTTCTGTCTTACTTTTTCGCATAAAAAAAGTAGGACAGAATTCTTTGTGAATTCATTGTCCTACTACTTCGAATTTGCAAAATAGCATCATTATATTATTTATGTCCTAGACTACTAACTACTATTGTATTGTAATAATTATATAGTTTACTTAGAAAAAATCAGATGGCTTAAAATTTTCTAAATTTAAGTCTTTATAATTATTAAAATCAAAGTTGGATATATTTTGAACAAGTTCACCGTTTTTCGCTTGATTATAATAATAATTTGCTTCGTTCATTACATCATGATCTTGGAATGTCTTTACAACGCCAAGAATGATAAGCAATGCAATAATACCTTTCAATAAACCTCTCATAGAATGTCGCACTCCTTTTTCTGTAATATCTCGTTAGTGGCTTTAATTGGTTTCTTTAATAGAAGTTTAATTTAATTATATAGGCTTTCTAATAAAATTGCATGAGACTAGGGGACTGACTTTTTATCGTTCCAAAGTTGTAATAATTTGACCGGTTCTATGCACATTGATCTATTGTTTCAAAAAAGTCTTTATTGGGAACGGTTAAGTAAATGGATAAGGAGTGAAAATGAATGAATCTATTAGAATTCCATAAACAAATTAAAGGTTATACTCAAAATCGTCAACCAGGAACAGAAAAAGACATGGATCCTAGACCCATTTCAGAACTAGATGAATATAAAGCAGCTGGTAAATTGCAAGGTAAAGTTGCATTAATTACTGGTGGTGACTCAGGGATTGGTCGCTCTGTTGCAATCTTGTTTGCTAAAGAAGGCGCTAATGTAGCTATTGGTTATTATGATGAGCATGAAGATGCAGAGGAAACTGTTAATCGTCTTAAAGAGATTGGCGTAAAGGCTAAAGCATATGCTCATGATTTAAAAGATGCACAGCAATCTAAAGAATTAGTGCAACAAGTTGTTCAAGACTTTGGTAATTTAAATATTCTAGTTAATAATGGTGCGGTTCAATATCCTCAAGATAGTTTCATGGACATTACGCCTGAACAATTTAAAGATACATTCGAAACAAATATATTTGGCATGTTCTTCTTATCACAAGCTGCCGTTCCATATTTAAGTGATAACGATACAATTATTAATACAACAAGTGTGACGGCGTATCGTGGTTCTGGACATTTAATTGATTATGCTTCAACTAAAGGTGCGATTGTTTCATTTACACGTTCACTAGCAACTACGCTAATGGAGAAAAATATTCGAGTTAATGGCGTGGCTCCTGGTCCAATTTATACGCCATTAATTCCTGCTACGTTTGATGAGGACAAAGTAGAGAACCAAGGTGGCAACACACCAATGGGTCGACGTGGACAACCGGCTGAACTAGCGCCAGCCTATGTGTTCCTTGCGACAAATGCAGATAGTTCTTACATCACTGGTCAAATTATACATGTTAATGGTGGAGACTATATTACAACTTAAAAGTAAGCTTTCTTATATTGAGCCATAAAGGTGTTGAGTGCCTTTATGGCTTATTTTATGTTGGAAAAGAGAGTGTTTCCGTGCGAAAACTACTTAATTTGTTTAAACTGTAATATAAATATTAAATGAAGGTGGGTAAGTACAATGACAGAAAAAGAAAAGATGTTAGCACACCAGTGGTATGATGCTAATTTTGATAAAGATTTGGAAGATGAACGAGTACGTGCAAACGATTTATGTTTTGACTTTAACCAAACGCGTCCGAGTGATGACACTAAAAGACAGGCTATATTAACTGAATTATTTGGTTATACATTAGAGAATGTCGCAATTAATAGTCCGTTCGATACAGATTATGGTTGGAATGTTAAATTAGGCAAAAATGTGTTTGTTAATAGTAATTGCTATTTTATGGATGGAGGAGGCATCACAATCGGTAATGATGTATTTATAGGGCCATCTTGTGGATTCTATACTGCGCATCATCCATTAACATCTAAAGAACGTAATGCAGGATTAGAGTTAGCACAGCCGATTACTATTGGAAATAATATTTGGTTTGGTGGAAATGTCGTTGTCACACCTGGTGTAACGATTGGAGATGGTTCAGTTATAGCTGCAGGAAGTGTCGTAACTAAAGATGTACCACCAAATAGTTTAGTTGCCGGTGTACCAGCTAAAGTAATAAGAGAGATAAATGAAAATGATGCGCCTAAATAGTCATTTCATAGATCAGGTATAAATAACCTTTGAGTCGTCCAGTGGCTTAAAGGTTTTTTGTATCTAAGAATTTAATATATAAAATAAATTAGTTATATAATATATAAGATAGATAAATGATATAATATATTTGGACTGTATATGGGAGTTCATCTCCATACATACTTAAGAATCAAAATGTAACTCAAAGCATTCATTTTATGACAACAACTTAAGAGAACGAAATACAACTTAGAAAGGAAAATGAATATGACACTGAAGACATTTATACAAAATCAAAGTCGACGTAAATTCAAATTTATAACGACGCCTTTACAAAGAAGAAATAACTCAGCTTATACACGTAAAATAATGCGTTATGCGCAAAATTATGAAGCGAATAGAGTTAAACAACACGATATTCTATACCAAGTAAGAGATGGAAAGAGTATTTCAGATAGTCCTTATGCTATCTTTAAACGTTTGATTCATCATCCCAAATATCGTAAATATACGCATAAATGGGTTGTCGACACTACCGAAACGTTAGAATTTTATAAAAAGAAATTTGAGAATTACAAAAATATTGAATTCGTGATTAAAGAATCTCCAGAATATTTAAGAGCACTAACCGAATGTAAGTATCTATTTAACAATTCAACATTTCCAGCCTATTTCATTAAAAAGTCTGATCAAATTTATGTGAATACATGGCATGGTACACCACTCAAATATATGGGTCTAGACCTTGAAAATGGCTTGCGTGGTTCGCAAAATATTATTAAAAACTTTTTATCGAGTGATTATATTATAAGTCCTAATCGTCATACGTCAGAAATTTTTGAAAGGGCATTTAGATTGGACAACATTTATGGTGGGCAAATTTTAGAAATTGGCTATCCGAGAATGGATCTTACATTGAATGGTGATTCAAAAACGCTCATTAATGAATTAAGATCATACATAGATATTACTGATGAAAAAGTATTGTTATATTGTCCTACCTGGAGAGGTGATGATGTCAACGCGCCTGAGGAAAGTTTAAATCATATTGTGGAAGAAGTTGAAAAGTTGAAACTTCATCTTGATTATCAAGTATTAGTAAAGGTTCATCCATTTATTTATAAAGAAGCAATTAAAAATGAGGCGCTAAAACCATATCTTATTCCAGATTATTTTGATACAAATGAAATATTGGCGTTTGTTGATTTAATGATAACGGATTATTCAAGTATCTTCTTTGATTATTTAGTCACAAATAAACCCATTGTCTTTTATACACCTGACTACGAAACATATCAATTTGAAAGAGGAGTGTATATCAACACTCAGGATTTACCGGGACCGGTTGTGCATACCATTGATGATGTTGTACAAGCTATACAACAAAAAACATATCAATTAAGTAAGGTGAAACATAACTATCAAACGTTTAAAAAGACGTATGCTTATCTAGATGACGGAAATGCTGTTGACAAGGTGATTGAGCGGGTATTCACCTCAAAACATAAACGTAAAAAGAAAAAGAAATGTGCTAAAAAACGACTATTAATTTATCCTGGCGGGATGAAAAATAATGGTATTACATCGTCTGTTATTAATTTATTAGAAAATATTGATTACAATCAATACGACGTTACTCTATTTACAAATAGAAGTAATAATGAAGAAATCTTGAATAACCTGAATAATGTTAATCAAAATGTAAGAATTATTTTAAGAGTTGGACCATTAGCAGCGTCGTTAAAAGAGACGTATAAAGTAGACTTCGTCAGACAACGAGGGCTAAAAAGTGCATTAGAACGTTTCTTATATCCAAAACATGTATATGAACGTGAGATGCGTAAAATATTAGGTGAAAGTCAATTTGATTGTGCGATAGATTTCAGTGGGTATTCTATGTTTTGGGCGAATCTTATTTTAGCTACGACTGCTAAACGTAAGTTGGTCTACCTTCATAGTGATATCAAAGCGGACATGGAGAGAACCGTAAATGGTGTGAAACCGCATTATCAAAATTTAAAAGGTTTGATCACATTGTATGATCAATTTGATAAACTGGTATGTGTTTCTGATGCATCAAAAGAACAAAATATGCGCAATATAGCTAAAAAAGCACTAAATAAGAAATTTGTAGCGTCAAGAAACACGATTAATTTAAGTAAAATATCGAAATTCATGTTAGATGATGCTGATCAATTTGAGAAAAATAATGTACCGGTGCTCGTCAGTGTGAATAAAGGGAAAGTAACGTCGGTGCCTTTTAAAGAGGATGATTTTAAAATTGTGTCGGTTGGCCGTTTATCACCTGAAAAAGGATTTGATTTATTAATTGAAGCGGTTGGCAAAGTTATCGTGCACTATCCTAATACGAAATTATATATTATGGGAGAAGGTCCATTAAGACATAAATTAGAACAACAAATCCGTAAGTTGAAGTTAGAACAGCATGTCTTTTTATTAGGACAACGAAAAAATCCATTCTATATTATGAAACAAGCAGATGTCTTATCGTTAACGTCTTATTATGAAGGCCAATCAATGGTTCTACTTGAAGCACTATCACTTGGTATGAATGTATTGGCATCCGATATCATTGCGAATCGTTATGTATTAAATAATGGTAAGTATGGTATGTTAGTGAGTCATGATGTCAATGATATTAAGCACGGCTTAGAGCGTTTTATCAAACATCAAACACCACATTATGAGACGTTTAACGCTCAAGAATACAATCAATTAGCGATAGAAGAGTTCTATAAACTTCTAAAATAATCAGTAAATACAATATCTATTAAACTTAAAGAATTCTTGATCCAAAAAGCGTTTGAATGTGTATTAATCATGATTGGATAAAGAATGTAGTATTTCCATTGGTTAATAAAAATGATAAAAAGACAATTTCTATTGAAATTAAATAGAGATTGTCTTTTAAATTTATCTGAGTCGATTGTTTTATAATCTTACTTCATGTTCTTTATTATATGCTAAATAAGATTGAATGCCTTTAGCTATATCATATTTAGGGTGATAACCTAATGATTCAAGTGGTGTAATGTCAGCACAAGAATGCTTAATATCTCCAAGTCTTGGTGCTTTAAATTGGCATGGGATACTGTACTTGAAGCCCTTCTCAAACGCTTTAAAAACTGCTTTCAGATTTGTTTGTATGCCCGTACCTATGTTGAATATTGAACCACTAGTTGTTGGGGTATTAAGCACAAGCCACATAGCGTCAATTAAATCATTAATGTAAACAAAATCACGAGTTTGTTCACCATCACCATAGAAGGTAAATTCAGTTTGATTGGTAAATTTATGATTCATTATTGAGATGACACCTGAATAATCCGAGTTAGGATTTTGTCTTGGGCCATAAACATTAAAGAATCTGAGACAAGCGCAGGGAATGTCGAACAAATGATTGTAAATCTTTGCATACTGTTCTCCAGCGTATTTCTGTATTGCATATGGAGATAATGGCGACGGTTTAGAGAGAGAAACGGATTTAGGTAAACTTGGTAGATCACCGTAAATGGCTGCCGATGATGCAAATATGAATTTCTTAATTTGCTTATTATACGTTCGAATGGTTTCTAAAAGATGAACTGTGGCATCAATATTAATTTGATTAGATAATGATGGTTTCTCAATCGTTTCAACAACACTCACCATGGCTGCTAAATGAATAACATAATCAAATTGTTCTTGACGTATTAATTGCGTTACAAACTCAAAATCGGTGATATCCTTTACGTAAATATGTTCTTTATTAACAAAGGGAATATTATGTAAGTATCCGGAACTTAAATTATCTATGACATGTACCTCGATATTTTGCTTAACAAAATGTTCGGCTACATGTGAGCCAATGAATCCTGCTCCGCCTGTAATTAATGCTTTCATGTGTGTACTTCCTTTTCTTGATGTCGTTAAATTGTGTAAATTTATTATACTTTATTTTTATAAAAATATAAAATTAGAATAATATAGCTAGGTTGTATCGAAAAATAAGCCACCTTTGACTAATAATTAAAACTTTTCAGATAATGTTAATGTAAGCGATTGCAAAAATAACCCTAAGCATAGTAGAATGAAATTAATGACACAAATTATCATTTTAAGTAAGTCATTGTTTTACTGATTTTTATAATTCTTACAAATACATAGGGGGTAATTAAGAATGGTAGTACCTTTCAAAAATGAACCTGGGATTGATTTTTCAGTACAAGAAAATGTAGAAAGATTTCAAAAAACGTTAGAGCAAGTTAAAAATGAAATTGGTCAAACACTTCCAATTGTGATTGACGGAGAGCACATTACTAAAGATGATACATTTGATTCAATTAATCCAGCTAATACATCGGAATTAATTGCTAAAGTATCTAAAGCTACTAAGGAAGATGTAGATAAAGCGTTTGAATCTTCAAACAAAGCTTATAAAGCATGGCGTCAATGGTCACATAAAGATCGTGCAGAGTTATTATTACGTGTTGCAGCAATTATTCGACGTCGTAAAGAGGAAATCTCTGCAGTCATGGTATATGAAGCAGGTAAACCTTGGGATGAAGCTGTAGGCGATGCAGCAGAAGGTATCGACTTTATCGAATACTATGCACGTTCAATGATGGAATTAGCAGATGGTAAACCGGTATTAGATCGTGAAGGGGAACATAACAAGTACTTCTATAAATCAATTGGTACTGGTGTTACAATTCCACCTTGGAACTTCCCATTTGCAATCATGGCTGGTACAACATTAGCACCAGTTGTTGCTGGTAACACGGTTCTGTTGAAACCTGCTGAAGACACAGTATTAACAGCGTATAAATTAATCGAAATCTTAGAAGAAGCGGGTCTTCCTAAAGGTGTTGTTAACTTTGTACCTGGTGATCCGAAAGAAATCGGTGACTATTTAGTTGATTCTGTTCATACACACTTTGTTACATTTACAGGTTCACGTGCAACAGGAACTCGTATTTACGAACGCAGCGCAGTTGTTCAAGAAGGACAAACATTCTTAAAACGTGTTATTGCAGAAATGGGCGGTAAAGATGCGATTGTCGTTGATGAAAATATTGATACTGATTTAGCTGCAGAATCAATTGTAACGTCAGCATTTGGTTTCTCAGGCCAAAAATGTTCAGCATGTTCACGTGCCATCGTACACAGTTCAGTGTATGATGAAGTATTAGAAAAAGCGGTAGCATTAACTAAAGAATTAACAGTTGGTAACACTGTAGATAATACATTCATGGGACCTGTTATTAATAAAAAACAATTCGACAAAATTAAAAAATATATCGAAATTGGTGGAAAAGAAGGTAAAATTGAAATCGGTGGCGAAGCTGATGATTCAACAGGTTACTTCATTAAACCAACAATTATTTCAGGATTAAAATCATCTGATCAAGTAATGCAAGAAGAAATCTTTGGTCCAGTGGTTGGCTTTACTAAATTTGATAATTTCGAAGAAGCGATTGAAATTGCGAATGATACAGACTATGGCTTAACAGGTGCAGTTATCACAAATAATCGTGAAAACTGGATTAAAGCTGTTAATGAATTCGAAGTAGGTAACTTATATCTTAACCGTGGATGTACTTCAGCAGTTGTAGGTTATCATCCATTTGGTGGATTTAAAATGTCTGGTACAGATGCCAAAACAGGTAGCCCAGATTACTTATTAAACTTCTTAGAACAAAAAGTAGTTTCAGAGATGTTCTAAGCAATTAAGATCAATATATAACATGTTCAATAAATTTTAAAATAACATTTCTAAGTAAATAGTCAGTAGATGAATGCAGTCCATTCATTTACTGACTTATTTTTATTTCATTAAACTTGAGATGCTTGCCTAGGGGGTAAAGAAATTCTTAATTGTTTTACATTTTATAATTACTTACCTAAGTGTCAAAGCACATAGGTTCATTATTTAACTTAAATTATTTCGCATTCCAGTGGGAAAGGCTCGTGCCTGTATTCCTCTAAAGGCGCTCTTAGATAGATGATCCACTCACTTAAGTTGCTTCGCGTTCCTGGGGTGCCGTCTCAGCCTGTAGTCTTCGACTGGCACTGCTCCCCTAGGAGTCTTCGCAACTATGTTTCGTATTCTATCTTAGAGCGCCTTACCTAAGTGACATAGCACTTAGGTTCATCTAATAATGGTTCCACTAGGAGTCTCATAACTATGCTACGCTAACTATCTTAGAACTACTTACGTAAATGTTTGAACACTTAAGTTCCTTTTCCCCAGCTTGCTTAGCTTGAAGATTTTCTTATTTAACATCTCTTTGCTGAGCTTCATTCCCAAACTCTATTTATTATCTATATCAACGCTACTTTCTTAAATGAGTATGACTTTAATGTTATATAAAAAAAGAGCCTGGGACATAAATAATATGATGATGCTATTTTGCAAATTCGCAGTAGCTGACTGAACTGAAAATGCGCTTAAATCAAGCTTTTTTCAGTTCTAGTCATCCTTGCGGGGGTGGGACGACGAATTTAAAAAGAATTCTGTCCCACTCCCTTCTAACTAATCTATGAATAGGATGTCATAACATCTTTGATTAGTAGTTTAATAAAATCAATGTGATTATTAATTAAGTTGTGTATAGTCTTGACCATGTAACATCCAACGTACGCCATATTTATCTGTAAAGGCGCCCATTTTTCCACCCCAGAATTGTTCTTTGAGTGGCATTTCAATGTCTATTGAGTCATAATCTTTAATTTTATCGTAAAATTGTTGAACTTTATCTGAATCGTCTTGATTGTTAACATCGAAATCAATAAGTAATGAAATTCCATTATTGATGTTCTCTACACGTCCGAATGAATCAGAGCATAAAATTTTAACACCTAACACTTCAAATTCAGCGTGCATTGTAGCTTCTGCAGCCTGTTCTTTTGTCATGCCAAATTGTTCCGCTTGTTCTTCGCTCACTTCTAATCTTTTGACGTTTGTAGCGCCAAATACTTCTTCGTAATATGCTATTGCATATTTTGCTTTTTCAAATGCTAAATATGGAAATAATTCAGTCATGATAAAACCCCTTTAGTTAGTTTGTAACCCAGTCCATTATATAATGAATAGATGTAAATAGCGATTAATATACGGTCGTGAAACTTTGAATAAAATAGAATGAGTATTCTAATTAATCATGTGCTTTGACATTGATAAGTTTATGAAAGATTTGGTCCATTTGCTTAGGTTTAATCTCGACATTTTCATTCTTTTTCCAATCGATAAATGCATTTAGTACCGAACCGAACACATAGAATACTAGGCTTTTCGGTACTACATTATCAACAGTAATACGATGCATGTTGGTTTTGAAATCCTTTTGCATTATTTCAATTAAATAATTATTGCGAACATCTTCAAACTCTTTATCGTTATATTGCTTGAGTTCAATTCGAGATATCTCTTCTTTATTGAAGGAATTAGCTAAAGTTTGAAAAGGATTATTCAAACGTTCTTTAATATCAGTTGCAAAGTAGTCATCGTGTGTTAATTTTAATAGGTATTTAAGCAATTCATATTTATCGTAAAAATGTTTATAAAAAGTAGTGCGATGAACACTAGCATGCTTACAAATTTTATTAACCGTTAATGTTGTAAACATCTCTTGTTCAAGCAATGAATATAAGCTATCAGTTAATGCCTTTTTAGTTTTAATTACCCGTAAGTCTTTATCATTCAAAATTGTTCTCCCCTAACATAGATAGAAGAATCTAATAAATTTGGTGAAACATAATATTTAATTATAGATTATATAAATACATAAATAAACATGCATTTACATTAAAAATGTAAATTACGTATAAAAAATAAACTGATTAAAAATTTGAAATGTATTGTGTAATGATTTTGACATAGCGTTTTAAAGCGTTTTGAAAGGGTATATTATATCCAAATAGAAACATTGTTTAACTATTAAAAATAAAATTGTAATTTTTATGAATTTATTCTATTTTCCAAGTCTAAATTTATAAATTTATTCTATATGGGAGGATTTTAATTATGAAAGGCACTAAACAATTAGATCAAATTAAAGAAGATAATAAGAAGCAACTTAAAAAATTATTCAAATATGATAAAGATAATGCATTAACATTTAGCAAAGAAGATCGTGAGAAAGTTCAAGATAAATTTGGCGTATATGTTATCTTCGATAAAAAGACGCCTATCTTCGTTGGTCAAACAGGTGGCTATTCTACTGGTTACCAACTTATTACAAAAGACTTATTCAATAAATTAGGTCAATATAATTTAAAATCAGGTGTCGGCACTACCAAATTTAAAAAAGGTTTAGCACAGAAAAAAGGTGTCAATGAAGAGGATATTAAATCAATTACAGCTGAAGATTATAATTTGAAATTCCAATATGTCAATGTTAAAGATGAACCAGCGTTCATTAATGTTTTAGAAATCTTAGCAATTGAGTATGCTAAAGATAAAGGTTATGAATTATATAATTTTAACCAAAACTAATGACATCAATTGATAAGTATAAATGAATTGTTATAAGAGGTTAGGACGATTGAGGGGCTAGGACTTTGAATGAATATTGAATTCTTTCCTATTCCACATGATAGTCCTAACCTTTTTGTTTTCATTTTCTGAAGAGTGGTATTGATGAGTAAAACTTATCTAAAGTAGGAGATACTATGGCAATTCGTGTCCATTTTCAAGACCAAGCAGATCACTTCCATACTGCATGTACATTTTCAGCTATTCCTGAGGATGCCAAACTTGTGTGGATTGATTTTGAGAATCCGACAAAAAACGATCAAGCATTACTTACTCAACGATTCAATATTGCTAGACACCACATTGAGGAATCTGTATTTACAGTTACGAGACCTAAAGTTAGTTATCACCCACAGAAACAGCATTTATATTTAATATTGCATGCGATTAGCCATAATAATTTCTCAGCAGAACCACTGAGTATTACTGTTAAGGGTAATTGGATAATCACGGTCCATAAATATCCTATGGATGTATTATTAGATATCATTACGTCATTCAATAAGTCACCTAAAGCTATAACTGCGATTGAACTAACAACTATCATGGTTGATAAGATTACACATCAATATTTTAAATATGTGGATCATGTTGAAGACACTGTTTTCTCTTTTGAGGATCAAAATGTAGATAAAGTCAATAACCGTAAATTAATGGATGATGTATATAATATTCGTTCTGAAATTATTAAACTGAAACGTGTGCTCATTCCTATGGAACAACTCCTAAATGAAATAATAGATGAATCACCATTAGACGTATCACACGAATATCAACTATTGATTAAACATATTCATAGTAGAATATTAAGACAAACAGATACGTTGATGGCATGTGAGCACATCACAGATGATATTAAAGATAATAATGAGTCTTACCGTTCTAATAGAATTAACGGTGTGATGAATGTCTTAACCATTATTTCGTCTATATTCTTTCCGCTATCATTTTTAACAGGTTGGTATGGCATGAACTTCTCTTATATGCCAGAACTTGATTGGCATTATAGTTATTTCGTCTTTATTGCTATTTCATTAGTGGTTGTTGTGTCGCTCATTACTCTTTTCAAAAAGAAGGACTGGTTCTAACACAAACAAAATAAGCGTATGATTCTACAAGTGCTAGATTCATACGCTTATACCTATTAATGTTGATTCTCTTCATCTAGGAGCCGTTTATATTTGCGTTTGTAATATTTAGACAGTTTCATGTCATGGACAAAAGAAATCACAGGTCGTGCTGTCATTTGAATACTTCCAATCACAAATAGTATCGTGCCGGCAATCATTGTTTGGTCACTAAAGAATAGAAAACTACCTATTAAAAATATAATGCCCAGTACGATATCGTTGATTTGGTATAGGGCTTTGTAGAAGAATGAGATTTGCTTCGCATGATCATCTTCATTAAATTGATTGGTATTAAAATGTAAATCAACATCATCTTTATTTAAACCAGCCATTTTAACACCTCCATTATTTTAAGTAATAACATACTTCCCGTTGTACTTTGATATGAAACTTCTTCATAATGGTCAGAAAGGAGTGGTATGATGTCTTATTCAATGCTTTACGAATCTCCCGTACAAAATTTAGAACTCATTAGTGATGGTGAGTCACTTACACATGTACTCTATAAATATAACGACACAACGGATACTCATCCAACTAATCCTGATTTAGATATTTTTAAAAAAGTGGTTGAGTGGTTAAATGAATATTTCTCAGGAAATCGTCCGCAAATTGATTTTTCACTTAAACCGGAAGGCACTGATTTTCAAAAAAGTGTGTGGCGAAAGCTACAAGAAATAGAATATGGACAATTAAAAACGTATGGTGATCTAGCGAAACGCGTAGGTGAAGAGCGTAATAAGCCGAATATGTCTGCACAAGCAGTAGGTGGTGCAGTAGGTAGCAATCCGATTTCTATTATTATTCCATGTCATCGCGTGGTTGGAAAAGATGGAAGTTTAACAGGATATGGTGGCACGATTAATCATAAAATTAAATTACTTGAGCTTGAGAAAGTAGATATGACTAAATTGTATAGACCTAAAAATTCAACTAAACCATAACACCTTTATATTTACCCAAAAATAAAGAGGCGTTCGAGACAAGAGCCTAAATTGCTCTTATTTCGAATGCCTCTTATTTAATGTTAACGTTATTGAGGAATATGATATTGACGAATATCCTCCTGAATATTTTCTAAGTAGTAAATAGACTTATCGTCATCTGTTTGTTCAGTAGCGTGGTCGAATTCTAAATCATCGAATCGCTTGAAGAAACTTTCATAGTCTTCAACTGAAACTTCTTGACGTTCATTCAATAAAGCTTTATGTCGTTCAATATCTAGTTGTTTTTCATAGCCTTCGACTAACGTAGCACTAAAGAATTCTCCTACAGAACCAGATCCATAGCTAAACAATCCAATAGTTTGACCACCCTTAAGCGATCTATTCTCTAATAATGAAATTAAACTTAGATATAAAGAGCCAGTATAAATATTACCTACATAACGATTATAATATACTGCATCTTCATATCCAGATGTTAAACGTTCTTGCGTCGTTTCATCGGCATCATTGATAATTGAGTCTAAAGCTTTTTTACCCATTTTAGTGAAAGGTACGTGGAAACATAATGACTCAAAGTCAGATAATGTTTTACCTTCACGTCGAGCATATTCGTTCCAACTTTCTTGGAATGATTTAATATATGCATCTTTAGATAACGCACCGGCAACTAATGGATATTTATGTCCAGTTGGTCTCCAGAAGTCATACACATCTTCAGTATATGCAACGGCATCATCATTCAATTCTAAGATACTTGGATTATTTGAAATCAACATAGCTACGGCACCAGCACCTTGTGTCGGTTCGCCACCAGATTGAATACCGTAACGAGCTGTATCACTTGCGATAACAAGTACCTTTTCATTAGGTCGTTTCTCAATGTAGTCTTTAGCTAATTGAATTGCAGGTGTTGCAGCATAGCAAGCTTCTTTCATTTCGAAGCAGCGTGCGAATGGCTGAATACCTAGTAAATTGTGAATTTGTACTGCAGCAGCTTTTGCATTATCGATTGCAGATTCAGTTGCTACAATGACCATTCCAATATGTTTTTTATCATCATCTGTTATAATATCTTTAGCAGCATTAGCCCCCATAGATACAATATCTTGTGATACTGGACTTACTGCCATTTGGGTTTGACCAATCCCAATTAAAAATTTATTTGGATCAACTTGGCGAGCTTCTGCAAGCTTAGCCATGTCTACATAGTATTTAGGTACGTAAAAGTTAATTTTATCGATTCCTATACTCACGGGCACTACATCCTTTCGTTATTCTAATTTTATAAGTCATATTAATAGTAGCTTTTTGAGACAATTTCATTTAAAATGCTCACTAATAGAAAGCGTCTTCATACGGAAAGTTAAATGCAATAACGCATGTCGTTTAATATAGTAATATAATAAAATATGTGAAACTGCATGGTATAACATTGAGTGTGAGATAACTTCTATCGGCTATTATTAATAATCATATTAATAGTTATTTTACCAAATTAAATAACTAAATTACAATTTATATATAAACTACATATAAGGAGATAAAGAATGAAAAAAATTGCTATAGTTAGTGCTAAAAGAACGCCAATCGGTAGATATAAAGGTAAATTAAGAAATTATTCTGCAGTTGAATTGGGAACGACAGCTTTGAAAGGTGCAATCGATTCAGCAAATATTGACCCTAATATAATTCAACAAGTTATCTTTGGTAACGTGCTACAAAGTGGTGTAGGACAAAACCCAGCACGTCAAATTGCGATTAAAGCGGGTGTACCTGATACAACACCAGCTATGACAATTAATGAGGTATGTGGATCAGGTCTTAAAGCAATTATATTAGGAAAACAGTTAATTCAATTAGGTGAAGCGGATGTTGTTGCAGTGGGTGGAGTTGAAAGTATGACAAATGCCCCACAATTAATCTTAAAAGAAGGTCAAGAACCAGTGGAAAGTTTTATGCATGATGGTTTAACAGATGCCTTTCATTATGTACCAATGGGTGTAACAGCTGAGAACATAGCTGAAAAATATGACATCACGCGTGAAATGCAAGATGAGTTCGCAAATCATTCACAAGCTAAAGCAGCTAAAGCGACGCAAGATGGTAAATTTAATAATGAAATCATCGGTATGACTGACGCAGAAGGGGAACAAATGACTTCTGATGAAGGTGTTCGTCCAAATAGTAGTGTTGAGAAGCTTGCGACATTAAAGACAATTTTCAAAGAAGATGGAACAGTAACTGGTGGTAATGCTTCAAGTATTAATGATGGTTCATCTGCACTCATTTTAATGGAGGAATCATATGCTAAAGCGCATGGTTACGACATTTTAGGAATCGTTGGAGATTATGCAGAAGTAGGTTGTGATCCTCAATATATGGGCTATGCACCATTCTATGCTGTTGAGAAGCTACTTGATAAAACGGATAGCAAAATCGATGATATTGATATTGTAGAAATGACTGAAGCATTTGCTGCACAAAGTATACCTGTCAAAGACAATTTGCATATTCCGGATGAAAAATTAAATATCTATGGCGGTGCTATTGCACTAGGACACCCAATTGGTGCCAGTGGTGCTAGATTAGTCACTACTTTAGTGAACGCACTTGAACAAGAAAATAAACGTACGGGTATTGCTACAGCATGTATTGGTGGAGGACTAGGTATCGCTCTAATGATTGATAAAGGGGAATAATGTTATGAAGAGTTTAGATAAGACATTTCGACATTTATCTCGTGAAGATAAATTAAAACAACTTGTTGATTATGGATGGTTAACTGATGAAAGCTACGATGTTTTACTAAAAAATCCATTAATTAATGAAGAAGTTGCAAATAGTTTAATTGAGAATGTAATTGGTCAAGGTACATTGCCTGTAGGTTTATTACCTAAAATCATTGTCGATGATAAAGAATATGTTGTACCGATGATGGTTGAAGAACCTTCTGTAGTAGCTGCTGCAAGTTATGGCGCTAAGTTAGTCAATAATACAGGTGGTTTTAAAACTATTAAGAGTGAACGACTAATGATTGGTCAAATTGTATTTGATGACGTAAGTGATACCGATGCCTTAGCACAAGCAATTTACGATTTAGAACCACAAATTGAACAGATTGCAGCTGAAGCTTACCCATCAATTATAGAACGTGGCGGTGGTTACAGACGTATTGAAATTGATACGTTCCCAGAGAATCAACTATTGTCTTTAAAAGTATTTGTAGATACTAAAGATGCAATGGGCGCCAATATGCTCAATACAATCTTGGAAGCTATAACTGCACATATGAAGAATGAGTTTCCAGATCGTGATGTGCTTATGAGCATTTTGTCTAACCATGCCACAGCCTCAGTAGTACGAGTTCAAGGTGAAATTGATATCAAAGATTTAAATAAAGGTGATCGTTCTGGTGAAGAAGTAGCACAACGCATGGAGCGTGCTTCTGTACTAGCACAAGTCGATATACATCGTGCTGCAACACACAATAAAGGTGTTATGAATGGCATTCACGCCGTAGTATTAGCAACTGGTAATGATACACGCGGAGCAGAAGCAAGTGCACATGCATATGCCAGTCGTGATGGACAATATAGAGGTATTGCGACTTGGAAGTTTGATAAAGAACGTGGTCGCTTAGTCGGAACAATAGAAGTACCGATGACATTAGCAATCGTCGGTGGCGGTACTAAGGTATTGCCAATTGCGAAAGCATCACTTGAATTATTAAATGTTCAATCAGCACAAGAATTAGGTCAGGTTGTTGCTGCTGTTGGATTGTCACAGAACTTTTCAGCATGTAGAGCCTTAGTTTCTGAAGGTATTCAAAAAGGTCATATGAGTTTACAATACAAATCATTAGCAATCGTAGTAGGTGCTCAAGGTGATGAGATTGCTCGTGTTGCCGAAGCATTGAAAACTGCGCCTAAGGCTAATACTGCTACGGCTCAACAAATTTTAAAAGATTTACGACAACAATAACAATATATAGAAAAAGCCACTAATTACGAGTAAGGTTCTTAAATCAAGACCTTGATTCATAAATAGTGGCTTTTATTTATATGTCAATATTTATTTTAGTAGATGTAATTAAAATTACGTGCAGACCATTTACTTAAGTAGCGAGTTCCGTATGCGTTCGGTCTATTGTAATTGTATTCAGAAACTTTAATACTACCGTTACTATATACACGTTCAACTACAGCAACGTGGCCATAATAGCCTGCAGTAGATTGCATTACTGCGTAGCGTTTAGGCGTGTGACCAGTTCTATAACCAGAGCGTTTTGCATTGTAATACCAGTTCTTTGCATTTCCCCAACGATTTGATACAGGTTTACCTAGTTGAGCACGACGTTGGTATGCCCACCAAGTACATTGACCTTTCGTATAGTAGTTATATGAAGCGGCTTCAGATACGTGCGTGTGTTCAATGTTTTGATATGTAAAAGTTCCTGCGAACATGATTCCAGTAGCGAGTAAAAGACGTAAAAATAATTTTTTAAATTTCATTTTTGTTCCCCTCAAAATATAAAAGAATTAAAAACTGTATTAATCATATTCGTTAAAAAGGTCTAATACAATATAAGAAACGAATTATACAAGTAACTGTAATATATATGAAATATAACAGCGTAATTTGTAACTTATTTTACATTAAAGTAATTTTACACAATTTAAGATAGTAGCACGGTAATGTCTTAAAGTTCAAAGCATTACTTAATTTAAATGTGAAATTTTTTAAGTTTATCCTATAAAAAAAGCACCATAAAGGCGCTTAGAAATAAAAATAATATATTAAATTCAACTATTATATTCGCAGTAGCTGACTGAACTGAGAAGATGTGCTAATCAGCTATTCTCAGCTCTAGTCATCTTTGCGGGGGTGCGGGGCCCCAGCAAAAAGAATTTCACTAAGAAATTCTACAAGCAATGCAAGCTGGGGCAACGAATTCAAATAGAATTCTGTCCACTCCCAAAAAAAAGCGCCATAAAGGCGCTTGGTGAGATGATACGTCCATGATGTATAATAACAAGTTAGAAATCATACATTTGTGAATTGGTTAAAAACAGCCAATGCTCTTTTAACGATAGTCACGGGTATGTTTTCTGGACATGGATTATTTCGAAAATATGACAATACTTCTACTTGTCTCTTCACTTCTTTAGGGAAATTGCTATCTTGATTAATCCAATTTACCAATTCACCTAATGGTGTGTCATCACCAACAAAATTTTGCATAAATTCGTAAAAGCTCAATGCCTCACCTCTTCAATCAATTTGAGCCTATGTGATTATAACATTTTTTTAAAATGAAACATATAGGGTCTGACATTGAATTTGAATTAGACTTGTTCTCGGAAACATTTAGTTTAACTTTACATATTTTTATTTTCTCAAAAATATTTCGTGTATAATGAAATTACAATAATGAACAAAGTGGGTGAGCATTTGGACATCAAACATATGAAATATTTTATGGAAGTAGTTAATCAAGGTGGTATGACAAATGCTTCGAAATCTCTATACATAGCGCAACCGACGATTAGTAAAGCAATTAAAGATATAGAAAATGAATTGAAAATGACATTATTTGATCGTCAAAAGCGTTACCTCGTACTCACTGATGCGGGTAAAATATTTTATAAAAAGTGTGAGGAAATCATAGCGTTATATGATAATATTCCTTTCGAAATTAATGGACTATTAGGATTAGAAACAGGTCATATCAATATAGGTATGTCTGCAGTAATGGACATGCAACAATTTATCTATATACTAGGTGAGTTTCACAAGCTCTATCCAAACATTACGTATAATTTAAATGAAAGTGGCGGTAAATCTATTGAAACGCGACTTATCAATGATCAAATTGATATTGGAATTACAACTATTCCAATAGATGAGAACGTCTTTGACTATTTACCATTATATAGTGAAGATTTGAGATTAGTTGTAAGTAAAGAACATGACCTTGCATCACGTGAATCTGTTACAATGGCAGAACTTAAGAATGAAGATTTTATATTGTTTAACGAAGACTTTTACCTTAATGATAAAATTATTGCCGCAGCTAAAAATGCAGGTTTTCTCCCAAATACGGTTTCAAATGTCTCGCAATGGAACTTTATTGAGTATCTGTTGCTGGCACGTTTAGGTGTAAGTATCTTACCAGAGCACATCGCTAACATGCTCAAAGACAACATCAGAAGTATTAAGATTGAGGATACTGGCATGAGTTGGGAATTAGGTGCAATTTGGAAAAAGGATAAACTATTAAGTCATGCTACCTCTAAATGGATAGAATTTATGAGCAAGAGATTAAAATATGACTAAATGATACTTCATAACAACAAACACAATAAATAGATAAATAAAAATAGAGAAGCGTTTAAACGAAACGCTTCTCTATTTTTTTATCGTAAAGCCATTATGGACATAATAATATTGTCATCGACATTCAACTACACCAATACGTATAGATATTAAAGCGATTACATAGAAAAAAACTATAGGTGGTATTTAAAATGGATATTTTTCTATTTTCTTAGGTTGAATTAGAATGATGAATATAGGTTTAAATTTCACTGTAACAATTTCGACATATTTTAGTGGGAGGTCAGTCATCTTGAAAAAAGTATTATTTATTTCAAAAGTTATCATACAAATTGCCATTATCATAGTCATTAGTTACTTAGGTAGTTTATTGCAAACATTATTGCATATACCACTAGCTGGAAGTATCGTAGGCATGATATTGTTGTACATTTTACTTGAACTGAAAGTGATAAGTATGAATTGGATATCTGACGGCGCAGAATTTCTATTAGCTACAATGGTGTTTTTCTTTATACCTTCTGTAGTAGGAATAATGGATGTTGTTTCTGATATTACGAAGAGTTATATCATTTTCTTCTTATTAATTATTGTAGGTACAAGTTGCGTTGCACTAGCTTCTGGTTACATCGCTGAAAAGATGGTTAAACAACCTAACGTTAAGAGAGGTCATCATTAGTATGACATTCATTCAAGCTATCTTAATGATATTGTTGACCGTCGTTATGTATTTTGCTGCAAAAAAGCTTCAACAAAAATATGATAATCCATTTTTGAACCCAGCGTTAGTAGGTTCGGTTGGTGTCATTATTGTATTATTGTTAACACATCAAAACTATCATGATTATATGACAGGTGGTAAATGGATCAATCATTTATTGAATGCCACTGTTGTATGTTTAGCTTACCCACTATATAAGAATCGACATAAAATTATTGAGAATTTAAGTATTATCTTTTCAAGCGTGATGGTTGGCGTAATACTTAATTTTGTGTTAGTGTTTACCTCGTTAAACTTATTGAGTTACGACGAGGAGACGATAGTAACAATATTACCACGTTCAATAACAGCTGCTGTAGGTATCGAAGTATCACAGGAATTAGGTGGTACTGATACGATTACAGTATTATTCATTATAACTACAGGTTTAATAGGTAGTATGATGGGATCAATGTTATTGAAAGTAGGTAATTTTAAGACCTCTATTGCCAGAGGGTTAACATATGGGAATGCATCACACGCTTTCGGTACCGCAAAAGCATTAGAACACGATATTGAATCTGGTGCATTCAGTTCAATTGGAATGATATTAACTGCTGTAATTAGTTCAATACTTATTCCAATTATGATTATTTTATTCTACTAAAGGAAATATATATTGTACTCGTTTAAAAAGAGAAAGGAGCTATTGTAATAATGGCGAAGATAAAAGCAAACGAAGCATTAGTTAAAGCGTTAGAAGCATGGGATATTGATCACTTATATGGTATTCCAGGGGATTCAATTGACGCAGTAGTAGATAGTTTACGTACTGTTAGAGACTCATTTAAATTCTATCATGTACGTCATGAAGAAGTAGCAAGTTTAGCTGCAGCTTCATACACTAAAATGACAGGTAAAATTGGGGTAGCATTAAGTATTGGTGGTCCTGGTATCGTTCACTTATTAAATGGTATGTATGATGCAAAAATGGATCGCGTACCTCAATTAATTTTAGCAGGTCAAACAAATAGTACTTTATTAGGTACAAAAGCGTTCCAAGAAACAAACATAACTGATATGGTTTCAGATGTATCTGTATATAATCACCAAATTCAAAAAGGTGATAACGTATTTGAAATTGTTAACGAAGCTATTCGTACAGCATACGAAAAACGTGGTGTAGCAGTAGTTGTATGTCCTAATGACTTATTAACTCAAAAAATTAAAGACACAACTCATCGTGCTATAGACACTACTAAACCAAAAGCACCAACTCCAACATTACGTAGCATTAAAAAAGCTGCAAAATTAATCGATAAAAGTAAAAAACCAGTAATGATTATTGGTGTAGGTGCACAAAATGCTAAAGATGAATTACGTGAATTTGTAGAAGCGGCTAAAATTCCAGTAATTCATACGTTACCAGCTAAAACAATCATTCCTGATGATCACCCATATAGCATCGGTAACTTAGGTAAAATCGGTACCAAAACATCTTACCAAACAATTCAAGATGCCGATTTATTAATCATGGCAGGTACTAACTACCCTTACGTTGACTACCTACCTAAGAAAAATATTAAAGCAATTCAAATTGATACAAACCCAGATGTAATTGGACATCGTTTCAGTGTCAATGTTGGTATCGTTGGTGACGCTAAACTTGCTTTCCATCAATTAACTGATGTTATCAAACACGTACCACAACGCCCATTCTTAGAAAAAACATTAGAACGTAAAGCTGTTTGGGATAAATGGATGGAACAAGACATGAATCAAGAAAGCACACCAATCCGCCCAGAACGTTTAATGAAATCAATTAGTAAATATAGTGACGATGACGCTGTATTCTCAATCGATGTAGGTACATCTACAGTTTGGTCAACACGTTACCTAAACTTATCAGTAAATAATAAATTTATTATATCTTCTTGGTTAGGTACAATGGGTTGCGGACTTCCAGGAGCAATTGCTTCTAAAATCGCTTTCCCTAAACGTCAAGCTATCTCAATTAGCGGTGACGGTGCATTCCAAATGGTAATGCAAGACTTTGCAACTGCTGTTCAATATGACTTACCAATGACAATCTTTGTTATGAATAACAAACAATTATCATTTATTAAATATGAACAACAAGCTGCAGGTGAATTAGAATATGCCATTGATTTCTCTGATATGGACCATGCTAAATTCGCTGAAGCTGCAGGCGGTAAAGGTTATGTATTAAAAGATCCTAGCCGTATCGATGAAGTAGTAGAAGCAGCGTTAAATGAAAATGTACCAACAATCGTTGATGTACATGTTGATCCAAATGCTGCACCATTACCAGGTAAAATTGTTAATGAAGAAGCAATCAACTATGGTAAATGGGCTTACAGATCAATCACTGAAGATAAAAAATTAGACTTCGACGAAATCCCACCAATTTCTGTCGCTGCTAAACGTTTCTTATAATAGATACTTCAATCGCTAATAGCGCTTGATAAATGTTGTCGGCAAACTTTTGATTTTGTCGGCAACAATTTTTATAAAAAAGTATTGAAAACGTTTTATCAAATGTATATAATATAAATTAATTGAAAAAAGAACTGCGTGTTACTATTAAATTAGGCATAAGCAATCAATGAGATTAGGGCATTTAATAGCCTTAATTAATATACAATTCTCTGTTAGACGATGTTATAGCGTCACATGGCCTTGTATTTTGAAAGTAGAAGAGAGATAAAAGGGACAAATATACATGATGTAAATCAACGTATAGTAATTTTATTTCTTAAACTTACTTTTCTCAGTATTGCTTATGTCTTTTTTGTGTCATCAAGTTCAATATGAGTAGAAGGGAATAAGGATTATGTTTAAGAAATTTTTCGGTCAATTGCAACGTATCGGTAAAGCATTGATGTTACCTGTTGCAATCTTACCAGCTGCCGGGATTTTATTAGCATTTGGTAATGCAATGCACAATGAACAACTTGTTAAAATTGCACCATGGCTAAAAATGGATGTCTTCGTTATGATTTCATCTGTAATGGAAGCAGCCGGACAAATTATATTTGATAACTTACCATTGCTATTTGCAGTTGGTACAGCACTTGGATTAGCTGGCGGTGACGGTGTTGCGGCTTTAGCAGCATTAGTTGGTTACTTAATTATGAATGCCACTATGGGTCAAATCATGCATATCACGATTGATGATATTTATAGTTACGCTGATGGCGCTAAAGAACTTAGTCAAGCGGATAAATTACCAGCATATGCTTTAATCTTAGGTATACCAACACTTCAAACGGGTGTGTTTGGTGGTATTATCATGGGGGCACTTGCTGCTTGGTGTTATAACAAGTACTACAATATTACGTTACCTCCATTCTTAGGATTCTTTGCAGGTAAACGCTTCGTGCCAATCGTAACATCATTAGTTGCAATCGTTACAGGTATTGCATTATGTTTCGTTTGGCCTCCAATTCAAGAAGGATTAAATAGCTTATCAAACTTCTTATTAAATAAGAACTTAACATTAACAACATTTATCTTTGGTATTATTGAACGTTCATTAATTCCATTTGGTTTACATCATATTTTCTATGCACCGTTCTGGTTCGAATTTGGCCATTACACAAACCATGCAGGCGAACTCGTTCGTGGTGACCAACGTATTTGGATGGCACAATTGAAAGATGGTGTACCATTCACAGCGGGTGCATTTACTACAGGTAAATATCCATTTATGATGTTTGGTTTACCAGCAGCAGCATTAGCAATTTATAAAAATGCTCGCCCTGAACGTAAAAAAGTGGTTGGTGGTTTAATGTTATCAGCTGCTTTAACATCATTCTTAACTGGTATTACTGAGCCATTAGAATTCTCATTCTTGTTCGTAGCACCATTATTATATGTTATTCACGTATTCTTAGCAGGTTCATCATTCTTAATCATGCACTTACTTGATGTTAAGATTGGTATGACATTCTCAGGTGGATTTATCGACTATGTCCTTTATGGTTTATTAAACTGGGATCGTACACACGCCTTATTAGTTATTCCAGTTGGATTAGTTTATGCAGTTGTTTACTACTTCTTATTCAACTTTGCAATTAAGAAATTTAATCTTAAAACACCTGGCCGTGAAGATGAAGAACAAGAAATCCGTAACTCAAGTGTTGCGAGATTACCGTTTGATGTATTAGATGCAATGGGTGGTAAAGAAAATATCAAACATTTAGATGCTTGTATCACACGTTTACGTGTTGAAGTAAACGATAAATCTAAAGTAGATGTTCAAGGATTAAAAGCATTAGGTGCTTCTGGTGTCCTTGAGGTTGGTAATAACATGCAAGCAATCTTTGGTCCAAAATCAGACCAAATTAAACATGATATGTCACTTATCATGAAAGGTGAAATTACGAAACCTAGTGAAACAACAGTTACTGAAGAAGTTTCTGATGAACCTGTTCATGTTGAAGATATTAAAGAAACTGAAATCTATGCACCTGGAACTGGACATATTATTCCATTATCTGAAGTGCCAGACAAAGTATTCTCTGAAAAAATGATGGGTGACGGTGTTGGTTTCGTTCCAGAAAAAGGAGAAATCGTGGCACCATTCGATGGTATAGTTAAAACAATCTTCCCAACTAAACATGCGATTGGATTAGAATCTGAAACTGGCGTAGAAGTTCTTATCCATATCGGTATTGATACGGTGAAATTAAACGGTGAAGGTTTCGAAAGTTTAGTTAATGCAGATGAGCCTGTAACACAAGGGCAACCATTAATGAAGATTAACCTAGCTTACCTTAAAGAACATGCGCCAAGCACAGTTACACCAATCATTATTACTAACTTGGGCGATAAAACATTAACAGTTGAAGATGTTGAATCAGTAGACCCAGGAAAAGCAATTATGAAAATTAAATAATATTAAAATAAACCTCTTGTCAGAAATAATGACAGGAGGTTTTTTGCAATACAGTGATTGAGTTTTACCATAGTTCTACAGCACTATAGAGTAATAAAACTGTGATAATTACATTAATGATTTTATAATGTTGTTGATAGATTCGATTCATCATTTGTCCTAAAAGACTCCATACGATTGCGCCTGCAATACCAATAACAATGAGTAAAACCGAGCGTACAAAAGTAGAATTCCAAGTATCAGGTAAAGTGAACGTTGTTAAACCAGTTAAAAAATATAACATTGCTTTAACATTCGTAGCTTGAATCAATATACCTTTGAGTACAGGGCGATCTAAAGCCTCTTTTGCACTATCAGGTTTTGAAATCAACACATGATACGCAAGATATAGTAAGTAAATCGTACCTATAATTTTCATGATAAAAATAAAGCTATGATTATGTTTTAAAGGTTCTGAGAACACTAAAGCGATCGCCAATGTAAATAAAATACCTATAAGTACACCCAAATTAAAAGGTAAGGCTCTAATAAATCCTTTACGTTGACCTTCGGACATTGCCATGATGGTGTTAGGTCCGGGAGTGAATGACATGGTAGTAATAAAAAGCAAGTAAGAGAACAAACACATCGCTCCTCTCAAAAAGTTGAATAAGACTATTCTAAAACCAATGGATATGAAAATGATATAAAATTTAGATAATTCTGATAAATAAGATTTGATTTTATCAAAATAAGACATTTAACCACTAATTGCACTTAATCGAAATACGCATAGAATGGTAAAAGGTCATTTTAAATTTATATATTAAATGTGTATAAAGAATTACTGAGTGATATCATTTTCTATAAGTAATTTAATTGCTTTGTGATCCGTTGCATTTCTGAATAATTCATAAGCATGTTCAATATCACTTAATTTGCTATAATGTGTCACCAATTGTTCAGGTTGAATAATTTTACTTTTCAAAGCTTCTAATAATTCTTCAGTAGTATTGGCTGAAACTAAACCTGTTGTCACATTAATATTCTTAATCCATAATTTATCAATATCAAATTGTACTGGTAATCCATGAACGCCAACATTAGCGATTGTACCGTCAACACCAATTAACTTTTGACATAAATCAAAGGTTTGTGGAATACCAACAGCTTCAATGGCTACGTCCACACCACGAGGGTTCAATGTTTTTACTTGAGCAACAGCATCTTCAACATTCGTTGAATTAATTGTATGTGTAGCACCTAATTCCTTGGCAGTTGCTAAACGATTATCATCCAAATCGAGCATAATAATTTTAGAAGGTGAATAAAATTGTGCTGTTAATAATGCAGCTAATCCAACTGGACCTGCACCCACTATCGCAACCGTACTACCTGGTTTAACTTTACCTTTTAAAACACCAATTTCATAACCCGTTGGTAAAATGTCGGAGAGCATAACGAGTGCTTCGTCTGGTAAAGATTCTGGTGCATGGTATAAAGAGTTGTCTGCGAAAGGTACTTTAACATATTCTGCTTGTGTACCATCGATGAGGTGACCTAATATCCAACCGCCATCTTTTTCACAATGTGCATAAATACCTTTTTTACAGTAGTAACATTTACCACACGACGAGATACAAGAAACAATGACTTTATCTCCAACTTTGAAGTTGTTTACACTTGAACCAACTGATTCAACGATACCAATACCTTCATGGCCAAGTGTTGTGTTTGATGGTACTTCCGGTGTATCGCCTTTGATAATATGTAGGTCTGTACCACAAATCGTTGTTTTGACCATTCTAATAATTGCATCTGTACTTTCCGTAATGACTGGCTTCTCTTTATCAATCAGTTTTGCGACCCCTGGCTTTTCATAAACATAAGCTTTCATATGAATCATCCTCCTAAAATATGTGAATATTTTCACAATTATTATACCATGTAAATTTGCTTATGTATTTAATAAAAATAATATATAATAAAATAGACATATATAGTTCGCGCATTAAATGTTGTATAGTTAAATTAGATGAAAAATGCATGTAAACGTCGTAAAATATAATTGAATGATGACTTAAAGGAGATTATATTTTATGGAACATGAAGGCTTGTTAGTCGCCGAAAGAGAAATCGAAGTTAACAATTACGATATCGATGCAATGGGGATTGTAAGTAATATCGTCTATATACGTTGGTTTGAAGATTTACGTACAATATTTATTAATGAATATATGACATTTTCAGAAATGATGAAGCAACATATATCGCCAATATTAATGAAGACAGAAATAGAGTATAAAGTTCCAATTACGATACACGATAAACCTGTTGGGCGTTGCTGGTTTGTTAAAGGCGGAAGAATGAAATAGGTATTTAAATTTGAAATTACGTCTGGAGACAAAGTGCATTGTATTGGACAGCAAACAGGTGGTTTCTTAGATTTAGAACGTCAAAGAGTAACTAAGATGCCAGAGGTATTTCAAAACTTATTAAAATAAGTGAAAGTATAGGTGAGGATATGGCAAAACATTTGAGTAATATGGAAGCATTCCATCAAATTATTAATAATAATCAGTTAGTAGTAGTCCACGTAATGCGGGATCATTGTTCAGTGTGCCATGCAGTATTACCACAAATTGAAGATATTGTAGCATCTTACCCTAATGCAAAACTCGCCGTCATAAATCAATCAGATGTCGAAACCATTGCAGGTGAATTATCTATATTTACTGTACCCGTTGATTTAATCTTTATGAATGGTAAAGAAATGCATCGCCAAGCACGATTTATAGATATGCAACGCTTCGAACATCAATTGAAATTAATGTATGATAGTTGCTTTGAAACATAAAGTGAGAGCGGGGCCCCAGCAAAGAGAATTTCATAAAGAAATACTACAAATAAAGCAAGGTGGGGTTCGGGGCCCCAGCAAAGAGAATTTCACTCAGAAATTCTACAAGCAAAGCAAGCTGGGGTTAAGAATTAATTTCTTTCCCGCTCCCCACTCACTTACTTTTAATATCAGCGCATTTGATCAATGATTGCATCCGCTTGTCGCTGATAGTCTAAGATGATATCAGCAGAATGATGTAACTGTGATAATTCTTCCTTTGAGAGAGCTAATTCAATAACTCGGTCAGCACCATTTCCGTTAATAACGGTAGGTACACCGATATATACATCACTCAACCCATATTCACCTTCAACGTAACTTGAAACATTCATAATGATATTTTTATTAAATAAGATGGCTTCTACGATTCTAACTAGACTTAGTGATATTCCGAAATTGGTTGTGCCTTTTCGAACATAAATATCGTAACCAATTTGAGTTGTACGGTTGGAAATGGAAGTCTTAAATGCTTCTAAATTCGTATTAGAAGGTAATAAATCTAACACCGGCTCACCTGCAATTTGTGCGTGTGACCATACTGCGACTTGTGAATCACCATGTTCACCAATAATAGGTGCATAGACTTGATTCGGTGCTACATCGAATTCTCGACTTAAAAAGAATTGGAAACGCGCAGTATCTAAAGAAGTGCCTGAACCAATGATTTTATTTTTAGGAAAATTCGACACTCGTTTAACGACATAACTCATAATGTCAACGGGATTGGAAGGTAACACAAAGTAGCCATCGAAACCACTATCGACAATGCGTTGAATCATTGGTACAAAAATGTCTACATTATCTTCTAGTAGCTTAAGACGTGTTTCACCTTTAGCAAGTTTAGCACTTGCACAAATCACTACAATATCAGCGTCTTTACAGTCTTCATACTGTCCGACATGCACATTTACGAAGTTATCGCCAAATGGAGTCGCATGATTTAAATCCCACGCATCTGCTTTAGCTTTATCCTCATCAATATCTATAACTGCCATCTCATCCACTAAACCTTTAGCTACGATTGCATGTGCAAACGCAGATCCTACATAACCACTTCCAATAAGTACAATTTTATGACGTGCCATAAATCGTTGCCTCCTTTTATAATTTGAAAATTCAGATAATTTATATAAGGATAGCATGTTTGCCTTAAAATGAAAATATTGTTTAACGATAACAGTGTTAATTACTAAATGAATTGTCATTTAAGGTTTATAATATAGACATGTATAGGAGGTCGTTTAAGCTATGAAAAAAAGTATGATAACCGTAGCAACATCTGCGATATTAGGAACATTAGCATTTATTAAAGTTAAAGAAAAACGCAGTTACAAAAGTTTTATAACTGAAAAATATATACGTATGTCTGGCATGAAAAAAACGTTTGAAAATGAAGCGGACGCGAAAAAAGCATTGGAAGAAACGAAAGAAATTACAGCTGGAAAATATGGCGGCACTAGTTATGAATTTAAACATGACGTTCGAACAAAAAGTTGGAATGGGTGTGTCACATATATTGTGAATGACCAACGTAATCATCAACAAAAAGTTGTTTTATATATTCATGGTGGCGCATGGTTCCAAGATCCACTAGATAATCATTTTAATTTTATAGATGAACTCGCAGGACAACTTGATGCGAAGGTCATTATGCCAATTTATCCTAAAGTACCTCATCGTGATTATCGTACTACATTCGAATTATTAAAACTTATTTATGATAAACCAGTTGCCAAAGTTGAAAGTAGTGAACAGCTTATTGTGATGGGAGATTCTGCAGGGGGACAAATTGCATTGTCATTTGCCGAATATTTAAAAGCAGAAACTACACTTCCACAACCGGGACATATTGTAATGCTATCTCCAGTGTTAGATGGTACGTTAAGCAATCCAGATGCTAAAACGTATGAACGCATTGATCCAATGTTAGGTATAGAAGGTAGTAAATACTTTATAAAATTATGGGCTGGCCAACTACCTATTGAGGACTATAGAATATCGCCGATTAACGGTGACTTAGAAGGATTAGGTCGATTATCCATTTTTATTGGTACAAAGGAAACGTTATACCCTGACGCTTTAAAATTATCCCAAATGCTTAATGATAAAGGTATTGAACATGATTTTATGCCAGGATATAATTTATTCCACATTTATCCTATCTTCCCATTACCAGAAAGACAGAAATTCTTTACACAACTTAAATCAATTATTCTATAAAAATTAAGCGCCGAGGACGAGATAATTACCAGAGTGACACGATGAATTCATGAAGAATTTTGCGCCATTCAGGCTAGTTATCGTTCAATTCCTTGGCGCTACTTTATTGATTACATTTCTTCCGGTTGTTTCTTAAGTGACAACATTAAAATTAAAATAAGAATTAATACGATTCCAATGACTTGGACTGATTGGAAAGTAACACCCAGCCATAATGCACTTGTAACAACTGCTATGACTGGTTCAATCGTACCTAATAACGTTGTCTCCTTAGGTGATAAGTATTTAAGACTATCTATAAATAGATAAAATGCGAAAGCAGTCCCAGCAATAATCCCAAAAATTAAATAAATGATTGTAGATGCACTCATGTTGCTAAAGCTAACATCCCATATAGGATGCTTGAAACTCATTGCACAACCTGAAATAATCATTGCCCATCCTACGATTAAAATTGAAGGGAACTTTTCAAGTAAGCCTGTGGCATAAATCGTGTAAAACGCAAGTGCTAAGCCAGAGATGATTCCCCAGAACAAACTCGTAGGTGATACGACTAAATGAGAGATAGATCCATTTGTTAAAAGTAGAAAAGTCCCAATTAGCGTCATGGCAATGGCTAAAATATCAAAAGGACGAAATACATCAAGACCACGTATGACGAACCAAATAATGATATAGACTGGTGCAATGTATTGGAGAAGTGTAGCTACTGCTACATTGCCGGTTGCGATGGATGCCATATAAGCGTATTGGACAAAAGCATCCCGATTAAACTATATATAAACAAACTAACGATTGTTTTGGGCTTCTTAAAAACAATAAACATAGATTGCTTAGGATGTAATAGTTTGTACAGACTCAATAAGAAAATGCCACTTATTAGTAGGCGAGCAGTAACATACCAATCCACTTCAATATCTCGTTGATTAAAGAGTAAGTCGGAAACAGTCCCACCTAATCCCCATAAAGTAGCACCTATAATTGCAAATAATACTCCTTTTAATCTGTGTTGTGTGTGATTCATTGAATGCACCTCCATCTGTATTTTGTTTTATTATAAATCTCATAATATAATGTATATAAATTTGATAATACTCAAATAATGAGTAAAAGTATCAAGATATTGAGGTGGTGTGATATTGTTTCTGAAATTATTATTAATGAAGACTTAGAAGAAAAGATTAATTATCCTGATCGACGTTGGCCACATGTCATTCTACATACATCATTGAGTGAGACATTACTCGGATATATACCTTTACATTGGCATTATGCCTTGCAATTTATGTATGTCACAAACGGTGTGATTAAGGTAAAGTTAGCAGAAAATACATTGGAGATACATGAAGGGGAAGGATTATTTATTAATTCAAACGTTGTACATGAAATTCGTGACGCGAATGAAGGCGCGCGTTTCTATTGCTGGAACATTGGGTTGCCCAATGTCACGGAATATATCAATTTTACTTATGTTAGTCGAATTGTTGATCAAGCACAGTCCATTCCATTTATTAAATTAATACCAAAAGGTGAAGAAAATGTAAGTTTGTTACGGCGTATTGAGAGAGTAGGACATATTTACTTATCACAAAGAGATTATTATCAACTGCAAATTCTTAGCGAATTTTATCAATGTCTAAATCATCTTTTAAATATTTTTGATCAATATGAACAAATCAATCAATATTTCTTTGATCCAAGAGTTAAACAATGTATTCAATACTTACAAAGTCATTATCATAATAAAGTAAAACTAAGTGAGTTAAGTCATATGGTTCATATGAGCGAAGCGGAGACGATTAAGTTGTTTAAACGATTTGCAGGGGACACGCCATTCAATTTCTTACAAAATTATCGACTAGAGCAAAGTGCTAAGCAACTCATGTATCATCATAAAAATGTGACTGAAGTGGCAATGGATTGTGGATTCTCAACTACAAGTTACTTTATACAAAATTTTAAGCAGAAATATTCACTTACTCCTAAGCAATTTCAAATAAAATATGCAAAGTATTTAAAATAAAGTAGGTGCATAGTGTCATCAATCAGATGAACTTGCACCTACTTTTTCAGTATCTGTATTTGAAATTGTATCATTTGTATTTGAAATGGTTTCTTCTTTGGCAACATCATCACTTGTTGCTGAAGCCTTATTTAACTTTGTATCATTTATGCCTTCGTTAGAATCTTTAGTAACACTATTAATGTGTTGATGGTCTGTGTCTAAAACTGAGCTACTCATATCATTGCCTTGTAAGCTACCCACAAGAATCAATACCAAATAGCTTGAACAAACTAATAATACCATTGCTAAATATATGCTAATTGCTATCTTAACAGGTTTAGTCAAAGGTTTACCCATCAGTATCCTCCTAAAGTTGTATCTTTAATACCTTTAAATTAACATCAGAATTTTAATCTAATGTAAATGCGACGTAAATATTTGATGATTTCTCAAATAACTAGAACTAGATTTAAATTTTAGAAAAATATTTTTAAATTTATTCTTTATTTGTAAAAGTAAAATATTGAATATTTCTAAAAAAACTAATCTTTGTTAATATAATTTTACATTAGATTTACAATGTTAAAACTGACTAAATACGCACATGATAGCATACCCTTATTAGAAGTAATAATTTATTTATTATGTTCATATGAAGTAAGAGCGTTTGGATTTATTAGTCACTTCTATAGAAAATGTTTAAAGACATTTTTGATATACATAGCAATGAAATACGTATTTAGACAACTTAATATTAAAACAATTAAAGAGAGGTACTACACTGTGATTCTCATTATAATTTGTATCGCATTGATTTTATGGCTTGGTATTAAAGAGAAGAATCGCCATACTAATCGACTCAATAAGATTCCAATTAGAATCAACATTAATGGTATTCGTGGTAAATCAACGATTACGAGAATGATTTATAGCGTTTTAAGAGAAGACCATTACCATGTTATTGGTAAAACCACAGGAACAGATGCTCGAATGTTGTATTGGTTTACTGACAAGGAATACCCCGTTATTAGAAAACCACAAGGCGCGAATATTGGTGAACAACGTGACATTGTGCGCAAAGTTGTTAAACAAAAAGCTGACTCTTTAGTTAATGAATGTATGGCAGTTAATCCAGACTATCAAATTACTTTTCAAAAAGATTTAGTTAAAGCCAATATAGGCGTTATCGTCAATGTCATGGAAGACCACATGGACGTGCTTGGACCTACACTTCAAGATGTTGCTCAAGCGTTTACTGCAACAATTCCTTACAAAGGGACTTTAGTTGTTATGAAAGACGACTATACGAAATTCTTCGCAAAAGAAGCTAAGAAACGTAAAACAAAGTTAATTGTCGTAGATAAAGATGAAGTTCCAGAATCATATTTAAGAAAGTTTCCATATCTTGTCTTCCCAGATAATGTTGCTATTGCATTAGGCGTTGCAGAAGCTGTTGGCGTTGATAAGGAAACTGCATTGAGAGGTATGTTAAATGCACCACCTGATCCTGGTGCGGTTGAAATCAAATATTTTAATGCAAATCGCACACGAAATGTATTTGTTAATGCATTTGCTGCTAATGAACCTCAATCGACAAAAGCTATTTTAAATAAAGTTGAATCTTATAACTATCCATATACGAAAAAAGTAGTGATTTTAAATTGTCGTTCAGATAGGGTAGATAGAACGCGTCAATTTGTTGAAAACTTTATTGATGATGTAGACTTTGACACACTCATTTGTACAGGTAAAAGTACACAAATGGTGACAGACTTAATGCAACACTTACCTGATAAAAAATATCTTAATTTTGAAAACCGTGAGTTCCCAGAAATTGAGAAAGCCATTTTGCAAGAATCACAAAACGCACTCATATTCTGTGTAGGAAATATTCATGGTCCAGGTGGTAGAATAGCAGAATTTATAGAAGGGATAGAATAAAATGATTGGTTCAGAATTATACTTCTCCCTATTTGTCGGTATTGTATTAAGTTTAATATTTGCCGAGAAATTTGGGATTAATCCAGCAGGACTCGTTGTACCGGGTTACTTAGCACTTATATTCGATCAACCCATCATGTTGTTATCTGTGTTAGTCATTAGTTGTTTAACATTTTTCATAGTTACATACGGTATTAGTAGATGGGTTATTTTGTACGGAAGAAGAAAATTTGCGGCGATGATTTTAACTGGGATGGTACTTAAATTCCTGTTCGACTTGATTTATCCATTGACGCCATTTGAAATGGTTGAAGTGTCTGGTATTGGTGTCGTTATTCCTGGAATCATTGCGAATACAATTCAAAAGCAAGGTGTCGTGATTACGTTATCAACAACGATGTTACTTACATGTATCACGTATGTCATCTTATTCTTATATAGCTTTATTAATTAATCGCGAGCAAGGAGCGCAGAGTAATGAAAAAGAAAAAACGGTTATCAGCGAGCGAATGGTTACTTAAGCAATCGAAACGTCACAAACGTTTCAATTTTAGTTATACACTTATCGTTTTAATTGTGGCACTTGTACTTCTAGTATTCGCTATTAGAGCTGTAAAAGTTGAGCCAGTCGAGGCAATGCCAAGCTCAGGTAATGATTATATTCGTAGTACATATTTAGGTAATATCACATTGAATAAACATTTTCGACAAATGGATCTTAACGAAGTGTTTAAAGGGTTAAAACAACCACTTCAACAAAGTGACTTTTCAACTGCTTCACTTCTAGTGAGCCATTTCTCAAACGATCCAAAAACGAACATCAAGAAGAATATTGAGAACATTATGTTCTTGAAAAAAGAAAATGTTAAAAGTGTCAATTTAATTAATAATACGATTGATAACGTGCAAGCCCAAGATTTAAGTAAACAAGTGGAAGCACAAACGGATTATAACTTTATGACTGGTAATGGTTCTAACCCAATTAATAGTAAGACGGTGCAACAAACGGTTAAAGGTAAAAAAATAGCTAACGTGTCATTCACTGACGTAGGTTCAAACTATGAAGATCCACTTAAAAATACAACATCTATTAGTTTAGACCCAAAAATATTTGTTCCATTAATCAAAAACTTAAAAGAAAATAACGATTTAGTTGTCGTAAACGTGGATTGGGGTATTACCAATGAACGTAGTGTGACGGATCGTCAAAAAGAATACGCACATGCGCTAGTGAAATCCGGTGCAGATGTAATCATTGGTCATAACTCAGTTGTCCAAAAAGTTGAAAAATATAAAAATGCAAGTATCTTCTATAGTTTAGGTAATTTAACATCAGATTCATTCTTATCTAAAAACCAAAAAGGTATGGTAGTTCAGCACGATTGGAATGGGCAGCATAATAAATTTAGCATTACACCTGTACGTGGTGCAGATGGCAAAATAACGAAAGACAACATGAATAAGATGGAGGCACAACGTTATTACAATAATATAAATGATAAATCAATTCACCTTAAAGAGGAGAATGGAGGATATACCTTTGAATATTAAAAAACATTGGTTAGGTATTGTAACAACGCTCATTATAATTGCAATTCTATTGATGGTGACGTTTGCCAAAGCGAACGAAGGCCTTGATAACTATGAGAAAAATGAATTAAAAGATGCAACGGAGCAATATTTATCTAAAGGGGCCAGTTAGTATGAATATTTATAGTAAAGTGACATTATCAGTCATTTTAGTTATCACCATTTTAATATCATTCGTCTTTTACTACTTTAATAAAGAAGACAGACCTGATAAAGATACATTATTCGAAAATAAAATTGCAGATCATAAATCATCTGGCAGTAAAAAGAAATATGGTGTAGCATCTAATAATGCGATTGCCACGCGTGTCGGTAATAAAATTATTGAAGATGGTGGTAATGCAGTAGATGCAGCTATGGGTGTTTCTTATGCGCTAGCGGTAACAGAGCCACATTCTTCAGGTTTAGGTGGCGGTGGTGCCACGCTTACATATAATGGTAACGAAGGCGAAGAACCAAAGATGTACGAATATAAAACGCTATCTTCTTATAATTATAAGAAAGGCGATGAAATTGGTACACCTGGATTTGTGCAAGGTATGCATGATATGCATCAACGAGAAGGTAATATGGATGAGAAGAAAATTTTTAGTTACATCGTACCATTAGCCGAAGATGGCTTCGAAGTTGATTCAGAATTAGAACGTAGTTTGAAAATCTACGGTTCTGATATCGATCGAAATTCACCTTTCTTCAAAGGAAAACGTACAGTACGTGAAGGCGATGTAGTTAAACAGCCCGCTTTAGCTAAAACACTTAAAGGTATTAGAGATAAGGGGCCTAAATATTTCTATAAGGATATTGCTAAAAGTGTATCTAAGCAAGTTGATAGTGAATTAATTGAGAAGGACTTTTCAACATTTAAAACTGAAGAAAAGAAACCAGTATCAACTAAATATTTAAATAATACAATATACTCTGCATCAAATCCTTTAGGTGGGGTTTTAATGTTACAAGGTTTAAAAATTGATGAAAGTGCCAATTCAAATAATGATAGAACAGATTATATCAATGGCATTATTAAATCACGTGATGTAATGTACCGAAATAGAGATATTGTTAATGGTCAGGAAGCGAATAACGACTCACACTTATCGGAAAATTATTTATTAGACAATTTAAATAATGTAAATAGTGGCGGTAATGAAATGAATAGTGATTTTGATACGTCATTAGATACGACGAGTACAACTCATTTTGTTGTCATTGATAAGAATGGTAAGCTTGCTAGTACTACAAATACACTATCTAGTTTCTTTGGTTCTGGTAAATTTGTTAAACAAGGTTTCTATATGAACAACTCTTTAACAAACTTCTCAAGTGATCCTAATAGTCCAAACTATGGTGGAAAACATAAAGCACCACGTTCTTATACATCACCATCCATTGTTGTTGGTCCGGATTTCTATATGGGTATTGGTACACCAGGTGGAAACAAAATTCCTACCATCTTAAATGAAGTGTTGATTGACTATTTAAGAGGTGACGGTACTCTACAAGAATCTATTGATAAACCACGTTTTTATAACGATGGGGGTACAGTCTATTATGAAAATGCGACAAGTGATGAAGATATCAATACATTCAAGAGTATGGGATATGGTGTTAAAGAAAAACGTAATGACGCAAACTTTGGTAGTGTTCAAGGTGCAATATATAATAAAAATGATCAAACTGTTGAAATCGGACAAGATGTTGGTAATAGATAATGGTTTGGTAAAAGCAAAATAATATTTTTTGGGAGACTGGGACATAAATAATATGATGATGCTATTTTGCAAATTCGCAGTAGCTAACTGAACTGAGAATGCGCTTAAATCAAGCTTTTTTCAGTTCTAGTCATCCTTGCGGGGGTGGGACGACGAATTTAAAAAGAATTCTGTCCCACTCCCTTTTTCTAAATAGGAATAAAGGGATAAGAATTGAAATCATAGTTTACTATTGAAATTATCATTAAAATCGATATGATGAATATATAGGTTATAGAATTTAATATTAAAATTATATAAAATAAATATATATTGAATTGTTTACTTGATATGTAAGATGAGCGCCTCTTATAATGATGGACAAAGGTGGAATGGTTATGGAAGATGTAGTATTAGGAATAGACTTAGGTACGAGTGCAGTTAAAATTATAGCTGTTAATCGACAAGGAGAAGTAATTGCATCAACGAGTGAACCTTTAACGTTGATACAAGATCGTGCCGGTTATAGTGAGCAAGATCCTGAAGAATGGTTTGAAGCGGTTAAGAAAGGTATTAAATATATTAATGAAGTGCCTGAAATGGCGAATTATACTGTCAAAGGGATCTCGTTCTCAGGACAAATGCATGGTTTAGTGCCATTAAATAGCGAACATAAACCTGTACGACATGCCATTCTATGGAATGATACCCGTAACTCTGAACAATGTGCGCAAATCAAAGAAGTATATGGAGAAAGATTGAATGGTAACCCTATTCTTGAAGGATTCACACTTCCAAAAATGCTTTGGATGAAACAAAATGAGCCATCACTTTGGGAACAAGTAAGTGTCTTCGTATTGCCTAAGGATTACGTACGCTATTGTTTAACAGGTCATATTCACATGGAATATTCTGATGCAGCCAGTACATTACTATTAAGTCCAAAAACACATGATTGGACTAGAGATGTAGGTGAACGATTAGGCATCGGTGATATTTATCCACCTTTAGTACGTTCAACAGAGGAAGTTGGAGTAGTACGTTCAGAATTAGAACAAGAGCTTGGTTTCAAAGCTCCTGTGAAGGTTTATGCTGGTGGTGGAGATAACGCATGTGGTGCCATTGGTGCAGGTATCATTAATGGTAACGATACGCTTTGTAGTATCGGGACATCAGGTGTTGTACTCAACGTTGAGAGCGAAGGCTACACTGAATACAAGAACAACATACATTTCTTTGATCATAGCGTTCCACAAACATTCTATGCTATGGGCGTAACCTTAGCAGCAGGTTACAGTTTAAATTGGCTTAAACAAACGTTCTTTGAACATGAGAGCTTTGACGATATCGCTCAACAAGCAAGTACGTCAACGATTGGTTCTAATCACTTATTATTCGCACCTTATTTAGCAGGCGAACGGACGCCACATGGAGATGCATTTATAAGAGGAAGCTTTATTGGTATTAGTGGTAGCCATAATAGGGCGGATTTTGCTAGAGCAGTATTAGAGGGTATTACCTTCTCGTTATATGACTCTATACAATTAATGCGAGAAGCTGGTAAAGAGATTACGCATATTACTTCTATTGGTGGCGGTGCGAAAAGTTCATTTTGGTTGCAGATGCAAGCAGATATCTTTAATGCTACAATAAGAAAGCTAAAACATGAAGAGGGGCCTAGCATGGGCGCTGCGATGATTGCAGCATATGGACTGAAATGGTTCGAAAGTTTCGATGAATGTGTAGATAAGTTTATAGATATTGCTTAAACATTTGAACCTGACGCTAAAAGACACGCACAATATGAAGCATATTATAAAGTATATAAAGATATTTACCGTCAAACACATCAATTAACTGAAGCATTATTAAAAATTGAAGATTAATTCAATCATAATAAACTGGAGCAGCAATGGTTGTTCCAGCTTTATTATGTTTAAAACTAAATCGTTTCAATTTTGCAACAATTTTAAATGTGAGCAATTTGTTATGTAATGATTAGTTGTCACGTTAAAGTGAAAATATCAACAAAGAAATGTATACAATTTAACCGAAATTTCAAATAATAAATACGCTGTTGAAAAGGTTTACAAAGCAGTTTGCGTTAGTGTAAAATAACACATATTATTTATTTATTTTCAAAAAATTTAAAACTAAAAATATTTTAACCTCAAAAAGTCTCTAAATGTGATTTATTTCACAATTTTATTTTTTTGTCACTGAATATGTCTTGAAATCGTTTTCTACAGGGTGTAGTATGACTATGGTTGTTAAATAAATAGAAAGAGGTTTTGGGGAATGAATATCATTTTAGGAGTAGGAACACTCGTATTAGTGCTTATCGTTATGACGCTATTCTTAAACTTTGCGCCATATGGTAAACAAGGACTACAAGCTTTATCAGGAGCTGCTTGTGCAACTTTCTTACCACAAGCATTTCTAAGTTACGCTATTGGTGGCGTATTCCATATCGAGTTTTTACAAACAATAGGAGATTTAGCAGGAAGCCTTGCAGGTGTTGCAGTAGGTATCTTAACTGGCTTGAAAATGGGCATCTCACCTGTTTTTGCAGTAATCATAGGACTAGTATTACACGACTTTAAATTATTACCAGCATTTATAGCAGCGTATATTATTTCATTCGGTATTAAATTTATCGAGAAAAAAGTCCCAGAAGGGTTGGACTTAATTGCTGTGATTTTAATTGCTCCAGCACTTGTATTTGGCTTAGCTACAGTTATTAGCCCAGGGGTTATGGCTGTATTAACTCAAATCGGTGGTGCAGTTACATCAGTAGGAGACAGCAATCCATACGCATTAGCAATTATTTTAGGATTAGTAATTCCAGTAACGGGTATGACACCACTAAGTTCAATGGTATTAACTAGCTTATTAGGACTAACTGGTATACCAATGGCTATCGGTGCTTTAACATGTACTGGTTCATCATTTGTTAACTATGTATTATTTAGCAGACTTAATATTGGCGGAAGTAAATCAAAAGCATTCGCAGTATTTGTTGAACCATTAACACAAATCGATTTAATCGCAAAATACCCTCTACAATTATATGGCACGAACGCAATTATCGGTGTTGTAAACGCTTGTATCGTTACATTTAGTGGACTCGTAATCGGTGTTAAAGGTATGGCAACACCAATTGCAGGTGCAATCGTATTATTCGGATTTAACGATGCTACAAAATCAATTATTACAATCATCGTCGTTGCAGTAGTAAGTGTGGTATTAGCATTTATCTTCAGTACGTTAATTAAAAAATTCAACCTAATGAATATGAGTATAAAATTGCCTAGTAAACAGAAACAACCTAAGGAGAGTGTTTAATTATGGCTACTAAAAAAAGCTACGATTATCAAAGTGCATTTGATATTATTGGCCCTGTAATGATGGGACCTTCAAGTTCTCATACAGCAGGTGCAGTTAAAATCGGTAATGCTGCTTATGCAGTATTAGGTGGTATGCAGCCAGATAAATTAACAATTCATTATTACGAATCCTTTGCTCAAACACATCAAGGACACGGTACAGATTTAGCTATCGTTGGTGGTGCAATGGGCTATAGCACATTCGATAGTCGTATTAAGAGTTCATTAGCAATCGCAAAAGATCAAAACATCGAAGTAAATATTATCGAAGAAGAAGGCGACAGTATTGGTGAGCATCCTAACTGTGCGTATCTTGTTGCAGAAGGAAATGGTCGTCACATCGAAGTAATTGGTAACTCAATTGGTGGCGGTACAATCAAATTAAAACGCATCAGTGTAGAAGGACTAGACATTGATTTTAACTATGGTTTACCTATCCTAGAAATGGATGGAGCGGCAAATAAATCAGAAGTTAATCACTTTATCAATGATGTGAATGAACTTGGTGCAGACATTAAAGAGGAAATGACACAAACGGGCGATAATTTTAGTTTAGCAGTATTACCACTAAACAAAGCATTATCTGAATCAACGTTAGATCAAATTAAAGAAAAATATAGTCACTTAAATATATCCTATATTAAATAGAGGGGGATTAAAGATGTTTGATTCAATTAGAGAAACTATAGACTACGCAGTCGAAAATAAAATGTCTTTTGCAGATATTATGATTCAAGAAGAGATGGAACTTTCAGGCAAGACGCGTGACGAAGTTAGAGAAACAATGAAACAAAATTTAGACGTCATGAGAGATGCCGTAATTAAAGGATCAACTGGCGAAGGCGTTAAAAGTGTAACAGGTTATACTGGTCAAGATGCCATTAAACTTGCTAAATATAACGAGAATAATCATGCCTTATCAGGACATGAAATGGTTGAAGCAGTTAAAGGTGCGGTTGCTACTAATGAAGTAAACGCAGCTATGGGTATCATTTGTGCAACTCCAACAGCTGGATCCTCCGGAACGATTCCGGGCGTATTATTTAAATTAGAAAAAACACATGACCTTACAGAAGAACAAATGATTGATTTCTTATTCGTTTCATCATTATTTGGTCGCGTTGTTGCTAACAATGCAAGTGTTGCAGGTGCTACAGGAGGTTGCCAAGCAGAAGTAGGTTCAGCTTCAGCAATGGCAGCAGCAGCTGCAGTATCAATCTTCGGTGGCGAACCGGAAGCATCTGGTCACGCTATGGCATTAGCGATTAGTAATTTACTAGGTCTAGTTTGTGACCCAGTAGCAGGTTTAGTAGAGATTCCTTGTGTAATGCGTAATGCAATTGGTTCTGGTAACGCATTAATTTCTGCAGACTTAGCATTAGCTGGTGTTGAAAGTAGAATTCCAGTAGATGAAGTTATCGAAGCTATGGATAAAGTAGGACGTGGCTTACCAGCTGAATTAAGAGAAACAGGACTTGGTGGTTTAGCAGGTACACCAACAGGTGAAGCAATCAAACGTAAAATCTTTGGTGAAGCTGAAGTTAATAGCTTTTCATAATATAACTTAAATTAGAAGCCATTCTTAAATGTCAATATGACATTTGAGAATGGCTTTTTTAATCCTTATGACAGATTTATCATTCTGGCAGTAGCAGACTGATTTGAAAATGCTTTGAATTATGTATATTCAAATCTAGTCGGGGCCCCAGCAAAGAGAATTTCATAAAGAAATTATACAAGCTAAGCAAGCTGGGGTTAAAACGAATTCAATTTTGAGAATATATTAGATATGTTCTACTTCCATATATTTATCAGAAAATTAAAAAAGTTATTGCAAAATTTCACTAATACGTTTAAAATAGCCGAAAAGGGGATGATGATATGCTAAGGTTATGTATCATCTTTTTTATATTCGTGACTAACACAACCATTACACAGTTATGGACAGTTGAGGGAACATGGGAGAATCTCTTATTACAATCAATGTCACTAAGTATGATTATTGTATTCCTGTTTTATTATGTGGGTTTTGTGATTGCGGAGAAAAAGAGGAAACAAATAGAAACTTTATTTAAGAAAGAATTCTTTCATGAGAAGGAAGACTTTTTTGAAAAAGACGATAAAAGAAAAGTAAGTGAGTAAAAGGGACTCACTTACTTTTTTATTTGTCATGCAAATCATATTGGTAAAAAGCTAAATCTAACCAGCGATCAAATTTGTAGCCAACATTTTGAATGATACCTGCATGTTTGAAGTTAAACTTTTCATGTAATTTGATGCTGCTATCATTGGAAGCATCGATACCAGCTACAATAGTACGATAATTTTTATCTCTAGCATCTTCAATAAGATGTTGTAATAATTGAGAAGCAATGCCTTTGCCTCGATTTGATTTATCTACGTAAATCGAATGTTCAATAGAATATAAGTAAGCCGGCCAGTTTCTAAATTGACCGTAAGTCGCAAAACCAACAGCCTTGCCAGCTTGTTCAAATACATATATAGGTTCATTTGCTTTATTCTTCATGTCAAACCAAGCTTTACGTTCATCTAAAGTTTGAATATCGTATGTGTAAACAGCTGTAGTATGCAATATTGCATCATTATAGATTGATAGTATTGCCGGTAAATCTTCAATTTTTGCTTCTCTAATCATTATGGCACCTACTTTTCTAAGTTTGTATCAGTTTAAAACGAGATTTCAATTGTTGCAACTATATGTAATTAAATATGACACGATAAATTAAATTAAACTTACGAAATAAACATGATATACTATGACCTAAGAAAGCCACGTTAAAGGAGTAACACATAATGAAGAATTGGATTAATCGATTGATGACGATACTTGGTGTCATACTCATCTTAGTAGCAGTGTATCTATTTGCTAAACCACATATCGATAATTATTTACATGAAAAAGATAACGACAACAAAATAGAACAATATGATAAACAGGATAAGTCTAGCAATAAACAAACACCAACCATTCCTAAGGATAAAACTAAAATGGCAGGGTATATATCAGTGCCAGATGCAGAGATTAAAGAACCAGTGTATCCTGGACCAGCGACACCAGAACAGTTAAATCGTGGTGTAAGTTTCGCTGAGAAAGATGAATCGCTAAGTGATCAAAATATATCAATCGCAGGTCATACATTTACCGATAGACCACATTACCAATTCACAAACTTAAAAGCAGCTAAAAAAGGTAGCAAAGTATACTTCAAGATAGGAAATGAAACACGCGAATATAAAATGACTAGTATACGTGATGTCAATCCAGACGAAGTTGAAGTATTAGATGAACACAAAGGTGAAAAGAATCAATTAACATTAATCACATGTGATGATTACAATGAGCAAACCGGTGTTTGGGAAAAACGTAAAATCTTTGTAGCGAAACAAGTTAAATAAATATATTTTAAAAAATTTGAAATAGATCTTTAATAAATACCAATCGTTACATAAAACATAAATGCTAAGTCATTAGGAGTGATACAAGACGTCTAATATAGATCTTGTGTCACTCCTTTAAATTTAGCATTAGAAATCATCATGCTATTTTTATTAATTGTATTTAATTTCAGAATGTGAATATAGTTTCATCATGTTAGTGTGAACTTCAACCCTAATTAGATGACATATATAATAAATGTGAATACAACGGACTAGGGGGATTGCACATGGTTAAAGCTATTGCAGTAGATATGGATGGTACATTTTTAGATTCTAAAAAGAATTATGATAAAGACCGTTTTGAGAAGATATTTAAAGCATTGAAAGAACGCAATATAGAATTCATTGCTGCAAGTGGAAATCAATTTGCTAAATTACAATCTATATTTGGAGAAAGAGATATGTTCTTTATTTCTGAAAATGGTGCGGTTATTTACAAAGGTAAAGACTTATATAATTATCGAAGCTTCAATCAAACAGACTACAAAGAAGTTGTCGATTATTTAAATATCGATAGAAATATTAAAGAATTTATAGTTTGCGGATTAAAGAGTGCCTATATATTGAAAGACACGAGTGAAGCATTTAAGGAAGATGCGCATTTCTACTATCATCAGTTAGAGGAAATTGATTCTTTTCAACCATTACCGGATGATGAATATGTCAAGATTGCGTTAAATATTAATCGAGATACGCATTCAACACTTGATACTGATTTAGAAGAAAAGTTTAGCAATACTATTAAACTTGTATCGAGTGGACATGATAGTATTGATATTATTATGCCTAATATGACAAAAGGACAAGCGCTTCAACGTTTATTGGAAGAGTGGCATATGTCTGCTTCTGATTTGATGGCATTTGGAGATGCTAACAATGATAAGGACATGCTTGAATTAGCCGAGCACAGTTATGTAATGGCTAATAGTCATGATGAATCACTATTTGAAGTTGCCAAGGCAGTTGCTCCAAGTAATGATGAGCAAGGGGTATTACAAATTATAGAGCAAGAAGTATTAAAATAGCTTAAAAAAGGAGAACTCTCAACTTTGAGAATTCTCCTTTTTATTTATTAAACACATATCTTAGTTTAATTGAGTTTCACATTTACCAGTATTAATAACTGATAATGCTGCGTTTAATCCGCCTTCAACTAAATTTCTCACAGCTTCATCAGAGAAGAATGCGATATGTGGAGTGACCAAAATGTTTTCATGTTTAATTAATTCTAATAAAGTTTCATCTTCGATCTCTTTTCCTGTCCAATCATAAGTAAAGTACGGCGCTTCGTTTTCATAAGTATCAATAGCAGCACCATATAATGTACCGTCATTAACAGCTTTAATTAATTCAGGTGTATCAATTACAGCACCACGAGCCGCATTAACTAATACTGCGCCTTTTTTAACTTTAGAGAACATATCTGCATCGAATAAGTGGAAACTTTCTTTATTCGCTGGAACATGTAATGAAATGATATCAGCATCAGCAATTGCTTCTTCAACTGTATCTTTATATTCTAAGAAGTCTAATGAATTGTTAGGGTATGCATCATAACCTACAACTTTAGCTCCGAAACCAGCATAAATTTTACCAGTTGCAGCACCAATACGTCCTGTACCGATAATAGCTACTGTCATATTTTTAACAGGGGTAGACATAATAGGTGCAGCCCATTTGAAATTATGTTCTTGAACACGTTTTTCAATTGCAGGGAAGCGACGAACTAATTGTAAAGCGATAGAAACTGAATATTCAGCAATAGTTTCTGGTGAATAACTAGGTACATTTGAAATGATAATGCCATGTTTTTTAGCTAACTCTAAATCGTACATGTCGAAACCAGCAGTACGTTGAGCAATTTGTTTAATACCATATTCTTCAAGTTTAGGGTAAACAGAGTCTGCTAATTTACCAAATTGCATTGTAGTAACACCATCGAAACCTTTAGCTAAATCAACTGTATCTTCACTTAAAATTTCTTCAGTTGTAACAACTTCAACATTGTTCGCTTTACCCCAGTTTAAAGCGTCATTTTTCTCGTAATCACGAGTTCCATAAAACATAATTTTTGTCATTTTAATAACCTCACTTCATTTTGTATGAATTTATAATTAATAAATAAGTTTTCTTAAGTTGTCTATAGAAATGTGAATTATTAATAGGAATAATGATTTAAAACATCTCTATTACTTAACTTACAAATATATTATATTGTGAATTTATTCACAAATCAATAGGCAATATGAAATTTATTTTTCGATTGTTAAAAAATTCACATAAAAATAGTAAATTTTCATTTATTTTTTAATGATAAGTTTTGTAAGCGTATAACTTTAGGCTAAAGGAAACGTACTTTATAATCAAATTAGTACTATCTAAGGAGGATATATTTCATGAGTTCAATGCAAGAGACAATAATCAACGCATTTAATTTTAGACATGCAACAAAGGAATTTGATCCTGAAAAGAAAGTTAGTGAGTCAGACTTCCACACAATATTAGAAACAGGTCGTTTATCACCTAGTTCACTAGGATTAGAACCTTGGCGTTTTGTTGTTATTGAGAATGAAGATTTAAAAGAAAAATTAAAACCTTACAGTTGGGGAGCACAAAAGCAATTAAATACAGCAAGTCGTTTCGTTATTATTCTTGCACGCAAAAATGTCACTGCAGACTCAGAATACGTACAACATATAATTCGAGGTATTAAAAAATACGAAGAAAGTACGATTCCAGCAGTTGAAGATAAATTTAATAATTTCCAAACGAATTTCCATATTAACGATAATGAGCGAACGTTATTAGACTGGGCAAGTAAACAAACTTACATTGCATTAGCTAACATGATGACTTCAGCAGCATTATTAGGAATTGATTCATGTCCTATGGAAGGATTTGATTTAGATAAAGTTACTGAAATCTTAGCTGAAGAAAAAGTTATCGATACGGAACATTTCGCACCATCAGTTATGGTTGCATTTGGTTATCGAAAAGAAGAACCAAAAGATAAAGTTCGTCAACCCGCCGAAGACGTTATTGAATGGATTTAATATAGAATCAAAAAGGAGAGCAAAGACTCTCTTTTTTATTATCCATAAGTGATAGATTCTATAATTAGAATCAATGATGTTTAAAGAGCTTAATACACGGAAAAATATTACAAGCAAGTTAGTGTATTTAAAAATGTAAATAAGGTAAAATGATAGTAGTTTTAAGTAAACGCTTACATTACGATGTAAACACAACGCACATAAGGTTTTTCATAAATTTATATAAAGGGATGATGAAAAATGGCAAAAGTAAACGTTAGAGATTTCATAGAGGGACAATACGGTTTATTTATCAACGGTGAATTTCAAGCAAGCGAAAGTGGAGACACATTAACTGTAACTAACCCTGCGAATGGTGAAGATTTAGCTAAAGTAGCTAAAGCAAGTAAATCTGATGTTGATAAAGCAGTACAAGCTGCGCAAGATGCTTTTGACAGTTGGAGTAAAACATCTAAAGAAGAACGTGCGGACTATTTATTAGAAATTAGTCGTCGAATTCATGAAAAAGTGGAACACTTCGCGACAATTGAATCGTTACAAAATGGTAAGCCTTATCGAGAAACGTCAACAATTGATGTGCCATTAACAGCAAATCAATTTAAATATTTTGCGAGTGTATTAACAACAGACGAAGGTTCAGTCAATGAAATTGATGAGAATACAATGAGTTTAGTTGTCAATGAACCAGTAGGTGTTGTTGGTGCTGTAGTTGCATGGAACTTCCCAATTTTATTAGCGTCATGGAAATTAGCACCAGCATTAGCTGCGGGTAATACAATTGTGATTCAACCATCTTCTTCTACACCGTTATCATTAATTGAACTTGCGAAGATCTTCCAAGAAGTATTACCTAAAGGTGTCGTAAACGTATTAACTGGTAAAGGTTCAGAATCAGGCGATGCAATCTTCAATCATGAAGGTGTAAACAAATTATCATTTACAGGATCAACAGACGTTGGTTACGGCGTTGCGAAAGCAGGTGCTGAACGTATCGTTCCAACTACATTAGAACTAGGTGGTAAAAGTGCTAATATCATCTTTGACGATGCAAACTTAGATCAAGTTGTTGAAGGTGCGCAATTAGGTATTTTATTTAACCAAGGTGAAGTATGTAGTGCTGGTTCACGTTTATTAGTACAATCTTCAATTTATGATAAAGTAATGCCTAAATTAAAAGAAGCTTTCGAAAATATCAAAGTGGGAGACCCATTTGATGAAGACGTTAAAATGAGTGCTCAAACTGGCCCAGAACAACTTGAAAAAATTGAAAGCTACGTAAAAATTGCAGAAGAAGATTCAAATGCAAATATCTTAACAGGTGGTCATCGCTTAACAGATAATGGACGTGACAAAGGATACTTCTTCGAGCCTACAATCATCGAAATTAAAGATAATAGTCATCAATTAGCACAAGAAGAAATTTTCGGACCAGTTGTAGTAGTAGAAAAATTTAAAGATGAAGCTGAAGCAATTAAAATTGCGAATGATTCAGAATACGGCTTAGCTGGTGGTATCTTTACGACTAATATTAACCGTGCATTAAATGTTGCTAAAGCGATGAGAACTGGTCGTATTTGGATTAACACTTATAACCAATTCCCAGCTGGTGCGCCATTCGGTGGATATAAAAAATCTGGTATCGGTCGTGAAATTTATAAAGACGCTATTAAAAACTATCAACAAGTTAAAAATATCTTCATTGATACTAGCAATCAAACAAAAGGATTATACTAAGATAGTTAGTTTATAAATAAAAAATGAATATCATTTAAATTGAATGAGAGCTATCTGCAAAGCTGAGACTTTGCAGGTAGCTCTTTTTATGAGTTTAAAAGATAAGCGTATATGATTTAGTTACAAATTGCACATTGTAAAAGTTTTATTTAGAAATTGATAGATTGAGACTTTTTTTAAATTAAATAAGTTATAATACAATTTAAGTCTTTAAAGTCTATATTTTGCAAAAGGAAAAATAATGAAAAATTACATGTATTATTAATTAGTTTTATAGTATTAGTACTCACCCTGAGTGGTTGTTCTAAACATGATGAGAAACATTCGAAAGACCATGAACCAAAAGAATTAAAAGTAGAATTTGTACCATCCCAAAATTCAAAAACGTTGAATGCTAAAGTGAAACCGTTACAGCAACAGTTGTCAAAGGAATTAGGCATTCCAGTTAAAGTACATGTGGCAACTAATTATAATGCAATGGTAGAAGCTTTAAGATCAAAGAAAGTGGATGTTGCATTTATTTCACCAGTGTCTTATACCATCGCACATGACAAAGGTGCTGCAGATGTTCTGTTGAAGTCCAAAGGTTATTTAGTAGATAATAAAGGTAATCCAACTAATAAATTAGTCGATTATTATCGCTCACAAATCGTAGTTCGTAAAGACAGTCATTTACATAAGTTAAAAGATTTAAAAGGGGCCAAAGTAGGCTTACAAGACCCAGAATCTACTTCAGGATATATTTTCCAATGGCAAGCTTAAAAAAAGTTAATGTTAATCAGAATGATATCAAAATTGCTCAAATTAAAGGGCATGATCAAGCATTGATTGCATTATTAAACGGAGATGTGGATGCTGTAGCTACATATCAAGATGCACGTGCTGATTTAAAGCAAGATTATCCAAAAATATATAAAGACACTAAAGTGATTTATCGCACGGATAAGATACCAAATGATACGATTTCTGTGCGTGGTGATATGAGTAAACAGTGGAAAACAAAAATCAGTAATGCCTTTTTAGATATTAGTAAATCTGAAAAGGGTAAGAAAATTCTTACAGATATTTATGGGCATCAAGGCTATGAAAAAGCAAAAGATAGTGACTTTGATACAGTAAGAAAGTATAGAAAACTTGTTGAGGAATAAAAATATAAGATTAAGGGAGTGGGACAGAATTCTTTTAAAATTCGTCGTCCCCACCCCCGCAAGGATGACTAGAACTGAGAAAAGCTTGATTTAAGCGCCTTCTCAGTTCAGTCAGCTACTGCGAATTTGCTAAATAGCATTATTATATTATTTATGTCCCAGACTGTACAAATATATATTGGCAGTAGTTGACTCAATTAAAATACACTTGTAGCAAGCTTCTTTTTAATTCAAGTCAACCTTGTTGTCGGGGCAGGACCACGAAATAAATTTTGGAAAAATATTATTTCTGTCCCGCCCCAAATCTATTTAAAATGACATGTTTTATAAACGATGCCAAATATGAATCATTCTATCCTGGAACGACACTTGTATCACTGTGAACTGTAATATCAAAGCCTTCAGGAGATGTAATATGTTCTTCTTTAGCATTTGGTTTATATATATCGAAATGAACTAAGCCATAAGTAGTCTCGTTGTCTGTTCTAGCTTGGTTAGATTGCCATACATTAGTAGCGATATGATGATGATATTTTTGAGTAGACATGAACAAAGCTTGTGGGAAATTAGAAATGTGTTCTAAACCTATTTGTTCCACATAAAAGTCACGTGCTTGCCCGATATCATGTGTTTTAAGATGTAAATGTCCAATTTTGCCATCTGCTGGCCAACCGTTCCAACCTTCTTCAGTACGTTGCGCAATTAAATCATCCGCATCTACTGCAAGTGTATCCATTTTTACAAAATTACCATCCCATTGCCAATCTTCAGATGGACGATCTTGATATACTTCAATGCCGTTACCTTCTGGATCATTAAAGTATAACGCTTCACTTACAAGGTGATCTCCACCACCTACAGGCACATTTAAACGACTAGCGTGGAATAAAAAGTTTGCTAAATCTGTGCGTGTTGGAAGTAAATAAGCGATATGGAATAAACCAGCTTCTCTAAATCCAGGACGGCGACCATCTTCTAAATAATGTAGTGTTAATGTATGACCATTAGCACCAACATTAAAGATGACATGATTGTCGTCTTGTTCTTTAATTGAAAATCCTAGTATATTTTTATAGAAGTTTGTCATTTTATTTAAGTCTTCAACGTTTAATGTAATATTAGTAACTTGTGTTGCTTCAATAGTGTGAAATGCATTCATAATGTAGTGTCTCCTAAGATGAATAAGTCATCTTTATTTATTATTTATATTAAGTATAATAAATATACTACTAATTGTTAAATTAATCAAGACAGTTGCTTTAAAACTTTAAAAGCATACAAAAAAGCTTTTAGACTAATGAAATAAAGGTGTATAAAAACCTCATTCAAGCCTAAAAGCTAATTCTGTAAAACATTTCAGTTAACTTCAAATTGTAAGTCAACGAATATGAAATAGATTATCCTAAATAAACATCTTGATAATCATCATTTTTCTCTAGAACGTCTTTCGCAAATGGACAAGATGCGATGATTTTTAAGTTGTTTTCACGTGCATAATTAACGACAGCTTCAACTAATTGTTTACCTAAACCTTGACCACCTAATTCATCAGCTACACCAGTATGGTCAATATCGATTTCATTATTATCTACTTGTTTAAACGTAATGACAGCTTGAGCATTTTGTTCATCTTCGCCAACATAAAATTGTTGATGTCCTTGTTTAATTTCTTGTGCCATAAAACGTCACTCCTTTAATAATGTCATATTACTATCTATCACTTTTGAAGAAATCTAAAACATTTTATAATTAAATATTTAATCTTAAATAATATAATAAACATAGATATTGCATTATTACATTATTAAAGATATAGTTAAAAACGAATTTATTACGCTTTGGAGGGTTCTGTGTGAAGAGGATTGGCTATCTCATTATCGTCCTGTGCATTTGTATTGCTTTATCAGCTTGTAGCACAGGTCAATATTCGGATGCGAAAAAGATAGATGTTTCAACCAACAATAAAATAAATATCTATACTACAGTATTTGCATTTGAAAGTTTCACCAAACAAATAGGTCGCAAATATGTCAATGTAGATACGATTTATCCTCCAGGTGCAGACACCCATACATATGAACCAACTCAAAGAGATATGATTAATATTGCTAAAAGTGATCTATTTATATATTCAAGTGATGACTTAGATCCAGTGGCGAAGACGATTACGCAATCAATGACCAACGATGATATGAAATTAGCAGTTGCAGCTGATTTAAATCATCATACATTGCTTGAAGAAGACCATGATCATGAAGATCACGACCACCATCATAGTCATGAAGAGGAAAGTCACGACCCGCATGTTTGGCTTGACCCAGTCTTAGACAAGCATTTTGCAGAAAAAATAAAGAATGATTTAGTTAAAAGAGATCCTCAACACAAAGCATATTATGAACAAAATTTTAAGAAATTAAATCAAGATTTAACAGATTTAGACAATAATTTGAAAACAATTACTAAAAATCCTAAAAGACAAAAAGTAACCATCTCTCATGATTCATTAGGTTATTTAGCAGAGCGCTATCACTTTCAACAAGAGGGTGTCAGTGGTATGAATAACGAAGAGCCTAGTCAAAAGGATATTCTTGCGCTTATTAAACAAATCAATCAATCGAAGCAACCTTATATCCTTTACGAACAGAATATCACTTCAAAGATAACTGATGTCATTCGTGATGAAACCAATGCAGAACCAGTAAGTTTTAATAATTTGTCTGTGCTATCTAAAGAACAAGCTAACGACAAAGATTTAACTTTCCAATCAATCATGAAAAAGAATATTAAAGCGTTGGATAAAGCGTTGAATCAATAAAAATATCCCCAATCCTTTCATTAGGAGATGGGGATATTTTATACCTATTTATTCATATCTAATATAGCTTACCGTTGTATTATAGTATTCTTCGAAACCATGAATACCATCTGCACCACCTAAACCTGATTCTCTCCAACTAGCATGGTAACCATTAACAACTTCTTCTGCTTCGCAATTAGCGTAAACTTCACCGAATTTTAAACGTTCTGTAGCTTCCATCACTTCTTTTAAATTCTCTGAAAAGATATAAGAAGATAAACCTGCATTTGTATCGTTTGCGGCATCAATTGCTTCATCGAAATCATTATAAGTTGTAATTGCTAGAACAGGACCAAAAATTTCCTCTTTAAAGGCACTGTCATCTTTTTTAACATTATCAAGAATTGTAGGTTCATAGAAGTAACCAGCGCGATCTAATTTATGGCCACCTAAAACTAAGTCTGCACTATTATTAACGGCTTCTTGCACTTTATCATCAATACTGTCCAACTGTGTTTGATTGATAATAGCACCATAATCGGTGTTATCGTCTAATGGGTCGCCGACTTGTAAGTCGCTCATACGTTGTTTAGCCTTGTTTACAAAGTCATCATGAACATCTTCGTGAACAAAGATACGCTCTGGACAAGTACATACTTGACCAGCATTATTTATTCGTGCTGTGACAATGTAGTCCACCGCTTTGTCTAGGTTAGCATGAGGTGTAACTAAGACAGGTGCGTTACCACCTAATTCAAGATTCACTTTTTTTACTGTATCTGCTGCATTCTTATAAACTGCTTTACCAGCACGCATACTTCCTGTTAAAGAAATGAGTTGTACATCTTTATGTGTGGCTAATTGTGTGCCAACTGTTTCGCCAGTACCAGGCACAATTTGAACTAAACCAGCTGGAATCGTTGAGGCACGGAATAGCTCAGCCAATCTTAACGTTAATAATGTTGTTTCTTCACTTGGTTTAATGACGATTGAGCATCCCGTTACTAGTGCTGGAATCACTTTACGCATTAAGACCATAATTGGTGCATTCCATGGCACAATACCTGCAGTTACGCCAATTGGCTTTTTAATTAATTGAATCATTTCATTCGAAACACTATTTTGTAGTACTTCGCCTTTATTACGCATACTTAAACTTGTCATATAATCAATAAATTGCACAGCTTTATCGATTTCACCTTCAGCTTGTGCTAATGTTTTACCTTGTTCTTTAACATATAATTGGGCAAGTTCATCTTTGTTTTGCTCTAATAAAGGAATTAATAATTTTACATGCTCTGCACGTGTTGGTGCTGGTACTTTTTCCCATTCAAGTTGTGCATGTTTAGATTTTTCGATTGCCTCGTTAACTTCTTCCTCAGTTGCGAAAGTAATGGTATCAAATGCTTCTCCTGTAGCAGGATTGATGACTTCCATCGTGTCACTAGATTTACTCTCTACAAATTCATTATTTATAAATAATTGATTGGTCATTTGAGACACCTCCAATGTTTGTATTCCCTGTAACAACCGTTTTCATGCTTATTTCATTTTGAAAAAAGATAGAAATAAATAGATATTGAAATTATAATAGAGCTAACATATTGACGATTAATTGAAACGCGTGTACAATTTATCTCGAAATCGAAATAAATTAAAGGTGGTGAGTAAATGGATCGCACAGAACATTCATTAAAAGCATTTATTGGTCTAAATAGAGCATTAGATACATTAGAAAAAATCGTGCAACAAGATGTGAAGAATTACGGGCTCAACGTGACGGAATTTGCAGTGTTAGAGTTACTCTATAGTAAAGGTCCACAACCTATTCAACGTATTAGAGATAGGGTGCTCATCGCGAGTAGTAGTATTTCATACGTTGTGAGCCAATTAGAAGACAAAGGTTGGATTACACGTGATAAAGATCCATTAGATAAGCGTGTATATAACGCAACACTTACTGACAAAGGTCAACAATTTATGGCAGATATATTTCCACAACATGCCTCAACGTTGGAACAAGCCTTCTCAGTTCTATCAGAAGAAGAATTGATAACGATTCAACAAGCATTCAAAAAATTAAGTGCACAATCTACTGAAGTGTAAATCGGTGCACTTTTATTTATAACTAAAATTATCTCGAAATCGAAATAAATGGAGGTTTTTAATATGACTAAACATGATTTATTAGGTATTCATCATGTAACTGCAATTACAGATGATGCTGAACGTAACTATAAATTTTTTACCGAAGTACTAGGTATGAGACTAGTTAAAAAAACAGTAAACCAAGATGATATTCAAACGTATCATACATTTTTTGCAGATGATGAGGGGACAGCTGGTACAGATATGACATTCTTTGATTTTCCTGGCATTCCTCAAGGACGTAAAGGTACCAATTCGATTACTAAACCATCGTTTCGTGTTCCAAGTGATGAAGCATTAACATACTATATGAAGCAGTTTGAAGCGTTTGGTATAAAACATGATGGTATTCAAAACGTGTTAGGTAAGAAGGTATTGCCTTTTCAAGAGGCGGATGGACAAGACTATCAATTAGTATCCGATGAAGGCAACAGCGGTGTCTCACCAGGTAAACCATGGAAGAATGGGCCGGTTCCAGAGGATAAAGCAATTTATGGCTTAGGACCAATCGAAATTACGGTTAGTTACTTCGAGGATTTCAAACAATTATTGGAAAATGTATATGGAATGCGAACAATTATGAATGAAGAAGATGTAGCATTGCTTGAAGTCGGTGAAGGTGGTAATGGTGGTCAAGTTATTTTAAGAAAGGATTCAGAGGGACTAGTTGCCGTTCAAGGATATGGCGAAGTTCATCATGCATCATTTAGAGTGAAAGATTATGAGGCCATTAAACACTGGATGCAGAAATATCAAGAACTAGGCATACCAAACTCCGGTTTAGTCAATCGTTTTTATTTTGAAGCGTTGTATGCACGAATCGGTCATATTTTGTTAGAAATTTCAACTGATGGACCTGGTTTTATGGGTGATGAACCCTATGAAACGCTAGGTGAGAAATTATCACTTCCACCATTTTTAGAGGAACAAAGAGAAGCGATTGAAGCGCAAGTTCGTCCGTTTGATACAACTGGAAAAAGTTATAAATAGGGAGGTATTGAATTATGGAACCAATTACACACATTCATCATATTTCAGCGATTGTAGGAGATGCTCAAGAAACGTATGATTTCTATACAAATGTATTAAATTTAACTTTGATTAAACAGACAGTAAATTATGATGATACAAAAACATATCACTTATATTTCTCAAATGACAGAGCGCAACATGATATGGTACTTACTTTCTTTAATTGGCCAAATCAATATAGAGGTCGTATCGGTTCAGGTCAGGTTGGACGATTAGCGTTTAGAATACCAAAAGATAGCATGTCACATTGGGAAATGAAATTAAATATGAATGGGATTCAAACACGTCAAACTGAATCATTCAATCAAACAACGTTAGAATTTGAAGACATTCACGGATTAACATTAGCGATGGTTGAAAGTGATGAAGAACGTGTTAACAATGACATCATAGGATTTCATGGCGTAACAATGCTATCAGCTAATCCTCAAGCTACGGAAGCATTGTTGCAAAATGATTTAGGGTTAGAACATATTCAAGAAACAGATGACAATGTTCACTATCAAACGAGTGGTAGCGTGCATCATCAAATTATTGTGAAAAAGTTTGTAAACCCACAACCTGTTCGTTGGGGTGGTGGCATCTTCCATCATATTGCATGGTCAGTACCAAATGACGAGGTACATGTACAATGGCGTGATTATCTTCTTAATAAAGGCTTGCATGTAACAGATGTGAAAGAACGATTCTATTTTCATGCGATTTACATGAAAGAACCTGGCAATTTAATATTTGAATTTGCAACTGCAGGACCTGGCTTCACGATTGATGAAAACGTCGATGATTTAGGTAGACAACTACAGTTACCGCCATTTTACGAAGAAAGAAGATATGAAATAGAAGGTCATTTAATGCCAATAAAATTAAATGAGTACTAAGGAGAGGTGAGACAAATGGAACATATTTATAGACCAGGTAAGGATAACGCACCTACGCTAATTTTGTTACATGGGACTGGTGGGGATGAAACAGATCTTATTCCACTTGGAACAGCTTTAAATCCTAACTATAACTTGTTAAGTATTCGTGGAGAAGTCAATGAGAATGGTATGAATCGTTATTTCAAACGCATTGCTGAAGGTGTATACGATGAGGAAGATTTAGAATATAGAGGTCAACGGCTGTTAAATTTTATTTATGAAGCGGCTGAACAGTATCAATTTGAATTGAATAGAACGGCTTTAGTTGGTTTCTCTAATGGATCAAATATTGCGATTAACTTAATGTTACGTGACACAGCACCGTTTAAAAAAGCATTACTATTTGCACCACTTTATCCAATAGACGCTTCAACAAGCAAAGATATGAGTGATGTAGACGTTCTATTATCAATGGGAAAAAATGATCCAATCGTATCCATTGATCAAAGTGAACATGTTATTAATTTATTTAAGCAACTGGGTGCACAGGTTACAGAAGTATGGGTCAATAGTCATGAAATTACACAAGCTGGATTACAGAAAGGTCAAGAAATACTGAATTCATAATGGAAAAGGACACAAAGATGTAAGGTTCGCATCTTTGTGTCCATTTTAATGTATTCCTAATTTATTTAGAGAATATTAAGTGTTTAAACCCCTGGTATAAAATTGGGACAAGGAGTATGAAGCCAAATAATCCCATAATTGGGAAGACTTTTCCAATTAAAGAAATGAAACCGATAAATGTACATATAAACGTGATGATAGCCATTATAATAATGAGTACAAAGTACCCTTTGGAAAATGGTTCTGTAAAACGAGAAGCAAATGCATACATAAGACCAACAATCGTATTATAGATAACAAGAACCATTATAATCGACATCACTGTACCTAATAATGGTGAAATGTGACTTGCGATTAATAGTGTCGGCAATGCGACAGATTGAATATGTTCAAATTCTGTAACAAGGCCCAAATTAATCATTAATAACAGTAATGTGATAATGATGCCGCCAAGTAGGCCACCCCATAAGCCAGACTGACGATGCTGCATGCGATCGCCCATAACACTTAAAAAACTAAATGCGGCTGCAATTTGTAGGCTTGCATAATTTAACCCATCAAACCACCAACCAAGTGATAGCGATTGATGTTGTTTATTGAAACGATTGGCCGCACTAAAATTTAAATCTCCTGTTATAAAATAATAGATAGCGATAGTAGAAACAACAATGACTAAGAACGGTGTAACCATACCTAATACCGTAATCAGACGTTCAAATTTAAGAAATAGCGTCATAAGAATGACTAACACTAGAATTAATGAACTCAACCAATAAGGTAATCCGAAACTTTCATGTATAGTTGACGCACCACCCGCAGTCATAATCATCGCTAAGGAGAATAAGAATAGAGTTAAGATAATATCAAAGATACGTGCAATGATTGGATGTAAATAATATCGAATAGACTCAGAATGGTTATGAGATTGAATGACAAAGCCAGTGTTTAATACGAACACGCCTGCTAGCGTTATAATCAAACCGGTAACAATAATGCCAGAGATGCTATAGATACCATTACTTGTGAAGAACTGAAATATTTCTTGACCAGTAGCAAAACCAGCACCAACGACAACACCAACAAATGCGAAAGCTACCATGATACTCTCTTTAAAAAGTTGCACAATTAAAATTTCCTTTCAAATCATTTCTAAATTCATATATTTAAACGCAATTACCTATTTTAGATGAAAAGATACTAGAAATAAACAGGAAAGTTTACTCGAAGTGAACATTGTGTGTCCGAAAAAGGCATTAACAGGTTGTTTATAAAATAATAATGCAGGCTTAATCAAAGTTTGATAGTATTACACAGTATTAAAAAAGTTGAATCTTATTGAGGAAGGTGTAGGTATGTCATTAGATTTACCTGTCATGTTAATCATTGTCTTATTTTTAGCATTAGGCATATTTAGTCAATGGTTAGCGACACAGATTAAATGGCCATCAATTGTAGTCATGTCGATTGTGGGCTTATTGATTGGACCGATATTGGGACTAGTTAACCCTCAAGAAACATTGGGAGCTGAAGTATTTAGTCCGATTGTGTCTTTAGCTGTAGCTGTCATTTTATTCGAAGGAAGTAGTAATTTAGACTTTCGTGAATTAAGAGGCATTTCTAAAGCGGTCATTCGAATTATTACCGTTGGCGCAGCTATATCATGGGTGCTCGGTGCGATTGCATTACATAAAATTTTAGATTTTCCAATTTCTGTTGCGGTTGTGATGGGCGGATTATTCTTAATTACAGGCCCAACCGTCATTCAGCCACTTCTTAAGCAAGCAAAGGTGCGTAAGAGTGTTGACTCTATTTTAAGATGGGAAAGTATCATATTAGATCCAATAGGACCGATACTCGCATTAACAGCGTTTTATATTTATCAAATATTTGAGCAAGGTTTTGGTGTCCAAGTTATTCTCATCTTTATTTTGAAAATGGTTATAACAGCCATTATTGGCTTCGGAGCATCATTCGTTTTCAATTGGTTAATTCAACGTGATTTTATTCCGCAAAATTTGATGCCATCGATTCAGTTAGTCTTTATTTTATTAGTCTTTAGTATTTGTGACCAAATATTACAAGAATCCGGATTATTAGCCGTTACCATTTTCGGCTTAATGATGGCACGTTATAAGAGACATGATTTAATTTACAAGGAGTCAGATCATTTCATTGAAAATGCATCATCAATTCTTGTATCTACCGTCTTTATATTAATCACTTCATCATTAACGTCATCTGTATTGATGGATGTCTTGTCATGGCAATTAGTGATTTTTGCGATTGCAATGATTGTATTGGTACGTCCAATCTCTGTTTTATTATCAACAATAGGTACAGAGATCACGAAAAGAGAACGCGCTATTGTAGCAATGATGGCACCTCGAGGGATTGTCGTTTTAACTGTGGCACAATTCTTTGGAGGATTATTCATGGATGATCATGTGAAAATGGCAAGTTATATCACGCCAGTGACATTTGGATTAGTGTTTATTACGGTTGTTATTTACGGCTTTAGCTTTACGCCATTGAGTAAGTTGCTAGGACTTGCGAGTACAGAACCACCTGGCGTTATTATAGTAGGAGAGAGTGAATTTTCATTCCATCTAGGGATGAAATTGCATGAACATGATATTCCTATAATGGTATTTAATTTGTTTGAGAATACGTCGGAGAAGGCAGAAGAACTTGGCTTTGAAGTGTTTAAGGGGAATTTATTATCAAGTAGTGATCGAATATATGCGGATTTAATTCGTTATAATAAATGTCTATTAATGACTAAGTCGTTTATTTTTAATAGTTTAGCGTTTAATGAATTGGTACCAGAGTTTGGATTGAATAATGTAAGTATGATGCCAGTGTCATTTACTGATGAACAGGCACGTAATAACTTAAATGGTCCGTTACGTAATCATATTTTATTTGATGAATCACACAGTCCAAGATGGTTTGATAATACGATAAGTAATAAGAATATTGTGGAGGTACTTGCAGAGGAATACGACACAATTACTGATCACGATATGATTATTTATCACGTTGATGATAATAGTGTTGTTTCATTTAATAAAAGTACTAAACCTATACCACAATATGATCAAGGTACATATGGCATCTTAAGAGATGTGTATTGAATATAGTTCAAGTTATGTTTAATTAGAGGATTGTAAAGTAGTTCTTTAAGAGCCTGGGACATAAATAATATGATGATGCTATTTTGCAAATTCGCAGTAGCTGACTGAAATGAAAATGCACTTAAATCAAGCTTTTTTCAGTTCTAGTCATCCTTGCGGGGGTGGGACGACGAATTTAATAAGAATTCTGTCCCACTCCCTACCTATTTGTGTGCATTACTATCTGTTATTAAGAATAAATAAAATTTAAAAAGGGCTGGGACAAAAAAATGTCTCAGCCTACTTTATCATTTTGTCAGTAGCTGAGTGATTTGAAAATGCGCTTGAATCAAGCTTTTTTCAGTTCTAGTCATCCTTGCGGGCGGGGCCCCAACAAAAAGAATTTCCTAAAGAAATTCTACAAGCAAAGCAAGTTGGGGTTCGGGGCCCCAACAAAGAGAATTTCTTAAAGAAATTCTACAAGCAATGCAAGTTGGGGTTCGGGGCCCCAGCAAAGAGAATTTTTTAAAGAAATTCTACAAGCAAAGCAAGTTGGGGTTACAACGAAATAAATTTTGAGAAAATATTATTTCTGTCCTACTCCCCTTTCCTACGATTAGTCAAGCATTTACAAATAAAATAAGCATTACTTAACTAAACCGTTCAATTTTAATTTTTTGAATA